>JAPLSO010000016.1 GCA_026398595.1 Spirochaetota bacterium | reverse complement strand
ACCCCCCCAACACCACCTCCCCCTCCACTACCGTACCCCCCAACCCATACTTCACCGCCGCCTGTATCCCCTTACCCCCCACTACTTCTACCTCCACAACCCGCTCGCGGAGACGCCCCTTCAGGCGCTGCCGCTCCAGGGAAATCCCATCGGCGCTGCCCCCGATCGAGGCGCTGAAATCAGCCGAGCCGAGGTCGCTTGAGACGCGCGCGTTCAGAAAGCCCAGCTTGGCCGAGATATTGGAGGGTTTTGCGTTTGCAAAGCTGGCGATGAAGAAGGCTTCGGGCAGAACGATATTGGCGAATTTAGAAGCGAGGCTAACCTGGAGTTCCCCGAAGGCGAGGGAATAGGAAGCGGAATTCGCGTCGCAAACGAGGATCGATGCCCTGGTCAATTCGATGGCGAGGGAGGGAAAGCCGCCGGAACCCTTTGAGCTGGAAAAGTAACCAAGAATCCTGTCGATGGACGCTTTGTCTTCGGTGAGGGATATCCTCGCTACGAGGCCGTCGACGCTCAGCCTGCGCAGGATATCGGAAGATTGGCCGAAGAGAGCCGACCAAAGGTTTATATCGAGCTTGACTTCGTCGGCTGAGACGATTGGGCGAGTAGTGCCCGTAGAGGCTTGATCGGGGAAAAGCTCGAGATTCCTGATCGTGATGACCTTGAGGTCGGAGAAACGCAGGTCATCATATTCAAGTCGTAGCCCCGAAATCCCATTGAGGGTCTGCTTCAGGGAAAGCAAGGCCGAACGGGCCTTCAGGTCCACCATTCCATTGATGCCGGGAACAAAAAAGCAAAGGAGGATTCCTGCCGCCAAAAGGGCCGCGATGACAGCGAGAATAAGTTTTGCGTTTTTTCTTGTCATCCGGCAATTCCCCGCATGGAAAATGAACGAACCGGGTTATATACTAACACACCATGCAAGTCAGGGACACTCATTCCAGCTTAAAAAACTTTGTCGTTTTCGAGGGCATCGACGGATCGGGGACAACTACCCAGCTCAAGATGCTCGCCGAGGCTCTCAAGCGCAACTCCGTCCTCTTCGAAACCACGGCCGAACCCACGGACAGGCCGGAAGGCCAGCTTATAAGGCACATCCTTAAGGGGGAAATCGACGCGGATCCAGGCACGGTCGCCTATCTCTTCGCCACGGATCGGCACCAGCACCTCCATGGGAAGGCTGGTATCCTGTCAATCCTCCAAAAAGGTTCCTGGGTATTCTGCGACCGCTACATACTCTCGAGCCTCGCGTATCAGGGGATCACCTGCGGCGAGGAACTGCCGCGACTGCTCAACTCTCCATTCCCCCACCCCGGGCTCACGATCTATTTCAGGATAGACCCAGAACGGTCGATGGAGAGGGTTCTACGCAGGGAAAGTCTGGAAATTTATGAAAAAATACACATGCAGAAGTTGGTTTCCGCTGCTTACGACAGAATTGTCGAAAAAAAACGCGCTGAAGGCTGGAACATCGAACTCGTCAACGCCGAATTGGATATCGGGGAAGTCGGCCTCCGGGTACGACGCATTGTCGGAAGCCACTTGGGGATAGGCTTGGACTGATTGTCCTGTCGGCCTACCGGCGGCTTTACCCGCCTACCGCATAGTTCAGCGTATGAGCATAGCATCTCCGTAGCTGAAGAACCGGTAGCCCAAACCTATGGCTTCCTCGTAGGCACCGAGGATTCTCTCACGGCCCGCGAAGGCGGACACAAGCATGAGAAGCGTCGACTTGGGCGTATGGAAGTTGGTGAAAAGCCTATCCACGAGCTTGAACTCATATCCCGAATAGATGAATATGCTCGTTCTTCCCGGTCCCGGTGTCAGACGGCCTTCCGAATCGGATGCCGATTCGAGGGTGCGCAAGGAAGTCGTCCCCACAGCCAGAATCTTCCTGCCTTCGGCCTTCGCTCGCGCGACAGCATCCGACGTCCGCTTGGGCACGTTGTACCATTCCTCATGCATGACGTGGTTTTCCACATGCTCGACCCTGACGGGAAGGAAGGTACCCAGGCCTACGTGAAGGGTGACCCACTCCATCTCGATTCCAGCCTCGGCGAGGGACCCGAGAATAGCTTCCGTAAAATGCAATCCGGCCGTGGGGCAGGCAGCCGACCCCACGGTTTTGGCGTATATAGTCTGGTACCTTCTCTCGTCCGAGGATTCATCGCCGCGCCTGATGTAGGGCGGGAGGGGCATATGTCCGTATGTGTCGAGATAGGAGTCACCTACCGGCGCCGCGAATTCGAGGATCCGCTCATCCTCCGCCTTGCCCGCGATCCTGCCGGCGAGGCCGCCCGGGAAAGCGTAGGTTCTCCCGATCCGCTGTTTCCTGGATTTGGAGCACATTACCATCCAGGAAGAGGAGCCTGAAAGGGGGTTGGCCGAACCAGCCAAGGGGTTGAGGAGAAGGAATTCGACCTTGGCGCCCGAATCCTCGACGACGCCAAAGAGCCTCGCCTTCCTGACCTTCGAATCATTGAAAACCATGAGGGTTCCGGGTTCGACGAAGCTGGCGATATCGGCCACGGTCCCGTGGATTATCCGTCCGTCCGCCCTGTCCAGGACGAGAAGCCGCGATGCCCCGCGCTCCGTGGTGGGGTACTGGGCTATCAGCTCCTCGGGAAGCTTAAAATTGAAGTCGTCCGTTCTCACCGGGAAACTCCATACCTAGATGCAGATAGGCCGCCTGCGTCGCCACTCTTCCCCTGGGCGTCCGCGCGATGAGGCCCCTCTGGATGAGAAAGGGCTCGTAATAGTCCTCGAGGCTATCAACCGCCTCCCCTACCGTTATCGCGAGGGTTTCGGCGCCCACGGGCCCTCCGGCGTATTTCGTGATGATGGCCTTTAGGATATCCCTGTCCAGGCGTTCGAGGCCCAGTTCGTCGACCTCAAGGCGACCTAAGCCCCCGCTTACGACCTTGGCATCGATGATGTCCTTGCCGGCCACCTGGGCGAAGTCCCGCATCCGGCGGAGGAGCCTATTGGCGATGCGCGGCGTGCCTCTCGAGGTCTCCGCCAAGTGCTTCATGGCATCCTGGGCTATACTGATGCCCAGGATCGAGGCTGAGCGACTAATGACAAGTCTGAGTTCCTCGGGGCTGTAATAGTCAAAACGCAAGGAGATGCCGAATCGGCTCGAGAGGGGTGCCGAAACCATGCCTGCCTTCGTCGTGGCGCCGATGAGGGTGAAGGGGGGTACGGGAACCCTGACCGTCCGGGCCGAGGGGCCCTGTCCGATGATCCAATCCAGTTCAAAGTCCTCCATGGCGATGTAGAGCATCTCCTCGATCGCGGGCTTGAGTCTGTGTATCTCGTCGATGAAGAAGACGGAACCGGGCCGCAGTGTCGTAAGGATGCCCGCCAGGTCCTTGGGCTTCTCAAGGGCGGGGGCGCTCGTCGGCTTGAAATCGACGCCCATTTCCGAGGCGACGACGAGGGCAAGGGTGGTCTTGCCCAGCCCGGGAGGCCCCATCAGGAAGAGATGGTCGAGAGCTTCTTCCCTCTCCTTGGCCGCCTTGATGAAAATGGAGAGATTCTCTTTCAGCCTCGCCTGGCCCTGAAACTCGGAGAGCACCCGCGGGCGCAGGGACACTTCCCTTTCGTCCTCGGAGGGGTCGAACTGGGGATCCATGGAGCCCTGCCTCCGCTCGATCTCAACGGCCTCAGCCTTCTTCCCACTCATCGTCTGCCTCCACCTGCCGAGAGTTCGAGGAGGGCAATCCTGAAGAGTTCCTTCTCGGACTCTGGACCCGTACCCACATCGGCGGCCCGCGCGCTCACGACGGCCTCGACGGATTTCCTGTCAAAGCCCATATCGACAAGGGCGGCGGCAAGATCACCCCAGGGCGAGGCGACAGCACCCTGGTCAGCCGCGGAATCGATGTCCACAAGCTTGCCCTTGAGGGCGAGGACCATCTTCTGCGCGAGCTTAGGCCCCACCCCCGATATTCGCTGGAGGGCGGCAAGGTTCCCCGTATCGAGGGCCAAGGCGAGATCCTGGGACGAGATGCCTGAGAGTATTTTAAGAGACTGCTTGGGGCCGATGCCCTCGACCTTGATGAGGTCGAGAAAGAGAGTTCGGTCCCGTTCCGAGGGGAAACCGAAAAGCTTCATGCCATCTTCCCAGTGCTGGAGCCAGACGAAGACCTCGATCTGCCCGCCCACGGGGCCGAAGAGGCCGACCGTCCTCACGGGGACGGAAATATCCCATTCTACGCCGCCGGTGAGGACATAGATCGAGTCCGGCGTTCTTCCGGAAAGTGTGCCAAGTATTCTGTTGAGCATCGCGGCGAGTATAACAGGTTTTCTCCGGCTGGCGCCAGAGAGGAGGAGCTCAAGACTCCTGTATTCCGGCGGGTCCCGAGAAGTGAATGCGGCAGATGGCGGCGGCCAAGGCGTCGGCGGCATGATCGGGCTTGGGTATCTTCTCGAGGCCGAGAAGGATACGAACCATCTCCTGGACCTGAAGTTTGTCAGCCCTGGCCGAACCGGTGACGGATTTCTTGATGGCGTTGGGCGTGAATTCGGCGAGCGGCACACCAGCCTGGGCAAAGACCAATTTAATGATGCCCCTAGCCTCGGCTACGGGGAGAGCCGATGTGACATTCCTGAAGAAATAGAGTTCCTCGACCCCTCCGCAAGAGGGTTTATAGACCTGGATGAGGGAACTCAACGCTTCATGAATCGCCTTGAGACGCTCACCCGAGGGGGTTCCGGCCAAGGTTTTTATGCAGCCATGGGCGATGTACCGAATCTGGCCGCCTGTTTCGGCGACCACGCCGTAGCCCAGGGAAGCAAGGCCGGGATCTATGCCTATAACGATCCTGGGCTCGGGGCAGGCCCGGGGTCGCCCGGCCTGGCTCATGCCTTAATCTTCGCTCTCGGGCAGCTCTATGTTGTGGTAGACGTTCTGGACGTCCTCGTTCTCCTCGAGCCTGTCAATGAGCCGCTGGACCTTGCCCGCCGTCTCGCCGTCCATCGCCACGTAGATATCGGGGATCATAGATACCTCGGCGCCGAGAGTCTGGAATTTCTTGGCGTTCATCGCCTCGAGGACGGATTCAAAACTGCCTGGATCGGTGTAGACGATAAAGGTGCCTTCCTCGTTGACCATGTCGTCGGCGCCCGCGTCCAAGGCAGCCTCCATGAGCTGGTCCTCGCCATAGAGCTCACCATCATAGGAGAGTACGCCCTTACGTTTGAAGAGGTAGGATACGGAGCCCGTCGTGCCCAGGTTGGCGCCCGAACGGGTGAGGATGTTGCGGATTTCCGCCGCCGCCCGGTTTTTATTGTCGGTGAGGACTTCGATCAGCATGGCGCCGCCGCCTGGGGCGTAGGCTTCGTAGTTGAGCTCTTCGAAGATCGAATTCCCGAGTTCGCCCGTACCCTTCTTGATCGCTCGGTCAACGTTGTCCTTGGGCATGTTGGCGGCGTGGGCCTTGAGCATGGCCGTGCGGAGTCTGGGATTGCCGTTGGAATCACCACCGCCCATGCGGGCCGCGATGGAGATCTCCTTGATGAGCTTAGTGAACATCTGGCCGCGCTTAGCGTCTGCCAGGCCCTTTTTGTGCTTTATGGTCGCCCATTTACTGTGACCGGACATAAATTCTCCTTATACAACAAGTGCCGCAGAACGATACCACAGCGGCTAAAATACTGTCAACTATACCTTGAGTCTGACGACGGTTTTCCCGTATCCCCCCTCCTCGGGTCGCGCGAAATGGAAATCGGCCACGACTGGATGGGTTTTAAGGTAGCCATGGATGCCGGGCCCCAATACACCCTCGCCCGTGCCATGGATGATGGAGAACAAATTGAGTCCCGAGAGGCTTGCGGCATCTATCTGTCGCTCCACGGCGGCGAGGGCCTCCGTGAGACGAAAGCCTCGGAGATCCAGTTCGAAGGCGGCCTTGGCTTGGCTTGCTTCCAGTCGCGCCGCGAGCTCCACGTCCACCGATAGCTTGGGAGCGGGAACCTGCCGCAGCGCCCTAAGTTCCCCCGATTTTACGGTGAGTCTCATCGAGCCAACTTCGATGATCCATCGCTCTCCGTCCGTCTTTCTGAGAAGCCTCGCCCTGACTGCCCTGGATCCATAGAGGGCCTCTCGTCCTTCTATGAGAAGTTCCCCTGATTCGACCGGAACAAGGGCTTCGAGCTCTGCATTCAGCCTTTCCGCTTCAGATCTCTGATTTTCAACAGCCGCATCAAGGCCCGAGATGAAGGACTTAACCTCCCTCGTCCCCTCGGCGGTCATCCCCGATTCCCGCAAACTCCTTACAAGGTTTCCCAAGGTCCTGCGACTCTCCGAGAGAAGCTGGTCAAGCTCGGAGACGCCCCGCTTCCTCAGTTCAGCCTCCTTCTGCTTGACCCGAAGGGAGGCGAGGTCCACCTTTCTCTGATCTTCGGTTGCCTCTTTGAGCCTCGCCCTCCGTTCGCGCTCGAGACTTTCCAGCTCGCGATGCTTTTCGCTTAAACTTCGGATGAGCTCGCCCACATTGCTTCGCTCCTCGTCGAGGTAGAGTCTCGCCTGGGTCACGATCCGCTGATCCAGGCCCATCTGGGCTACTATCTCCAGGGCCCTGCTCTCCCCTGGTATCCCCATCACAATCCTGTAGGTCGGGGCTAGCTTGGTTGAATCGAATTCCATGCACGCGTTGAGACAGCCCGGCTTGGTGTAGCCATAGTTCTTGAGTATGCCGTGGTGGGTAGTCGCGATGGCGAGCGAGCCGGTTTCAATGAAATGGTCAAGCAGTCCCATGGCTATGGCGCAGCCTTCCTCGGGATCGGTGCCCGCTCCCAGCTCGTCGAGAAGGACGAGGCTCCGGGGTCCAGCCTTCGCGGCGATGTCGGCTATGACACGCATGTGGCCCGAGAACGTGGAGAGGGACTGGTCGATGGACTGCTCGTCCCCGATATCGGCGAGGACAGCGTCGAAGATCTGGAACTTCGTCCCCTGGGCCGCTGGAAGGCCGAGGCCAAGCTGGTGCATGAGAGCGAAGAGCCCAATTGTCTTGAGTGTGACGGTTTTACCTCCCGTGTTGGGACCGGTAACGATGAGAGTACGGGTAGTATCGGGAAGGACAACATCGATGGGGACGGCCTTCTTGCCCAGGAGAGGATGTCTGCCCCTCCAGATGCTAAAGCCTGAATCGCAGGTTTCGGCGAGGACGAGGTCTTCCCTGCGGCACTGTATGGCACGGGCGAGTCTCGGGTCGAGAAGAGCCAGGGCGCGGCGCGCTTCAATTATCGCGTATCGATATTTGCGCAAGGCCTCGCTCGTCTCCCTGAGGATCCGCGCCGTCTCGGCGGCCAGGCGGGCGGAGAGCTGGACGAGTTCGTTGTTCTTATCGACAAGGGCGGCAGGCTCGATGAAGACGGTTTGGCCTGTCGCCGAAACCTCATGGATTATGCCCTTGACCCTCCCCTTGAAACTCGACCTCACCGCGAGGACTGTCCTTCCATCCCGCAGGGTGGGCTCTCCCGACTGAAGGGCCGACTTGAGGTCGGGATCGTTTCTGTAGGAGTCGGCTATCGAAAGCAAATCCTTGTTGGCCCGGGTGATTGAATACTTAATCTTGCGCAGCTCGGGAAGATCCTTAAGTTCGCCGTCGGGCCCAATAACAGAAAATATGATTCTGTATATATCATGAAGCTTGGGGACTTCGTCGAGAAGGACCGAAGCCGGCTCGGCCGCCCATTCGGCTGCGAACCTTTCGGAATCGTAGGCGGCGAAGACTTCGGGGTAAACAAGGTCGGGGGCCGGGGCTTTTAAGCTTCCTGAGGGCGGAAAGGGCAAAGCTCTGAGCGCTCCGGCCAGAGTATCAAAACCCTTGGCCCAGATTCCCAGGGCGAAGAGATCGGCCAACTCGAGGACAGCACCCTCGACGCTCAGGCGTCTTGCGGCAGTCTTTATATCAGGGAATTCTGACAGGGGAAAATCGCCGGCCGCGAGCCCTGAGCCAATGACGGCTAATTCAGCCTGTATCCTTGAAAGGATGCTGGCATCGTCCAGGGGGAGCGAGAGGCCGAAAACCTCCCTGCCTTCCTCCGAGAGGCAATAGTCGGCCGCCCTCTGGCGTATCTTGGGAAAATCAAGGAGACCGAAGCTGTGTGCGTGTTCGACGAAGCCGCCCACCTAGTACTCCTCGTCCTCGTCAAAGGGGTCCAGCACCTTGCCCAGCCTTTTTTTCCCCGGAAGAAAGCCCCGCTGCCGCCGTCCCGGATCGCGTGGGCCCGATCGCCTCCACGGCTCGGGCTGGGTGAGTTCCTCCCTGATCCTCAGGTAGCTTTCATATCGATCGGCGTCGATCTGGCCTTCCGCGACGGCTGTCCTCACCACACAGCCCTCCTCGTCCACGTGGCAGCAGGCTCCCCCGAAGGAACAGTCCTCGGCATAGACTTTAAATTCAGGGAAAAAAGCCGCGAGCGATCCGATATCTATGCTCCTAAGGGCAAGCCGCCGTATCCCCGGCGTATCGATGATCATCCTTTCCGCATCAACCAGCACGGCCTCGGCTTGCGTGGTAGTGTGCTTTCCTCGCTCGTATTTTTCGGAAACTTCCTGCGTTTTTCTATCCAGACCGGGAAAGAGAGCGTTGAGGAGACTGGACTTGCCTACACCCGACTGCCCAGCCAGAACCGAGCTGCCTGATTCAAGGAGCCTCGCGAGTGAAGCGAGGCCCTCGCCCGTCTTTGCCGAGGTCCTTATGACCTGATAGCCGAGAGATCCATAGCCGGCAATCCTCGCTTCCGTCGCCGGGGAAAGCCCGAGGTCGACCTTGTTGAGGACGATGACGAAAAAGACAGAGGCCGATTCAGCCATGACGGCCAGCCTGTCGATGAAGCGCGGCCGGAAGGGAGGCATGGCTGGGGAGGATACGCAGATCACCCTGTCTATATTGACTGCTATCGCCTGTTCCGCCCTCCCCTTCTCGTTGTAGCGTCCGAATTTGTTCAGCCGCGGCTCGAGTCCGATCACTAAGCCTCGCCCTCCATCCGTGGCTCTGACTTCGACCCAGTCGCCGGCCGCGAGGGAGTTGTAATTCCTCTCGAGGCTTTTAATACGCTTGCCTTTGATGCCGCAGAAGAGGGTTGTCCCATCCTCGCACAGGACCTTAGAGAGATTGTTCGCTGTCGATAGAACCCTGCCTCTCACCCCGCGGCCTGCCTTCAAAGCCTTTCGGGGGGCAAAAGACCGAAACGCCTGGCCCAGCGCCCATAGTCCGTGTCGAAAGGCGGTTCGCCCGTGAGAAAAAACCTGCCCTCTTCGGAATCGTCGTCCGTCTCCTCAGCTTCCTGGTCCAGGCCTAACTCATGGGCCAATTGGGCAAGGCGTTTTAACACCTCCTGGCGTGAGTCGACGATCTGGACATTAGCAGCCCCAAACGCTAAGCAGCAGGCGGAAAAGTCCTCTTCGAGGTGAAGGAAATGGGTGCAGGCGAGGACGATCCGGTCCACACCTGCCTCGACGAAGGTTCGAACGTAGGTTTCGACGGCGGCGGCTCTTTCGGCCCGGTCCGAACCCAGGAAACGTTTTTCGACGAAGTAGACAAGGTCCTGGGCAGCTAGTTTCACGACCTCGGCGTCCGCGGCATAGCGGACGATGAGGTCGTCGATATAGGGATCAGCAATGGTACGTTCGCTGGCGATGACGCCGATCCGGCCGCTCTTCGTCGACGCCGCCGCCACCTTGATGGCAGGAACCGTCCCGACGATGGGCAGATCGGGATGGGCGCGCTGCAGGATGGAAAGGCCGACATGGCTCGCCGTATTGGAGGCTATCACGATGGCTGCGGGAAGCAGCCTCGCCATAAGGCGCCGTGTGCGCTCGAGCAACAGGTCCTCAATCTGGCGTGAAGTCTTTGTCCCGTAGGGAAAACCCGCGTTATCGGCGAGGTAATTGAGCATTCTTCCAGAGATGCAGGTTCTGGCGCACTCGAGATAGGGCAGTCCTCCCACACCCGAGGAGATAAAGACTATCGAACCTTTGACTGGACTTGTCATGATGATTTGAAGAGCGAGCCAAAGGCGGACCTGGCGGCCTCGGCTTTGCCCTTTCCCTTCAGGTCCCCCGGGCTCCTTGCCCCAAACCGTGGAGAGAGCATGAAGAAATCGCAATAGTTGCGCTTGTCCTTTTCGAGGACCTGGGTCTCGATAGTTTCATGGCAGGCCCAGCGCGCCTGAGGCGAATAGAAGGAACACATGAGACAGACATGCATATCCTTACCGCAGGTCGGGCATGTTTCACCGAAACCAGGCACTCGGTCGAGGGAGACGATCTCGCCGCAGAAATAGCACATGGGTTCATTGTAGCCGCAGGTCCTCGGATAATTCAAGATCGAGCTTCAGGCGAGCCATATTCTGAGGCGAGCTGTGTTCTGAGGTGCGCCTTGCCGGAAGTCCTCGCCTTGGTGTAGCCTATGTCCATGTATAGGAACCTTTCCTGCGGCGAGCCGGGCTGCGAGGCTAAGGCATTCGCGGAAAGCCCCTTCTGCAAAGCCCATACGCCCGATCCCCGGAAAGCCGTCAGAGACCTCGTCGAAAGGGTTATTAAGGCCGAGGCGGCCCATAGCGTTGACTTCTCCGACATCGATCTTGTGGATGCCGATTTCTCACGGGTCCACTTTGTCGGCTGCCGCTTCGGCGGAGTTCGATTCTCCCACGTAATGTTCACGGGGGCATCCTTTCGTCTCTGCTTCCTAGACGGTTCCAACTTCGATTCCTGCGATTTTTCGGGCACGGATATGGATTTCTGTTCCCTTGGAAACGTCGAACTTCTCGATTGCAGCTTCGAGAACTCCGAGCTCATCCATGTCAGCTTCGACGGATCCCGGATCAGGGAATCGAGCTTCACTTCATCCAACCTCTACGATTCCCGCTTCATCCTCTGCGATCTGCTGCGCTGCCGCTTTGACGACTGCGACTTCAAGCGCGTCTACTTCATACCGAGCAAGTCGGAGGAAGTATCCCTCTCCGGCTCGAACATCAACGAGGCGGTGAGGGATCTGGAGCATCTCTATCTATGAAACTCTACCAGCACTACTCGATCTATGGCTTCTCGAACGGCTACCTTCTGGGCAATGAGGAATCCCGCGCCGCGATCGTCATAGATCCAGCCGAAGTGACAACGACGATGATCGATCAGATCGAGCACAACGGGTACAGCCTGGACGCCGTCCTTATCACCCACAACCACATTCATCACATCCGCGGTCTTAAAACTCTTCTGCGCATCTACAAGCCCAAGGTCTACGCCTCCAACACGAAGCTTTTCGACATTCCCTGCAAAAAGGTGCGGGACGGGGATGAGTTCGAGGAGGCGGGCTTCATGATTCGAGCCATCGCCCTGCCCGGCCACTCCCAGGACTCCATCGTCTACAAGACTGAATCCTGCCTCTTCACCGGAGACGTCATCCACGCGGGAATTCTCGGTAAGACGACCTCGGCCTTCAACGCCCAGTCCCTCATCGAGCGGATCCAGGACAAGCTCCTGGGCTACGACAGTGGAACCCTGGTATTCCCGGGACACGGCCCTCCCTCGACGATCGGCACGGAGAGGAAATTCAATCTGGGCCTTCAGACAGGCTACGCCAATTCCCTGAAAAAGTCCTACGATTTCTTCGTTTAAATACCAGGCCTTTAAACGATCTCCATCCCCTCTGCCGCCAGGTATCGTCGCGCCATCTCTCCCTGGGCTCCAATACCAAGGACTAGGTGGTTGCCCAGGGGATGGGCCATGAACCGCCGCAAGGCCTCGGCCTCCAGACTCACGGTGGCCTGGGTCCGGCAGAGTCCCTCGCGCGCTTGAGTTGGGACGAGACTGCCCTCAGCTACCCAGGCCTTCTCCAGTGCCCTGCCCCCCAGTCGGACGAGGGTCACCGGACCTTGGGGAATCGTGCCAGCCACAGCCACACCCAGGCCCGACTCGAAGTGGGATCGGACGCCGTAGCCTGCGAGGATCGTTCGCGGAATGGTGCAGTGCGCGAGGAGGATCGTCCCCGTATCCCCAGAAAAACCCATATCCGAAGGGTTGGCCATCCAGGCCGGCCGCCCCGAGAGGAGGCGCATCCAGCGCAGGGCGACGATCGAGGCGACATCCCCCTCGCAGCCCGTGTCCAAACCTTCGTCGGCTAGCTGGGAAAGAGCGAAGCAGCCTGTGGCCTTCTCGGCCAGGACGAGGTCGAAACAGCGCACGGTCAAGGCGTCCCAGCCTCTTTGGCCGGCTAAGGACTTGAGAGCCTTGTAGATCGCCAACGAAGCATTCATATCGGATCGCTTTGGTTCACCTGAAAACGCCGCGGCGGCGAAAAAGGCATCGGCCATCCGTTCTTCAGCCTCGCCCAGGACAACCTTGGCCATCTCAGCCCTCATGGTATCCATGCCGACGGATTCCATGCTAAGGCCCCAGGTCAGGGCCAGATCCTCGGCCTTTTGGCTCGAAGCCACGAGCCAATCCGAAGGACTGCCCACAGCCCCTATCCGCGTCGCTCGCATGCTCTCGATGGTCCGGGCGAGGAAAAGAGCCTTTTCAAGTTCAGCGCGTCCTGCTTCGTCGCCGGCCCCACGGAGGAGGACGAGAATAACCCTGCCCCCGTCCTGTTCCACCCGAGCCGCGATTTCCATGGCCGCGGGAAGGGAATTGTGCCGCGTGTGGGCGATGAGGATGATAGGAAGGGCCTTGCCTTCCTGGGCCCTTCCGCCCAAGGCCGCCAGCACGATACCCTCGGTGCCGCCGGTGAGGATGAAGAAGACAGGAAGTTTCCTGCCAAACTTGGCCATTTTGGGTTTCCGCTTGCCTCCGAGGGATGAGAGCAGTGGCTCGTAGGACGAAAAGATCGCCTCGACGCTCGCCACGTCGTGAAGCACCGAGGAGACCAGCTCATACTCGAAGCCGCTTGAGCCTGTTTCATGTTCCATCATTTTCTCCAAAGAAAGCTTCAACGTCGATCAGGGCATCGACGAGAATGGGGTTGAGAAGGTCGAGGCCCGCGTCGTTCACCGCCAGACGCCCTCCGCTTCGTGTCCCGAATTCACCTTTCCAGATTCCGAGCGTCCGCGCAAGGATCGACTCGGGATCGCCTCCAAAGCGCGCGGCAAACCGCTCTGTATCGAGGCCCGAGGCTGTCCTCAACCCCATCATGATGGTCTCGAAGGCCGAATCCTTCCGTGAGAGCCGTGATATGGAGAGGCAGGCATCGGGCTCGGCGAGCCAGGCGCCCAGATCCCTCCCTTCCTCCATTCTCAGGGAAGCCGTCGCCAGATCCGCTGGATCGAATACCGGACCTTCCGAGACAAGAGTCGAGACCGCTCCACTCCCTATCCCCAGATACGAACGCATGCACCAATAGACGGAGTTGTGGAGGCTCTGAGCCCCCGGAGGAGCGAAGTTCGACACTTCGTAGCGGGCGTAGCCTCTCTCGACGAGCCGCCGCTCGGCTTCTTTTCTCTCTTCGTAGGCTTCGTCGGCATCCGTTGGAAGAAGTTCCCCCCGCACCAGCCTCCCCGAAAGGGGCGTGCCCTTCTCGACGACAAGGTCGTAGAGGGAGATGTGGCCCACCCCTTCATCGAGGAGAAAGGCCAGCGACTCCGCGAGGGCTCTTCGCTTCCCAGGCCCAGCCCCCCCGCCCGGCGCCGCTTCGGCGGGAATCGAGGAGATGAGGTCGGCGGAAACCGCTAGGCCCGAGGCAAGGGCCAGCTTTATCGCCCTTTTATTATCCTCGGATCTTGCCTTCCTTCCGAGGACCTTCAATTCACCATCGTCCATGCTCTGAATGCCCAGGCTCAGCCGGGTTACGCCCGAGGCGGCGGCAATCCCCGCCTTCCTCGGGCTCAAGGACTCGGGATTGGCTTCCAGCGTCCACTCGAGAACTCCACGGCCGGCGAGCTCATCCACGCCGCGCAGAAGCCTTTCGAAGAGATTGTCCTCGAGAGCCGTCGGTGTTCCTCCTCCGATATATAAGGTTTCAAAAGGCGCCTCGTATGCCTCGACGCATTCAGCGAGGCGCGAGAGAATCCTGTCGATATACGCGGAGCGAAGGGCGGACGAAATCGAGCCCAGAGGAAGGCTGTGGAAATCGCAATATCCGCATTTCGACGAACAGAAGGGTATGTGGATGTAGATGGAACGGGGCATAGCCCGACGGCCTGAGGGCAGGGTAAGGAGTTCGGCCAGCTTCACAGGAACTTGGCGCGCTTTAAGGGCCAGAAGACGAGGACGAGCCGCCCTCCGAACCTGTCGGCACCTATGGGCCCCCAGAGGGGAGAACCAGCGAAGGCCGAGCGGTCGTCGCAGGCGACGAAGTATTGCCCCTTGCCCAGACTCAGCTCCTGGCCCTCGACCGCGGCATCTTCCGAAGCCGAAGTCGAACGCGGCAGGCCCGAAATCGAATATTCCCTTTCTGCCGCCAGATACTCCGTGGAAAAGCTGGCTTTGCCCTCGGCCTCTATCTCGTAGATCGGACCCCTTCGCCGCAACCTGTCGCCGGGGAGCCCCAGAATCCTGTAGAGGCCAGGAGTAGCCGGTTCCTCTCCCGTCCTGGCTGCAAGGGGCGAGAATCGCTGGAAACTCAGGAACCTGACGAGGCTATCCCATGCCTTCTGGATCAAACCTTGGGCATGGGGAGTCTCGGGAAGAACGACAACGAGGCTGCCACGGGCGAGGGGCAACAAGGAAGGAAGTGTTCCGAAGATGGTCGCGATACCTCCCAAGAGAGGTGCTGAGAGGACGATATCCCCTTTCTCGAGTCCGGGGATCATCGTATTCGTGGAAACCCTGTATGCCCTCAGGAGGAAGGTCTGCGAGGCTGCGGCGATAAGGAGGATAGCAAGAACCCTGCCCGCTGTCCTGCGCCTTTTCCTGGCCGACAGCACTTTTTCGGCAAAAGATCTATGCCTCGAGAAAAGCGACACCCTGCGCCCCCAATCAATCCGGCGTTCAGCGAATTCCGCCCGCCCTTCCAAGAGGCCAATATATGAACAGAGCCCTTCCGAGAACCCTGTTGACGCTTACCGGCCCGAAATAGCGGGCGTCGCGGGAATTATCCCTATTGTCGCCCATGGGGAAGACCCTGCCTTCGGGAATATACCAGCCCTTCTCGTAGCGGCGCTCGCTCGCGGCTATCCTCGCGTCCGACGGATCCATGTCCCTCAATTCGGATACCCTGACCTTGTCGTAGCCGAAAGCATCCTTGTAGGCGGAGGAAATCGAAGGATTGCCTAAGACCTCGGGCGACTTGAGTCCAGTCTCTTGATAGGCCGAGGCTGCGCCGACCCCCTCGATGGCCGCGTACTCCGAGGCCGCCACGAGGCGATGGGCCTTCCTCGTCAGCCCCAGTTGCTTCATGAGTTCGGGCTCGGCAAGGAATTTCTCTTGCCCCTCGGGGGAGATGAAGACCTCGCCGCGTTCCACCTTGATCCTGTCGCCTGCCGCCCCCACCTGTCGCTTAATCAGGTAGTGGACGAGCTGCTCCCCATTCTCGTCCCTGTCTATATCGACGAGGGTAAGCGTGAGCATGTAGAGCATCTGCTGGACGACCGTGAAGATGGGACCTTTGGAGAGGTAGCTGGGGTTTTCAAAGACGATGATCTGCCCCCGCTGAGGTTTCGCGAGACCGGGGAGCTTGGCCATGCCGGGGAGGAGTTCGGGGCCGAAGGAGAACTTGTCGACGAAGATCATGTCCCCGATGAGAAGCGTATCCACCATGGACTCGGATGGGATGCGGTAGTTCTGAAAGACATATTGATTTATGACAAGGACGACGCAGGCTGCCCAGAGAATGGCGTAGATCCAATCCAGGACGGGATTCCTGCGCTGCTGCTTCATGCGGTCTGTGAGCTTGCGCTTCCGGCGCCGTGTGAGAATCCGTTCGGTAAAGGACTGGAGGGCTTGGGGAAAACCTGCTCTCGTTTCGGCCGGCTTTGTCATCGGCTGCACACTAGCATGATAGCACGGCGTTGACAAGCTCCAGTCCATCCTATACCCTTGCTTCGATGAAGGAAGAGAAGAAGATCCAGCAGTCCGATATAGATGATGCCAAGGTCAGGCTCAAACCCATCGCGGGAATTTCACCCCTCGTCTATCTGCCCTTCATATATGGTCTCGCCGCCTGTTTTGTTTTTTTCGTGATTTTCCTTTACCCCGGCATTCGGAGTAGGGGAAGCTACCTCGCCTTCGACGGCAGCCCTTCCACCTGCGCTGTCTATCTGGATGGCAATTACCGGGGCAGTACGGCAAGGAAGTTCTTCGTAAAAGCAGGTTCCTATGCGATGAGCGTGGAGAAAGAGGGCTACACGGCTTCGACGAAGCAGGTAGTCGTCGGCGGAAGGCTCTTCGCCAGTCTCTTCTTCCCCAAGATTTCCCGCTTTACCTACGGCCTGTCTGCCATCGACGGAGCTAAGAATATCCAGAGAGCCTACGCCGAATACAGCTCCTGGTCCCTCACCGGCAAGCCATCCACGCTCTATCAGGTTCCCGTCATCCTCTCGGAGGCCGTCGCCGACTATTTCAGATCGGAAGAAAAGGTCAAAGCCAAGGCTTCTCCTTTCCCCTTCGCGGTCTCGGATTTCATCTCCGATATTGCGGCTGCGACCCAGTCCTCGGAGCTGGCCCGCGACGGCCTCAGGGCCTCGGTTCTCCTCGCCTCGGGTGGTTCACCCTCCCCCCTCGGCCTTGCTGCCGCGGCGAGATCGGCTCTCGATGTCCTTGGCAAGGACGCGGTCGGAGGAATCTGGCTCAAGGATCTTATCCTTAAAAAGAGCAAGAAGACAGCCGACCTCCTCCAGAAACTCCCCTCTCCCAAGCCCCAAGCCCTCAAACCGGCCCCCAAGCCCCAAAACTTCGTAAACCTCGGCCCCCAGCAATATCTCATCTTCTCGGCAGGCTATGCCGCCATGGGCGGCGAAGCTCCCTCCGGTTCCCTCGCTTTCTATTCACGTAAGGTTCCCAGCTTCGGCATGGCCCGCACGGAAGTAACCAAGGGCCAGTGGGCTTCCTTCCTCGCCGCCAGCCCGGAATGGAAGCTGGAAAATCGATCCGCCCTAGCTGAAAACGGCTTTATCGACGACAACTACCTTGCCTCCTTCAATTCGGGTTCGCCGGACGAACCCATCACCGGTGTATCCTGGTACGCGGCGATGGCCTACTGCGCCTGGCTCACGAAGACTTCTGGCGGCGCCTACGCCGTGACACTCCCCAGCGAAGCCATGTGGGAGACGGCGGCCGCCGCCAGCCTCTCTGATCCCTCCTCCCTCAAGGAAAAAAAGGCCGTCTGGGCGTCCAAGGAGGCTACGGGCCCCTCACGCGTTGCTTCCCTCGGCTATTCCTCTATTGGCCTCGCCGATCTCTTCGGCAACGTCTGGGAGTGGTCAGCCGATTCCTATCTGCCCTACCCTGCCTTCGCCAGAGGCTCAGGCTCTGACGGCGCCTCGGAATTCCTCGCCGGGCCCGAGAAGGCCGTACGCGGCGGTTCCTGGGCGAACACTGCCGACAAGACCGACCTTCACTCGCGAGGCGGCCTTTCCCCCTCACGCTCCTCTTCCTTTCTGGGATTCAGGACGGCCATAGTCCAGAGATGAGCATCCCCGAAAATGTGAAAGTCGTAGCCCTCAACCGCAGGGCCAGGTTCGATTATAGCGTCGAAGACAGCTTCGAATGCGGCATTGTCCTCCAAGGCAGCGAGGTCAAGTCTATCAAGGAAGGGAAAATATCATTTCCTGACGCCTATGGCGAGGTTCGCGATGCCGAAATCTGGCTCAAGAACTTCAGGATTTCTGAATACGTTTTTTCTTCAACCTTCGGTCACGATCCTGACCGGCCCAAGAAACTCCTCCTCCATGCCCAGGAGATCAAGCGGATAAACCGTAAGGTGAGGGAGAAGGGCTTCACCCTCGTTCCTCTCTCCGTCTATCTCAAGCGCGGCCTCGTCAAGATCGAACTCGGTCTCTGCAAGGGCAAAAAGGCCTATGACAAGCGGGCCGACATCAAGGAACGGGATGTAGAGCGCGATCTGAGGCGCGAGTTTCGCCTCAAGGAGTGGTAAGTTTGCGGATAACAGGCGGGATTTACGGAGGCAGAACGATCGAGATACCTAGAGGCCAGCTCGAGATCCGCCCCGCGATGGACATGATGAGGGAATCGGTCTTTGCCATCCTGGGCGACCTCACCGGCCTTTCATTCCTGGATTTGTTTTCGGGATCCGGCATCATAGCCCTCGAGGCAGCCTCGCGAGGAGCTTGGCCCATCGTCTGCGTTGAACGGGACAGGGCCAAATTTCCCCTTCTCCTCAAGAATGTGGCGATATCGGAAAGACGCATCGAGTGCAAGGCCCAACCCGTCGAACTCTTTCTGGAGCGGAACCGGCAGGCCTACGACCTTGTCTTCCTCGATCCGCCCTTCCCCTATCCTTATCGGCTGGATCTGCTTAAATCTCTTGATAGCGGCCGTTCGCTCGCCGAAAAAGCTCTAATCCTCATCCACTTTCCCAAGGAGGACAGGCTCCCCGAGACCCTGGGTTCTCTCGGCCTCGAGGACGAAAGACGCTACGGAAGGTCGATCGTCCGCTTCTACAGGAGAGCAGCCCCTGCAGAAGGTGGCCTTAGGTCCGCTCTTGCTGATATCTGATTTTCATCATATACTTTGAACACGGCTGGAAAGCTTTTCCTATGCGTAGATAGCAACGATAAAGTGCAGTGTATAAAAAAATACGCTTTCCGCCAAGAGGAAAAAAATGGACGATCCTATTCCCCCCCAGCCCATCGACGAACTTTTCGACATTCCCGAACCTCCCGAAAGCGAACTTGAAGAGATTTCCGAGGCCTCAAAACGCGGCTACCAGCTCCTCAAGGAAAACCGCTTCGACGAGGCGATAGAGTGTTTCGCCCAGATCATCGAGAAGGACAAGGAAAACAACTACGCCCTCGTGGGCTTGGGCGACGCTGCCCGGAAGCGCGGAGCCTTCCGCGAGGCATCCGACTTCTATCGGCGCTGTCTCGTATTCCACCCGGGCAACTCCTACGCCCTCTTTGGCTTGGCCGACTGCTACAAGGCCCTGAACCAGTATCACAAGGCCATTGAGATCTGGGAACAGTACCTCCTCCACGACAACATGAACATTACGGTCCTCACGCGGGTGGCGGACGCCTACCGAAAGGTCCATGATTTCCGCAAATCCAAAGCCATCTACCAGCGTGTACTGGAGATGGAGACCGACAACCACTACGCCCTTATCGGCCTGGGCCATCTGCATTACGACTTCAAGGAATACAAGGAAGCCCTGACCTACTGGCAGAGGATGGTCGATCTCCAGGGGGACAAGGTGGACATCCGAGTCCTCACTTCGATCGGCAACTGCTACCGCAAACTCAAGCAGTTCGACAAGGGCATACCCTATTTCGAACAGGCCCTCGATCGGGAAACCGATAACTTCTACGCCCTTTTCGGCATCGCTGACTGCTACAGGGGTGTAGGCAAACAGGCCAATTCGCTCATCTACTGGAACAAGATCCTTGAAAAGGATCCACGCAACAAGGTGATCCTGACGCGAGCGGGCGACGCGTACCGCAACATGGGCGAGATCGAAAAGGCGACCAAGTACTACGAGGATGCCCTCAACATCGAGTTCGACGTCTACGCCATCCTCGGCCTCGCCGTGATAGCGCGTAACCAGGGCAAGTGGGACGACGCGATCACGAGCCTCAAGATGCTGATCCAGAACGATCCCAAGAACTACCGCATCCATCTTGAACTCGCCCAGTGCTATGTAGCCGCAGGCCAGCGAGTGCAGGCGGCCGAGATCCTCTCCGACTTCCAGAAGACGGGCATCAAGAACCCCTTCATCCAGGACGCACTGACGCGGCTTTCCCCGAAGGCCAACTGAGGGCCGTGGCATGACCCAAGTCCCCGGAGGAGTCCCCGATGTCTTCCTTTCGGGCCTTTCCCCGGGGGAAATTGACGAAGCCCTTGGCTACTCAGGCGGATTCAGATCCTCCCAGATTTATGGATGGATCGCGAAGGGGGCAGGCGATTTTGCCTCCATGACTAACCTGCCAGCGGTCGAACGCGAACGGCTTGCCTCCGTCTATGGCTCTCTGCGCTCCTCCAAAGTCAATGCCGAACTCGCCGATGAGGACGGCTCCCTCAAACTCCAGATACGCCTCAGGGACGGCTCGGCCGTGGAATGCGTCCTCCTCGAGGACATCGAGGGGAGAAAAACCGCCTGCCTCTCGAGCCAGGTGGGCTGCCCGATGGGCTGCACCTTCTGCAGGACTGGACGGCTGGGCTTCCTGAGGAACCTGGGGGCGGATGAAATCCTCGAGCAATACTATTTCCTCAAGGAACGGCGAGGCTTCATCTCCAATGTTGTATTCATGGGCATGGGCGAACCCCTCCTCAATCTAGGCGCCGTCAGAAAGGCTATCACCCTCCTCTCGGATAGAGCGGGCATCGGCATGTCCCTACGCAAGATAACCATTTCAACCTGCGGTATTGTTCCGGGGATACTCGACCTGGCCGCAAAAGGCCCGAAAGTGAGGCTGGCCGTCTCCCTGACCGCCGCCGACGATGCCTTACGCTCGGAACTCATGCCCGTCAACAAAACCTGGGGTCTCGACGTCCTCAAGGAATCCCTTCTCGCCTACCAGAAGGTGACGGAGGAAAGGATCACCATCGAGGCCGTTATCACCGGCAACAGAAACGGCTCGGCCGAAGCCGCGCGGAATCTCGCCTCATGGATACGGCCCCTGAACGCCCAGATCAACATCATCGCCTGGAACGTCGTACCCGGCATGGATTTCACCGAACCCTCGAAGGCGCAGATGCGGGCTTTCGCCGAGATACTCAAAGGTTCGGATATCACGGTCGTCCAGAGAATGCACCGGGGCAGGGGCGTCATGGGTGCCTGCGGCCAGCTTGGCGATACCCTCAGGGCTGACCAGGAGATCCCAACCTCAGCATCAGTCGCGCAAGCCTGAACGAGAGGGCTTGGCTCTGCGTCTCGAATTTCTCCCTCGGCATTCCTTCTTTCGAATTTTCCAATACCATAAGGGCGCGCTCGGCCCAGGCGATTGCCCCCCGATAGTCTTTGATCCTGTGTTCGGACAGCTTCGCCTTGGCGACACAGCCTGAAACTGTGCCGGGATCCATGGCTTCGACAACCCTGCGATACTCGGCCTCCACCCCGGCCCTCCTGTAGAGACGGGCGAGAATATGGAGGGAGAGCTGATCGCCCTCTCCTCCCCCAGCTTCGAGGAGTTCCATGCCTTCATCGTAGCGCCCCCGTCCTATAAGCTCGAGGGCGAGACTCGGCAGGTGGACCTTCGCCGCGCAGGTCGCGTCGAGGGGCAGCTTCATGATGTTCTCGACCTTCAGGAAGAGGCGGGCGAGGGAGATAACGTCCTGGACATTGTGCTCGAATACCTTCAGGAGGGAATCAAGGCCTTCTCCCCTTCTTTCCTTTCCCCCGGCAGAATAGTCCAGCCAGATCCTGGGGATCAGGAAGCCAGGAATATCCCCTTCGCGTTCGAAGCTCAAGACCCCCTCCTCGATAGCCTTGAGGGAGCAGGAACCCAGGCTGCGCCTCCATAGCCGCCTTGCCTGCTTGAGAAGGTCGATATGATCCAGCTCGGGCATAAGAGTGCCGTTCATGATAAAGCGTGTGCGCAGAAGAGGCATGTCGAAGGTTGCCCCGTTATAGGTGACCGCCCAGGGGTGTTGGGCGAAGACGGAAGCGATGAAGTCGAGGAAGACTGGCTCCCCGGGGTAATCGTCGATGAGGACCTGGGTAACTAGGAAGTCCCTTCCCTCGAAGTAGCCCAGGGCTGCGAGGAAGGCAAGTGTGCCCGTACCTCCCGAGAGCCCGGTCGTCTCCAGGTCGAAAAAGGTGAGCTTTTGGTATTCCTGAGGCGGGTCAGGTCTGCCGGCTACGAGGCTCTTCGCCCTTTGGAAGGCCGAAGGATAAAAGCCACCGATCGATGATTCGGGGAGAATGAGGCCCGTCGGAATCGTTCGCGTCTGAACGGCCAAGCCCAGGGCTGTCCAGCCCGGCAGGGGCTCAACGGCTGTCTCGAATGGAACAGCAGAATGATCGAAGGCCTTGCTCCGGACTCCCTGCCCAGCATCTCCCGGCCTGGCCGTCCCGAGTTCCGAGGCCTTCTTGAGGCCGAGGGCCTTGAGTCGGCTTATTCTGGTCTTGAGCGAGGCCATCGACTAAGCACCGGGGAAAGTACGGCAGAGAACAAGGAAGTCGGCGACGAGTTTTCTTCCCCCTCCTGGACCGGCAGGGAGAATAGGGCCCGTAGTTCCCGCTCTTCCGTTCTCCCCCTCATCAGCTCCCTCGGGTATGAGGTCGACCCCGATACAGGAAGGGCAGCCAAAGCGGCAGGAACAGCCCGAAAGCCTCTCAAGCGCGGCCATGGCAAGGTCGGGAAGCCTGGCCGACAAGGCCTCGGCAAGGCCCGTACCCCCTGGATACTTGTCGTAGAGGTGGATGGCGGGTTGGAGGAAGTGCTGGTCCCGCACTCGCTCGGACACGCCCAGATCGCCCGAGTCACAGAGAACGAAGGCGGGTGCGAGGGATTTGAAGAGCCTGGCCGATCCCACGAGGACGGCCGCCGCCCTGGATGGATCGAGGGCGGCGAGAAAGTCCCCCGCCGGTCTGCCCCGGGGGAAGAGGATGCTCACGGCTCTCGTCTGCATCTCCTCGGGAGGAAGATGGATCTCCCCATAGCCCACATTCTCGTGGGTATGGAACCGGAGTTTCTTGAACTTCTCCGCCTGGCTGCGTACGAGAACGTCGCCCAGGGAATAGGCGAAGGGACCTGAAAGTGCCCCTGGAACGCCTGCCCAACCCCTCTCGTCCTCGGTGAGAACTTCGAGGTCTGTCTTCACGATGGAGTCGGTCCAATATTCCAGACTGTGCCGCTCCACGACGCAGAGCCTGTTGTCGATGTCCAGATCGGTGACGAGATACTGCTGGCCGAGATGGATGTAGACGGCGTTTTCGAAGAGGAGTTCCTTGGCGCTGGGCCTGTCCATCTCCCCGATGACCTTCTTCGCCCCGCCCGTGACGTCGACGATGACGACATTGTCAGCCGTTGCCGACCGCAGCGATATCGTTTCGCTGGGATAGCCTTCGTCCGACCAGTACCAGCGTCCCGAGCGCAGCCGCACAGCACCTTCCTCCTCGAGGAGGGAAAGCGCCTCCCGCGTCATCTCGGTCCGCTCGCCAGCCGAACCCGAGCCGATGGTCGAATCCCGGCCAAAGGCCGAACCCGAGCCAAAGGCCTCACCCTCACTGAAGGGCAGTTCGAATGCCGCGCACTTGGCGTGGTCGACGAAAATGTAGGCGTTGTCGGGATCTATGCGCGCCCGCTCCGGCCCCTGGGCAAGGAAGTACTCGGGGTGCCGCGCAAAGTACTGGTCCAAGGGCGAAGACGAGGCTACGAAGATCGCCATCGAGCCCGTCCCCCGCCTTCCCGCCCTCCCCGCCTGCTGCCAGAAGGAGACCGCCGACCCCGGGTATCCAGCGATAACGGCGGCGTCCAGGCCTCCGATGTCGATTCCCAGTTCGAGGGCGTTCGTCGAGACAACCCCCTGGATCGAGCCTTCCCGCAAGCCCTTCTCGATCGCCCGCCGCTCCGACGGCAGAAGGCCGGAGCGGTAGGGGCTTACCTTTATCCTTCCATTCTCGGTGAAGGGATTCTCAAGGCTCTCGCTTAAGTATGAGGCTATCAGTTCAACCTGGAGTCGTGAACGGCTGAAGAGGATCGTTTTAACCCCTCCCTTAAGGAGTTCGAGGGCTATCCGCTGGGACTCGAGGGCGCTGGACTTGCGCAGACCACGCACGGGGTCGACAAGGGGCGGATTGTAGAAGACGATCGTCTTCTCTCCGGTTCCCGAGCCGTTCCTGTCGATGAGTTCGACCTTCTCCTCGACGAGGGACTCGGCCAGCTCCCTGGGATTGCCGATGGTCGCGGAGCAGAGGATGAAAATCGGATGGGCGCCGTAGAAAGCAGCTATCCGTTTGAGCCGCCTCAGGACGTTGGCCACATGACTGCCGAAGACACCCCGGTAGATGTGGAGCTCGTCAACCACGACGAACTTGAGTCCGGAGAAGAAGTTGATCCATTTAGCGTGGTTGGGCAGGATGCCCGAATGCAGCATGTCGGGGTTGGAGATGACGATCCTGCCCGAATTGCGGGCGACGGTCCGCAGAGAGGAGGGGGTGTCCCCATCGTAGGTCTGTATCTGCAGGGGGAGGGAGCCGCCCAGGGCAACTTCGTTGAGCTCGGCCTTCTGGTCCTGGGAGAGAGCCTTGGTGGGGAAGAGGAAGAGAGCCCGCGCCGTCTCGTCCTCGAGGAGACTCTGCACGATGGGGAGATTGTAGCAGAGAGTCTTGCCCGAGGCCGTGGGGGTGACGACGACGAAGTTCTTCCCAGCCCTGCCCAGCCTGTAGGCCTCGGCCTGGTGCGAGTAGAGGCCGGTGATGCCCCTCGACGCGAGGGCGGCCGCGAGGGCTGGTGAAAGATCCTCGGGCAGGGGGTTGAGAACAGCCTCCCTTCCCGGTAGGGTCTTCACCCAGGGTACCTCGCCCTGGGTCTCGAGCCAGGGGAGGAAACTCAGGAAAAATTCGTTGGCGGATTTCCGCATCATAGGCTATACTCTACACACGCGGGACGGAAAGGTAAACAGATGTTTGCGTGTTCGCGGCCCGTCCCTGGCGTGAAAAGGGAGTGTATGTACAAGGTTCTGTCGATCGTGCTGGGAGGCGGCAAGGGCACCCGCCTCTACCCTCTTACCAAGGAAAGATCCAAACCCGCCGTACCCTTCGGGGGAAAGTTCCGCATCGTGGATATACCCATCTCGAACTGCATCAACGCCCGTTTTAAGCGAATCTATATTCTCACCCAGTTCAACTCGGCGAGCCTCCACCTCCACATCGCCCGCTCCTACAACTTCGATTCCTTCTCGGATGGTTTCGTCGAGATCCTTGCCGCCGAACAGACTCCCATCCATTCGGGCTGGTACGAGGGCACCGCCGACGCGGTCCGCAAGAATCTCATCCATTTCAGACCCCAGAATCCCACACATTATCTCATCGTCTCGGGGGACCAGCTCTACAGGATGGACTTAGGAGATATGTTCACAAGGCATCTTGAATCGGGCGCGAGGCTCACGATCGCAGGCACCATGGTAGACAGGGCGACGGCGAACGACCTGGGCATCATCAAGGCCAAGCCCGACTCTTTCATCGAGTCCTTCATGGAAAAACCGGGCTCGACCAAGGATATTTCGGCACTCAAGCTTCCCGCTTCGATTCGTCCGCCCCAGTCGGCTCCCGAGAAGGAGTATCTCGCCTCCATGGGCATCTATATCTTTGACGCATCCCTTATGGAGGAGGCCCTGGCGGGGGACGCCAACGATTTTGGCAAGGAAGTCATCCCCGACATCCTGGGTAGGGAGAAGATCAACGCTTACCTCTTCGACGGCTACTGGGAGGATATCGGGACAATCAAGAGCTTTTACGACGCCAATATAAAACTGACCGACATCAATCCTCCATTCAACTTCTACGACGAAGAGAACCCGATCTACACCCACAACAGGAACCTGCCAGCCTCCAAGCTCAACTACTGCACTCTCAATCAGGCCATGGCGACGGACGGCTGCATCATCACGAATGCCTCCATCAGGAAGTCCATCGTGGGCGTGCGCACGATCATCGAGTCGGGGGCGAGCCTGGATGGCGTAATCTGCATGGGGGCCGACCGGTACGAGACCGATGTGGATAAGCGGCGCAACGCCGATCAGGGCATCCCGAATATCGGCATTGGCGGGGGAAGCATCGTACAGAAGGCGATCATCGATAAGAACGCCAGGATAGGCTTCAACTGCAGGATAGGCATCGACGATATCCCGAGGGCTGACGGCGAGTATCCCACTCACTATGTCGTGGATGGGATCATCGTCATCCCCAAGAATACGATTGTGCCGTCGGGAACCTCGATCTAGCCCCGGGCTATCAGGGACATGGCCTCGGCGAGTTCGGGGTCATCGGCAAGGTAGTGCTCATTTATCTCGGCCTGGGTGAGGCCGACGAGTTCATGGCTCATGTAATGGATCCAGGTTTCATCGCTGGGCGACGCTGACTCCAGCTTCCTGCACCAGTAATCGGGGTGGATGGGCAAGGTTTCGGACAGGTAGCTCCTCAGTTTGTAATCGTGGACGGCGATCTTAATGTCGTTCCGGGAAAGTCCCTTCTCCATGAAAAGCTGCGCAAGGTAGTTAATGGTCCGCCCCGAATCGTAAACATCATCCACGAGGAGAACTTTATCCCCTGCCTTGAGAAGGTCGGGATCGTAGGTCCAGCCGTCGACCTGGATGGACGCTTGAGTATTGATGTCGGTATAGGATCGGGCGACTACGGCGGCGTAGAATACGGGTTTCCCGTTCCCCGTAACGAACTTGAAGTATTCGCTGATCACATTGCCCATGTAGGCGCCCCCCCGCAGGGACACGTAGATGATGTCGGGAACGAAACCATCCTTGTAAATACGATAGGCAAGCTTGATAGCGTCGTCGCGTATCATGTCGTAGGAAACAAACACTTTGTGCATGGGAGCCTCTCGGAACAACTCTTGCGCCGCGCCGAACCCAGGTAAGCGAGGAAGCCCCGAACTCGTTCGGGGCTTCCTTCATTTCTGCGCGGAGATTGGCTGGACTATACTCTTACTATTTAGTTAAAGCAAGGGTATCGATAGTCTGGTCCTCCCTGATCACGGTAAAGCGAAGCTTCTTCTCCTTGGGGTCGTTGAGGAGGCTGAAGAATGAGGGCAGGCCCTCGACTTTCTTCTCGTTCACCTGGACGATGATGTCGCCAAGCTTGACGCCGATCACCGAGGCCGGGCTCTTGGCGAGGACATCGCTGACAAGGACGCCGCCCGAGGAACCCTCGGGAAGCTTTTTCTGGTCTACGCGGTCCGAGGCGAGGGAGATGACGGACATGCCGGGGAAGATGTCCTTGTAGTTGCCGGCCACGTTCTTGTCCCGAAGATCGATCTTAACCCTCATGGTGAGCCTTTTGCCGCCGCGGACTAAATCAAGGTCGACGGTTGTCCCAGCAGGCACGTCGCCCACTTTGCGGACGAGTTCATCCTGGGATTTCACCTGGACCGATGCTATCGCGGTGATGAAGTCACCGGGCAGGATGCCACCTTTGTCCGCGGGGCCATTCCTGTACACCTGGGCGACGAAGGCGCCCTTCAGCCCTTCGAGGCCCAGATCCTTGGCCGTGGCCGAGTCGCTGAAGATCGATTCGAGGCTGACTCCCAGCCATCCGTATTGGATCTGCTTGTGGGCTATGAAGTCGTCGATGGCTCCCTTGATGTTGTTGATGGGGATGGCGAAGCCCAGGCCGATCGATCCGCCTGTAGCCGATGCTATCCAGGTATTGATGCCGACGACCTCGCCCCGGATGTTGACCAAGGCCCCGCCCGAGTTGCCCGGGTTGATCGCCGCGTCTGTCTGGATGAAATCGTTGATGTTCTCGTCGGGGCCGCCGTTTCGGCCGATAGCGCTGACGATGCCCGCCGTTACCGACGAGCCGTAGCCGTAGGGGCTGCCCAGGGCGATTGCCCAGTCGCCGACCTCGACCTTGGAGGAATCTCCCAATTTAGCGACGGCGATGTCCGAATCGCCCGTCTCGAATTTGACTAAGGCGATATCCTTGCGCTCGTCCGCACCTACGAGGCTGGCCGAGAATTTCCTATCGTCGCTCATGATGACCGTGATCTTCTCGGCGTTGCCGGCCACGTGATTGTTGGTGAGTATATAGACCGTCTTGCCCGTCCTTCGGACGATGACACCTGAGCCAATGCCTTCCTGGCCGCGCTTGGGCGTGTTCTGCTGGTCCTGCTGGCCCTGGGGACCGAAGAAGAACTCGAAGGGAATGGTGGGCTGGGTCTTGGGGCTCTCGGTCACCTTGTCCACGACATCGAGCTCAACGATGGAAGGAAGGACTGTCTTGGAGACGTACCTAAAGGCGCTCTGGACGGATTCAGCCTGGGAGAGGGCTGCGCCTATCTCGGGGGTCACTTGGACGGCCGGGCTCTCGGCATGGACGATGGGCAGGGAGAGGGGCGCATTGGCTTGTGATTTGCCAATCCCCCTGCCGCCCACAAAGGCTAAAACGAAGCCGACGATGACGCCTAGCAGTATGAGGTTGGCGATGAAAAATGTCTTGGAATAAAGCTTTTTGCGCAATGCCATGGTTCTGCTCCTTAATGGACGCTCTGCTGAACGTCCTTATATATGCTTAAGTCTATAATGAAAAATAGCGGAATTTGTTACAGATGGCAAAGTAGTATTGAAATCCGCGTATTAAAAAGACCAGGAGGTGAGCCTTTCGGCCCCGTCCTTCGTGACGAGGACGGTGTGTTCGTAGTGAGCGGAGAGGGAGCCGTCCATGGTCACGACAGTCCAGTCGTCGTCCAGGACCTTTACGGAGGCGGTGCCTGCGTTGATCATGGGCTCGATGGCTATGGTCATGCCGGCGATGAGGCGGGGATTGGGCCCGGGTGACACATAGTTGGGTATCTGGGGATCTTCGTGGACATCGATCCCGACCCCGTGTCCGCAATACTGACGAACCACGCCGTAGCCGTTTCGGGTAGCCAGACTGAAGACAGCCCTCGAGATGTCGTGTATCCTAGAACCGGGCATGACTGCCTCTATTGCTCGATCCAGACATTCCCGCGTCACGGACATGAGCTTCTGAGCCTCGGGCGATACAGAGCCTACAGGCAAGGTGATCGCCGCGTCGGAAAAATAGCCATTCAGCTCTATACCCGAGTCGATGCCGATTATATCGCCTTCGACGAGCCGTCTTTTATCGGGGATGCCATGGATGACGGTCTCGTTGACCGAGAGGCAGAGGGTGGCTGGAAAGCCCTCATAGCCGAGAAAGGCCGGTTTCCCTCCCCTTTCCCTGATAAATTCTTCGGCCATCCTGTCCAGATCGAGGAGGGAGACTCCCGGGAGGACATTGGGTTTCAGGAAGACGTACAGTTCGGAAAGCAGGGCGCAGGATTTACGAATCCCTTCGATTTGTTCAGGATTTTTGAGCTTGATCAATGCGGGCCGCCTTCGGTCGTTTGTCCGAAAGATCCCGAGGAAGCCTCACCTGAAACAGGCTTTTTGGAGCCGTCTGAGTCCCGATGAATCCCATCGAGTACTCCGTTTATAAATTTGTAAGATTCCTCGGTGCCATATTCCTTGGCTATCTCGATACCCTCGTCGATCGTGATCTGGGCGGGGATATCCTTCTGGAAAAGGAGACAGTAGGCCCCCATCCTCAGGATGGCCAGGTCTACCTTCTTGAGGCGCTCGAAGGGCCAGTGGGAGAGATGGGCCGTTATCTCCGCGTCGATAGCCTGGATGTTTTCGATCGCTCCCGCGACGATCAGCTTGGTAAAGGTGGCCGACTCCTCGTCCAGGCATTCAAGTTTGGCGGAATCGAGCCAAGGAAACAGGAGGATTTCCTGAACCGGGGTCGAGGAAGCCTCCCAGGCGTAAAGGGCCTGGAAGGCGAGGATCCTAGCCTTTCGCCGTGATGACATCGCTTCGCGCCCTCACCACTTCAGATTTTCGTCGTAGATTTTAATAGTCGCCTCGGACTGGAGTTGGTTAATGAGATCGACTTCCAGCTTGTCCATGAATTTAGATTCCTTATCGTTCGCCACTTGGTAGGTAAGGAATTCCTGAACTGTCATATTCTGGTTTCCGGGGACGGTGTCCGCCAGGCCGAGCTGCTTTTGAGCGAGAAATTCGTTTGCCCTGACAATCCTGTAGCCGGTCGGGCTTTCCACCAAGGAGGAAATATCCCCCACCTTGAGCTTGAATACCGTATCGAAAAGGTCGACGCCGAAGAGGCTCTTGTTCTGGCCCGTCTTCTCCATATAGAAGGAGGGGATGGCCTTATAGCCCGTCGTGTCGCTCGCCCTCAGCAGGTACTCGTCGAATTTCGTGGAATTGAGCTTGAGCGCACTTGATATCGAAGACAGGACATCCTTGGACTTCTTGGCGTCGGTGTCGCTCTTGCCTCGCGTATCCACATAGAGGATGGACACCCTCATGGTGTCGGGGCGAACCAGGGAAGCCTTGGCGAGATCGTAAGCCTTGAGGACCTCGTCAGCCGTCGGGGCCACCATGATAGCCTTGAACTCGTCGGCCCGCTTGGTCTGGACATAGGACTCGAAGAGAAGCCGCTGGCGCACATAGATTTTAGGCTCGACGAAGACGCCTGATGCCCGCATCGAGTTCTCCAGATCTGTGTCCGTGGCGTTGGTACCGAGGCTGGCTTTCATCTGGGCGGTGGCCTTGGTGACATCACTGTCCTGGACCGTGATCTTCTCCCGATCGCAGAACTGGACAAAAAGGAGACTGTTCACCCGGGCGTCGAGAACCTGTTTGATCTGATCGGCCGTAAACTTGATTCCCGCAGCCGTCTCGAGACGTTGGACATCGGCCTTGATCTGCCTGACCGAAATCACCTCCTGCTTGGTAAGCTTGATGGTTGCCGCAGGTTTGTCTATCGTGGTCTGCGCGCTCGAAGCGAAGACGCAGGCAATGGCAAAAATGAACAAATAGATTCTTTTCATCGTTTTCACTCACTCTCCGCTCAGGTATTGGCTAGGCTCCCAGAGGGCCTTATTTCCTAATACTATTCCGCTTGCCGCCTGGGAATGGGGTCTTCAAGCTTCCATTCCCTCGGAGGCCTGATCGAGCCTCCGCTTCACCGCGGCCAGGCCCGGTAGCCTGGGGACCAGAACCAGGGCCCTTTCCAGGGCATTCTGGGCTTCGCTGTATTCCCTGCGGCGCAGCCTGACTTCGGCCACTTTACGGAGGAACTGAGCCGAGTCCCGGGGCCCTATTTCGAGGCCTATCGACTCCTCCAGCCTGTCGAGGTAGTCGTCCTCGTCTATCCGCCCCGGCATCTTCTGCAGAACGAGCGTACGGAACCTAAGAACGACGACGTCGAAGTAGTATCTGAACCATGGCCTCTCCCGTTCCAGGCCGATGAGCCGTTTGTAGATGGCATAGGCCTTGAGAAGGCGGCCCCGCTTCTCGTATTCCTCGGCTATACAGTACTCGGCATCCATCGCGTCACCCCTATCCAGCCAACGCTCGAGCCTGAAGTCGCCAAAGGATTTGGAGCGCTCGAATACTTCGAGCGCCTCGTCCTCGAGGTTGTGTAAAAGATCGTAGACGATGAGTTTCGCCTGGCTCTCGGGATCATGATTCCGGGCTTTCAGGAAGGCCCGGTAGTCGAAGCCCTTCTGTTCGTTATTCTGTTTTCTGAGGAGCCTGTCGTAGACTCTCCGCTTCTCGCCGTCGGAGAGAATCCTATAGGCCTCGAGGATGAGGCGCATGGCCGACTCGCGCATCGAGGCTACCGAGGTCTTGGCCGTCTTCGTTCCATCGGCGGCCACCATGTCGGGATGATATTTCTTTGCCTTCTTCCTGAAAGCGCTTTTTATCACGCTGGGGTTGGAGTCGGGTGGAACGCCCAGGACGTCATAGTAGTTTTCCATGGACCCTAGCCTCGGATAATGGGAGCTTCGTGCACGGCCGCGGCCGCCTCGGAATCGGCGGAGGCGATTTCGCCCATAGTGACCACCATGCCCTGCTTCTCCATGGCTGCCATGAGGAGGGCAAGGGCCTTATGCGACCGTAAACCGGATTTAAGGAGGAGAGCCATCGAGCGTTTGCCGGTGAGGTTGCCGCCCGAGGAAAGTTTCTCCTCCAGTCTCTGGCCCAGGGCCTTGCCTATGCCCTCGGGCTCGGAACAGGCGATGATATAATCGAAATAGGAAACGCGCGTGTCCGCCTGAGAGAAAAGCTCGCCCTCATGGCCCAGTGAAGCCAGTTCCCCGAGAACGGCCCTTGTCATTTTCCTGAGTCTATCCGACTGTCTCTCGCTTATAGCGATGACGGCGACATGCATCTCTTCCTCCGGACGGAATGGCGAATACTATAGCAACGAAAGGGAAACGTAACAATCCGGTCACAGGGATCGGTAGAGATCCTCGCCCATGCCCGGCTTTACGAAAACAACGGGACAGCGGGCATGTTTCAGAATTTCGCGGTTAGCCTCCAGGACGACGTCTTTATACTGATGCTCGTCGGGCTGCCCTCCGAGGATGATGCAGTCCACGCCGAGGTCCGAGGCGGTCTTGACGATTTCGCCGGGCACCGAGCCCTTGCCCAGGACTGTCTCGATGGTCATACGCTTCTTGGAGGCCAGTTCGACGCAGAAATTGAGGTAACGCTTCCCGCTCAGTTCGAGGCTGTCCTCGTATTCCTGGCTTTCGTCGGGGACGAAGATCCTCGAGAGGGCAAGCTGGCGTATAGTCGCCGTGTCGACGATGTAGCAGGCTGTCACCTTGGACCCGAACTGCTTCTTCATGCTCAAGGCGTACTGGAAGGCGCCGAGAGAAGCCTCGGAACCACTAATGGCCACGAGGATGGACGCGAACATCTGTCTCATAGGTTTTCACGCTCCGCCGCGCGGCGCTTAAGGAGTTTTATTGCGAAGAGAGATTCGCGCTCCCTCTCGTCGAGGGTCAATTCAATGAACTTCACGATATCTCCGGAACGGGGAATCACCATCTTGTCCAACGCGTTGACGCGGCGCTGGGTCTTCTTCACCTCGCGCGCCAGTCTCCACACGATTGAGCGAAGTCCGGCGGCCGAAGCGAGTTTCTGGAGTAACTCGGAGAACTCTACCACGGTTTCGTCGGAAACGGCAAACGAATTCATGAAAGAATAGTTCAGCTCGGGTGCGCCCTCGTGGGCAACGAGGGTAGGAAGGGACATCCCGCTGACCTCGACACGTCCTGTCTCGAGACTTATGGAGCGCACGGGTTTGAAGGATAGGGCGAGGACTCGTTCCCGGCCCACGGCCAGAAGGGTCCGCCTCAGGTGGGCGTAGGCCTTGTCCGTGAGCTCGTGAATGTCCCTTTCGAGGAGATCGAGTTCGTCCATGCGCTTGAGAAGCTCTATGACGAGGATCTCGCGTTTCTTTTCGAGGAGGTCATAGCCCTGGAGGGCCAATGAGAGGTTCCGCTTCTCGGCAATGAGATTGGTCTTCGTCGGCGCTGGATAAGCATTAGCCATGGATCCAAGCCCCCCTACCCTTCGGCCCGTTCGGGAAGATATTTGTCGATGAGGGCGAGGGGAAGTCGCAGGAGTTCCTCCCTAGGCAGGAGGCCCAGCATCTTCCATCCAAGATCGAGGGTCGTCTCCACGCTCCTGTCCTCGAATTCCCCCTGGGCGAGAAATTCGCCCTCGAACCTGTCGCCGAAGCGGAGGTAGAGCCTGTCGCGCTCCGAGAGCTCCTCCTCGCCGATAATGGCCGCCAGGTCGCGCACCGAACGCACGTAGGCGTAGGCGGAGAAAAGCTGGGAGGAAAGGTCGCGGTGGTCTTCCCGCGTCATGCCCTCTCCGATCCCGTCCTTCATGAGGCGTGAGAGGGATGGAAGTCCGGCGATGGGTGGATAGACCCCCCGCTGGGAGAGTTCGCGTTCCAGGACTATCTGACCCTCGGTGATGTATCCCGTCAGGTCGGGAATCGGATGGGATATATCGTCGTTGGGCATGGAGAGGATGGGTAGCTGGGTGATGGAGCCGACAGAGCCCTCAATGCGCCCAGCGCGCTCGTAGAGCGAGGCCAGATCGGAATATAGGTAACCTGGGTAGCCCTTCCGCGACGGCACCTCGTTCCGCGCCGCCGATACTTCACGCAGGGCTTCGCAGTAGTTAGTCATGTCGGTGAGGACGACGAGGACGTGCATACCCATCTCGTAAGCGAGGTATTCGGCCGCGGTTAAGGCGCATCTGGGCGTGACGAGGCGCTCGATAGAAGAACTGTCGGCCAGGGAGAGGAACATGACAACGCGCGACAGGACACCCGAGCGTTCGAAAGAATCGGTGAAGAATCGGGCGACGTCATACTTGATGCCCATGCCCGCGAAGACGATGGCGAAGGGCGCGTCCGCGCTCCTCACCTTGGCCTGGCGGATGATCTGGGCCGCCAGTCTGTTGTGGGGAAGACCGTTCCCCGAGAAGATGGGCAGCTTCTGGCCGCGTATCAAGGTGTTCATCCCATCTATGGCCGATATCCCTGTCTGGATGAAGTCGCGGGGGTAGACGCGGGCGCTAGGATTGATGGGGCGGCCGTTGATGTCGCGCAAGTCAGAGCTCGCTATCGCCGGATAACCATCGATAGGATCGCCCAGACCGTTGAAGATCCTTCCCACGATGTCTGTCCCAACCCTGAACTCGAGAGGTTTGCCCAGGTACTCGACCCACGCATCGTCGAGGGAGATGCCGGAATTGTCGGCAAAGAGCTGGATGGCGACGGCTTTTTCCGAGAGATCCACAACCTTTCCCAGCCTGAGCGCGCCGAAGCGGTCGCGTACGCGCACGAGTTCGGCGAAGCCCACGTCCTCGGTCTTGGCCGCGACGACGATGGGGCCATCAGCTTTCGAAAGGCCCCGGTATTCAGTGCCGATCATGATGCGGCCCCCTCGGTCCCGACGCCGGCTTCGGCGAAGGAACGACGTATGCGGTCCAATATTTCCTGCCCTGAGGCGGTCTCGTCGTTGTGTAGGGAGCTCTTGAGCCTGACGATCTCACTTCGGATGGGCATCGAAGTGATCTTGGGGAGGGGCAGGCCCGCCTTCATGGCAGCCTCGGCCTCCCTGTGGAAAGTGAGAATGCACTGGAGGATAAGGACCTGGCGTTCGGGCGAACAGTACATGTCAACCTTGTCGAAGCTACTCTGCTGGAGGAAGCCCATCTTGATCAGCTCGGCGGTCAGGAGGACGAGGCGCTGTTCATCGGGGAGGGCGTCGGGGCCGATGAGGCGGACGATCTCGGCCAGTTTGCGCTCGCGCTTGAGGATGTCCATAGCCGCGATCCGCAGTGAATTCCACGCCGGATCGACGCCGTCCCAGAACCGGACGAGGTCGTCGACATACTCGGAGTAGGAGTCGTTCCAGGATATGGCCGGATAGTGGCGAGCGTTAGCCAGGTCGCGGTCAAGGGCCCAGAAGCAGCGTACGAATCTCCGTGTATGCTGGGTAACAGGTTCGGAGAAGTCGCCGCCCGCAGGCGACACGGCCCCGATAATGGTCACCGAGCCGCCCTTTCCCTCCAGGGTCCTCACCATGCCTCCACGTTCGTAGAACTCCGCGAGGCGGGCTGGCAGGTAGGCTGGAAATCCTTCCTCGGCCGGCATCTCCTCGAGACGGCCGGAGAGTTCGCGCAGAGCCTCGGCCCAGCGCGAGGTGGAGTCGGCCATGACCGCGACATCGTAGCCCATGTCGCGGTAGTACTCGGCTATGGTGATTCCTGTATAGATCGAGACTTCCCTCGCCGCGACCGGCATGTTGGAGGTGTTGGCGATGAGGATGGTCCGCTCCATGAGGGACCTTCCCGTCTTGGGATCAATGAGGCTGGGAAACTCGGTGAGGACGTCGGTCATCTCATTTCCGCGTTCGCCGCAACCGATGTAGACGATGAGGTCGGCGTCGCACCACTTGGCTATGGCATGCTGGGTCATGGTCTTGCCGGTACCAAAGCCGCCGGGAATGGCGGCGCAGCCGCCCTTCGCTATCGGAAACAGGATGTCGATGATCCTCTGACCCGTCACGAGGGGCTTCGAGGGCACCTGTTTGGCGCCACAGGCCCTCGGCAGGCGCACGGGCCATCGCGAGGAAGCCTTGTATTCGGCACCAGCTTCCGTGCGGACGAGGGAGTGGGAGATGTCGTAGTCGCCCTCGGTCTCCACCCAGGCGGCTCTGCCCTTGGGCGTCGCCGCGTCGAGGACAAGACGGTGGAGGATGGACTGGGTCTCCCTGATCTCTCCGTAGAAGATGCCCGGGCCGACGGGGTCCCCCGCTTTAAGGGCCGGCTTGAAATGCCAGAGCTTGTCTGGATCAAGAGCCTTGCCAGCCACGCCGGGAGCGAGCATGGGTCCCGAAAGGGCCTTCAGGGCCGGCAGAGGTCGCTGGATGCCATCGTAGATGGAACCTATCAAACCAGGCCCGAGTTCGACCGAGAGCGGCGAGCCTTGGCAAACCGCCGGCTCCCCAGTCCTCATGAGGGTGTTGTCCTCGTAGATCTGCACCGTAGCGAGCTCGCCCTCGAGGCGGATGATCTCGCCGATGAGGCCGACTTCCCCGACCTTCACCACGTCGTAGAGACCGGCGCCCTTCATTCCCTTCACGGTGATGATAGGACCTGAAACACGGGTTATGGTTCCTGTCCTCATCGCGTTTGGCCCTCCACTGAAGCCCTGTTAAGAGCAGTCGGCAGGAGTGCGGAAGCAAGTTCTCCCCGTTTGCCTTCGAGAAGGATTCCCTCCATCTGGGCTTCGGTGAGGGTGACGAGGAGCTTCCCCTCCCCCTCGGCCACGACCACGCCGCGCCGCTGAAGGCTCGGATCGGCGACAAGCTTCAGCTCGGCGGATCCCGCAAGGGTCGTTTCCATTTCTTTGAGGCTGGAAAAGGCCACGCCTCTGTGGCGCAGCTCCACTTTCGCGCCCAAGAAAAGCCGTGCCCGGAGCGCCAGTTCGGTGGAGCACCAGGCCCCCAGGGTAGAATCGTCCAGTCCGGCTAAATACGCGGCGCTGGCTTCGCGGAGAGCACGATCGACGAAGGCGGCCTTGAGGCGGGTCTTCTCCAGAGGCAGCCGAGAGATCCGCTCTGCCTGGGCCTCTGCCATCTTCTTGTGATACTTTTTCTCCATCTCGCCTATCTTGGCCGCGAGATCGCCCTCGGATTTGCGCCCGATCCGTTCGGCTTCTTCTCTGGCCTTCTTCGCCGCGCGCTCAGCTTTCCTGGCCGAATCGTCCAGGATTTCACGTTCGAGCGCCTCGGTTCCACGTATCTCTTCCATGCTTAACGCCGCCTCATTGAATCTTGATGCCTATGGCCTGGCGAACCGCGTCGACGAGGGACTTGTGTCCGGCCGGCGAACCCGACAGCGGGGGAATATCCACCACGAGGGGATAGTTGCCAGAAAGCTGCCACTGAACCAGTTCCGCTCCTAGGGCGTCCCCGATCTCTTCCGAAAGGATGAGCATCTTGCAGCCCGAGGAGGGATCGACAGCCGCCCTGAAGGCAGCGACAGCCTCTTCACGCCCCGACACCGCCACACCTTCGAGCCCGATCATCCTAAACGCGATGACGAGCTCCTCCTCGGCGATGACGTAGATCTCGGTCATAGGCCTTTCGCTTTCTAAAGCAGGAGAATCAGCAGGGCGACAAGGAAGCCCCAGAGGCAGATGCCTTCAGCCAGTCCGACATAGGGAAGAGCCTTGCCCGAAAGCTCGGGCTTCTCGGCCATGGCACCCATAGCCGCCGCTCCAATCCTGGCTACAGCCATGCCGCCCGCGATGCAGGCGACGCTGACGGCAATCGCCGCACCGATATACTTCCATGGCGAGGAGGAAACCGCCGCAGGGGCGGCGCCCACCGTCTGGGCGAAGGCCGAGGCCGTGGAAAGCAGGGCGAGGGCCGTGGCCGCGATTTTCTTCTTCATACAGGACTCCTTTGTGCTCGTCAATGTTCAACGCTTCTCATATTCTGAAACCGGTCAAGGCTCGAAGCGCATGGGTTCGAAGGCTTTGCCGGTCTGCGTGAAAAATTTGGAAAAGAACTCGTAGTACTGGAGACGTATCACCTGAATAGTGACGATGAGACCCTCCAGCACAAGAATGACGATGTTTCCGATCAGGAAGATGAGGATTTCGAAGAATATGCCGCCCGGGGCTCTCGAACGCACGAGTTCTCCCATCGTGAAGACGACGAAGGAGAGGACGCCATGGGCGAGGGCGAACGCGCCCACCCTCAGGAAGCTCATCGTGTTCGAGGCATAGTAGGAGAAGGCTTCGATGATCTCGACGATTCCGCCGACGAGGATGTCGATCAGGCTGGGCCTTTCATCCCCCGCTTCCTTCCCGTCGATCAGCCTGGCGAGGGGATCGGCGAAGAAAAGGGCCACAAGAGGTATACCCAGACCAAGGGCATCCCACCAGCCTAGTCTGCTCCCGAGTATCGCCCTCACCCCCATGCCGATGGCCCACCAGAAGAGAAGGGCTCCGGAAAGTCCGGTCTTCGAGAAGATGGCCTTTCCTTTCTTCCCCCGCCTGATAAGGTTGATCATGTTGATAACGAGGCCTGTTGAGTTGATAAGGATGCCGATTCCTACGGTGAAGCCGAAGAAATAGAACATCGAGGACAGACTGTCCTGAGGCATGATATCGAGGAATCGATCCTTGGGACTGCCTAGAATGAGTCCCGTGAGGAAACGCTCCACGGGAGCGAGGATGTATTCGTCCGAAAAGCAGGATCCCACGAGGAGGCCCATGAACATCGCGCCCATGCCCGCCGCCATGAAGGCTGGTCCGTACTGCCTGTACCTGCCCAGCAGACCTTTTGTCGCCCTTGAAGCGAGGATGCCGATGAGGAGAATGACAGCGCCCTGGCCCAGGTCCCCAAACATGATCGAGAAAAGAAGGGTGAAGAAGAAGGCGACGAAAGGCGTCGGATCGACATCGCCATACAGGGGCGTGCCGTAGGAGAGGACTATACCGCTGAAAGCCGAGACAAGGCTGTTCTGTTTGAGGAGGACGGGGACCTTCGCATTGTCCTTCTCCTCCGCGGTTTCCTCATCCTCCGGGTCGAAGATCCGTATGGCAGCCCTCTCCCCAAGGAGGGCCGAAAGAGCGCTAACAACCCGGCGCGAGTCAGCCGCGGGGACCCAGCCCGAGAGCCTGAAGGCCCATTCTGTCCCTTCCAGGCGCTTTTCTACCCGCTTGAGGGCCTTTCCCAGCCTCATGGACGAGGATATGGCCGACCAGGATGCGGAGAGTTCCTCAGTCTTTTCCGCCTTGCGAACCGCGACTTCGGCGAGGGAATCCTGGGTCTCGGTATAGGCCTTTTCCAGGGAGGAAATCGCCTCGGCTGGAACACCAGAGTAGGTTGCGGGCAGTTCCATCCGGGAAAATCCGGCTTTCGAAAGCTCGGTATCCAGGGCGAAGCGGCCCCGTTTCGAGCCGACGGCGAGGATGGATCCCTTGTCGTCCGTGGGTATGATGACGGCCCTGCCCTCGAGGGCGTTTTCCAAGGCCGGCAGGATTTGCGGATCGACGGTGCCTATACGCATCGTGACGAAGGAGAGCTTGTCGATGTCCTCGAAGGGCATGCCCAGCTGGACGAAAGCCCTGGTCTCGCGCAACGATTCCTCGAGTTCCCCGAGCCTGAGGCGTAGGGATCTCTCCTCGTCCTCGGCCTTCGAGCAGAAGGCATAGAGTTCGTCCATACGGGAGAAGAGGGCCTCGTCGGGAAGATGAGCTTCGGAGAGCTCCACATTGTCGGCGTGGAGGCCCAGGCAGCTCCCCAGTTTTCCCAGTCGTGAAAGGGCTGTGTCCAGGCGCTCGGACTCGGCTATACCGGCCTCGGAAGTCTGGCCTCGCGGCCTGGCGGCCTTAATTGCAGGCTCCTCGGGGTAGATGATCTGGAAACAGCCGAGGGACGAAAGGCAGCGGAGCACCTCGTCGATGTCGGATTTAAGGAGGAGTATCTCCATCCTCCGCATGGTTGTCGCGCTCATGCGCTCTCCCCGGCGAAGGCCCAGGCGAGCTGCTCTTTTTCCTCGGAAGGAACCTTGAGCCGCAAACCCTCGATGATGCCGAGAACGGTGGACAGTTCCGTGTCGAGGAACTTGAAATAGCAGTACAGTGGCGTATATCCCCCCGGGAAAAGGTGGAGGGCCTTCCGCATCATGGAGAACATTTCGCCGAGCACCCGCACTTCGAGAGCGGGCAGGTCGAGTTGCCGTCCCCGCTGTCCGGCGAGAAGCCAGCGCTCAGGCCAGGAGGCCGCTGCCTCGATGTTGTCGATGTCCAGCTCGAAACTGCGGATGGCCATTCCCGTCACGTCCCGACCTTTTATCGTGATGAGGAGGGGAAGAACCTGCTCCTTCGAGTATCCGTAATAGCGTCGCAGGCGCAAGGCCCAGATGAGGTTCTGCAAGGTCATCTCCTTGAGCAGGAGGGAGAGGATGCCGCCCTTCCATTTCGAGGGCAGGGATGAGGTTTTATCCCAGAGGGCAGCGTAGTATTGCCGGTCCAGGCGGTTCTGGGCTGCTCCCAGATCGGCGAGAGCCTCGGGGTTGATCCAGGAATAGACGGTGCCACCGAACATGTCCTCAAGCCGCGGCCAGTTGGCGACGATGCGGTCGATGAGGGGGTTGGAGAAGGAAAGCTCCTCGGGCTTTGGTTTCGAAGATGCCAAGACATAGAGCATCCATTTCACTATCGAGTACTCGTATTTGGACACAAGGGCCTGGACGAAGGCGTTGGACTCGATGAACGGCGATGCGCGTTCCACGAATTCGTATATGGATTTGGCGATGACCTTACGTTCGAGTTCGGCGTAAAGCCAGGGTTCCGGTTTGTTGGGCAGTTCGCTATGGAAGTACAACTCCCAGAGTGAGGCGATGGTGGCGTCGCGCGCCAGATCAGCCCCCTTCCCCGCGAGGTTCATGTTCGAAAAGGCGCCGCAGATCCGCGCGTAGAGGTAAGCAATCTCCGAGGAATCGGCCATTTCAGTTCCCGGGGAAGAGAATCGAGGCGCAGAGGCGCCCAAAGGCCGCTTCGTCACGGGGCAGGGCTTCGAGTCCTTGCCTGTAGGCCTCAAGTTCGGACTTAAGGGCAGCCTCGGCCTGTGTTTCGGTCAGGGCCGATTCCTTCTCGAGGATGGCGCGCGAATCGGCCAAGGCCTTCTTCTCTGCCTTTTTCGCCTCGCCCTGAGCTTGTCCAATCACAAGACTGGCTTCGATCTCGGCGTCATGCAGCAGTCCGGAGGCTCTTTTCTCGGCCTCAAGCAGTCTATCCAAACCGTTGAGCGAATTCACGCTCACCTTCTTCCCGTACGCTCGGGTACGGTCTCGATGCAACCCTTCCCCACAGGTCCAGGTTTATTAGGCATCCTCGTTCTTCTCGAACTCCGCGAGCACGGCTTGAGCTTCTTCGGGGCTCGAGGCCGTCGAAAGTCTCTGCACAAACTCCTTGTCCGCGATAAGGAGAGCCAGGCGCTGCAGAGCTTGCAGATGGAACTCCGATCCGCCCAGAGGGGCAAGGAGCATGAAGACGAGATAGACGGGATGTCCATCAAGGGAATCATAGTCAATGCCGCTTCGGGATATGCCCAGAACGCCTTTGAGGCATGCTATGCCCTCCACCTTCGCGTGGGGCAGGGCTATGCCTTTAACTATCCCCGTGGACATTTTGGCTTCCCTGGCCTCCAGGGCCTGGATGACCTCGGCCCTGGGAAAGCGGGTGCCTGCGGGAAAGGTCTTGGACAGGTGGTCGACGAGTTCTTCGAACAGTTCTTCCTTATTTTCGCTTTCGAGTCCAATCTTTATTGTCGAAGGTCCGAAGACTTTTTGAAGAATCATAGATACTCTCCCACCTCGGGTATAGGCGGAAAGAAGAAGGACCGCTTGCCCAGGCTCGCTATTTCTTCTGCGTCGGTGCCGTCGTAGTCGTCGTCACCACGGTGGTCGGGGTCGTTTGGCCAGCCACGGTCGTCGTACTGGTCTGATCGCCCTTCCACCATTCTGTGTTGGTAGTCTGCTGATTCTTCTGGGCGGCAGCCGAGACTACGTTGCCCGTCGAGGACTTGTTGGTGACGGCGAGGGTAAAGGCCGTGACGAAGAATAAGGCCCCAAGAATGTAAGTAATCTTGATGACGACATTGGACGACCGCGAACCGAAGGCGCTCGCCGAACCACCGGCGAAGATACCACCGATGGAATCCGAGTCCTCATCCTGGATGATGACGAGAAAAATCAGAAGGAGACAAACCAGCACAAAGAGCACCAGGAGCAAAATGGCGAAAAAACCCATGGCAACCACTCCAAAAGGGCAGAATTATCGCGATACGGCGCCTTGCGTGCGCAGTCCATGATATTACACGAACGGGCCTCGATTGTGCAAGGCCCGACTACCGGACAGACTCAGCGGAACATCGCAATCGGAACAAAGCTCTCGGCCTTGAGGCTCGCCCCGCCCACGAGAGCCCCATCGATATTCGGCTTGGCCATCAGGGCAGCGGCATTGTCGGCCTTCACCGAACCGCCGTACTGGATGATCATGGCCTTGGCTTTTTGTTCGCCGTAGAGAGCCGCGACAACCTTCCGGCAGTAGGCATGGACAGCGTCCGCGTCCTCGGGGGTAGCCGTCTTGCCCGTGCCGATAGCCCAGACAGGTTCATACGCTATTGTCACCCTGTCCAACGCGGCGCCGTCGACGCCGGCTAATCCCTCGCAAAGCTGGGTGTCGATCACCTTCTCGAGCCGGCCGCCCTCCCGCTCCTCGAGGGTTTCACCCACGCAAAGGATGACTTCCAGGCTTTGGGCCAAGGCGAGCCTGACCTTCCTGTTGATGAGGGCGTCGGACTCGAGGTAGGTATGCCTGCGCTCGGAATGCCCCAGGATGACGACCTTGACGCCCAGGTCCTTGAGCATCAGCACCGAAACCTCGCCCGTGTGTGCTCCCTGTTCCTCGGGGCCCATGTTCTGGGCGCCCAGGAGGATATTCGTGCCTTCGATAACCTTGGCCACCTCGGAGAGCGCGGTGAAGGCCGGGGCTATCATGACCTTCTCCTTGCAGCACGAGAGCCTTGCGGCGAGTTCCCGGGCCAGGGCCACCGATTCATTGACCGTCTTGTGCATTTTCCAGTTGCCCGCGATGTAATACAAGCGCATTGAAATACCTCGTTTACTGAAACCTGGGGCCTTAAGAGGACCCGTACAACAGCTCCATACTATCGCAAAGCCCGAGAAATAGTAAAGTCGACTCTCTCGGGTTGTCCCGGCAGAAAAATGGCCGCCCTCTCAGGCAGCCATCCTTATCCAGCGCCTGAGGCGCCCTTTTACTTCTGTTCCAGGCAGGCTATGCCGGGAAGCACCTTGCCCTCGAGGTATTCGAGGCTGGCTCCGCCTCCCGTCGAGACGTGGCTCATCTTGGAAGCAAGGCCGAACTTGTTGACCGCCGCCACCGAATCTCCGCCACCCACCACGGTGAAGGCTCCCCTACCCGTCGCCTTGGCTATCATCTTCGCCACGGCCTCGGTGCCCTTGGCAAAGGCGTCAAACTCGAAGACGCCCACAGGGCCATTCCACACGACGCTCGCCGCCTTGGAGATGAGAGCATCGTATTTCGCGAGAGTTTTAGGTCCGACGTCGAGACCCATGAGGTTATCGGGAATGTCGGCTCCGTCAACGGCCACGGGGAAAGCGTCGGGCGCGAAGGAAGCCGCGCAGACGTGGTCGACGGGTAGGACGATCTCGACTCCAGCCTTTTTAGCCGCATCCAGCAGCTCCTGGGCGGTCCCGAAAAATTCGTCCTCGACGAGGCTCTTGCCTACTTTTATTCCTTTGACTTTTAAAAAGGTATAGGCCATGCCGCCGCCGATGACGAGGGCGGAGGCTGTCTTCAGGAGGCTCTGGAGCACGGCGATCTTGGAGGAGACCTTGGCCCCGCCGATCACGGCGATCATGGGTTTCGGGGGGTTCTTGAGCATGGGCTCGAGGTTGGCCACCTCTTTCTCCATGAGGAAGCCGCCGACGCGTACCTTGCAGAACTTGGCTATCGTGGCCGTCGAGGCGTGGGCGCGATGGGCCGTGCCGAAGGCGTCGTTAACGTAGACATTGCCGTAGGAGGCCAGCTCCTTTGCCAGGATTTCCTGTTTGGACTCTTCCTTGGCCGTCTCTTCCTTGTGGAATCTTGTGTTCTCGAGCATGACCACCGTGCCCGGGGGAAGCGCTTCGATCGCCGATTTCTGCCCGAAACATGAGGGAAGGAAGACGACAGGCATGCCAAGGAGACGGGCCAGGTAGTCGGCAACGGGCTTCAGCCTATGCTTGCCGTCGAGGTACTTCTGAAGATCGAAAACCTTCCCGTCCTTTTCGGCTTTTTCCTTGGCCTTGGCTGCGTCCTTGTCGGGGTCGCCCAGGTGGGACATGAGGACAAGGCTTTTAACCCCCTGGCCCAGGAGGTATTTGATCGTGGGCAGGGCAGCCGTGATGCGCGTGTCGTCCTGGACCTTGCCGTCCTTCATGGGGACGTTGAAATCGACGCGCATGATCACGCGCTTGCCCGCAAGTTCGATGTCTTTGACGGTCTTGATCATCGTGCAGCTCCTAGCAAAAGGCCGCCCCGAATGGACCGGAGCGGCTGAATGAACGCCTGAAGTCTTATTTCTTCGACCCCATGTACTTGAGGAGATCGACGACGCGGTTGGAATAGCCCCACTCGTTGTCATACCAGGAGACGATCTTGAAGAAGCGCTTTTCTCCGGGCAGGTTGTTCTGCTTGGTCGCGAGGCTGTCGTAGATCGAGGATCTGGGATCGTGGATGAAATCCGTGGAGACGAGCTCTTCCTCGCCGTAGCCGAGGATGTCCTTGAGGTAGGTCTCGGAGGCCTTCTTAAGGAGACCGTCGATCTCTTCGATGGAAGTGTCGCGGGCAGCCGTGAAGGTGAGATCGACGACGGAAACGTCCAGGGTCGGGACGCGGAAGGACATGCCGGTGAGCTTGCCCTTGGTCTCCGGGAGGACCTCGCCGACGGCCTTGGCCGCTCCGGTGGTCGAGGGAATAATGTTGATGGAGGCGGCGCGGCCGCCTCTCCAGTCCTTCTTGGACACGCCGTCCACCGTCTTCTGGGTCGCGGTGGTCGAGTGAATGGTGGTCATGAGGCCCCTGTCGACGCCGACGCCTTCCTTGAGGAGGACGTGGACGAGGGGGGCGAGGCAATTGGTGGTGCAAGAGGCGTTGGAGACCACGTCGTCCTTGACGGCGTCGTACTTCTCGTGGTTGACGCCCATGACGAAGGTCGGGATCTTCTTGGTCGCATCGGCACTCTTCGCGGGAGCGGAGATGATGACCTTCTTGGCGCCCGCCTCGAGGTGGCCCCAGGACTTCTCGTTGGCGAAGAGGCCCGTGGACTCGACGACGTAGTCGACGCCGAGCTTCTTCCAGGGGAGGTTCTTGAGCTCCTTCTCGGCCATGACACACTTGACCTCGTGGCCGTTGACAAGGAGGATGTCGGCCTCGGCGAGGGCGGGATCGCTCTTCTTCGCGGAGATGTCGGCCTTCATGTGGCCATGGATGGAGTCGTACTTGAGCTGGTAGGCAAAATACTCGGCATCGGTCGAGACATCGACCACCGCTACCACGTCAATTTTATCCTTGCCCAGGAGACCCTGGTCGACGATGGCCTGAAACACCAGTCTTCCGATTCTTCCGAAACCATTGATAGCAACTTTCATTCCGTTCCTCCTTGGGAACCTGCTGGATTGAGGTCAGCGCAGATCGCAAAACTCTCATGTATGGATAAATTAATATCCATAAAGGGTAAATTTGGTCAATACAGGACGAGCAATATATAACGCTTTTTCGGCCGATATGCTAGTGGATGACCCTCGGGGCGCCGATCCGCCCTCTCCGGCCGTCCCTCGGCTGGCTGCCTCCGCGGTTGACCAAAGCCCCCCTCTCGTATACGCTCGATCCATGCCTAAAAGGTCCGCGAAGGGCCTGCCCCTCGCTTTTATCCTCTCCCTCGTCTTCGTCCTCATCCTCGGCGGCTGCCTTGGCGCCGCTATGGGAGCGACCCTCAATATCATCCGCACCGAGAACTTCACCGAGTTCAAGTCCGACCTGCCCAGCAAGCTCTATGACATAAAGGGAAGATTGATAACCGAGTTTTTCGCCGAGGAGAAGCGCAATCCCGTCCCCTTAAGGGACCTGCCGCCCAGCCTCGTCGGCGCCTTCCTGACAAGAGAGGATAAAACCTTCTACAGCCATCGCGGCTTTTCCCTCAAGAGCTTCGCCCGGGCTTTCATAGGAAGGATTATCGGCAGGAATCTGGGCGGCGGCTCGACCATCACCCAGCAGGTCGCCGGCGATATATACGCGGACAGGCATGAGATAACGCTGAGGCGGAAGCTCATCGAACTCTGGTGGTCCCTGCAGGTGGAGCGGAGATACTCCAAGCAGGAGATCCTCGAGATGTACCTCAACCGCACCGTCATGGGCTCGGGGGGGGTTTACGGCGTCGAAGCCGCCAGCCAGTACCTCTTTGGGCATCCGGCCAAAGACTGCAGTCCAGCTGAATCGGCCATCATAACCGTCCAGCTCTCGAGCCCAACCCTCTACAATCCCTTCAAGAATCCGACCAACGCCAAGGCAAGGTCCAAGGTTCTTCTCGACAAGATGGTCAGCAGAGGCGTGGTCGAGGGCAAGGAGGCCGACGCCTCCTTCAAGGAATACTGGGACAATTTCGACTACACAAGAGTCGCCTCATCTGCCTACTTCATGAGAGAGGACAAGGCGCCCTGGTTCAGCGAGTACGTGCGCCGGGAGCTCGAGAATCTCCTCTACGGCTCTCTGGACCTCTATTCCGACGGCCTCTCCGTCTATACGACACTTGATCTCGACCAGCAGGCGGCGGCAGATACCTACATGAAGCGCGGCATAGAGCGGGCGAACGCCAGCTACCAGCGCGCTTCGTCTCAGCGCCTTACGGAGGCCGAAACTTCCTATACGCCCCTAGTCGAGCTTTTAGGCATGGCCTTCAACCTTACCCCCCTGGCCGTCTCCTCCTCGAAGGGTGAAGCCCAGGCCTATCAATACTATCAGTCAAAGCTCAATCCCTCGATAGACGTCCTGGCTCTCCTCTTCGGCATAAACGACTTGAAGCTCCTCTCCAACGCGGGAACGGTGAAGATCCAGACCGACCTCGAGAAGACGACGGTCGAGGGTTCCCTTGTCACCATCGACAATGAGACAGGCTACATCACGGCCCTCATTGGAGGGTCCAACTACAGCTCGGCCAACCAGCTCATCCGGGCCACCCAATCCAAAATCATGCCTGGATCGACCTTCAAACCCCTGTATTACTCGGCCGCTATCGATTCGAAGAAGATAACCGAAGGGACGATGATCTACGATGCTCCAACGATCTTCTACAGCGCGGATGGAACTCCCTACATTCCCACAAATTTCAAGGGCGAATGGAAGGGCACGGTCCTCGCATGGAGGGCTCTCGCCTCATCGATGAACGTACCCTCGGTCAAGATCCTTGAGACCGTAGGTTTCGATCAGGCCATCCAGCGGGCCGCCGCCCTCCTTGGCATCACCGATCCCGAGGAGATCCGAAGGACCTTCCCCAGAGTCTATCCCCTCGGTCTCGGTGTCATAAGCGTCACGCCCCTCAAGATGACGCGTGCTTTCTCCGTCTTCGCAAACGGCGGCAAGGCGGTGACCCCCATATCAATCCGCTACGTCGAGGACAGAAACGGCAACACCATCCTGGAACCGGAGAAGGACGCTCAGAAGGCTCTCGAGAAGATGGGATCGTCGATCCAGATCGTCAGCTCCCAGAACGCCGCCGTGATGACCGATATGCTCCAGCGCGTCACCGCCTCGGGGACCTTGGCCGGATGGGGTACGGCCCTCAAACAGACTGGACCCGACGGGGTGAGCTATACCATCCCCCTGGCGGGAAAGACCGGCACGACGGTGAACTGGGCAGACGCCTGGACCGTGGGCTTCAGCCCCTACTATACGACGGCTATATGGTTCGGCTTCGACATGCCGGGAAACTCCCTGGGCGTCGAGCAGACCGGCGCGACCATAGCCGGCCCCATCTGGGCCGACTTCATGAGGGACATTCACAAGGGACTGCCTTACAAGGCCTTCCCGGGCGCTCAGAGCGGCCTAGTCAATGTCAAGGTGTGCGCGGTATCGGGGCTCCTGCCCACGGAATTCTGCAAGGACGGATTAGTCGATCTTCTCTATCTGGACGGGACCCAGCCTGTCGCCTCCTGCAATATCCATACGGACGAAGGCCTGGCGACGAACAATCTGCTGAACATCATCACGGGGCAGAACCAAGGCGCCCAGCAGGGCAAGGCCCAAAGTGGCAGTCAAGGGACATCGGGAGGGACTCTTGTTCCCAACCTCGATTCCACGATTAAGATCGATCTGCCGTAACCCCGAATCCCCTGTGCCTTCCCGGCGTCAGGCCCATGACAAAGGAAGCGAAGAAGACTCCGGCCGAGATGAGGGCGGCGAGGAGTTTCACGAAGTCATCGGGAAGGCCGGTCGAAGGTCCGACCCGGAGCGGCTCGTCGCTTTCGGAGGCGCGAGGCTGGGCCGCGGGATGGAGCTCGGAAGGCAGAACGACGATCTTCTCCCCTGGCTTGATGAAGCCTATGTCCCGAGCCTCCCTCGTCATCCGGTCGTCGTTCCCGATCAGGGCGACTTTTGAAGCCAGAAGTTTCCCGTTGTCCTCTTTGAGTTGGCCGATATTCGTCTCCATCTTGACGATCGTCGAGCCGAGATCCCTGTAAGCGAGCAGACCGACTTGTCCCGCGAAGAAGGAGACTACGCAGTAGCAGATGATGAGGGAGCAAAGTGCGTTCGATATCGCCTCGCCGAGAAGGGCAGAAAAGCCCCCCTTGGGCGAGCGGATCCCAGAGGCGGTCATTTTTTAATTTACGGACGATGCTTCCCCGAGCTTTAGACTAGTTTCAGATGGATGAATCGACGCTCCCTACAGAAGACTCGACCGAGGAATTCTCGGCGGAAGATCAATTCCTCAGCCCTGAGGATTCGAGGCCCCTTTTAGCCGCCCTCGAAAACCTGGATCAGAGAAAACTGGCTCAAGGCAGCTTAGCCGACGAAGTGGCTGACGAAGGCAGTTTCATCTCGCCCGGAGAGGAGATCGTCGTCCCAGAGCCGGTTCCGCGTGGAATGGACGAAACGCGGCACTCCCCGGATGCGGCCCCTGTCTCCCAAGTTCTCACGCGAATAGCGAGAGAAGTTCAATCCATCAAGGCCGAATTGGGAGCCCTCAAGTCCTCCCAAACCGCTGCCTTGTCGGTTCAGCAGGTTTCTCCAGCCCCACAGACCCTTCAGCCCTCCACGCAAATCCCCATCCCCGATGTTCCCGCCGCCAACTTCGACATTGCCGTCCAAGACGACATCAAACGCCTTCTGGCCTATCTCGACAGGCTCCTCGAATCTCTCCCCGAGGACAAAGTGGATGAATTCGCCCGCTCAGAGTACTTTGACTTATATAGAAAAGTATTCGAACATTTCGATCTGACCTGAAAAACCGATAAGAAGAATGTAATTCAGCGCAGAAAAAGCGTTGTCCCCGCCCCGAATCCGTACTGTTTCCTGAGCCAGGCATCGAGGATGGCCGCCTTCCTGGCGAATTCACCCCCGAAACGCTCGAAATACGCCTTGAGTTCCCCCTCCAGTTCCGGATGCTTTTCAAGGAGACGGGCGGGAATGGTCTCGGTGAAGTACTGCGTCGCTCCGTCGACGGGCTGCTGGATGAGATAGGCCTGAATCTCGTTGGCCATCAGGTAATTGGAGCTCGTGTCGTAGTTCATCCAGCCGAAGTAGAGCTTCCAGAACCAGCGTTCATCCTTGGACATAGAATCCCAGAGCGAGGAGGCCAGCTTCCTGTAGCCATCGTCGACGAAGAAGATAGCATGGGAGGATTCGTGCGTGAGGAAGAGCCTTCGAAGATAGGCCGGGGCTTCCTGGCTGATCGAGATTACAGCTCCTCCCCTGCCTTTGAAGCCCCCGCCTTCCTTGGCTATGACTTCCTTGGAGATTAGGAAATCGCGAAGAGCCCCTTCCCTGGCGTTAAGCTCGAATCCTGTCTTCGCGGCCTTCGAGAAGAAGGCCGCCAGATCCTCGGCCTTATAGTCATGGGCGTTCCAGCCATGCAAGGGGGCTATCTCCTCGTCGGAAGCGAGCCTGCCGGCGAAGCCCCGTTTCTCCACGAAGAAGGCGAGGCGCTTGAGATAGGCATCCTGGATGGCATAGTTCCTGAAGTCGAATACATAAACACCGGGCAGAAGATCCCATACTCTGTAGGTGAAATCAGCCCCTTCGCTTAAGGGAGGAAGGAGGAGGATGACGCCCAGGTCGACGGCCTCTCCCGCATCCGCAGCGATGGCTTCGGTATAGGCTGAATGGAGTCCGACTTCGGTCGGAGCGGTCAAGGAAATCGTACCCGAGGATTCGGCGCCCATGACCGAGAGGGGCACCAGCGCCGATCTCTTCGCGCTCGCTGCCCTCAGGCGCAGGGCAGAACCGGCGGCGATGAAGATATCGGCTTCGGAACGAAGATCCCAGCCGAGCAGAAGGGCCTGGACGGCTGGAGCGGCCGTCGCTCTTGAATAGGGGGCGGAGAAGCGCCAGATCGTTTTGGCCGCGCCCTTTTCGATGACGAGATCGTCCGATATCCTTCGCAGTCCGGCCTTGCTCAGGTCTAGGCCATGGAACTCGGGCGCAAAGCTTATGGATCGTATGACGGCCCAGTCCGTTCCCGAGGGAGCCGAAAAGCTCTTGGGGTCGTTGGGGGCGAAGGAGACCGAAAGGGAGCGACTGCCCTGAGGGGCCAGGTTCAAGTACACGATGGACCTGCCCTTGGGAAGGACGAAGATTCTCCCCGCGCTCCTGGATTTCCGCTCGGCCGAGAGTGCCAGGCCCGCGGAAAGCCCGTCGACTTCCACATCGAGGTCAACGGCGATCATGAGCCCCTTCTCGGACTTAACGGGCTCTCTCAGGATATAGACATTCCCTGTCCTGCCCCGGCTGAACTTACCCTCAGCGCCCTTGGGAAAGGAGGCTCCTTGTGAAAAGCTCAGCATTTTTCCCGAAGCCGATTTCCAGGGGAAGGAGGAGAGTCCGCCACTCCCGCATGAGAAGGTGGCCGCAGAAAAAAAGAGGCACAACGCCAAAGCGGAACGGTGAGGTAAGATGGAGTGGGTGCGCATCGCAGGAGAACCTGAGAATCAGCCGGCCGACAGGGAATAGACCGAGCTCGCGAGGAGGCGGGCTATCTCGAAGCGTTTAGGTGCCGGGATCTCCCCCTCCTTCTGCAGGATGGCATTCCATGCGGGCCACCAGTCGTCGGGGATCAGGGAAAAGACGCGCAGATGGTCCTCGATATCACGGTGCGAGGGCTCGAAGCGCCTGTTTGCCATGAAGACCGAGGCAGCAGCATAGCGGAGGAAGCCCGCCTCCGACAGGAGGAGAAAGTATTTATCGCCGGAGAAGGATGCCGCACCCATGTCCGAGAGGTAGTGCTCCATCTTGGATCGGAAGGAGTCGCCGAGGGTGATCCAGGCTTCGGCAGGGAAGTTCGAGAGTCTCCCCCTGGCCTTGCCTATCCAGCCCGAAGCGTCGAAGATAATCTTGTTGGACTCGAGGCGGTAGAAGGAATAGGTCCCGGAGTTCTTGAGCAGCTTGATATACTGTATGGGCCGCTCGAGGAGGCGCTCGAGCGCCTCGATCTCCTTGTATTCGATACGTATGGGCAGTTCGTCCAGGAAAAACCTGTCCTTGGTCCCGCTCGCCGCCGTTTCAAAGTCGCCAGGGTCACCGAAGGCCGCGCGTCTCTCCTGGGCGGAAGGAATCGAGGTAATATAGTAAACGTCTATGACGAGAGCGAAATAGGGGTCGAGGTCGAAGATTTCCGACCGCGGATCGACGGTGATGCACTCGACCGAATTCCAGCTCGAGAGTGTGCGTTTCAGGAAATCAACGAGGGATTCGACTCTGTGGTTCACGGCTCCCTCCTTTACGGTCACCTGCCTGGATAGTACCATGGTTCTGTGGATTTTTCCATCAAGGGGGAGCATAAGGTGGTGCTTTTCGCCGTGGCTCTGGCGCCGGGGGGCAACGTCGCGGCTTCCTTGCGCGCTTGGGCGAGGCGGGTGAACCCGGTGGATATATGTCTCGAGGCAGGCCTTCCTTCAGGAATCTATCTCGGGTATTTCGGCGGGAAAGAGACAAGGCATCTGGCCAAGACCTTTCAGGCCGGCCTTACACCCCTTTTTGCCTCCCTTCCCCCCGCCATTCACCTGGGCGTTCTCATCAAGGAAACCGGAGGCTGGTTTCTGGAAGCGGAAGAGGACCTCGCCCCCGCGGTCAAAGCCGCCTTATCCCTCGCCCAGCAGCTGGGCCTCGAACCCCTCCCCTCTCCGGCCTTGAGCGCGGGCCCGGGCTATTTCGTCGGAAAGCATGTTACGACGATGGAGCCAGAGCGCTTTTCTTTTAGGCATCTCGACGTCTTGCTCATGAGGATTGAACTATCGCCCGGGCCGGCCGAAGCCCTCGCGTGGACCATAATCTCCCGCGTGCGCAGGCTCGTGGGGTCCGGCTAAAGCCAGGGAAAGATCGGCGGGGGCGTAACAGGCCCCATTACGATGGCGGACCCTTCCATGCTATGGTCTGCTCGAAACGCCGCGAACATCCCGAGTGGAGGAACGATGAAACGAACGATCGCAGCCATCTTCGCGCTGCTCTGCATCGCCCTGCCGCTTTCGGCCCAGACCGAAGCGGAAGGCAGCGACTATTTCGGCGGTCTGCACAAGAAGGGCAGCCAGATGATCTCCCTCGCGACGGGAGCCGAGATTCCCCTCTTCATCCTTCCCGCCGACCCGACAGCCACCTCGACCTACCCCTTGGGTGTAGGAGCCTCCTTCAGTCTCAATTACGAGTATTTCATCGCCAACAGCCTGGCCCTGGGCGGCTCCCTGACCGGAGCCTTCAACACGACAGTCGGCGGAAGAACCCTCTTCCTGGCCCCCATCGCCCTCAAGCTGGGCTATTGGTGGGGCAGCGCGCCCATGGAGTACACGATCGAGACAGACCTGGGCCTCAACATCATGCGTCTTTCGGGTGACGGGGTCATAACCCCCTTCGCCAAGGCGGGCGGCGGCGCTTTCGTCCAGATCAGCCAGAACTGGAGCCTGGGAGGCCAGGTGTTCTGGTGGTTCATCCCCGAACTCCACACTGGCTCCTACACGAACCTCAACCGTTACGGCAACTTCCTCGAGATATCCATCGGGGCCCTGTATCACTTCTAGGAGGACGAGGATGAAGAAATTCCGAATTATAGAGACTTGCGCCGCCCTGTTGATCCTCCTCCTGGGCCTTGCCGCCGCTTCCTGCACCAACGGCTACGGCGTCTTAAGCAATATCCAGACCGAGAGGGCCCAGGTAGGCACGACCCTCTTCAAGAACGCGAACGTCAAGGCCCTGGGCGAGGATAGCCTCAACTACTATGCCGTCATGGCCAAGGTATACTGCAGGACCTTCGCGGCTGATTCCTGGACTGCCCTTGCGGTCAACGGCCTCTCGAACTACTACACGGCAGGTTTCGCCTCGGATTCCTCGAGCAAGATCTGGGTCGCTTCGATGGATCCGGCCGGAACGAGCCTCTATGGCATCTATTCCTCGGCCGACGGGGGATCGACCTGCACAGCTGTTCCCTCGACCAACATCGGGACAAGTACGACCAACACGGTCGATGCCCTATACTGGGCCGGCGACACTCTATTCGCCCTCGCCCACAATCACACAGCCGCGACCTATAGCCTGTATTACTCGGACGGCTCGGCCGCCTTCGCGGCCGTAACCATAGCCAATTCCGGCTCCGAGAAAATGCCGCCTGTTTTGGATGTCGTCAAAGCGGGTTCCAATTACTGGGCCCTCACCGAGTCCCGCGTCTACAAAGGCACTTCACCCTCGGCCCTGACGTTTGACGCGACAACGACCACGCCCACGGGCACCATCCTTACGAGCACGACCGGCACCGTTCTCAAAGGCATAGCCGTCGACGCAGGCGGCTCCGCCCTCGTTACGCGATCGGACGGCTATCTCTTCACCCTCACGTCGGGCGCCTCGACGTGGACCAGCGCCACCGTCCTCGACAGCGTCTCCCTGGGCGTCCTCGCCGAGGTGCCCGCAGTTCCGCCCGCGACCGACTATAGGCTCCTCGTCTCCAAGCACAACTCCACCTACGGCTACTGCGAATGGGATGGCTCAACCGAGGTGGCCGGCAACGCCCCCTCTGACGGTGCCGTCTTCTCGCCGACCGCCTCGGACTACACGACCACGGTCTACGATAAGCCCGTCACCGCGCTCTATTACTCCGCTGCCAACGGGACCATCCTCATCGGCCTAGCCGCCCAGGGATCGGACTCCTACGCCCTCTACTCCAACACCTACTCGAGCGCGTGGTCGGGCTGGACGGCGGAATAGGGGATGACAGGGAGGGACAACCCCCTCTTCTCGGCTCCAGGGAAAGGTGGCGGGGAGCCGCTGGCCTTCAGGATGCGGCCGCGAAATCTGGACGAGTTCATCGGCCAGGAGCATATCGTCGGCCCCGGCCGACTCTTGCGGCGCGCCATCCAGCGCGACCAGCTGTCGTCGATCATCCTCTCGGGACCTCCCGGGACTGGCAAGACTACCCTCGCCCGCATCATCGCCAACACCACCCGAAGCGCCTTCATCGCCCTCAACGCCGTGCTGTCGGGCGTAGGCGAGCTGAGGGAGTCTATAGAAAAGGCCCGCCAGCACTATGAACTATATTCACTCAAGACCATCCTCTTCGTCGATGAAGTCCACCGCTGGAACAAGAGCCAGCAGGATGCTTTGCTGCCCTGGGTGGAGAACGGCACCGTTGTCCTCATCGGGGCGACCACCGAAAACCCCTTTTTCGAGGTCAACCGGGCCCTGGTGTCGCGTTCCCGTGTCTTTCTATTACGAACCTTGAGTGCGGCCGATCTCGGCCGCATCGCCGAAGCGGCGCTCAAGGACGCGGAGCGGGGCTATGGCGCCTGGGAGCTGAGCTTCGAGGAAGGGGCTCTCCAGCACCTTGTCGACACGGCCGACGGCGACGCGCGCAGCCTTCTCAACGCCCTTGAACTCGCCGTGGAGACCTCGGTCGAATCCTGGCCTCCTTCGCCGGGATCGATCATCAAGATAAGCATGGAGGCCGCCGAGGAAAGCATCCAGCGCAGAGTCGTCCTCTACGACAAGGACGGGGACTACCACTACGACACCATCAGCGCCTTCATCAAGAGCCTGCGCGGCTCAGACCCCGACGCGGCCCTCTATTGGCTCAGCCGCATGGTCTACGCGGGCGAGGATCCAGCCTTTATATTCCGGAGAATGCTTATTTCGGCGGCAGAAGACGTGGGCCTCGCCGATCCCGACGCTATCCGCATGGTAAATTCCTGCGCCCAGGCCTTCGACAGGATAGGTCTGCCCGAGGGGCAGTTCCATCTCGCCGAGGCCGCCCTCTATCTCGCCACCTGCCCCAAGTCCAACTCGACCCTGGGTTACTTCGACGCTCTCAAGGCAGTCGAGGCCGAAGGGGCCGAGGTTCCCGACCATCTCAAGGACGCCAACCGGGACGCTGTGGGCTTCGGTCACGGCGAGGGCTACAAGTACCCCCACGCCTACACCGACCACTGGGTAGCCCAGCAGTACCTCCCCAATTCCATGGCACAGAGCGTCTTCTACTTCCCCGGCTCCCTCGGTCTCGAAGGCAAACGTCGCGATGCTGTGATCGAGCGGAGGGAAGCCCAGCTCTCCATCCTCCCAGCCGATCTCGAATCCGAAGTCGGCCATCCGGGCCTCTCGGTCTGGTCCAAGGAGGGCGAAAGGCTCAGAAAATGGACCTCGAGAGTCGAAGGAACGGCCTCGCTCCGGCTCAAGGCCCTGCGGAGCTTCCTCTTCGACCGGCTCGATCCGGACAGGTCGGACTCGATCCTCGTCATGGATCCCCGCAAGGGTTTCTATGTCCTCGAAGCCCTGCGGAGATCCCCCGAGGGCCAAATCGCCGCCCTCCTCGTGGGGGATGACGATATCGCCCAGCTCGAAAGGCTCACCTCCGAGCTTCCCGATCTGGCCAAGCCCCTGGCTTGGGCCGGCGCGAAGGCCGATTCTCGCTGGACCGAAGAAGCCTTTGGCTTTTCCTCCTTCGACTCGATACTCGTCTGCGAGCCGTGGACCAAGCGGGACGGAGCGAAGGATTTCTGGGCCTTCCTGAGTCCTGCTTTCGAGGCCTCGAAGGCCACCGGAAAAAGGCCGCGGATTCTCTCATTTGAGATCCTCGGCGCCCGCTCGAGCCGGCTTTCCGAAACCCTGACTCTCGCCTTTCCCGACCTCGGGGAGTCGAGCAGGTCCCTGATCGATTCCCTCGCCGCCTTCGAGGCGGCTTGGCAAGGGGGGCCGGGCCTATCTGCGGAGGGACGAAAGAGCTTGGCCCTCGAATCAGGATTGGAAGGCATCTTCGCGGAAAGAATGGCTAGCTTGGGCATAGGCGGAAAGGAAATCTCATGTTCCATCGAAAAGCTGAGTTATTCGGGCTCGAGCTCGGGCGAGAAGATCCTCGAATCGATCGGCCCGGGCACGGAGTTCGGCGCCGCCCTTGCCGCTTCCCTAGGCAGGGAGGGACTTTCATCCCTAACCGCCCTTTTGAGGAAACTGCCGGCCTTGAGCCTTAGACCCCTCTACGTCTTCCTGGGAAAGGCCTAGAAGCCCTTCCCTGTTTCCGAGAAAAGCATTCGCATGAAATCCTGAGCCCCGCGGCTTGCAAGAGCCGTTCTCCCCTTGAGAAGTGCGGGAAAGTATTCGCCTGAGAGTTCCTTCCATGCCTCGGCTTCGGCGCCGGGAAGGATGGGAAAGAAGCGGGCGCCTACGTTCTGGGCGGCCTGCCATGCCGAGGCTGTCGTCCCCACGACAAGGATGGGACAGAAGTCATAGCCGTTCTTGAGGGCGGCTCTGAGGTAGTCGGGAAACGAGCCGCGCTCCGAACCCGCCAAACGCAGGAAACTCGATCCGAGGCCCGCCGTCTCCCATCGGTTGAGGGCGGCCGCCTCGGACAGGCTCGAATGGACGAGAACCTCGGTTTCGGGCGAAAGTCCAGCGAGAAAGGCTGCGGCTTCGGAAAAGAGGGGCGCGGGTTCCAGTTCGGAGAGGAGGGAGTCCGAGGTCCTCATCCATTCCATGATGAGACACTCGGGACTCCCTTCCTTGCGGGCGGCCTGGATCAAGGCCTGGGGATCAGGGTCGCGTATCTGCGCCTCGAGGACGCTCACGAAGGCCGACCTGCGCACCGACGGCATGATGCGGTTGAGCCGCCTCAAAGCGGCGAGAAGGATGACGGCGGGTTCTTCACCCCTCGTCCGGGAGCTCAGGGCAAGGCTCCTCCAGAGCGCTGAACAGACGAAAGGGTCAACCCCCCAGGCGAATAGCGCGGCGAAGGAGGGCATATAGCACGCTTCGTGGCGCTGCCTCAAGGAGTCGAAGACCGCCCCTTCGGATTCGATGACCAGGAGGGTTCTGCGAGGCGCGGTCCATACGGCCGCGCCCGGCGCCACGGACCGAGGCCTTCCGGATGGCCTGTAGCGTTTTCTTCCCGCGGTCGTCGCCGCGGGGATTATTTCGAGGAGACGCGTCCCTCTCAACACCAAGCTTCCATGAGCTTTAGTATCGGCATAGCTTCAGCTCCACTTGACCGCTGGGCCCCAGTAAACCATCCTCAACCCATGGACAGAGGACGATTTACAAGCACGGATGCTATCTTCGACTACCTCATGCGCTACGTGAACGTCGAAAAGGGCCAGGCGACCGTCTTCAAGCTGGACCGGATGCGATCACTGGCCTCGGCCCTGAGCGATCCACACAAAGGCAGACTCACGATCCATATCGCCGGCTCCAAGGGCAAGGGCTCGGTCTCGACTATGTGCGCGCGGCTGCTTGAGGAGACTGGCCTCAAGGTCGGCCTCTACACCTCTCCCCACCTCATCCGCTGGAAGGAGCGGATAGCCTTCGCCTCGGGACCCATGGAGGAAAAGACCCTCATCGAGGCCATGGAGGAGATCCTCCCGCTCGTCGAGGGCAAGGGGCCCTCCGATTTTCCCGGAGGCGAGGAACCGACCTTTTTCGAATTGACCACGCTTCTGGCCTTCTGCGCCTTCCGATCAACGGGCTGCAACGCCCAAGTCATAGAAGTGGGCCTGGGGGGCAGGCTGGACTCGACCAACATCGTCGAGCCCGACGTATCGGTCATCACGCCTATCGAGCTCGAACACACGCAGTTCCTGGGCGACACGATAGCGAAGATAGCCTTCGAGAAGGCGGGTATTATCAAGATCGGCAAGCCAGTCTGCGTCTCCGCCCAGAAGGCCGAAGCCATGGAAGCATTCGAGAAGAAGGCCGCCGAGACGCAAAGCAGTCTCTATGCCGTGGGCAGGGACATCGTCGCCCGCGACATCGCGGTGAGCCTTGGGGGGACGAGTTGCACACTGACCCTCGGCATGCGAACCGGCGACTCACTCGCCTTGAGCCTTTCACATATCATCCCCTCGGGTGGACTCGAGATCTCCTCGCCCATGCCGGGGGCCATCCAAGCCCAGAACATGGCCCTCGCCCTCCTCGCCGCGGCCTGCGCCCTTCCGGGCTTGAGTTCCGGAGCCGTTGCAAGAGGCTTGGCCAAGGCCTCCCTTCCCGCCCGCTTCGAAATACTCCCTGGCGAGCCTACCGTCGTTCTCGATGGCGCCCATACTCCGGAATCCGTGCGGCTGACCATCGCCACGATGATGAAGCTCTTCCCGGGGAAACGCGTCCTCCTCTTCGCCTGCGCCCATGACAAGCGTCATGAGGAAATGGCCGAACTGCTTGCCTCCCATTTCGAAAGGATCATCATCACCAAGCCAGGAACCTTCAAGGTCAGCGAACCTGAGAAAGTATTCGAGAGTTTTAAGAAACGATCGGAAGCGACGAGCCTTGTGGCCGAGACCAGCCTGGCCCTGAAAGCCGCCCTGGCCGAAGCCTCGGCCCGGGGGGCGGCCCTCCTGGTGACGGGTTCCTTCTATCTCTGCGCCGAAGCGAAGAAACGCCTCGAACCGACTCCTGGAAAGTGAACTTCATAGCAGCGAGATAAGACTCTGGAATATCCCGATGACGGCGCCTAGAATTCCTCCCAGAATCGTTATCCAGTTGAGTTCCTCGTTGACCACCTTGAGGATGAGCTGCTCCACTTCGAGCATCTTGAGGCTGTTGAGTTTGTCGACCACCATCGATTGGATATCCAGCGCCTCGATGAGTTTTTCCGCCTGTGAAGCGAGGGCCTTCGTCACGCCACGGGCAAGGGCGGCGGCGATCCGTTTCGTCGCATCCCCTTCGAGACCCAGGACTTGCCCTATCGATCGGCCTTCGAGATTGTCGGCATAGGCCGCAAGGAAGGCCGACACTCCCCTTCCCAGGGCTGCCCTTCCCAGGGGCGAGGGGACCAGAAAGTCGGCTGTTCGACCCGCAATCGCCGCGGGAAGACCGGGAGCCAGATCCCCGATGCGACGCTCGGCGAGGGCCTCATACCGTCTTCCGAGACGTTCCGAAAAATCCCCTCCCTCGGCGGCTGTCTCGGCAAGGAAGGTTCTTAAGGCTGGCTTGAACGCCTCACTGGGGAAGATGCCCAGGCCTTTGCCGGTTGTTCCCTCCCTGTTCGCCTTCAGATAGTCGAGGGTTGAGGAGAGGACACGGGCCGAGGTTTCGGGCTTTCTGAGCAGAGCCACAGCCGATCGCGTGAGATCGGCCACCGTATCGGGCATGGTCTCCTCGAAGGTCTTCTCGTAGCTGGCCACGCCCACGATGAGGCGCTGGACGGGTTTGAGCCGCCCGATCGCTCCTCGGACGACGCTCATTGCCGACGCTTGGAGCTCGGCTGAGATTTCGGGACTCTCGAGGAGTCGCTCGACGACGGGGAGTACGGCTGTGTAAAGGGAAGTGGCCGTCAGTTCGACGAGGGGAGCGAGAGCCTTGGCCGAAAAGAGGGGATCGGCCGAGGAGCCCAGGAGTTCGGCTAGCTTGTCGGCCAGGCCTTCGGCTCTGTCCTGCCCTTCCTTCTCGCCGAGGCGGCGGGCATAGTCGGCCACAACCTGTCTGAATTTGTCGGGGGAAAGGACCTCGCCCAGCCGCGCTTGGCTGAATTCCTCTGCGGCCTTTCTCGAGGCTACGGCAAGGGAGTCCCTGAACTCAGGCGAGGCGAGAAGATGCGCAAGGGAGGCCGAGAGAAGTGCCGCGGGATCGGCGGGGACAGCTTCGGCCCCATTCTCCCTCGCCCCGTCCCTCCCCAAGTCCCTCAGGGCGGGCGAAACCGGCTTTTCAAGGATGGTCTTGAGAATCGAGACGATAGCCTCCTCCACCTTGGAGCGCAGATTCTCGTCGGCCAGCCTCGAGCGAAACACTTCCGCCGAAAGAAGCTCGGTCGACACAGTCTCACCCACCGACTCGGAGAGGCGCGCCCGCTCGGCCGGGAGTATGCCAGGGGTGAAGGGAAGCTTGAAACGGCCGACATAGATGGGCTCAAGAGGCCTGAAGAGCATCTTGATAGCCAGCCAGTTGGTAAAATAGCCGATGATGGCGCCCACGAGGGGCGGTACGATCCAGGTCCTGAAAAATTCCATGAACACCTTCCCTAGGGTTTGACTGCCGCGAGAGAGGCCTTGGCAAGCTCCTCCGAAGCGAAGATTACGAGATCCCTGTCCTTCACCCAGCCCGATAGACCGCCCTCGGAGTATTCGTACCAGAATCCCCCTGCCTCGGAGCCCATAGGATCGATGCGCCGCTGCCTGCAGCTGAAGATGGTCCCCCCCCTCAAGGCGCCGGCGTCGGTCGACGCCAGGTCGGGCGAAACCTTGAGCCGGGCGTAGGCTGTAGACACGAGGGCCCAGCCCAGTGGTAGCTTCAGGTAGCGGGAATAGCCTCTCGAGCAGGAGAGCGGGAGGATAAAGGCGATGGTGAGGCCGAGAAGGGCGAACAGAGGAAGATAGACCTTTTTGGGGCCATCCTGCCGCTTTTTTCCCGGAAATCCCTTGTCACATCTGTTGAACATCTGTAACCCTTAGTGAATCTACTCGATTTTATCGTAAAGAAGAAGAACGAGAGGAGGAATATCCTGCGCAAGCCAGCAACTGCACGGCTCGCCCTCGCCGCGGCCGCTCTGTGGACCTTGTTGGCCCTCGCCCAAGCCACGCCAGTCTCTTCCTCGCCCCAAGGCCTCGCCGATTCCTCTCGGTGGCGGGTCGACCTCTCGGGAAACGCCGCCGCCGTCCCGAGTCATAGCTTCGACTGCAATCTCCTTGCTGCCTATGGCTGGGACTTAGGCCTCGGCGCCGAGTATGCGGTGACTATCGGCATACCCCTGCGGGTGGAGCTCGACTACCTCAACGTAGGCGATTCGGCCTGGGATTCCTCCCTCTTCAGATACCGGGGCTTCTGGGGCCTCAAGTTCGCCGCCCTTTCGGGCTGGCGTTTCCTCCTGAGCCCCGTCGAGGCCGAAATCCTCGCGGGCGGAGCCTTGACCGCGGCGCGTTACACCTCCTTGAGCTCCGTCACGGCCTACCCCTCCATCGTCGGCGAGCTCCGCTGTCTCTTCCCCTTCCGAATCTCGAACCTCAAGTTCGGCGCCATCCTGGGCCTGCCGATCGAGTATATGTTCAGGGGGACGGCCCGAACCCTGTCGGCCGGCCTCGAGGCGGGAATCAGCGTCCAGCTCCCCGAGGCGAAGAAGAAATGAAGCACAGCTCCTGCATAGCCGCGGCCGTTTTCGCCCTGGCCGCCCTCCTCGCCTCCTGCCAGCTCGCATCGATCCCGACGACGCCCGCGAACCGCTACGCCCTCGTCATCGGGGTCCAGGATTACCCGACTGACTACAAGGACCTCCAATTTCCGGATGACGACGCCAGGGACATGGCCGACCTGCTTTCGACCCAGGGCTGGACCGTCACGAAGCGGCTGATCTCCACGAACGATCTATCCATAGCCACCGACGGCAGTCCAACCTACGCAGCCATAGAGTCTGCGGTCGCATCCCTCTCCGCCGACCCGAACGCCACTATCCTCGTCTATTTCTCGGGCCACGGCGCCACCGACAGTGACTACACCTACATCGTTCCCTACGACGGTATCGTCGTAGATCCGGGGAGTAATTACGGCAGCAATATCGCAAAATGGATCACGCCCGCGACGCTGACGTTATGGATGACGGCCGTGCCCGCCAAGAACAGACTGCTGATCCTCGACTCCTGCGATTCCGGAGGCTTCGTGACGAGCGACGTGGCCGTGGACACCGCACCGGCCGACTATAGCCAGATGGGCAACACAACCTCGGACACGGGCCTGATCGCGGCCGCCCTCTCCAAGCTCAACACCATGCTGGCCGCGAATGTAACGAACTTTGGCAGCAAGGAGGTCCAAGTCCTCTCTGCCTCAGGATCGGAGGAATCCTCGTATGATGACGATGGGACATTAGGCTTTTCACTTGATAATGGAGTTTTCACCTATTTTCTACTTCAAGCTGGCGAGCCGAGCTCTTCGAATAGCCTATTATTGAAAGGTGACGCGAACAAGGACGGAGTTGTGACAATAGACGAGGCATATGTCTACGCAAAAGCCCAGATTAAGTTGAATTGGAATAGCACAAATTATCATAAATGGGCTGACATGGACCTGCTACCCCACATCTCGGGCGGCACCAGGGACGTCGTACTCTACGCGGGAAGCTAAAGGGAAAGGGCGCTTTGTGTCAAATTTTTAACGGCGACCAGGTAGGCCGTCGTTTTTTAGCCTAGGTCGACGTAGTCGGATTTCTCCCTCGAGAACTCGGGGAAATAGTAAACGATGACGCCGGACTCCCTCACCTTGAGCTCGGCCATGCCCGAGCTCGCGAGGCGGTCCAGCTCCTTCCTGGCCTGGTCGACTGAGACGTCGCTCTCGATGGCCACTTCGCCCGGGGTCACGGCGCCGCCGTTCTTCCTGGCCAGCCTGAGAATGGTCTTCTCGGGGGAATCGGAATTTCTGTAGGAGACGCCCGGACGATAGGAACCGGACTCGATGGCCAGTTCGGCTTCGTACCTGAGGTTGGCCTCGCGCACCTGTCGCGGAAGGGTTATGACATCGTAGATGGAGCCGAAGCCGAACAAGCCTCCCGTGACGAGCCAGAGAAAGCCTGTGCCAGCCTTGCCCAGGTAGAACCTGTGGAGGCCCAGGGCGCCGCCGCCCGATATGGCCCAGAGAATATACGCGATAGGAATGCTGTATCTCACGCTTCTGCCACCGTCACGATTGATTTCTTGTCCTCAAGTGTACTACCGAGGGGAGGATCGCGACAACAGAGGCCATCGAAAAGGGCCTGCCGGTGTAGATTCTCCGTACGCGAAAGCGCTATCATAGACCGCAATACTATCCAAACTTAGGGAGGGGACGATGATCCCTACCGTCAAGGAATTTCTGTCCACGGTGCCCGAAGGCCAGAACGTCATGGTCAAGGGCTGGGTACGGACGAAACGACAGACCAAATCGGCGACCTTCGTCGAAGTAAACGATGGCTCGTCCATGACCAATATGCAGTGCGTCTTCGACCAGGAGAGTTCGGGCTCGGAGGCAGAAGCCCTCGAAAAGGCGACCACAGGTGCGAGCGTTGCCGTGGAAGGCATCCTCATCGCCTCGCCGGGATCGGGACAGAAGGCCGAGGTCAAGGCCAAATCCCTGCGGGTGATCGGCGAGGCTCCTCCCGATACCTATCCCCTGCAGAAGAAGGCCCATTCCCTCGAATTCCTGCGGGAGATCTCGCATCTCAGGCCCAGAACGAACACCTTCGGCGCCATCGCCCGGGTGAGGAACAGGATGGCCTTCGCCGTCCACCAGTTCTTTCAGGAGCGAGGCTTCTTCTACGTCCACACACCGCTCATCACGGCCTCCGACGCCGAAGGAGCCGGCGCCATGTTCCAGGTGACAACCCTCGACCTGGAGCGCGTGGCCAAGACGGGGATCGTCGACTACGACAAGGATTTCTTCGGCAAACCTTCCTTCCTGACCGTGTCCGGACAGCTCAACGTCGAGACCTACTGCGAGGCGCTGGGCCGCGTCTATACCTTCGGGCCGACCTTCAGGGCCGAGAACTCCAACACCACACGGCATCTCTCCGAGTTCTGGATGATCGAACCCGAGATCGCCTTCGCCGAACTCGAGGACAACATCACCCTCGCCAAGGACTTCATCCAGTACCTCGTGAAGACGGCCCTGGCCGATTGCGCCGAGGACCTGGCCTTCTTCGACGCGCGCATCCAGCCGGGTCTCGTTGCTTCCCTCTCCAAGGTAGTTTCAGATTCATTCTCGCGGATGACCTACACCGAAGCCGTGGCCGAGCTCGAGAAGCACAAGGCGGAGTTCGAGTTCGAACCCTACTGGGGCTGCGACCTCCAGAGCGAACACGAGAAATTCCTCACCGAGAAGGTCGTGGGCGGTCCCCTGGTGGTCACCGACTATCCGAAGGAGATCAAGGCCTTCTACATGAAGCAGAACCCGGACGAAAAGACCGTGGCGGCCATGGATGTCCTGGTGCCCCGTTTCGGCGAGATCATCGGGGGCTCGGAGCGCGAGTGGCGCCTCGATCTCCTCGAAAAGCGCATCGAGGAGCTCGGACTCAACAAGGACAATTACTGGTGGTACCTGGACCTGAGGCGATTCGGCTCGACCCCCCACGCCGGTTTCGGTCTGGGCTTCGAGCGTTTGCTGCTCTATGTCACGGGCATGACCAACATCCGGGACGTCATCCCCTTCCCCAGGGCGCCCAGGCTCGCGGATTTCTGAACCTATGCCATACCTCAACATTCTCGGAAAACAAAAGAGGCCAAGGCTTGTTCCCGCCTTTCTGGCTTCAATCCTGGCCTTTGCGGCCTTCGCGCCGGCTGCAGCCGAAGGCGGCGTCAGCCGGGCTCCGGCGGTCAACGCCCGCTCTGCCGTTATCATCGACTCGACCACGGGAACCCTCCTCTACGCCAAGAATCCCGACCTCTCCCTTCCCCCGGCAAGCCTAACCAAGCTCGTTACGCTTCATATTGTATACGAAGAGATACAAGCTGGACGGTTGAAGCCCGAGGAACTGGTGACGATCGACAAGGACGACTGCTCGCCCAGGATTCCCTACGGTTCCTCGCTCATGTATCTCCGCCCAGGGATGAAGGTGAGCGTCCGTGACCTCATGCTCGGGGCGGCCGTTGTCTCCGGCAACGACGCCGCCTATGCCCTCGCGCGGCGGATCTCGGGTTCGAACGATGCCTTCACCGTACGGATGAACCAGGAGGTCAAGGTCATGGGCTTCGACGCCATGACCTTTGTCGAACCCTCGGGCATCTCCGAACTCAACTTCGTCACGGCTCGGCAGTTCGTCCTCTTCTGCAAGAAATACCTCGAACTCCACCCTCAATCCCTGGCCGAACTTCATTCGGTCAAGTCCATCGACTTTCCGAGGGCAGAGCACGAGGCTCCTGGCTTCGTCCCCGAGGGTCGGATCGTCCAGTACAACCGCAACCCCCTCATCTTCAGGTACCCGGGGGCCGACGGGCTTAAAACCGGCTACATCATCGAGGTGGGCTACAACATGGCCGGGACGGCCAAGCGCGTGGACAGCCGATTCATCGTCGTGACTTTAGGCGGTTCAAGCTCGAAGGTGGCGAGCGGGACGACCCTGCGCACGAAGGACGTCACCAACCTCCTCGATTGGGGATTCGAGAACTTCGTCACCGCCAGCCTCGACCCCGGCCCCCTGCCCAGCCCCAGGGCCTGGTTCGGCGCCTCGCGCCGTCTCACCCTCGTACCCGCCCTTCCCAACGCCGTGACCGTGGCAAAAGCCAGGGCCGGCGAACTCAAGATCGAGGTCAAGGTCCCCAGTTTCGTCAAGGCGCCGGTGGCCAAGGGCGCCGTCGTGGGCAAGCTCAATTACCTCCTCGACGGCAAGGAGCTACGTTCCATCGACCTCGTCGCCGCCCAGGCTCTGCCCAAGGGGACGATATTCCGGCGGATATGGGACGGCATCGGGTATTTCCTCGCGGGGATCTTCGGGAAACGCTAGCTTCCAGACAGCGGGAGCCGTCTCAGAAAGGAATCCGGAAGAAGAAGGCGCGCCATAGGGCACGCCTTCTTTCATTTTCGGAGCATCAGGAGCGAATCACCATACTGCGCATCGCGGTACTCTGCGAAGCCTTCCGAAACTAGCGCGGCGGCCCCCTTTTTAAGCGACTCCATGGAAAACGGCAGGGAGGCCCGCATCTCGTCAAGGCTCGTCGATCCATGCTCCAGCAGATACTTGAGCATCGTCCCTCTCACCCTTCTGAAGGATGAGGCAAAGGGTGCCTGCCGAGCGTAGCTCGCGGCCCTCCGCGAATGGTTCCCCTCGATCCGTTTGATCTCGGCGCCGTAGTCCATCAAGGCGTTGTACCAGGCTCGGGGCGAAGCTTTATCCAGGATGAATGCCGCCACCTCCTCCAGTTCGCCGTCCTTCACGCCTTCGCGGTCCGGGAAATAGTGCTTGAGGATGACGGTCCGAATGTTGGTCTCGAGGAATACTCCCGGGAGATCGAAGGCGAAGGCGAGGATGGCGCGCGAGGTGTAGGGGCCGACGCCCGGAAGGCTCCTTAAAAAGACTTCGTCGGGGGTAATGACGGCTCCCGGCAGGGCTGCGACGATGGCAGCCGCCCTGTGGAGGGCGAGTGCTCTCCTGTTGTAGCCGAGGCCGCTCCAGAGAGCGAGGACTTCTGCCTGGGTGGCCGAGGCGAGGCTCGCGGCATCCGGAAAGCGCTTCATCCAGACGATGAACTTGGGGACGACACGCTGAGCCTGGGTCTGCTGGAGCATCAGCTCGGAGACCAGGATGGCGTAGGGGTCGGTCGTGGCCCGCCAAGGGAAGTCCCTTGCGCAGACCGCGGCCTTTTCGTAGACGAAAGCCCGGAACTCTTGAGCTTTCCGAGGCTCAGGAATAGATGTGGACGAACTCGTGAAGAAGTTCCTCAGCCTTGGGCTTGCAGCCCCCGCAGACGGTACCGATCTTCGTCGCCTCCTGGAGATCCTGCCAGCTTCGTGCCCCTGCCTTTACGGCCGTCTCGATGTCCTTGTCCGTGATGTTGAGACAGTTGCAGATGACGACAGCGTCCTCGCCCTTGAACTCCCCCGCCCTGCCCTGCTTCTTTAGGTACTGGTCGATGGCCGCGCGCATGGCCTTGTCGCCCAGGACCGAGCAGTGGATCTTGTTGCCGGGCAATCCTCCCAGTTTGGCCGCTATATCCGTCGGCTTGATGCCGTAGGCTTGGCGTATGGTCATGCCCTTGACGGTCTCGGAGAGCATCGAAGTGGAAGCTATAGCCGAGGCGCATCCGTAGGTCTTCCAACGCAGGTCCGTGATGATGTCGTCCTTTATCTTGAGCATGAACATCATCTGGTCGCCGCACTTGATATTGCCGACGACACCCTCGGCGTCGGCCTCAAAGACTTCGTCGGGGTTCCAGACGTTCCTGGGGTTGGTGAAATGATCTTTGACCGTATCCGAATAGAGCCACTGGAAGGCTTCCATATGGTAACTCCTCTTTCCTGGATTTAGTTCGCGCAGGCCGGAGCGACAGGCGAGAGCGTCGACATCCTCCGCAGGCGGGCTATGATGGGCGGCAGCTTCTCCGCCACGTAGAGGACTTCTTCCTCCGTCGTGTATTTACCGAGCGAAAAGCGTATCGAGCCATGGGCCAGCTCCGGCCCCACCCCCGTCGCGATGAGGACGTGGGAGGGCTCGAGGCTGCCCGAGGCGCAGGCCGATCCCGTCGACACCTCGATCCCCTCGAGATCGAGGGAAAGAAGTATCGATTCACCCTCGGCCCCTGGAAAGGAAATGTTCAAGGTATTGGGGAGGACGTCGGTCGGATGACCGTTGACCTTCACCATGGGGATGCGGCTCGTCAGTTCTTTCTTGAGCAGCTCACGCAGGACCCATAAACGGGCCGAGAAGGCGGACAGGTCGGCTGCGGCCAGTTCGGCCGCCTTGCCGAATCCGATGATGCCCAGGTTGTTGTAGGTGCCTGCCCGGATGCCGTTCTCCTGATGCCCGCCGCGAACAAGGGGGGTTATGGGGGCGCCTTTCCGCACATAGAGGGCACCGATGCCCTTGGGACCGTAGATCTTATGGCAGGACATCGTCAGGTAGTCTACGCCCCAGTCGGTGACGGAGACGGGAATCTTTCCCACTGCCTGGGTGGCATCCGTGTGGAAATAGGCGCCCTGGGCCTTGGCCAGCCTGACCATCTCCTTGACGTCCTCGATGGTCCCGATCTCGTTGTTCGCCGCCATTACTGAGACGAGGAGGGTGTCAGGCGTCAATTCCCTTTTGTAGACTTCCATGTCGACCTTGCCATAGGCGTCGACGGGGAGGAAGACGACGGGGAAGCCCTCCTCGGCCAGGTAGGCTGCCGAGTTCATGACGCAGGGATGCTCGATGGCCGTGGTGAGTATCTTGCGGCGCGCGCTGGAGCGCGATGTCCCTTTTCGCCCTATGTCGTACATGGTCTGGAAGACGGTGTTGTTGGACTCGGAGCCGCCCGAGGTGAAGTAGATGGTCGCGGGATCGGGGGCGCCCACGAGGGCGGCGACCGAAGCCCTGGCCTTCTCGATCTCGGCGCGGGCGCGGCGCCCGGCTTCGTGCATGGAGGAGGCGTTGGCGTAGACGTCGAAGGCGGCGATCATGGTTTCCTTGACCTCGGGCCTCAGGGGCGTCGTCGCGTTGTAGTCCATGTAGACATAGTCCCTCATCGTGTGCTCCTTGCGCTTGCGTCGGAATCTTCGGGTGTATTCAGGCTTATGAAGGGTTCCTCGGACAGTTCGGCCAAGGTGACCGAGGAAAGGTATTGGTCGACGGCCGATTTCAGCCCCAGCCAGAATCGCCTGGGCATGCAGGACAGGCCCATAGAGCAGGAATCGGCCGAATCGACGCATCCCACAGGTCTGATTTCGCCTTCGGTCGCCTCGACGACCTCGCTCATCCGGATGTCTGCCGCGTCGCGGGCGAGGCGGTAACCTCCCTGGCGTCCCCTGTCCGAGGCTACGATGCCCGCGGTCTTGAGCTGGCTGAGGACGCCCTCGAGGTACTTCGGGGATATCTTCTGGGCTTCGGCTATGCGTGCGGCAGAGTCCTCTCCCGCCTTGGCTATGTGGACGAGGGCGCGGATCGCGTACTGTGTCTTGGCCGGAACCTGGAACATCGAGCAGTTACTCCTTAATTCCTATGGGAATACTAGGAATATGGCGCAAAGCGAGGATTTCGTCAAGATTGAGAGGATCGAGGGGCGTTATAAAAATGTATTTTTCAAAAAGTGGATTACGTGATTATGATCTTTTCCCACCACCGCGAAATCAGGGCGCAAGCGAAGCACTTGTTCTTATATTGCCTATTTCAGGAGTTCCGTATGCTCGAAGCCCCGCTTCAGGCTAAGTTCCCCGAAGATCGAGGCGAAGGGGCTTGTGCCCGCGGGTTTGTCCCAAGTGCCGCCCGAGGCTATGGATTCAGCGAGGATCTTGCCCAGGCCCGGACCCATCATGAAACCCTGTCCGCAGGTCCCCGCTGCCTGGAGAAAGTTCTTGGCCTCCTCGGGGTAGCCGATGATGGGCAATCCGTCGGGGGTCATGGGGTACATGCCCCTCCAGGTACGCCGTACCCTGAGATTCCGCAGGCGGGGATATAGTTCGAGCATCCTGCGGACGCAGAGGGGCAGGAAGGCCGAGGTCGAACCCTTATCCCGGCCCCAGATCTGGGGGCGCGGCGTGATGCAGAAGACGATCTGGCCCGTGCTTGCCTGGTAGAAGTAATAGTTTCCCGACTCGGCGTCGGGACGCATGTCGACCACCATGGGTCCCAGAAAGCGCTCGACAGGTTCGGTGACTCCCGCCTCGTGGCAGTCGGGGTGGACGGGGAGATCGACGCCGGCGAAGCTGGCCAGGTCGGCGGCCTCGGCTCCGGCGGCGTTGACGAAGAGTCCGGCTTCCCAGTTCTCTCCGCCTGCCTGGAGGCTTTCCACCCTGTCGCCAGCCATCATGAGGCCCTCCACCCTTTCATTGAATACGAACTCGACTCCCGCATCGAGGGCGAGCCTGTGGAAGGCTGTGGATGCCGCGAGGGGGGAGGCGAAACCGTCACCCGGGCTGAAGGTTCCGCCCAGAAGGCCTTCCATCCGTATGCCGGGCGCCAGTTCGGCTATTCGCTCGGGGCCGATCCAGTCAATGTCGAGGCCGGCGGCCTTCTGGACCTTGAGCAGCTCGAGGAAGGCGCTGCGCTCGGTCTCCCTGTAGGCGACGTAGAGATAGCCGCCTCTCACCCATCCTACGTCGAAGCCGCGCTCCTCCTTGAACCTTGAGACCATGGCGATCGACTCCATGCAGATCCGGATCTTGGCCGGATCGGAGTGGGTAGCCCTGAGGCCCCCGATGGCGGCCCTGTTCTGTCCCCTTCCCCAGGAGGGTTCGTGTTCGATGACGACGACCTTGAGGCCCCGCTCGGCGAGCTGCCAGGAGAGGGGGACACCGATCGAGCCTGAGCCGACGATGAGGACATCGCAGGTTCTCATATGGCCCCCCTCGCTCCCGCTTCCTTGCCCCCGATTCGGATGAGACCCTCGTTGACGATCTCGCCCAGGGGAATCTCCACCATGAGGGGTCGCTGGGAACCGGGCTCGACCAGGGCGGGATCGACGCCCGCGAGTCTGAAGGCCCTGGAAAGGAGCTGGGAGCAGGTCTTCCCGCCGCATGCCCCCATGCCCACCCGCAAGGTTTTAAGCTGGTTAATGTCGCGCACCTGGTTGATTCTGATGAAGTCGACGATCTCGGCGAGGGTGACCCGCTCGCAGCGGCAGACATAGGCTGCTCCATCGTCGCATGCCATTTCTTCAACAGTCGTGGAGACGGTGGCCCCGGGCCCCTGGACCCTCGCGCCGGCAACGCCTGAGGCTAGGCGGGGATCAACCTTGAAGCCGAGCAGCCAGGTGCCCTTCCTGGACGACTTCCGCAGGGAATCGACGGGAGCCTGAACGATGAAGGCCCCATCCTGGTCGACGAGATCCATCGGCGTCCCGGGAGGATACGCATCGCCGAATTCCCAGGGAAGGACTACCTCGGCCGTCGCCTCATCCAGCCTCCGCACGAGGGTTACGGCGAGGCCGGGACAGACGGAGACGCAGGACATGCAGCCCACGCACTTCGATCCGTCAAAGCAGGGCAGGTCCATGATGTCGCCCCGAACGGATCGCAGATGGATGGAATTCACAGGGCAGACGGTCGTGCAGGGGTTGCAGGGTATTTCCTCTGAACAGAAGAAGATGGGGCGCCACTCCTTTCCGGGCAGGAGGGGACTGCGGGAGAATGAGTCGCCCGGCCGTGACTTCAGCACTTCGCGTTTATGCAGCCAGGAAGGGTCTATCTCGGCTTTCTTCCCCAGAAGCCTGGCGAGGGCGAAGGCCGAGATCCTGCCGCCGAACATGGCGCTCGATGCCTCGGCTATCTCCTCGGCGTCGCCGGCGGCCACGGCGAGGATGCCGTAGGATCGAGCCTGGCGAAGGAATTCGTCGCAGGGGGTGAGGCCAGCGGCGATCAGAACCGTATCCACCTCCCAAGCCTCGACCGAGCCAGGGATGGGATTGAAGCCGTCGTCGACCTTGGCCGTCGTCACTCGGAAGACCCGCTCCTGCCCCGAGCCCGGGCCTTCGGCCGAGCCCGGGCCTTCGGCCGAGCCTTCGGCCTCCGCCCTCAGGATGGTAGTGTTGAGGTGGATAGGTACGCCCATGCGCCGTATTTTGTCGGCGTGGACCCTGTACCCCCCCACCCTGCCCTGAATCTCAACGATGCCGGCTACCTGGATCCCCGCCTGGAGGGCGTGGTAGGCGGCGATGAGGCCCACGTTACCGGAGCCAACAATGAGAATGCGCTTGGCGGCCAATACAAGGTCGCGGTTGACGAGGGTCTGGAAGGCGCCCGCGCCATAGACGCCGGGCAGGTCGTTTCCCGGGAAGAGCAGACTCTTCTCGCGGGCGCCCGAGGCAACCACGAGAGCCGTGAACTCGACGAGAAGGTAGGAAGAGTAGTCTTTGTAGACACCGGCGACTCTATCCTTGTAGATGGCCAGGACAGGGGCGTTTCTCAGGATTGTGACGTTGGGGAGTTTCTTGAGCTTTTCCTCGAGGATGCCCGCGATGACGATGCCCCGCTCCCCGGCGTAGCAGTCCTCCTCGGAGCCGAAGAACTTATGGGTCTGGAGGACGAGCTTTCCGCCGAGCTTGGCCTTGTCGTCGGCGACGACGACCTGAAAACCCATCTTGCCGAGTTCGACGGCTGCTGAAAGTCCGGAAGGCCCCCCGCCCACGACGAGAATGTCGGTGCGTATGGTCCTGCGCTCGGCCTGGGCGAGAGGGGAATCGTCGGCCGGCAAGGCGGGCAGGCCCCGCAGGGTGCGCACGTCCATCCCTTCGGCCAGGGGCTGGACGCAGGACTTGACGGGAATACCGTCCACGAGAAGGGTGCATTGGGCGCATTGGCCATTGGCGCAGAAGAGGCCTTGGGCTGAACCGTCCTTCTGGTGGCGGGAGAACACGGAGACACCGAGTGCGGAAAGGGCGGAGGCGATGGGCTCGCCAGAGAAACCCAGTGCGGGCGACCCGTCGAAGCTGAAGCGTATTTCCTTTCTGCCTTTTCGCAGCTCAAGAATCGGATGAGTCTGTATTCTCGGCATTGTTCTCCTCGAGCGCCGGCTGGCCCGCAAAAAGGCTATAGCCGCACCGCTCTCCTGTCAAGAAAAAAGTGGGGAAGAAAGCTTGTGAATATATCCAACATTATAGTATTCGAACGGGCGCGTCGCCCGAGGCGGGCTCTATCGTATTCAAGGACCAGAAAATCTCGGGTAGGGCACCTTACAGGATAGCTAAAGACGGCATAGCCCGCACCTTCCGGAACATCCGGATCTTCCCCAACCTCACTTGGCCTCGAGAACGTTCTCTGCGGCCAACACCGCCGAGCCCGGGATGGCGTTACCTCGAAATCGCAGGAGCCTTGGCGTCCAAGCCCGATCTCATCGTTCTCGATGAGCCTTCTTCGGGTCTCAACAACGCCGGAACCGAGAAACTGGCCGTCATCTTCATGCGGTCAGGCAGAAAGATATCCGAAGGGAAGGTGTCAGACCTCCGGCAAGATTCTAAGGTCATCGAAGCCTGCCTGGGCGGAAGAGGCCGCGCCCGGGTTCCCGTTCCGGTCAGCTCGGTCGGCCCTGGCTTGGCTGGACCAAGGACCAGCTCGGTCAGAATAGGCGTTTTATTTTCCGGCGATCATGCGTCTGTGGTATACTGTTCCAAGGCGCCTGAGCGCCTGAAAGGGGTCCCGCGATGTCTATCTTGCCTCGCTCGCCTGCGGACCTGGCCGGAATGAAGGTGACGGTCATGGGGCTCGGCCTCCACGGCGGAGGCCTCGAGAGCGCCCGGTTCTTCGCCTGCCGGGGAGCGGTCGTCACCGTCACCGACCTTAGGGATGAACAGGTTCTCGCCCCTTCCATCGAGGCCCTCGAAGACTTCCCTATCCGCTATATCCTGGGCAGGCACGAGCTGGAAGATTTCTCTGGCGCCGATCTCGTCGTCAAAAATCCGGCGGTAAAGGCCGGTTCGCCGTATCTCGCCGCCGCCAAGGCAGTCGAGAGTGATATTTCAATTTTCCTGAGATACTCGGCTTCGCCCATCGTCGCCGTCACCGGTTCGAAAGGCAAGTCCTCGACCGTCTCGGCCATACAACATTGTTTTCAAGCCTCGAACGTGGATTCCCTCCTCGGGGGCAACATCACCGTTTCCCCCTTGAGCTTCCTTAACGAGACGGGGAAGGACAGGCCTGTTGTCCTCGAACTGTCCTCCTGGCAACTTGCCGACCTGCGGGGCAAGGGGGTCTTAAAGCCGCGTGCCGCGGTCATCACGGCCATCATGCCCGACCACATGAATTACTATTCCTCGATGGAGGAGTATGTGGCCGACAAGCGCCTCATCTACGCCGACCAGGGCTCTGGGGACTACACGATCTGCGACCTGGACTCGGATTGGGGAAGGAGCTTCGCGGCCGAAACCCAGGCCTGCGTCCTCTATTATTCGGGCAGGCTCCATAGGAAAAGGGGTGCCTGGCTTGAGGAAGGGGACCTGCGGGGTTTCGCGCGGTTTTCGGACGATTCCGGAGCCCCGGCCGAGGAGATACTCCCCGCCAAGCTCAGGGTTCCCGGTCCCCACATGAGGAAGAATCTCCTTGCCGCCAGCCTCGCCCTCGAGGTCTTCGGCCTGTCCGCGCGGACCATAGCCGATGCCATGGCGAGCTTCCCCGGCGTGGAGCACAGACTCGAGTTCTTTGCCGATTCTGAGGGTGTGCTGTGGTACAACGACTCGGCGGCGACCATACCCCAGGCTGTCGAGGCAGCCCTGTCCAGTTTTTCCGTTCCTGTCATCCTCATTGCCGGGGGCACGGACAAGAACATCGATTTCGAGCCCTCGGCGGGCGCATTCGCCAAGGCCGAAGCGATCGTCCTTCTTTCGGGCAGCGGAACGGACAAGCTGATTCCTGCCCTCGAGGCCAGGGGTATACGCTGGCAAGGCCCCTTCGGAGATCTGGATGCCGCCATACGCGAGGCTGCCAGCCTCGCGAGGCCAGGCTTTGTCGTCCTCTTCTCGCCGGGGTGCGCCTCATTCGGGATGTTTCTTCATGAGTTCGACAGGGGTAAAAAATTCAAGGAAAGGACGCGGGTCTTCCTAGGCCTAGACAAAGGCTAGGGCGGCGTAGCCCACGAAGGACTCGGCCTTCCTCACCTCGAGGCTAGTCGAATACCCCAGAAGCTTGGCCTCGGTGGCTCCAGCCTCAAGGGCGAAACCCAAGGCAGCGATTGCCGCGCCCGCCGAACAGGCCGAGCCTGTCCTGCGCGCGATGAGGAGGGCCGACTCGCAGTTCATGTCGAGGAGGGCATCGACGAAAGCCTTGTCGTTGGTTTTGCTTACCCACTTCTCCGCATCCATGCCTCTGCCAGCCGGCGTGAAGCCGTAAGCCGGGCCGTAGTGGGTCAGGTCGGAGGATCCGATGCAAGAGACCTTTCGGCCAAGGAAGGCGGCTGCCCTGCCCAGGGCCGCGCCGAGCTCCTTGGAATCGAGCCGGGGAGGGCTTCTGAGCCAGAGAACCTTGGCTTCGGGCTGGAGCGCTTTTATCAAGGGAAGAAGGACTTCGACGCTGTTGTCGTCTTCCACGTCCGGAAGGGGGGCGGGAAGACCCGAATCGCGTAGTTCGACGAGGAGAGCGCCCCGCAGTTCGGCGTCGGCCGCAAGGAGGCCGCCCGTAGTTTCGAAGCTCTCTTCGTAAGCGCAGAGCATAGGGTCCTGGGAGCCAAGATGTCCTCCGATGACAACTATCGTCTCGGAAGGCAGCAATGAAGCCACGGCGAGAGCCGAGAGCCTTCCCGAAAAGATCCAGCCGGCATGAGGGGCCAGGGCGGCGAAGGCCTTGCCCGTAACCCTGTCCGGCAGCCAGCCGCCGATAAGTCGGTCGAGTTCGCCTTCGCCTTCAGGGTACCAGCCTCCCCTCAGCGCGGCCTTTCTCAGCTTAGCCCCAAGTCCCATAGGCGAAAGTCCTCCTCGGCTCCTAGTATAATCCTTTTCCAGGCAAGAAGAAGTCCGGAGTGTTAAAAAACTTGGCAAGATATGCTCGCCTCGTTCCGATAATCAGAAAGATCAGGAAGGGGATATGAGAAGAATACTGCGCTTGCTTGTCGCGGCGGCGACTCTGCTGGTTGTCTTGGTGGCCGTCGGCTTCTTCGTGTACGGAATCGGAAAGATCAATTCATCGGGCGAGCGCTCCAGCGAAGCCGAGTATTCCATCTTGCGCAATACCCTTGTCCCGATGCAGTCGAAGGATGAACTGAACAGCGAGCTGTTCAGAAACCGTCTCTTGTCGCTTTTCCAGGGCTCGGAAAGGCTCCTCGCCATTCAGATCCTGGACGAGTCGGGTCTCGTCCTCTGGAAGATCCCCGTAACATCACGCTATTACGCCCTGCCCAACGAGACTTCCGCTCGGTCAGGATATATCGTTCCGCGCTCATCGACCCGTGTATTCAGCACGCCACTGATCGATGGCATGAAACTGACAGCACTCTACACGACCTTCCGACGCTCCGATGTCTCGAGAGCAGCCTTTCCCTCATTCATCATGGTTCTGGTCTGGTTTATCGCTCTCGCGATCGCGGCATGTTTCCTGAGAAAAGATCCCGGGGAAGAACCAGCTGCCGTCGGCATCGATGCCCCAGCTGACCTGGACGAAAAGGAGATCCAGCCCGAAGTCGAAGCAGATATTCCAACCGAGGCACCCGTAGCCGAGGTGAAACTCGAGCCTCTTCCTGAGCCTGAAAAAGCGGAGAAAGCCGAGGAAGTGGAGGAGGGGGAAGTGGAGGAGATCGAGGAATTCGAGGAACCAGCCTCGGGCATAGGCTCTTCCTGGCTCACAAGCTCGGCCAAGGAAGATACGTCGGGGAAAAAGTTCGAGGAGAGCCTCGCGAGACTCGAGGAGGAAGTAAGGGAATGGTCATCGCGCAAACCCTCCACCCCAGGCTCAGGCGCGGCCCCTGCTGCCCGAATCGAAAACCCTCCCCCCGTCTCCCCCGAACCCGAATCCGCCGATGATTCCTCCGTCGAGGAGATACAGGAAGAACTGGAGGAGATGAAGTCCTTTAAAGATGAACGTCCCATCCCTGACGAAGCCCCGGTATCCGAAGAAAACGAGGCTGAAGCCGACGAGCTTTTAAAGGAGTTCGATGAGATCTCGGCCGAGGAGAAAACACCCCAGCCTGCCCTCGAACCCAAGCCACAATCGAAGGGAGCGCTTGAATCCGAAAAACGGGACCTCTCGGGTTTACCCCTCTCCCTCTCGCTCCAGAATCCCGCCCTGGAAGGATGTCTGGCCGAGGAACTCGGAAGAAGCGGAGCCGACCTCGCCCTCATCCTCATCCACTGCGGCCTTGCATCCGACACCGATCCAGCCGCTGTCGCCCTTTCGGTTACCTTGCGGGACTACATCGGATCCAAGGACCTGATCTTCGAGCTCTATAAGGGAGCCTTCGCCGTCGTGCTGCCCACGGTGGATCTGGGCGCGGCCCTCAAGATGTCCGAGGACCTGGCCGATGTACTCTCGGCAACGTACAGCCTCTACAGGGACCTGGAGGAAGAAGCCCCCGTCTATCTCGGGATTTCGGCCCGATCGAACCGCGCGGTCGACGCTTTCAAGCTGTACCGGGAAGCCTCGACGGCCGTCCACAAGGCATATTCCGGGGGACCATCGAAAATTCTCGCTTTCAGGCCTAAAACCGAGTGAGGTCAAAGGCTGAAAGAACGATTAAAAAAGACGCCCCGACGGGCGTTTTTTTTTAAATCGTACGGTCTGTCCTCAGTCCAGGTACTCCATGGGGAAAGTCATCCTGTCCCGGGTAAGGGCGGTGTCAGGGAAGATTTCCCTGGCTTCGTCGAGGAGGATCTTCAGTTCTTTGTCGGCGTAGCGGGGACTGTAGTGGATGAGCCCCAGCTTCCGCACGCCGCCCGCGTCCCGAGCGATGGTCGCTGCCTGGCGAGCCGTCATGTGGCGCTTTTCGATGGCCGATGCCATGAGGGCTTCCTCGAACATACCCTCGCAGACGAGAAGGTCGGAGCCGCCTACTTCCCGAGCTATCTCGGAGAAGTAAAGGCTGTCGGTCACATAGGAGAACTTTCTGCCCGACCGGGGCGGCCCGAGGACGTCCTGGGGTCGGACCGTCCTGCCCGAGGGCAGGGTGACATTGTCCCCGCCCTGGAGAACAGACCAGAGGGGGCCGCGTGGCACTTCGAGGGCCATAGCTTTTTCGGGGAAGAAGGCGCCGGGCCTGGGCTTCTCCTCGAGGGTGTAGCCGAAGCAGGGTTTGGTGTGCCTAAGGCCGAAGGAACGGATCGTGAAGGCAGGGTCCTCCCAGAGAAGTTTGGGTTCGGTGAATTCTCTGATGATGATCTCGTAGTTGATGTACATGTCCAGGGATTTCCGCGTCTGCTCGATGTATTCAGCTATCCTGGGAGGCCCGAATATGTAGAGGGGCTCCACCCTGTCCACCTGGCTGGAGAGCATGAGTATGCCGGGAAGGCCAGTGACATGATCGGCATGCATGTGGGAGAGAAAAATGGCGGTGATCTTTTTCCAGCTGAGGTTGAGACGCCGTATGGAAATCTGGGTAGCTTCGCCCGCGTCGAAAAGGAAGAGTTCGCCTTCCCTCCGAACGAGGACGCTGGTCAAATGGCGGTAGGGCAGGGGCATCATGCCGCCGCAGCCCAGGATGAAGGCTTCGAGGTTCATTTCGGATGACTATAGCCGAGGTCGACGGGGAGCGACAATAGCGCGGACTGAAGCCAGGCTAGGCAAAGCAGTGCCGATGTGCAAGGATAAGCCTATGGATTCCTCTTCCCTTCTCGGACTCGGCGCCGAGCTTTCAACCGCCTTCATAAAGCTCGGCTACAAGGAGCCGACGAAGATACAGACGCTTGCCATTCCGGCCCTCCTCGGAAGGAAGGATCTTTTCATCCAGTCCGAGACAGGGACGGGTAAAACCTTCGCCTACCTCGCGCCTATCTTTTCAGCCATTAAAAGCCTGGACCCTTCGCATGGCCCTCTGGCCCTCGTCCTCTGCCCCACCCAGGAACTCGTCGTCCAGGTGGCGAAGAAAGCTGGGGAGCTCGCCGTCGCGGCCGGCCTCGACATCGGCGTATGCCCGGTCATTGGAGGAAGTCCCCTTTCGCGACAGGAAGCCGCCCTCAAGCACAAGCCCTACCTCGTGGTGGGCAGCCCCGGAAGGACACTCGACCTCATCTCGATGCGCTCCCTGCGGCTTGAAAATCTTCAGTTCCTCGTCCTGGACGAGGGGGACAGGCTCTTCGCCAAGGAATACAGGGACCCCGTGTCCGAAATTATGAGGCGTGCCCCCAAGAAGGCGACGCGACTTCTCGCCTCGGCCACCATCTCCGACGCGGCTAAAACCGCTGCCTCGGTCTACATGAAGGATCCTGAGTCCATCGACCTTCTCGACGAGGGGGTTCTCTCCAAGGACATAGAGCACTGGGTTTTCTACGTCGAACACCGCAGGAAGATCGACTTCCTGAGACGATTGGACAACGCGCTCAAGCCGAAGCGCTGCCTTGTCTTCGCCTCCTCGGGCGACCGCGTGACCAAAGCGGCCGAACGGCTCATCGAGCGCGGTATCGCCGTCGAATCCCTCCTCGCGCGGCAGGAGAAGGAACATAGGCGGCTGGCCATCGAACGCTTCGAGGCGGGGGACCTGCGCTATCTCGTCACGAGCGATCTGGGCGCGAGGGGGCTGGATATTGCGGCGATCAGCCACATCATCAGCCTCGACTTTCCCGAGGAAAGCTTCTTCTACATCCACAGGGCGGGCAGGACAGGGCGCGCCGGCCTTACGGGCATCTCCATCCTCCTCGCCGATGCCTGGGAAATCAGGAGGGCGTCCAAGCTTGCCGTTGACAGAGGCTTTGTGTTCAGGACGAAGGCTCTTGCAGAGGGCCAGGTCGTTGAACCTTCCGTCGAGGAGTTCTTCGCCAAGGTCGAGAAGGGCGAAGATGAACGGCGTGAATACCTCAAGAAGCGGGATTCAAGCAACTCCAGGCGGCGATGATCGAGGAAGGAAGGCCCATCCTACCGGCCGTCATCGGGGACATGGTCAATCCGACCTGGGAAGCGGCCGAAGCGCGCGTCCTCATCGTACGGCTCTCCCGCTGGAAGGACCTGGGTATATCAACATCACACCTTGTCCTCTTCGACGAGGCTAGAAGAAGCCTTCCGAAGGCCTATCTGGATTTCGCCTTCCTGCCTCCAGCCCGGTCGAGGAAGGAGCTCGACGCCCGTGGCGAGCCATGGTTTTCGGGCCGAGTCTCCGGCCGCTCTCCTGCCGAGTTCGACCTTGTCATGGTCTCCAACGCCTTTGCCCTTGAACTTATAAATCTTCCGTATCTCTTCACGACCTCGGGCCTCCCCGCGGAAGCACGGGAGAGGAAGGAGATCGAGTCTGCGCCGATCGTGATCCTGGGCGGCTCCAATGCCTCGGCCGCCGGCGTCCTTGTCGTCGAATCCCCCAACCCCGGAGAACCCGCCGCCGAGTCCCTCGTCGACGGCATCTTCTTCGGCGAGGGCGAGGACCTTGCCGGTTCCTTGGCTGCCCTCCTCGTCGAGGGAGCAGGCGCAGCGCAAGCCTCAGGCAATACTGTCCGTCTCACCCCGGAACTGCGAAAAAGCAATCTCGAGGCCGCCGCCGCTATCCCCGGCTTCTGGCCCTGCCTCCATTCCGGAGGAGAGAATCGTGCGCTCGCCGAAGGAAGACCCCGATCCCTTACTTCCCCCCTCGTCCTCAACGGGAGCCAGGCCTCGACGGCCCGGCTATCCATAAGCTCGGGCTGCCCGGGCTTCTGCTCCTTCTGCCTCGAGGGCTGGGACAGAAGCCCTTACGCCGAGGCCGACTTCGACAGGCTCGTTACCGAGGCCAAGGCTATACACAGGTCGACAGGAGCCTCTGACCTGGAACTCTACAGCTTCAATTTCAACACCTATGGACGCATCGCGGAACTCATCTTCGAACTCAACAGGATCTTCCGGCGGGTTTCCTTCATGAGCCAGCGCCTCGACATTCTGGCCGATACGCCCGGCCTCATGCCGATCGAGCTGGCGGCAGGCAAACGCTCTTTCACACTCGGCGTCGAGGGCATTTCCCCAGGCATGAGGGCTTACTATCGCAAAGGCCTTTCTGAGGCACAGATCGACGCCTGCATCGAACTCTGCCTCCGAGCCAAGGCAAGGGAGATCAAGCTCTTCTACATCATCGCTGGTTTGGAGACGGATGAGGACCTGGTTGAATTTGGTCGTTTTACCGAAAGACTGGGCGCCAGGAAAAGGGCAATCTCAGCCTCGACGAAGATCCTGGCCTCGGCGGGATTTCTCGTTCGTCTCCCTTTCACCCCCTTACAGTTCGCTCCTCTTGAGTTAGATATAGTGAAGCTCGAAGGCATCGGGCTCGGCATGAAGGCCTCCTGCGAAGCGGCGGGCATCGAGTTCCGCCTGGCCTCCAGTCCACAGGAGAGCTTCGTCGACCAAGCCCTCTCCCTGCTCGGCCCGCAAAGCCGCCCCTGGTTCCTGTCCATCCCTTCGAGGGGAATCGTCTACGAGTCGGGCCTGCCCGCCTCGGTCTGGACGTCCTTGAAGCCCTCAATTCTCAAGCGGCTCGAGGCCGAGAGCCTCGTCGGAGAGAAGAACGCGGATTTCCGCCCTCCTCTGGCTTTTTCCGAGCCCAAGACCCGCCTATCTGTTCTCTATCGCCACTACCTCGAGGCGAGGGAGAGAAAGGACAGGCAAAGCTGCCTGGGCTCGGCCTGTTCGGCCTGCGGCGCCTGTGGAAATCTGGAAGAGATGAAAGCCATGACCGGCCACTCGGGCGCCATACCCGGAGCGGAACTTCTGGCCAAGCGCTTAGGAGCCCTCATTACGGCCAAAGAAAGGTTCCACGCCCTCCCTGCCGCCCTGTACATCCCCGAAAGTCTTGCGGGCGCCGAGTCCTCCTACCGGGCTTCCTGGATCCTGAGGCGGCTTTTCGGGCTGGGGATGGGGATGGATAATCTTGTCTTTGAGACAAGGGAGAGATTCTTCGTCCCGGGGGGCAGCTTTCCTTCCCTCTTCTCGGAAGGATTGCCCTGGTACGGCTGGGGGGTTTTCGAACTCTATGGACCTTCGGTCGCCACCCTCGCCTCCAGGCTCGGCGGCCCACACAGGCCTTCCTGGATACGGCCCCTAGGCGCACGGCCCGTACCTGGGCAAGTCGATGTCGAATTCAAACTCGGTCCGACCTCGCCCGCCTTGGCCAAGGCTGCCTTCACCTCCTACGCGGCATCGAAGGGCTTGAGCTTCACCGCGAGAAAAGAAGGCGAAGGCTGGGCCTTCGATATGACCATGGGGAGCATCGGGAGAAAGCTGATCGCCTCGGCCTGGATTGGAAGGGCTGGGGAAGGCTTGTTTCTTCGTCTCGGGGCAGGCGGAAAAGCCGACCTGAGACCCCTCGTCGAGACTTTGTCGAATTCCGCGCACCAGGATTTGCTGCCCAGGGTCCTCGGCTGGGAAGGTTTCGCCGAAGCATCGGGCGATCCCGGATTTACAGCCTAGCCGGCCTGTATCGCGCCATCGAAGTGTCCGTCTCGAAGACATCCACGGCGGAGACAGGCAGCCCGGGACGGGCCGCTTTCACCCTGTCGAAAATGTAGGCCGCGATGCGCTCGGCGCTGGGGTCATCCTCGAAATACGCTAGTTCGTTCAAGTCCCTGTGGTCAAGTTCGGCTATGACTTCGCCGAGGACGGCCTTGAGGGCTCCAAAATCCACCAGCATCCCCCCCTCGCCCAGCGTCTCTCCAGAAACCCAGAGCCTCACGGTGTAGTTGTGCCCATGCAACCGCTCGCATTTCCCATGATAATGGACCAGCCTGTGCGCGGCGGCAAAACCGGCTTCTACTCTCGCTTCGAACATATTCTCAACGATACTGGTTCACAGGCGCCCAGGCAAGCCGATCATGGCTCTTCACCAGGAAGCCTCTGCTAGTAGATACTCAAATTATCAATCCAGACATAATCGGCTCCAGTGGAGACGGAATAGTCCTTTGAGTACGTGAAGGTAAGGGTATGATTCGCCGATGACAGAGTAGAGGTATAGCTTTTTGAGCTGTTGAAAGTACCTGAGGCGCTCACGAGGAGGCTTGTGCTGCCGTCCAGAGACACACTCAGAAAGTCACAGCCTGATTCAGTTTCTCCTCCATATGAAAACGAGATGTTTGTCGCGGGACCGGCGAAAGTGAAAGTAGTAGTTGAACTCGCTGAATTGCTAATGGCGGAAGATCTCAACCTCCCTCCGCTGACGTACCAACTGCCTGAAAAACCTGATGGAAGCGTCGTGGAATCGAAAGTGTAACTGTATCCAGTTCCTAAATTGTAGAAGGCACTCGTCACCGAGCTGGCAGTCCAGCCCTGGATATAGGCTACGGCTTTCAAGGTAGTGTTGGCGGTGATCTGAAGTATGGGATGGGGGCGCCGCGCGTGGTGCTGGAGATCGTTACCGACTGCGCCGAAGAATAGGTGCCTGCCGCCGGTGAGAATGTCGGCGCCGCTGGCTGGAATGTATACGTCTTCGATGTCGCCTCATAGGAATCAGTCCAGTTGGATTTGTAGGCATATGCTCTGAGGGTCATGGTTGCCGGGCTGAGGGCTCCCGTATAGACAGTCCCAGTGGTGCTAGTGGGCGTGCTGCCATCTGTCGTGTATCGGATGGAGGCTCCGCTCGTGGTCGTGGATATCGTTATCGTCTGCGCCGAAGTATAGGTGTTAGACGCAAGGGAAATGACCGGGGTGGCGACTCGGAAACTATAGGCCGCCGAAGCCACGCCAGAATCGGCCATATTGGAACTGTAGGCGCAGGCCTTGAGGGTCAGGTTCGATGGAATGCCGAAAGCTCCCGTATAGACTGTACCGTTTGTGGATGAGGGAGTAGTCCCATCGATAGTATATCTGATCGAGGCGCCTGATGTAGCGGTAGATATCGTCACGGTCTGCGCTTCGGTATACGGGCCCGCGCCCGGCGAGAACGTCGGCGTCGCCGCCCGGATGCCATAGACTGCCGATACAACGCTGGAATCGGCCCAGCCTGCTTTGTAGGCGATTGCCTTGATCGTGGTATTCTGCGTTACGGTGATATACGATGAATACAGGGTGCCACTTATCGACGTCGGGGAGGTCCCGTCGGTCGTGTAGCGTATCGAAGCTCCCGATCCCGCGCTCAGATATACAGACTGGGTGACTGAATAGGTATCCGCGCCCGGCGAGAAAGTCGGGTCCGGGGCCTTGAAGCTGTACGCTGCGGAGACGACGGCCGAGTCTGGCCACGTCGAATAATAGGCGATCGCTTTTACCGTCTGGTTCGTCGAAATACTTAAGGTGCCTCCGGAGTAGAGCGTTCCAAAAGTTTTCGACGGAGCGGTGCCGTCCGTCGTGTACCGGATGGTAGCACCCGTGGTCGCCGTGGATAAGGTAAGGGATTGCGATGCGGTATAGGTTCCTGCCGCCACCGAGAAAACGGGGTCGGCCGTGCGGAAGCTGTAGGTTGCCGAAACCACGGAGGACGACGGCCAGGTCGAGTAATACGCGAAAGCCTTGATCGTCTGGTCGGATGTCAGCGAGATCGCTCCTGAAAATATCTGACCACTCGTCGACGTCGGGGTGCTCCCATCGTTCGTGTAGCGTATGGTGGCTCCCGGCGTCGCCGACGAGAGCGTGAGGGATTTGGGGATAGTATAGGCCCCTCCGGCCACGGAGAACGTCGGATCAGCGACATAGAAGGTGTAAGCGGCAGACGAAACGGAAGAATCGGGCTGTCCTGTTTTATAGGCAATTGCCTTGATGGTGCAGTCCGTTCCAACCGTGATGGTTGTCGAATAGAGCGTCCCATTCGTCGATGAAGGAGTGCTGCCGTCGGTTGTGTATTTGATGGAAGCATTCGGGGTGTCTGACGTGAGGGTCAGATACTGTATGGCAGAATATCTGCCGGCAACGACCGAGAATGTCGGCGCTATCGTATTGATGATGTAGGTAGCGGAAGCAATCGCGGAATCGATCCAGTCCGACTTGTACGAGAAGGCCTTGAGCGTGGCAGTCGCTGACAGCGCTATCGGCGAGGAATAGACCGTCCCGTTCGTGGCGCTGGGCGTGGTTCCGTTCGTCGTATATCGGATGGAAGCTCCAGTCGTGGTTGTCGATATCGTTATGGTCTGTGTAGTGTCATAGGTTCCCGCGGGGACGCTGTATACCGGCGTTGCCACCCGGTAATCGGTAGCCACTACCGTGATCGAGAAGCTGTCGGTCCAGGACAAGGTGTTGCTGGAATAATACGAGGAACCGCCCGAGAAACTGATGCTTATCGGAATTACGGTTCCGGCCGGAGTGTTGGAGGCTATCGCAAACCTAAAATAACCTCCGGAAGGATTCAAGGTGAGCGAGGAAGATGAAGAATAGCCGCCATAGCTGCCGCTGGATCCGTTGCAATAATATCCGGCATAGAGGTATCCATAGCTTTGCGTGTTATCCGTGAAGCTGATGTATGACGAGTCCGAACTCAGGGTCGCCGAAAGGTTATAGACTTGGCTGGTTGTATTGTTGCGAATCTTCATATCGAGGTTCATCGTCTCGCCGGCACTCGCTTGGCTGTCCGAATGTCCTATAGACTCTGAAATCGCATAGCCATCCATCCAGACGCCTTGGGGCAGGTTTATCGTATAGGTTGCGCTCACAACATCGCTGGTGCTCCAACCCTCCTTGTAAGAAACCGCTTTTATCGTCTGGCTCGACGCCAGGGTGATACTGCCCGAATAAACTGTCCCGGCCGTTGCGGTCGGTGTGCTGCCATTCGTCGTGTAGCGGATAAAGGCCCCTGTTGTCGTCGTCGACAGTGTCAATGTCTGTCGTGTGGAATATGTCGCCCCCGGAATGGAAAAAGTCGGCGCTGCGGGTTCGAATACATACGATGCCGACGCTACGGACGAATCCGTAAAATGCGATTTGTATCCTATCGCTTTTACGGTTTTACTGGCCGATACCGTGATGGCCGCCGTGTAAAGGGTGCCGTTCGTCGACGAGGGCGTGCTGCCGTCAACGGTATAGCGGATGGAGGCTCCGATAGTCGTCGTGGCGAGCGTTATGGTCTTTGCCTCGTCATAGGTACCGGCGGGTACCGAGAAAGTGGGGGTGGCGACGATGACATCGATGAGGTTGAACGCTGTGGATGCCGTCCAGGCGCCTTCTTCGCTGGCTGTTTTGACCTTCACCCTGAAGTAGTAGGTCCCTGCCCCCAGGCTGGGAGTCCAAGCAGCCGCGGTGAGAACATTTGAAGCCTGTTCTATTTCGTAGACATCGCTGGTAAATCCGCTTACGCTTGAAATCTGAAATGTATAGGCTGTTCCCAAGGCAAGCTTAACGGACGTGAGCGTCGGCGGGTAGGCTAGGTCCGTCGTTGGAGCGATCGGGAGAACTTCGGATATGCTCCCCACCGTACTGAATCCTTGATAGGCTGTCCCTCCTGGATCGGCGGGGTTGACGCGGGGAAACGGATCACAGGCGAAAAGCGCGCTGATCAGGGAAGCCAAAATGGCGATCCGCACGAGGATTCCGGGAAAGCCCTGCCGCTTTTTGTTCTTTTTCATGTGATAATTCCTACCAGTCTTCAGGATCGGTTTCGTCTATCTGCTGGAATTTGAGCTTCTGAAGCCGGGTGATGCTCTCCTGAAGCTGCCTTTCCCCGTCCTGAAGGTTGGGGACGTTCATGAGCGTAAGGCCGCCATACCCTAACCCCAAACCGGATATGGATGCCGATACGAGAGAAATAATCTTGTACAGGTCTGTCTTGTCGCCATACGCCTTCAGATCATCCGAAGTCGTGGCATTCAAGTAGAGATCATAGGTGGTTTTTGCCAGATACAGCATCACGCCGGCGGTGATCCCGCCTATCCCACCGCCGACGACTCCCGTCCATCCCCGCAGTTTGACCGAGCCTGCATTCTTGCGGGCGGGAAGAAGCCAAGTCTGGATATCGGCTTGCTTTACTTCTTCCTGTTTAATCTGCCATTTTATGGATTTTACTTCCGCCGCGGCCGGAAGATCCAAGGAATATGTTTCGAGGGGCAGGATCTTGATCTTTTGAGACCAAACCCACTCGATATCGTCCGGCTGTTTGACAAGCAGCTTGTATTCACCGGCCGGCACCGTGAATGAATCCTTGTCTCCGGTCTTCTGGAACGATTCCATTCCTTTCTGCAGGGGAACGAGCATTTTTGCGGTCTTTATGGAAGAATTGATCTTTGCCGATCCGAGGAACACCAGCTGGGAATTCGTGAATGCGTACATCTTAGGTTCCGGGAGGCCGGTCTTCTTCCTGATGATCGTGCCGTCGAGAACATTGATGATGCGAATTTCCGTCACGGCGAGGTTGAATGAGTTCCCGCTACCTTTCTGAACCACTCGGTGGTCAATTTCCGCCGTATAGGCATTCGTCTGTACAGCCTTGTCGACCGCGTCGAAGGCGGCTCCGATATTCGCTTCGCCTTTAATGTCATAGGTGAAGGAAACTGAATAGGGAAAGGAAGGATCGATCGATCGCACCGTCACGGGCCAGGATTTTGCGTCGCGGTCGAATTCCCCGAATACGACCTTGACATTGTTTCCCTTCACCGTGAAAGTCTCGCTGACTAAGAGGTTCATGTTCTGTTGGAGTTGTTCCTTGAGCCCTTGTTCGCTGGCTTCCCGCTGAACGTCGAGGGATACTTTCTGGGCGTTCAGCTGTCGTACGTGTTCTTCTTCGAGCTTTCGAGTCTCCTTGGTCTTCCGGTCGTTATACTCCTTGTTGCTCTCCCAGCGGTATTGCGCCAGGACAGCCACTGCCTTTTGCCTTTCCAAATAGGCGGTATTGGTATCGCTCGTCATCGCCGCGCTTGCGTCGGAATATCGTTTCTCGATGTCCTTCAAGGAGGCGTCGAGGGAAGACACATTTCTCAGATAGGCGTTCACCGATTTTTCGACAACCGGGACTGCTTCGTATTCTTTCCGCTTTATGTCCGCCTCGGCTTTGAGCGAAGCCAAACGGGCATTCTCCGATTCGGCAAGTCGTTTCAATGAGACCTGCTGGGCCAGCCGGGACGCGTTTTCCTGCGTGAGCTTCTCGGATTCGCGCTGCGCGTTCTGGAGCTCAAGCTTTTTCGCCGCTTCGAAGGCGGCTTGCTTGAGTTGATCCCTTTCGAGCGCATCCTTGTCCTCGCTGGACTTAGCCGATGCGATTTTGGCCGCCCTGGCCGTCAATTCCTCGTTGATGGCCGCCAGTTCCTTCTCTATTCTCTGTGCTTCCGCGTTCGCTCTCACCTGCGCCATTTCCGGCGTGATGAAGTAGAATGGCTTGATAAGTCCGGAATCGACGCGCGGCCTCTGAACGCCGTTGGTCTTTTCCATGACCTCGGCGCGGACCTCAGTCATCATATCCCCCAAGCTCCGGCCTTCCACTGCCAGGCTTTTCAGGAAAGCCTCGGTAAAAGTCCCGTTCCTTCCCGTTCCATCGCTTGCCACCGCCCCTGGTTCCGCCGCGAAGGCTATCAGGTTTTCGGATATTTTGGGGGCTGTGACGGGCGACAGTCCTCTGGTCCCCCCTCCGCGGTTGGCTCCAGGATACGGATTGTCCCTGCAGGAATCGAGAAATACCAGGAGCGTAGACACTCCGGCTTCCGTGATTCGTTCCAGCAGATCGGTCAACCCGACGCTGCGGCTTTTCACTTGGGACTGGTTTCCGATGCTCTCATTGACCGGTATCAGGTAGTTCTGGCCTTCAACCTGGATTCCGTGCCCGGAATAGTAGATCAAGGCGACGGATTTCCCTTCCAGACTCGTTATGAAATCCTCGATCGCCTCTTCCATGCCCTCCAGGTTGAGATCGGTGCGAACCATGACCTGGAAGCCGACGCCTTCGAGTGCCCTGCCCACGTCCTGCGCGTCATTGAGCGGATTTGCCAAGGGAGATACCGAGCCCGAGTAAGAAGCATTTCCGATAACTAGCGCTGCCCGGTCTTGGCTCGCGGCTGAAAAAACAGCCAGAAAGAAAAGAATTGAAAGTGACAGGGTCCTCTTCTTCAGCTTTTCTCTCATAGTATTGACCTTCATTATAACAAGTAATAGCAAACAGATTATCATGGAACATTCGAGTTGGGAAGAATAATCCCACTTGGATGTAATCCATACTGTCGATTGTAAGATCAAACAAATATAAAATCAAACAAGATTTTATTTATTCGTCGGCTTGCCGCCCAGGCTCTATATTTGCATTTTCGGAAAATCCGTCCATAGTATAAGGATATAGGGGGCGTGGAAGCGTTCAGCCGCCCTTCCCCGAAGGAGTCACGTGTGAAGAAGAGAATCCTTTCCCTGATCCTCATCCTTCTGGTATCGGCCCCACTCACCTTCAGCCAGATCCGGTTCGAGCTCGGAGCCAATGCGCCCGTGGCGGCCGGCTCGGCCTCGGCGGGCAGTTCCGCCATCACCGATATTTTCACGACCATCGGCGACTTTGGCATCATCCCCATCCCGAACCTCGCGCTTTTCCTCCAGGCCAACATGGGATTTCTGAAGATCGGGGCCGGGGTCAAGGTACAGAGCCTGATCGTCTACTCGATGGCCTATCCCGCGGCCCAGGTCGAACTTGCCCTGGGTCCCCTCATGGTCGACGCCAGCGTAGGAGGCTACTATTTCGCATACTACACGATCGGCAATATCTATGGACTTGAGCAGATGGACTACCTCGTTCCCGATCTCTCCATCTGGCTCGCCCTGGGCAATAAGCACACCTTCAGGCTGGGAGGAGGAGCCATCGGCGTTGTGCCCATGGATTCCCTCCAGTCGCTCTCTTCCCTCCAGCTCCCTTTCATCGCCTACGCGGGCCTGAAGATCGTCCTTGAATAAATAAATTGAGACCGGGCCGCTAAAACCCCTCAGGAGGTTCTTCGGTCCGGCCTTCCCTCTTTAATCAGCTTCCCCCTTCGTGCTATCCTCGCCGCGTGAACAAGAGGCTTTCGGCCCTTGCGGCCGCCTTGATGCCGCTTGAAATCCGCGGAACCGCGGACCCCTACATCCGCAGCCTTGAATACGATTCCCGCAAGGTGACCGCTGGCAGCCTCTTCATCGCCTTTCCCGGCATACATACCGACGGCCATGACTACATTGAGGCCGCCATCGTTCGGGGCGCGGCGGCTGTCGTCCACGAGAGAGCCCTCGGAAGCTACAGGCCCGATATCGTCTATCTCAGGACTACGGACGCACGGCTCTCCATGCCCAGCCTCGCCGCCGCCTTCAACGACCGGCCCTCGGCTTCCCTCGAAGTCATCGGGGTGACAGGTACGGAAGGCAAGTCCACGACTGTCTACCTGATCTACCAGCTTCTCCGGCTCGCGGGAAAGAAGGCGGGCTTCTTCTCAACGGTGATGTCGGACAAGGGCTCGGGCGAGGCTCCTAACCCCGAACACCAGACCACGCCCGAGGCGACGACCGTGCAGGCCATGCTTGCCTCCATGCGCGACTCAGGCTGCGAATACGCCGTCGTCGAAGCCTCGAGCCACGGCCTCAGCGAGAGGACGAAGAGGCTGTCCGAAGTGGACTTCGACGTGGGCGTCGTCACCAACGTCACTCATGAGCACCTCGAATTCCATGGAACCTGGGAGAATTACCGGCACGACAAGGCCAATCTCTTCAGGAAGCTCGATGCCCAAGACCATCACAAGAAGGTTCTCGGTCGCGATACCATCGTTCCCTCCTTCGGCGTCGCCAACGCCGACGATCCCAACGCTCCCTATTTCGTCAGGGCCACGACAAAACAGGTCTACACCTATTCCGACAAGGGGCATCCCGCCGACTTCAGGGCCTTGGCCATCAACTCCGACAAAGAGGGAGCCGACTTCATCGTCGAAGGCCCGCACTTTGCCTCGGCCAAGGCAAGGATAAACCTCCCCGGCAGGTTCAACGTCGGTAACAGCCTCGCCGCCCTCGCCGTTGTCTCAGGGCTGACGGGCCTGCCCTGGCCCGACCTTCTGTCCCTCCTTCCTTGTCTCAGGCCGGTCAAAGGCAGAATGACCAGCATCGACCTGGGTCAGCCCTTCGAACTCATCGTCGATTACGCCCATACTCCCTCCTCCTTCGAGGCCATCCTGCCTGCCCTGCGCGAGCGCGTTAGCGGCAGGATCTTCTGCCTCTTCGGCTCGGGCGGGGAGCGCGATCGGGAGAAGCGGCCCTTGCAGGGCAGAATAGCGGCGGCCTCCTGCGATGTCCTCATCCTCTGCGACGAAGATCCCCGGGGCGAAGACCCCATAGCCCTCCTGGAGGAGATAGCCTTAGGCTGCCCCGCCCTTGCGCGCGGCGAAAGGCTCTTCCTGATACCCGACAGGCCCCAGGCCATACGCAAGGCATTCTCCCTCGCCGCCAAAGGAGATCTCGTCCTCCTCCTCGGGAAGGGCCATGAGAACTCCATCATCTACGCCGACCACAGCCTCCCCTATGACGAAATAGCCGAAGCGGAGAAGGCTTTACGCGAACTCGGCTACGGGAAATCAGCTTTATCGGTCCCCGGCAAGCCAAACAAGGAAAAATCATGAAAACCATTGTCCTGCTTTATGGCGGAAGATCAGGGGAACACGAAGTATCCCTCGTTTCGGCCGCCTCCATACTCAGCCACCTCGACCTCTCGGCCTATCGTCCCATCCTCGTGGGCATCACTAAGAAGGGGAAATGGGTGCTCCAGGAGGAAGTCCCCATCCCGCCTGAGACAGGATCGATGTCCGGCCTTCCCCTGGCAGAAAAAGGACGGAAGGTCTATGTCCTGCCCGGGGCCGGTTTCGCGGTTGAAAGTCCTTCGGGGAGCGTCGAAAGTCTGCCCTGCGACCTTGTCTTTCCCGTCCTCCACGGGACCTTCGGCGAGGACGGAACGATCCAGGGCCTCCTCGAGTGCGCAGGCATCCCGTATGTCGGCGCCGGTGTCCTGGGCTCGGCCATAGGCATGGACAAGCAGGTAACCAAGGAACTGCTGAAAGGGGCGGGCATCCCCGTTGTCGATTCTATCCTGATACATGCCGCCGACTGGGCCAACCCCGGCTTTTTCCCCTCTCTCGCACGAAAGATCGAAGCCCGGTTCGGCTGGCCCTGCTTCGTCAAGCCGGCCTGCTCCGGCTCTTCGGTGGGTACATCCAAAGTGAGCGACAGTCAGACGCTGGAATCTGCCCTCTTCAAGGCCTTCCTCTACGACGAGAAGGTCCTCGTCGAGGAGTTCGTCTTTGCGAGGGAGATAGAATGCGCCGTCCTGGGCAACGATAAGCCTAAGGCCTTCGCTCCTGGTGAGGTCATCCCCTCCCACGAGTTCTACGACTACGACGCCAAATACTCGGACCCCAAGGGCGCATCGTTCAAAGTGCCTGCTCCCCTCCTTGCCGAACAGAACGAAGCTGTACTCGCCTGCGCTATCAAGGCCTACAAGACGCTCTGTCTCTCGGGCATGGCGAGGGTGGATTTCTTCCTAGATAAAAAGACAGGCGACATAGCCGTCAACGAAGTCAATACAATTCCAGGATTTACATCCATTTCCATGTATCCCATGCTCTGCAAGGATGGAGGCCTGCCGTATCCCGAACTTATCGACAGCCTCATCGACTTGGCCTTCGAACGATTCGAGCGCCGCTCCGAGCTGAGGTTCTCGTACGACAGCTAAGCCGGGTTCCGCTGCTTGCATCCGTATGCGATTTAAAGAAAATATTTATGCCATTATGAATTGACGTTTTCATACCGGCGCGCCATCTCTCCTGGGGCTATACTGGCCACGACGCCACTGACCTGGATACCTCCACCCAAGGAAGCCGTAGGGGGCTGCGGAAAAAGGAGTCCCCCATGGAGTCCCGGGATTACATCGCCTTGGATGAAGCCTACGGCGCCCACAACTACCATCCCCTGCCGGTCGTCATCGCGAAGGCCTCGGGCTGCGTGGTCACCGACCCTGAAAGCAGGACCAATCTCGATTTCCTCTCCGCGTATTCAGCCCTGAGCCAAGGCCACCTCCATCCCAGGATCGTCGCCGCGGCCAAAGCCCAACTCGATCGGGTGAGCCTGACCTCGCGGGCCTTTCATAACGACACTATGAGCCCCTTCCTCAAAAAACTCTGCGAGTACACGGGCTTCGAGGCGGCCCTCCCCATGAATACGGAGGCCGAGGCCGTCGAGACAGCCATCAAGGCGTTTCGGGTCCCCTATGGCGATGCCAAGGCAGTCGGCAAGGCCATTGCTGCCGATACGGTCGCCGTCATCTTCGAGCCTATCCAGGGCGAGGCTGGTGTCATCGTCCCCCCTGAGGGTTACCTCTCTTCCCTGCGGAGGATCTGCGACGCGGCAGAGGTTCTCCTCGTTTTCGACGAGATACGGACGGGGTTCTGTAGGACGGGAAGGCGTTTTGCCTGGCAGTGGGAAGAGGCCCGGCCCGATATCATGTGCCTGGGCAAGGCCTTGGGCGGCGGTAGGCCTGGCTTCGATCGAAGTGCTCGAAGCGGAGAAGCTCAACGAGAGGGCGGAGAAACTCGGCAGGCTTTTCAGAAAGGAGCTTTCACCCGTCGTGTACCCTCATCTCAAGCTGGTCCGCGGAAAGGGACTTCTGAATGCGGCCGTGTTCGAGCCAGATTTCGACGCCTATAAAGTGTGCCCGGCGCTCAAGGATGAAGGGCTTCTTGCCAGGCAGACTCACGGGAACATCATCCGTTTCGCCCCTCCCCTCGTCATCTCCGAGCAGGAGCTCTCCGAGGCACTCGACATCATCCGGAAGGTCTTTCCCGAGCTCTAGCTCCACCTGCCTTTTCCCCGCAGGCCGTATTTTGGCCGTCTGGATCCGCACGATGCCTAGGGGATTCTTGATCTCGCGGACGAGAGCGCAGGCAGCATCCCCGAGCTGGATAGGTTCCTTCGTCTCAATTTCCCAGGCCTTGAGTATGGCGGCGCGCCGAAACATTCGTAAATGAAGAAGGTAAAGCCCGACGAGGGCGAGGCTTATGAAGGCTGCGGCGAGCTTGTACCCCTTGCGTCCTCCGTGGTACAAGAAGCGGGTCGCATCATGAGAAAAGCCGTCTCCTCCTCTCCTTCGCCGCGGCTCTCGCCCTCTTTGCCTTCTTGTTTATCAGGCAGCGCCAGGAGAACATGGCTGCCTCCCTCCCCGTATCGGGCCGATCCCTCGACATCACGACAGGCTCGGCGGCCGAAAACGGCGATAAAAGCCAGAACAGGACAGCGGCGCGCGCGCGCATCATTCCAGGCTACAACGAGGTCTTCCTCGATGCCTTCGACGTGAACCTGGACAACGACGAGGACCTCGAACAGGTCATCGTCGTTAAGCCCTCGACAGAGGCTCAGGCCAGGGACAGACTCTCCGTCGTCATCGCCGATTTCCTGGCCCTCACGGGGAACTATCACCGGCTTTGGAAGGGTGAGACCCTGGCCGTCAAACCCAAGGCCTTCATCATCCAGCCCAGGGACCTTCTCGGCGATGGGCGCATCGAACTCCTCTGCTTCGGCATCGACGAAGCCAACAGGCAGACCCTCACCATCTTCAGACCTTCCAACGCCGAGGGGACGCGCTACAAGACTATCTTCTCGGAATCCGGTCTTTCGATTCAGGTCATAGATTCCCAGAACGAGGACAGGTCAAGGCGTCCCGCCCTCATCCAAGTATTCGAGGCGGCGAAGAATACTTCCTCTCCCCTCGACCAGATACGGCTCGACTTCACCTGGTCTTCCTGGGCCGAGGCCTATAGGCTGGGGACTTCTACGTCCATTCCCGGTGAAAAGGTCGAGAAGAATTACATCGACAGGATCATCACCGGTTCAGCCGTCGATTTCGAGTCCTACCTGGACGGACTATGGGAGAAGGAAGGCCAGGCGGCCGGCCAGGCCATCCTCCTTTCATTCCAGACTTCCAAACGGGAGATTACGATCAATGGCAGACCCGACGTTGAGGTCTGGGACTGGGAGGATTCCAGCCCCGCATTCGCCGGCATCAAGTCCTCGATCTCGAACGGCACCGTTCCCGACATGATAAGGCTTCTTTCCATCGACCTCGTGGGCGTGGACCGCATACACGTCAATGCCCATGCCCAGCAGCTGGCGCGCTTTTCCCCGACCGAGGATTGGGACGGAACCTATCGGCGTTTTGCAGGTCCGGCCGCCGCCGCGAGGCGGGACGGCTTCGTTCCCATGCTCGCCGCCCGGCCGCTTGGAAGCCTCGAGGGTTCAGGTGGTGTGAAGTTCGACTATTTTATCCATGATCTGGAGGGCAGCTACCTGGGAACAGGCTTCGCGCTCGTTCTCGAAGGAGGTCTGTATCGTCTGGCGGAGAGGTCGGAATCGCGGCGCGGCCGCTATTATTTTTTCAAATACAGGGACTTGCTGATCCTCGATCTCGACCCGTATGAAGAGGCGACCGATCCCAAGGAACGCAGGACCTACATTCTCCTGGTCGTAGCGGGACCAGGGAACAGCATTGCCGGCATGAGACTCAGACCGGCACAGACCGCCTCAGGCGCGGTTCTGCCTCTCTACAAGCCTGACATCGTGCTCAAACGTATCAATAGTCAGGGCACTAAATAGGATTCGTAGCCGAGATCCTTGAGCTTGGCCTGGACCTGGGTCCAGCCGCCCGAGGTCTCGATGAGGACGGCCCAGCGTTTTTCGGTTCCGGACACCGAACGCTCGTCCACGCTTGCCTGAAAGCCTTTAGATTTAAGCGTCGAGGCCAGAGACCTGGCGTTCTCCTCACGGGAAAACCAGCCGACCTGGAGTGTGGCAACCGCGGCCGTCTCCCCTTGGGCCGCCGGCGCCAGCCCAGTAAGGGAGCGGTCCCCCTCGTCGACCGACAAAGGATAGACGGAACTCAAGAGCCAAGCCGAGGGCTTCATGGCGATTTTGGATTCGGCTGCCGCGAGTTCCATCGAGCCTGGGTACTTGTCTCTAAGAAGGGCAAGGATTTCCGGAGCCGACCAGCCTTTTGCCAGAGTTCCAATTGTATCAATTTCGGAACTCGAGGCTATCATCCAGAGGAGAAAGAGGGCCTCGCGCCGCGTCTCGGCTTCGCCCTCTTTGAGGGCAAGACTTTTAAGGACGTCAAAGGCTTCTTGCGCCTTACCCGAAAGGAGGCTTGCCCACGCCGAGGTGAGATGCTTGGCTTCGAGATAGGTCTTGCCGTTCTGGGAGTCAGGCACGAGGACCAGCGTCTTCGCCGCCTGGGCTTGGTCGCCTGCGGCGAGGTAGCAGCGGCAGGCTTTAAGGAGAAGATCCGCGTTTCCGTCCGCCGAGCGGATGAGGGCGAGGGCTGCCGGTCCATAGTCGCCCAGGACCATGGAGACCGAGGCGGAGATGGAATAGAGGCCCTGGCGCTTGGATTCGGGAGCCTTGGGAGCGAATTCGGAAATGAGGGCGACGGCGTCGCGCGGCCCGAGGGCAAGGGCATAGGATTCGAGTAAGGAGGCGAAGGACTCGGTGCCGACCTTCTTGGTGAGAGCCTGCCGTGCCGCTGAAAGCGTGGCCGGAGCCGCGGCGGTCTTTTTTATCGTCGTGGTGGTCTGACTCCATGCCGACGCCAGGAAAGCGAGGGCAAGAAGAAGGAAAAAGCCGTGTTTCCTAGTCATGAACCTCCACAGCCTTGAAGGTGTTGCCCGAAAGCCCGATAAGCCGCACCTTGGCGAAACTGCCTACCCTGGATGGCGGAGCGGCGAAGACGACCATCTCGTCCCTCGCCGTGCGCCCAAGGACCTCATCCTTCGACTTCTTCGACCTGCTCTCGACGAGAACCTCGTCGACCGAGCCCAGACGCAATTCGAGAGCCGCCCTCGTGAGGAGCCTCTGAAGTTCGATCACCCTGGCCAGCCTCGCCTTCTTGACCTTGTCAGGGACCCGCTCCGGAAGGCGGGCGGCGGGCGTCCCCTCGCGGGGGTTGAAATGATACATGAAGGAATAGGAAAAACCTACCTGCTTCATGACGGACAGGGTCGCCTCGATATCTTCCTCCGTCTCGCCGGGAAATCCCACGAGGAGGTCGGTCGAAAGCGAAAGCCCAGGCACAGCCGACTTCAGGGAGGCGACGAGGTCGAGGAACTGCCCACTCGTATATTTTCGGTTCATCGCTGCCAAGACTCGATCGGAACCTGACTGAAGACAGAGATGGACATGCCTGCAGAAGAGGGGATCCTCGGCCAGTACCCGAATGAGGGCAGGTGAGAGGTCCTTTGGATGGGAGGTGAGGAAACGAACCCAGCCTATGCCGCTGGGCTCCACGGCTTCGGCCGGAGCCGGACCAGCCGAGCGTTTCTGCTTGAGGCCGGTCGAGATCGATCTAAGGAGGTCGGGAAAGTCCAGAACTACCCCTTTGCCTTCCCAGCGGTAGGAGTTGACGTTCTGGCCGAGAAGGGTCACCTCGCGCACGCCTAAGTCCTCGAGTTCGAATATCTCGGCCATGATGTCGGCGGGTGAGCGGGAGATTTCCCTTCCTCGCACATAAGGGACGATGCAGTAAGAGCAGAAATTATCGCAGCCGTGCATGATGGGAACGAAGGCTCTGAAGGCGCCCGGCTCGTGGTGGGTCTTCGCGAAGGAGTAGGCGGGGCTCTCCTCCGTGATGTCGTAGTCCGTGCCCGCCTCGATCTGGTCCAGGGCAAGTCCGAAGGATTGCTTCCGGTTTGTGCCGAGGACATAGTCGATCTCCGGCGAGCTCAGTTTCATATCGGATTTATATTGCTCGGCCATGCAGCCCACGACCATGAGGCGGAAGGCGCGCCTGCGTTTATCGGAGGCGTACTGGGCTATCCTGCCCCAGGCCCTGTTTTCGGCCGTCGCCCGCACGGTGCAGGTGTTGATGACGACGAGGTCGGCGTCGGCGGCCGTACCCTGGATCCACGCCCGCTCGCGCAAGGTCGCTTCCATGGCGGCGGACTCGGCAACGTTCATCTGGCAGCCGTAGGTTTCGAGGTAGTATTTCATTCCGGAACGGTAATCAGCTCTTTTTACGCACACCGGCTATGAAGGATCCGATGTTGACGAGGCCGTAGATGAAAAGGCCGATTCCCCCAGCGCCCAGGAGCCCCCGGGAAATGCCGGGGAGAAACATGGTGGCCAGGCCCGCAATGCCGGCTGCCCCGAGGATGGTCCCCGACACCTTGTCCGTCTTGGTCTTGCCGAAGATGCCGATGGCGCCCAGGCCGATGAGGCCCGCCGAAAGGACCCAGCCGAGGACGGGTACGCCTAAAAGCGCATTGATGACGAGGAGGCCTGCGCCGGCACCCGCCGACATGACTCCCTTTGTTCCCGCGACGCTTAGGTCCTTCTTCTCGACCGGATAATTGTCAGACATAGCCTTCCTTCCTCATTTCTTTTCGACGAAAGCGTAGGCCGAGTGATTGTGTATGCTCTCGAAGTTCTCGGCCTCGACGGAGAAGGCGGGAAATTTACCCAGCTTCTCCACCCGCAAATATACTTCACGCACCAGGTCCTCGACAAACCGGGGCCGCTCATAGGCCCGCTCGGTCACGAACTTTTCGTCGTCCCTCTTGAGGAGGGTGTAGAGGTCGGCGGAGGCGGAGTCCTCGACGATGGCGACCATGTCCTCGAGCCAGAAGAAGGGCCCCAAGCTGACCTTTAAAGTGACGATGCCGCGCTGGTTGTGGGCGCCGTGGATCGAGATGGCCTTGGAGCAGGGGCAGACGGTCTGGACGGGGACACAGACGCCGACGACAAGGCTATGGCCTTGCTCGAAGACCTTGGCCTCATAGGAGCAGTCGTAGCTCATGATGGACTTTTGGCCGGAGACGGGGGCTGCCTTTTCTATGAAATACGGAAAGTGAAGTTCGCAGTAGGCCGTTTCGGCGTTGAGTCCAGCCCTGATCTTCTGGAGCATGGCGAGGATGCGCTGTACCGAGATGTCATGCCGGTACTCCTCGAAAACCTCGATGAAGCGGCTCATGTGCGTGCCCTTGAACTCATGGGGCAGGTCGGCGTAGAGGTTGACCACCGCTATCGTGTGCTGGATCTGGGCGGCCTTGTCCCTGAGGACGATGGGGTAGCGCGCGCCCTTGACCCCGACCTTCTGGATGGGGATCCGCCTCTCGTCCTTCATGGACTGGACATCGACCAAGATCAGGCCTCCAGGCCCGAAATCCGGGCGGCCGCGTCCACGGTGTTGGCAAGGAGCATGGTGATCGTCATGGGGCCGACGCCTCCCGGAACGGGGGTAATCCAGCCCGCGACCTTGGAGGCTGCCTCGAAGTCGACATCACCCTTGAGGCGGTAGCCCTTCGCGACGCTCGGGTCTTCCACCCTGTTGACGCCCACGTCGATCACGCAGCATCCGGGCTTGAGCATCTCCGCCGTGACCAGGCCCGGCTTTCCGGCGCAGGCCACGACGATGTCGGCCTCCCGCACGTGCAAGGCAAGGTCCTTCGTTCCGGTATGGCAGATAGTCACGGTCGCATTGACGGACTTCCGGACGAGGAGATTCATGAGAGGTTTGCCGACGATGTTAGACCGGCCGACGACCACGGCCCGCGCACCGTCCGTGGGCACTCCCGACCGTTTGATGAGTTCGATGACGCCCGCCGGCGTGCAGGGCAGAAAGCAGGGTTCGTCCAGGACCATCCTGCCGACGTTGATGGGCGTGAATCCGTCGACGTCCTTCTCGGGGGCGATCGTACCGATGACGGCCTTCTCGTCGATATGCTTGGGCAGGGGGAGCTGGACCAGGATGCCGTGGACCCTAGAATCGGCGTTGAAGCGCCGGACGACGGCGAGCAGCTCTTCCTGGCTGGTTTCGGCCGGCATCTTGACCTCGAAGCTGGCCAAACCGTTCTCGGCGCAGGCCTTCTCCTTGGCTGTCACGTAGGAAAGGGAAGCCGGATCGAGTCCGACGAGTATGACGGCCAATCCGGGAACTATTCCCTTTGCCGCGAGCTTGGCGGCCCTGGCCTTCACCTCTCCCCTGATCTCGGCCGCGACCAGTCTGCCGTCGATAATCCTTGCTCCCATCGTTCCCTCCCTGATTCTCCGCGGAACTATACGATTAAAGAGAAATTAGGACAAGGTGAGACGATCGAAAAGCGCGCCGTAGCGTCGCGCTCCCTCGCGGGCCGAGGCCATGTCGAGGATGAGGCTGAAGGCGAAGTGGGGCTCGCGTTTCACGTCGAAAAAATACCCGGGATGGGCAAAGACACCTTCCTGGTCCAGAAGCTGCAGGGCTAGCTCCTCCTCGCCGGCGAAACGCGGGCTCTCGACGAGGGCCGTCCATCCCCCCTCGCAGCGCAGAAGGCGGTGGGGCGAGCCAGGGTATTCCAGGATCCCCCGATAGACGGCCATCGCCCCTTCCATGCGGGCGCGTACCCGCGCCTTCATGCTTTTTTCAAGGCCAAAGAGCATGGGGAGGGCGTTCATGACGGGGCTGCCTGCCGAAAGGTAGGCGTCAGCGATGATGTCGAGCCGGAGGAAGGCCTCAGCCATCGCCGCGGCCGGACCCGACGCGGCTATCCAGCCCAGCTTGGCCTGGGGCAGGCAGAGCCGCTTGGAGAGGCCGTCCAGGACGAAGCAGGGAACCCTGGCTTCACCTAGGAAGCTGGCCCTCCCCTTCCTCGGTTCGAGGGGAAAGTCGAAGAAGACTTCGTCGACGACGATGGCAAGATCGTGCCGCTCGCAGAGCCTGAGCAGGGTTTCGCGCTCTTGAGCCTGCACGTAGGCTCCCGTCGGATTGTTGGGGTTGATGAGGACGATGGCTTTGATTCTTCCTGCTCCCGGTGAATCGAGGAGTCGCGCGAGTGAGTCCAGATCGATTTCCCACCCTCCCGGATGACTATACTCCTGGGGATAGCCCAGGGCGCAGACCCCCTCGAGGCCAGCCAGATGATCGAAGAGCGGGTAGCCGGGACTAGGCACGAGGACGGTCTCCCCCGGTTCGCAGAGCAGCTTGAAGAGCCAGCCGTAGGCTTCGGAAGTGGAAGCGCAGAGATAAAGGCTCTGGGGGTCCGCCCCCGTCGCCTCGGCCACGGCTTCGCGGGCCAAGTCGAGTCCCCGGGGCTCAGGATCGTAGCGGATGTTGGCCGCCGAGGAAAAGGCCGAGGCGAGGGCCGCAGGATCATGGAGCAGCCCCAAGGCCGTGGGATTACTGGCCGACATATCGAGGACCGGAGATCCGGAAGCGAGCTTCTCGGACCTAAGCCTTGCGAGGAGGTTTGGTTGGGTGCCAAAGTCGCTTCGCGGCGAAAAAACCATATATCGCAGTATAGTGCTGGAGGCCAGCCTTGTATATTCTGTGGGGAGAAACCCCGCTGGGGAGAAGATATCAATACTTGACTATATATAGTTATTCATATATTGTGTAAACGGAAAGCGAGGGGTAAAGACATGGGAACCAGACTGCTGATTATCGGAGGCGTGGCCGCGGGAGCTACAGCCGCCGCCAGGGCGAGGAGAATTTCGGAGGACGCCGAGATCACCATACTCGAGAAGGGAGATTATGTCTCTTTTGCCAACTGCGGCCTGCCCTACAGGCTATCGGGCGACATCGCCAAGCGCAGCTCCCTCATTCTCCAGACCGCGGAAGGTTTTCTTTCCCGCTATCGGGTACAGGTCGAGCTCAAGACCGAGGCTATAGCCCTAGACCGGGGATCAAGGACGGTCCTCTGCAGGACACCAGGGGGGGAGAGGACCTTCGGTTACGACAAGCTCATCCTCGCCCAGGGCGGCAGTCCCTTCGTTCCCCCTGTGGATGGCGCCGACGCCCCCAATGTCTTCAGACTCTGGACCATCAATGACATGGACAGGATCAACGCCTACATCGCCGAGAGCGGAGCCAGGTCAGCAATCGTCGTCGGCGGCGGCTTCATCGGCCTCGAGACGGCAGAAGCCTTCCTGAAGCGAGGCCTGGCGACGGCGATTGTCGAACTCACGGACCAGCTAATGCCCCTCGCCGACTTCGAGTTCGGCGCCCAGATAACCGAGGCTTTCGTCGAGGCAGGCGCGGCTGTATATACGAAACGCCCTCTTTCCAAGATAGATTTCACGTCGCGCAGCGCGACCTTGAGCGATGGTACCGTTCTCCCCGCCGACCTCGTCCTGATGTCGGTGGGCGTGCGGCCCAACATCGAGCTCGCCAGGGCTGCGGGACTGGAAATCGGGAAATCGGGGGGTCTAAGCGTGGACGATACGCTCGCGACGAGCGACCCCGACATCTATGCCGCGGGCGACATGATCGAAGTGCTTCGCCGGGTGGACGGGGCCAAGGTCCGCATCCCCCTCGCCGGCCCCGCCAACAGGCAGGGCAGGATCGCGGCCACCAACGCCCTGGGCGGCTCGATGCGCTACCCCGGCGCCCTGGGCACTTCGGTCTTCAAGGCCGTGGACTCTACCTTCGCGCAGACTGGCCTTTCGGAAAAGGCGGCCCAGGCGGCGGGCCTGGACGTCCATGCCGTCCACGCGCATCGGGGCCATCACGCTTCGTATTACCCCGGTTCGAAGAACCTGAGTCTCAAGCTCGTCTATGACGGGACAGGGAGGCTCCTGGGCGCCCAGGGCTTCGGTTCCGAAGGCGTCGAAAAGCGGATCGACGTCCTCGCCACGGCCTTAGCCGCCCGCATGAACCTGGACGACCTCGCCGAACTCGACCTTTCCTACGCGCCGCCCTACTCCAGCGCCAACGATCCCCTCCAGATGGCCGCCTTTTCCGCCCAGAACGAGCTTTCGGGCTTCTCTCCCATCGTTTCGCCCAAAGCGGCGTCCATCCTGGCGGGCAACGCCTCAGGCGCGGCCAGCGCCCCGCTCTTTCTCGATGTGCGCACCTTCGGCGAGTACCTCAAGGGTCACGTCGCGAGATCGGCGCACATCCCCGTAGACGAGCTTCGGGACAGGATGGACGAACTGCCCAGGGACCGGAAAATCCTGATCATCTCGGTTGCGGGCTTCGAAGGTCACCTCGCACTGCGCCAGCTCAGGCAGAAGGGCTTCGCCGACCTCGCCTACGTATCGGGCGGCATGAAGAGCATGCGGCTCGCGGGCGGATTCGAGGAAACCCAAGGCGAATGATGAACGTAGCAGTCTTTCACGGTCAGCCTCTCCTTTTAGGCGGCTGAACTACCATTGAGTAATAGGAGCCGATACATGGGTATTTTCAACAGCGTAGAGAACAAGATCAAGGCGGGCGTCCTCGTCATCGACGTCCGCTCGGCGGACGAGTATTCGGACGAGCATTTCCCCAAGGCCATAAACGTCCCCGTGGGGGAGCTGCAGGCCCGGTTCGGAGAACTGGGACCGAAGGACGGGGCCATCGTCCTCTACTGCGCCTCGGGGGCGCGGAGCGCCATGGGCGCCCGCATCCTGAAGTCCCTCGGATTCACCAATGTGACGAACGCCGGCGGTCTCTCGGACATGCCGGGCTTCTGAGCCCCGGCGCCGGGCTGGTCCCGGCTGGAAATGGAAAAGGCCGCTCTCACGGGCGGCCTTTCTTTCGCTCACGCGAGGACAGCCGGGTCTGGCGCCCGGCACTTCCTCACTTACCCACCTTTATCTCCTGCCACGCGGCGTTGTACTTCTCCAGGTCGGCTCCCACGTCCTTCTTGAGTTCGCAGGGGGCGAGAGACGCGGCTGTGTAATACTCAGGTCCCGTCTTCAGGGCCCGCGCGGGCGTGTTGGCCGTGGCGGGGAACCCGAAGGCGTCGCAGAACTCGGCGTAAATCTCGGGCCTGTGGATGAAGTCGATGAACTTCAGGGCCAAGTCCCTGTTCTTCGAGTTCTTGAGGACGACCATTGAATCGATGTAGGAGGGGCCGCCCTCCTTGGGGATGAAGAAGTCGACATCGCCCCACTTGGACTTATCCACCTCGGCGAAAATCGACTCGGCGTAGCCCTGGGCCACCCAGACCTCGCCTGCGGCGAAATTCTTGGCGAAGGCCTCGGCGTCGAATTTGAGGAGGTTGGGCTTCCAGACATCGTTGACCAGGGTCTTCGCCTGGGCTATTTCGGCGTCGTTCACGGAGTTGACGGAGTGGCCCTGGAAGGCCAGGGCATCTCCCATAACCTCCCGCATGTCGTCCAGCATGATCATCTTGCCGGCGAGATCCTTACGGGAGAAGATGGACCAGGACTGGTCGTAGTGAGCCACCTTGGTCTTGTTGACCGCGACGCCAGCCGCCCCCATGTAGTAGGGCACGGAGTACTCGTTGCCCGGGTCGAAGTCGCACTTGGCCAGGACTTCGGGGGCTACGTTCCCGAAATTCTTGATGGCCTTGTGGTCGATCTTCTGGAGCATCTTCTCCTTGATCATTATCGAGACGTAGTCGCCCGAGGGGAAGCAGAGGTCGTAGTTCGCACCCCCCGCCTTGAGCTTGGCGAACATCTCCTCGTTGGAGGCGAAGGAATCATAGACGACGTCGACGTTGTACTCCTTCTCGAATTTCTGGATCACCGAATCCGGCGTGTAGTAGGTCCAGTTGAAGATGAAGAGCTTCTTCCCTGCCTGGGTATTACCCGAACAGGCGCCGAAAAAGACCGTGACCGCGATGAGCAGGAGTGCCGCGAGATTGAATTTCACGGCACGGAGGACGTTTTTCATTAAAAAAACCCTCCTTGTGTGGGATAGGCTGGGCCATGCCCGGCCTGGGGCCTTAAGCCCGCAATAATCACGCCCGAATCGACGGCAAATGCTTTCATCGAGCGGCGAAGACCTTGAGGAAATTCCGTAAGGGATACACGAGGAGGACGGTGCCCGCCACCATGACGGCGGAGAGGGCGTTCACGACCGGGGAAACCCCGAAGCGGATCATGGAATAGATATAGAGAGGCAGGGTCGTAGCGCCTGGTCCCGACACGAAGAAGGTGATGACGAAGTCCTCCAGGGAGAGGGTAACGGCCGTGAGAAAGGCCGAGGCTATGCCCGGGAGGGCCATGGGAACGATGACCCGCGTCAGGGTCTGGAATTCGGTGGCACCCAGGTCCTTGGCCGCCTCGATGATGGTGGGATCGGATTCCTCGAGCCGGGCCGAGACCAGGAGATAGACGAAGGGGATATTGAAGGTCGTATGGGCTATCCACACCGAGGTCAGGCCCAGGTTGAGCCCCACGCCGGCGAAGAAGACAAGGAGGGAGACACCCACGACGATCTCGGGCAGGATCATGGGAATGGAGCTCATGCTTGAGATCAAGGTTTTGAGCTTGAAGGAGTAGTTGGTCGTGCCGACGGCGGCCAGGGTTCCGAGGATTGTCGCCATAAGGGCGCTGGTCAAGGCGATCAACAGGGAATTCCTGAAGGCTCTCCACAGGTCGGGCGAAGCCAGGAAGAGTTTTTCATACCATACGAAGGAGAAGCCTGTCCATTCGCCCGATCGCGATTCATTGAAGGAATAGATGATGAGGACGAAGAGGGGGGCGAAAAGAAAGGCGATGACCATCCAGAAGACGATACTCGAGGCCATGGTCTTCCTGGGAACAAGCTTCGAAGCCGCCCTGGCGCCCTTTCGGACGATGCGTCGGGCGTTGAAAAGGGCCGCTATCCTGAGGGGCTTAAGTCCGTGAATCCTGGAGGCCATCAATGCCCCCCCCCGGGACCGGCTGGCTGACTGGAGCCCATGAGCTGGCCGTACATGTCGGCGTCCGACACCTCCCGGTGCTCCTTGGGCTTCTTCAGGGCGAAAAAGAAGACCGAGACAGAGGTGAGGACGGTTACCGTCATCGAAATGGCCGAGGCGAGAGGCCAGTTGCGCGTCTTGGTCAGCTGGTCGGCTATGACATTGCCAAGCATGTAGGAATCCTTGCCTCCTACGAGGAGAGGGACAGCGTAAGCGCCGAATATCGGGATGAAAGTGAAGAGAACGGCGGTCACTACCCCGCCCTTGATGTTCGGCAGCAGAATTTTAATGTACGACTGCATCCTCGTCGCGCCCAGGTCCCGCGCCGCCTCTAAGAGGGTGAAGTCGAACTTATCGATGGTCGAGAAGAGCGGAAGGATGGCATAGGGCAAGTACATGTAGATGAGGACGAGGATTACGGTGCTCTGGTTGTACAGGAACTGGTATCCCTCGGGTCGGAAACCGAGAAACTTAAGGGCATGGTTGAGGAAACCCTCATTGCCGAGAATGGAGATCCAGGCATAGATGCGGACGAGAAAGTTTGTCCAGAAGGGTACGATGACGAGGAAGAGGCGCATGGCCTGGTTCTTGGACCGCGCTATGCTGTAGCCGCAGGGAAGGGCGATGAGGATGGTGAGGATGGTCGCCGCGACGGAGACCCACAGGGTCCTCACCGTCACCTTGATGAGGGTGGGGTTGGCCATGTCGACGTAAGCCCGGAGGCTGAACTGCAGCTCGACGCCGCCATATAGTCCTTTTTTCAGGAAGGAATAGACAATGATGATGAGCAGGGGCGCAGCGAAAAAGATCGAGAGCCAGATGGTCTGGGGCGCCGTGTAGAGCATCCCATAGTTGCGTTTCATGCGGATGTCTTCTCCACGATGACGAGGTCTCGGGCGGCGAAGGAGAGGTAGACCTCATCCTTCCACTCTATATCGGGGATGCCTTCCGACCAGTTCGCGTGCTGACGGAAGATAGTCAGCGTCGCCCCGCCGTCAACTTTGACGATGTATTTCGTCTGGAATCCCGAGTATACGGGCTCCTCGACCACCCCTTTGAGGACGTTGAGATGGTTGCCCTTGGGAAGGTCGTTGGAGATTCGGATCTTCTCCGGTCGGATGGTCGCGATGATGGTGTCGCCGGGAGAAACCGGGAACTCGTCGTCGACGAAAACCTCGTCGAAACCCTCGGCCTCCATGACGTTGAGCGTGCCCTCACGCGAGAGGATCGGGCCCTTGAAGATGTTGGCCTCGCCTATGAAGCGGGCGACAAACTCCCCGGCTGGGTTCTCGTAGATCTGCTGGGGCGTTCCGACCTGGAGGACGACTCCCGCGTTCATCACGGCTATCCGGTCAGAGACCGAGAGCGCCTCCTGCTGGTCGTGGGTGACATAGATGAAGGTGATGCCCACCTTGTCATGGATGGAGTCCAGTTCCATGAGCATGTGCTGGCGGAGCTTGGCGTCCAGGGCCGAGAGGGGCTCATCGAGGAGAAGGACGGAGGGCTCGTTGATGAGGGCACGGGCAATGGCCACCCGCTGCTTCTGCCCGCCCGATAGCATCGAGGGCTTCTTGTTGGCATGGGCCTCCAGCTGGACTAAAGCCAGGTGCTTTAGGACCAGTTCCTTGATGAGCCTGGAGGGAGTCTTCTTGATGCGCAGCGGAAAAGCGACATTTTCAAAAATCGTGAGGTGGGGAAAGAGGGCATAGCTCTGAAACACGGTGTTGCAGTGCCGCTTCTCGGGGCTGAGGCCTGAGACATCCACGTCGTCTATACATACGATACCGTGATCCTGCTCCTCGAAACCGGCGATGACGCGGAGGAGCGTCGTCTTCCCGCAGCCCGAAGGCCCGAGAAGGGAGAAGAACTCGCCTTTCTTGATATCGAGGCTTACATTCTTCAGAGCTTGAAAAGTTCCGAAGGATTTGGATACGTTCGAAACGGTAACATCCGATCCTTTCACCGTTCCCCGTCTCCTTTCGCGTAGATTATTCAGAGCAAGGTATAATGTCTGAGTCTTGCAAGGTCAATATGAGATTGTATGGATATGCGAAGTTTCTATACGATCAGGATAGCGGCTATCAGGTCCTTTATTTCATCCCCGATTTTTGAAGCTTCGGTCGCGATCTTCGAAGCCTCGGCGAGGCAAGCTTTCGTAAAAGCCTCATCCGATATCGAGGGCAGATTGACCTGGACGTTGAGAATGGCCCCTTCAAGGCCGGCTCTGGCGACCAAGGCACCCACGGCCCCGTCCGTGGCCGAGCTCTTCCTGCCCAGTTCGACGACTTGCCTGCAGAGCCGTAAGACCTCCAGACAGACCCCGGCCGCGGCGAGGGGAACCCTGGACGCCTCTTTATACGCGACATCGAGGGCGGCTGACCGGGTCCGTATCTCAACCTCCGTCACTTTTGGCAGCCTCGCCGCGGCGAGGACAGCGTCGAAGGCCTTCGTATCCTCGTCCACAAGACCGAGGAGTTCGGTCTTCAGCCCCTGGGCCTTCATCGCGAGATTGCCCAGGACAGCCGGTCTGCGGGAGTCGGCGCCACGCGGCGCGCCGAGGTTGCCGACCATGGCCACGAGGGATGCGCCCAAGGCGCCCGCCAGGGCCGCTACGCTCCCGCCCCCGGTCAGCGAAGGCCGTGACGGTCTTGCTGACAAGGAAAGGAGTGCCCCGGTATGCCCATTCTATTATCCTGGCCGGCGCCGAAAAATCCGAGACCGATCCGAGGCCAAGGGTCTGTGCGGCGATCTCGGCGAGTTCGGTATCCGGGAGTCCGGGACTGCGCGTCATCCTCGAAGCGAAATGCCTGCCGCAGGCACGTATCGCCTCGAGGGGGACGAGGCCGACAAGTTCCGATCCCGTAACGAAAAGGCCTCGTTTCTCAGCTTCGTCCTTTATGGTTTCGTATACATCAGAAAGTCCAGTCACTCGGTAGTCTAGAAGGTTCACCGACACTTGGGCGCAGCGATATTCCTCAATGTACCAGCCAATCGCTCTCACGGACTTGAGCCGGCCGGGAAGGCGAATCGGCTTTCCTTGGGTGTCCAAGGCTGGGGTTCCGTCAGGATTTCGTTCCAGCCTTCCGGATTCCCTGACGCTTCGGGCGATATCCTGGGCCGCTTGTTTGTCCCTTGTGTTGAGATTGATGTTGATGGCGACGAGGAACTCGCGGGCGCCCGTCACCGTGGCTCCCCAGCGCGGCATAAAGGAAGCTGGGCCGAAATCAGGCGCCCATTCAGGGGCAGCCAGCTTGGCGGCCAGCCCTTCGTATTCCCCTGATCTTATGTCGGCGAGGGAGACCCGTCCGGGCTTCTGGGCCGATTTCTCATAGAGATAGACGGGCACGCCGAGTTCGTCGGCCAGCCTCTCGCCGAAACGGACGGCGATGGCAGCGCATTCCTCCATGGTCACGCCTGAGACAGGGACGAAGGGACAGACGTCGAGAGCCCCTATTCTGGGGTGTGCCCCTCGCTGTGAAGCCATATCGATGCAGTCCCAGGCGGCCCTCGCTCCAGCCAGGGCGCCTGAGAGGACAGCCTCGGGCGTACCGGCGAAGGTATAGACTGTCCGGTTCGTGTCGGCGCCCGGATCGATGCCGAGCAATGAAAGTCCTGGGATTGAACGGATCGCGCGGGCAATGGAATCAATCTTCTTCTCGTCGCGGCCCTCGGAGAAATTGGGCACACACTCGATGATCCTCTCAAGGCTCATGAGATTATTCTCCCTTATTCTTCCTCTTCGTTCCAGGATATCGCCCGGCGCCGCCCGGCGCCATGGTTTTATGGCCGAAGGGTTTTCCTCCGGCGAGGCCAGGAGACTTCCTATCGAAGCCGCGCCGCTGGCCCCGGGCAGGCGACCAGCCCTCGGGACGCTCTCCAGGTTCGCCGCGCTGTCTGTGGCCAGCGGCTCCGCCGCCCGCCCTAGGCAGGGCTTTCTTGACGAGAGGGAAACTCCCCGACTTCCGCGCTTCGTCGATGATAGCCTCGGCCGACTTGAAGGGTACAGATACGAAAGAGAAATTCTCGTAGACTTCAACTGAACCTATATACCTATCCTGGAGATCGGAAAGCTTCTTTACCAGGGAGACGACGCTTCGGGGGTCGGCCCCTTCCCGCTTTCCATAGGCGATAAAGAGCCGTGAAGTGCCTGCATTATCGACCGAAACCTCCGTGAGTTCGCGGTACCTGTCGCGATCAAAATCGTCCTTGAAACCCTCGGCCAGGACGGCGGCCAGGGCTTCCTCAGCCCCGAGGTTCGCAAGGAGCTCCCTCGCGAGACCCTTCCATCGCTCGGCCTTGGCCTCGTCCTCGGCGAACTCCGCTGCCTTAGCCCCTATCCTTGTGGCCAGCCTTTCCTTCTTCCCGGCAATAATCTCATCCACCAGCGGAACCGTGGCCTTTTTTAGACTGTTCCCCGAAATGGACTTTATCCTGAATAGGAGGCGGTATTCTTCGGGGGTGACAAAGGTTATCGCCGTGCCGGAATTGCCCGCTCTCCCCGTCCTTCCCACCCTGTGGAGATAGGAGTCGGGGTCATGCGGAAGGGACCAGTTGATGACATGACTGAGCTTCTCGATGTCCAGGCCGCGTGCGGCTACATCGGTGGCGACGAGGATGGAGAGACGCCTGTCCCTGAACTTGCCTAAAACACGCTCTCGGGCGTCCTGGCTCAGGTCGCCGTGGAGGCCCTCGGCTTCGTAGCCCCGTTCGGCGAGCTGGGCCGCGACCCTATCGGCCTCTACCTTGGTCGAGACGAAAACCAGGCCAAAGAAATCTTCCTCGGAGTCGACGATGCGAGAAAGGGCCTCGAGCTTGTCGCGGGGATGAACCTCTATCCAGAGCTGTTCGGCCAGCTCGGTAGGAAGGGTCTCGCTCGAGTCCTCGAGAACCTCGATATCCTGGGTCCTGTCGCCAAGGATGTCGAGCACCGCCGGGGCGAGGGTCGCCGAAAACAGGAGCATCCTCGCCTCGGCGCAGACAGTCGATGAAACCCATGTCGAGCATCTCGTCGGCCTCGTCCAGGATGAAGAACTGGAGACTGGAAAGGTCGATCGAGCCCCTGCCCAGGTGGTCGAGGACGCGTCCAGGCGTGCCGGCGATGATGTCGACGCCCTGAGCGAGGCGCTTGAGCTGCTCACCTAGCGAGGCGCCGCCGTAAAGGCAGGCCAGTCGCGGCCTCGGCCCGAACCGCAATGAGGAAATCTCCTCCGTCACCTGGATGGCCAGCTCTCGCGTGGGCACGATGATGAGTGCCTGGGCCGGATGTCTACCCTCGGGCTGCGGGCCTGAGAGCTTCTCGATGAGGGGGATGCCGAAGGCGGCTGTCTTGCCCGTTCCCGTCCTGGCTCTCGCGGCGATGGCTGGGCCGGGCATAAGGAGCCTGGGGATGGCGAGGGCTTGAATAGTGGTTGGCTCCTCGAAACCTTTCTTCGATAGTGCGGAAAGCATGTCGGGCGAAAGCCCAAGGGATTCGAATGTCATATGAGTTAAGTATATGCGGAAAAATAAAGATTATTCTAGTGCCGATAGGAGATTATCTCTTTCCTCGGCCTGCCCGGGAAGGCC
>JAPLSO010000026.1 GCA_026398595.1 Spirochaetota bacterium | reverse complement strand
CTCAAGTCCATCTACGAGCTCATGATCGAGGCGGGGCGAGGCGCGCTCACCGATGCGGGCATCTCCGGGAAGGATATCGACGGTGTCTGGCTCGGTACCTGTGCGCCTGGCCTTTTCGCGAACCAGGAGCACCTGGCCGCAGCCGCTCTCGCGATCGATCCCGAAGGACTGCGCTTCAAGTCCCTGACGCGCTGCGAGGACGCCTGCGCCTCGGGTTCCGTCGCCCTCTACGACGCGATCTATGCGGTCGAGGCGGGGAGGGCGAAGACCGCCCTCGTCCTAGGCGTCGAGAAGATGAACCTCCTGAACACGAAGGGTGTCACCCACGCCCTCGCCACCTGCTCCTTCTGGCCCGAGGAGGGCGAGAAAGGAATGACCTTCCCCGGTCTTTTCGCCGAATACGCCAAGGGCTATATCGCCCACTACGGCTATTCGCCCGAAACGCTCGCGAAGATGCTCGCCTCGGTTTCCGCCCTCTGCTACAGGAACGGCCTCGACAACCCCCTCGCGCACTTCGGAAAGGGCGGCCCATCGGACAGGCTCGGCCTTACGACGGCAGAAGCCATCCTCGCGCTGCCCGAGGAAAAGAACCCGATCATCGCGGCGCCGCTGCATCTGCACGATTGTTCCCTCGTCACGGACGGGGCGGCTGCACTCGTGATCATGAAATCCGAAAATGCTGGGGCAAGGGGCGGCAAGCACGTAAAGATAGCGGGTATCGGTCATACGGGCGAGTTCCTGCCGATTTCCCTGCGGAAGAACATGCACGAGCTGGTTGCCGGCAAGGAGGCGGTCAGGCGCGCCTTCGCCGAGGCCAAGATCACGATCACCGATGTGGACATTGCCGAAGTCCACGACTGCTTTACGATCAACCAGCTCCTCTGCACCGAGGCGCTCGGGCTCTCGCATGATGGAAAAGCCGGCTTCGACTACATCGAAGGACGTTTTGGAAGGGATGATCCGGCCTGCTGCGTCAATCTCTCCGGCGGGCTGAAGGCCAAAGGCCACCCCGTGGGGGCTACCGGCGTCTCCATGCATGCCATGCTCTACAAGCAGCTTGTAGGCGAGCCCATTGGGGCCGCTCCGACGAAGAAAGCGCCCGAAGTGGCTGTTTCCTTCAATGTCGGCGGCAGCGCGGCCACGAACTGCGTGACCGTTCTCAGGAAGGAAGACTGAAAACCCTGCGGCCCGAGGTCTGTACTTTGGGTCGCCGCAGCCGTAGGATGGCCGGGGAGCCTGGCCGGACATGAATAAACCCGAACGAATCGATCTCATCTTGCGGACGCTGAGGATGACCAGGGCCTCGACCGTTCAGGATCTCTCCAAGCTCCTTGAGGTCTCCCACATGACCGTTCGACGTGACCTGACTTCCCTCGCGGAGGAAGGACGCGTCCGGATGCTCTATGGGAGTGTCATCCTGGACTCAGCGTCCGACGCTTCCGGCGTCGAAAGCTATTATTCCCTCATCGCCGCGGGCTCGAAATTCCCCGACCGGAAGCGGAAAATAGGCGCCCTGGCCGCGTCCCTTATAGACGCGGAGGACACCCTCATTATTGACGCAGGCTCGACCGCCGAGTATTTCGCCCGGTGCCTTCCCGAGGACAGGGACTACACCGTCCTCTGCTACGCCCTCAACATCGTCTCCGAGACGGTGCGTAGGAAGAACATCAGGACTGTATTCTCGGGGGGGAGTTTCCACGAAAACACCTTGATGTTCGAAAGCTCCGAAGGTCTGGCCATGATCAGGCGGTTCAGGGCGACCAAGGCCTTCATCACGGCCTCGGGGGTGAATGACCGGTTCGGTGTCACCTGCATGAATCCCTACGAGCGGGAGACCAAGAAGGCCGCTATCGGCTCATCCATGAAAAAGATTCTCCTCATCGATTCCTCCAAGTTCGGAATGGTCCGATCCGACCATTTCGCCGAACTCTCGGATTTCGATGAGGTGATAACGGACGAGAGTATACCGGGGGAATATATTGAAATCATGAAGACCTTGGGAATAAAGCTCAGGATTGCCAAATGATAAGCGCGGACGCATCCCGAAAAACAGGCAGCAGACCCAAGATCGCTATTGTCGGCTCCACCATGGTCGATCTCATCACCTACATCAGCAGGATGCCTCAGGAGGGAGAGACCATCGAGGCACCCCGCTTCGAAATGGGCTTCGGGGGAAAAGGCGCCAACCAGGCTGTGGCCGCCGCCATGATGGGCGCCGAGGTATCCTTTATCGCCCGGATCGGGGACGACCTGTTCGGTCCTGCCACCAGGCAGAACCTGGAAAGCTACGGCATCGACACCAGCCATGTGGATATCGCCCCGGGAGTCTCGAGCGGCGTCGCCCCCATCTTCGTCGACCCAGCTTCCCTGAATTCCATCCTCATCATCAAGGGGGCGAACGCTTGCCTCCTTCCTTCCGACATAGACAGGGCTGCCGACGCGATCCATGCCAGCGACCTGGTCATCATGCAGCTCGAGATCGGGCTGGATACCGTCTACTACACCATCGATCTGTGCCGGGAGGCAGGAATCCCCGTGATATTGAACCCTGCACCCGTCAACCCTTACCTCAACCTAGAGAAGATAGATTCCGTGTTCCTGATTGCACCCAACGAGACCGAACTCAAGACCCTCACGGGGATGCCGACGGAGAGCTTACATGAAGTGAAGGCCGCAGCCAAATCCTTGACCGCGATGGGTTTTTTGCGTGTCCTTGTAACTCTTGGCGACAAGGGGTCCTTCCTGGTCTCCGGAGAAGGGGAAGTCCTGGTACCCGCGCCGAAGGTGAAAAGCGCGGATACGACCGGTGCGGGCGACGCCTTCATCGGCTGTTTCGCCGTCCTCTACCTTGAGACGCAGGATTTCCTGAAGGCTATGGAAGGCGCAAACAGATATGCGGCCCTTTCGACGATGAGAAACGGGACGCAAAAATCCTTTCCTGACAGAAAAAGCTTCGAAGCCGCGATTTTCTGATTTCGGGCTTTTGCTTCTGTTAAAGTATTAACATTTATTGCTTGACATTTAACATTTCCTCGCCTATGCTATTCCTGAAAAGCGGAGTATAATCAGAAAGCTGGAGCCGGGACCTTTTCGTGGTCCGGACGACGGCAGTCACCAGGAGGGGATATGGCAGAGAGAACGAACGACGCGCTCGGGATGATCGAAACCCGTGGATTCGCGGCGATGGTGGAGGCGGCAGACGCCATGGTGAAAGCTGCCAAGGTCGATCTCGTCGGCTACGAGAAGATAGGCGGAGGCTACGTGACGGCCATCGTACGCGGCGACGTCGCGGCCTGCCGGGCGGCTGTGGACGCTGGCGTGCGTTCGGCTGAAAAAGTGGGGGAAGTCGTCTCAACGCACGTGATACCCAGGCCGCACTCATCGGTGGACGCGGCTCTGCCTCTCGGAAGGCAGGGGACGGAGGTATAAGCTATGGCGGTAGATCTCAGGACGTATGTATTCCTGGATTCTCTCCAGCTGCAGAATGCTTCGTTCATCGCGACAATCAGCAAAGGCTACTATCCAATCGGCATGCAAGCCTGTTGCGTCATCGAGATAGCCCCCGGCATCGAAATCAACAGACTCACGGACGTGGCGCTCAAGGCCACCAATGTCACGCCCGGACTCCAGATCGTGGAGAGGGCCTACGGCCTTCTCGAAGTGCATTCAGACAGCCAGGGCGACGCCAGGATGGCGGGTGAGGCAGTCCTGCGCGAGCTCGGGATGACGGAAGAGAGCAGGCTCAAACCGCGTGTCATGACGAGTCAGCTTATCAAGAACATCTCGGACCACCACGCCCAGCTTATCAACAAGGTCAGGCACGGCAACATGGTGTTGAGGGGCGATACCCTGTACGTGCTGGAGGTCGAACCCGCGGGTTACGCCTATTTCGCGGCCAACGAAGCGGAAAAGACTTCCGACATCAACATCATCGAGGTAGTGGGATTCGGAGCCTTCGGAAGAGTCTATATAGCGGGTGATGAAGCCGAAGTCATCGAGGCCAGGAAGGTTGTCGAAGCGCGGCTCGCCGGTCTCGGCGGAAGGGTCCTGGCGGCCAATGCCTCCAGGATCTGAGGAGAAGATATATGACGGATACGAATGAAGCGTTGGGAATGATCGAGACGAGGGGATTCGCTGCCATGGTCGAAGCCGCGGACGCGATGGTGAAGGCCGCCAAGGTTGATCTCGTCGGATTCGAGAAAATCGGCGGGGGATATGTGACCGCCATCGTGCGCGGGGACGTGGCCGCCTGCCGCGCGGCCGTCGACGCGGGACAGAGGTCGGCGGAGAAGGTAGGCGAGGTTGTATCAATCCACGTCATCCCCAGACCCCACGAATCCGTGGACGCTGCCCTTCCCCTCGGCAGAAAACCGGCTTCCGCGAAGAGTCCCAGGAAATAGGGGGCTTCCCGATGCTGCTAGCGCGGGTCCGCGGGACGGTCGTTTCCACACACAAGTCTTCGAGCATGGAAGGCCTCAAGCTCCTCCTCCTGGAGAAGATCGACCCTGTCACCCTCAAGGGCAAGGGTGACTTCGTGGTGGGAATAGACAGCGTAGGAGCCAATGCCGGTGAGGTGGTCTTCTTCGTGACCGGATCGAGCGCCCGAATGACCGAGACGACGAAGGGCAAGCCCTCCGACGCGACGATCATCGCCATCGTGGACGCCATCGAAAAGGACGGCGCCTTCACCTATCAGAAGTCGGCGGAGCGAGCATGACCCTGGCGCGCGTACGAGGGACGGTCGTCGCCGGTACAAGATCCGACGGCGTCGAGAATCCCCGCTTCCTCCTTGTGGAGGAATGCGACCAGGGGGGAAAGGGCAGGGGGGAGTACCTCGTCGCCCTCGACCTCGTGGGCTCTGACAGGGGGCATCTCGTCCTCCTGACCCAGGGGAGTTCCTGCCGCTGGACCTACGCCACCGACGATAAACCCATGGATGCCCTCGTCGTCGCCATCGTCGACGCCATCGACCAGGGCGGCGTCGATGTCTGGAAATCGGAGTGAGGTGATCCAGAATGGCCAATCTGGCTGATGAGATACGGACTGTCGTCGAGCAAGTGATGAAGTCCTCCGATTATGCTTCTCTGCTGATAGACAAAGAAGTCGAGGCCTCAAGGCCCGCGGAGGGATCGGGCATTTTCCCCGATTTGGATTCGGCTGTCGCTGCTGCCGCCATAGCTCAGCGCGAGCTCATCGCCCTTCCCCTCGAGACGCGGAAGGCCATAGTGGCCGCCATGCGCAGAGTCATTATCTGGAACAACGGTGATCTCTCCGCTCAAGCAGTCGCGGAGACGGGGCTGGGCAATACGGCGGACAAGCAGGTTAAAAACGCCCTCGCCGCGAACAAGACACCAGGAGTCGAGGACGTGGAATCCGCGGCCGTCTCCGACGAACATGGGCTTACCCTCACGGAGCGGGCTCCCTGGGGCGTCATTGGTGCCATCACTCCCGTGACCAATCCCATTGCCACCATCACCTGCAACGCCATCGGGATGATAGCGGCGGGCAACAGTGTCGTCTTCAACGTGCATCCCAACGCCAAAGGCATTTCCTGCCGCCTTATCATGATGTTCAATAACGCCATTGTCTCGGAAGGCGGACCCGGGAATCTCCTCTGCGCCCTGGCCAACCCGACCATTGAGTCGGGTGGAGCCCTCATGAAACACAGGGGGATAGGCCTTCTCGTGGTGACGGGCGGCCCCGGGGTCGTGGCGGCCGCGATGGCAAGCGGCAAGAAGGCGATCTGCGCGGGACCGGGCAATCCCCCCTGCGTAGTGGACGCTACGGCCGACATCGTCAAGGCCGCCGGCGACATCGTGGCCGGCGCCGGTTTCGACCACAACATTGTCTGTATCTGCGAGAAGGAAATTCTCGCGGTCACCGCGATTGCCGACAAGCTCAAGGAAGAGATGGGGAAGGCCGGAGCATTCGAACTCACGGGCGCCCAGATCGAAGAGGTGACCAGGCTTGTCATGGCGACGCCGGGCGGACCGGACCGCGAAGGAAGCCCCAACAAGGCATACGTGGGCAAGAGTCCCCAGTATATAGCCAAAGCCGCGGGCATCGAGGTGCCGGCCTCGACGAAGATCCTCCTCATGGAAGTGGGGCGCGAACATCCCATCGTCTGGACCGAGCAGCTGATGCCGGTAATCCCCCTCGTGCGCATGAGGGATGTGGATGAGGCTATAGATTTCGCGGTCCTTGTCGAACGGGGCTGCAGACATTCCGCCATGATCCATTCGCACGACATCGAGAAACTCTCACGCATGGCCAAGGTTATGAACTGCTCCCTCTTCATCAAGAACGGTCCCTGCTTCGCCGGTCTCGGCCAAGGCGGCGCGGGCTATACATCCTTCACCATAGCCAGTCCTACAGGGGAAGGCATAACGCGACCGCGCACTTTCACGCGGGAGCGGCGCTGCACCCTCGTCGATTATTTCAGGATCATCTGAGGTAGAGTATGAAACTGGGAAAAGTAGTGGGGAGAGTGGTGAGCACGCAGAAGCTCTCCTGCTTCGACGGGCTTAAGCTTCTTCTCGTCCAGCCCCTCGACCAGAACCGGAAGGATTCGGGACCGGTCATCGTGGCCTTTGATACTGTGAAGGCGGGAGATGGCGACCTTATATTCTTCGAGTCGGGAAAAGAGGCGGCTCAGGCCAATCCCAACGGCTGGTTCAACCCCGCGGACGCGGCCATCCTAGGCGTCGTCGACGCGGTAAACGCGGAAGAGACTCCATGATACTGGCAAAAGTCGTCGCCACCGTGGTGGCCACGGAAAAGCACGCCCATTATGTCGGACACAAGCTGCTCATGGTCCAGCCCCTGGACGCGTATGGCGAACTCAAGGGCAAGCCGATCATCGCCGTCGACGGAGTCCAGGCGGGGATAGGAGACCGGGTTCTCGTCGTGGACGAAGGCGGTTCGGCGCGGAACGTCGTAGGCGACGAGAAGGCCTTAACCATCAGGACGGCCATCTGCGGAATAGTGGACAGCGTGGATATCGAGGATAGAGCATGAGCGAAGATAAGCAAGACGAAGCGGCGGACCTGGTCCGCAGCGTGTCCATAGGCTCCGACCACGGTGCGGTGAGTCAGAAGGCCATGCTCGCCGAATACCTGAGGATGCTCGGGTACAGGGTGGTCGATATAGGATGCTTCGGTACCGACAAGGTCGACTATCCCGATATAGCGGCGGCCGTCTGCCGCAAGATAATCTCGGGCGACTGCGAGCGCGGTATAGTCCTCGACGGAGCCGGCATCGGCTCCTGCATGGCCGCCAACAAGATTCGGGGTATCAGGGCGGCAATGTGCTACGACCTGAGGACAATCGTCAACTCGAGGGAACACAACAACGCCAATGTGCTCAGTCTGGGAGGCCCTCTCCATTTGCCTGATCAGCTCGCCGAGATGGCGAAGGTCTGGCTTCAGACGAAGTTCGCCGGCGGAAGACACATCGTGCGTATAAACAAGATCATGGCGCTTGAGCGGGGAGGCTCTAACAACTGATGGATCAGAACCAGATTATACAGAAGATAGTCGAGGAAGTGCTGGCAAAACTTTCACCCGCGGCCTCACCCGCGGCCGCAGCTTCGGCCAAGGCAGCCGAATCGGTCGGAACCGCTTTCCAGACGATAACGGCCGGCGGCTCTGCGTCGGAGGTCTCCGGTATCATCCCCCCCCAGGACTTGGCCAAATACATAGACCACACCCTCCTCAAGCCCGAGGCTTCGGAGGAGCAGGTTCAAACCCTCTGCGACGAGGCTGCCAAGTATCATTTCTGGTCCGTCTGCGTCAACTCCCACTGGGTCGAGTACTGCGTGAGGAAATTGGGCGGCACCGGAGTTAAGACCTGCGCCGTGGTGGGATTTCCCCTGGGCGCCATGGATAAAAGGACAAAGAGTTTCGAAGCCAGGACAGCCGTAGCCAACGGGGCCTCTGAGATCGACATGGTCATGAACGTGGGCGCCATGAAGGCGAAGGACTACAAAACTGTCCGAGAGGACATGCTCGCCGTCCGCAGAGCCTGCAGATCGGGCATACTTCTTAAAGTGATCATCGAAACCTGCCTCCTTACGGACGAGGAAAAGGTCCTCGCCTGCCAGACAGCCAAGGAGATCGGGGCCGATTTCGTCAAGACTTCGACCGGCTTCAACAAGTCGGGCGCCACCGTGGCCGATATTGCGCTTATGCGCCGGACGGTCGGACCGACCATGGGAGTGAAGGCCTCGGGCGGCGTGCGGACCTACGTGGATGCCGTGGCGATGATCAAGGCGGGAGCGACACGGCTTGGCGCCAGCGCGGGCATAGCCATCATATCGGGCCAATAAGGCTTATTAACCTGCCGATGTACGGACTAAAACTCAAAGCCCGAGCGCTTTCCTGAGTTCCGTTATCCTGCGTCCGGGCGATAAACCTTGGGGGCAGACCTTGCTGCATTCGAAACGCCGCTCGCAGTGACCGACGCCTTCGGGCCGGGCGGCGAATTCCAGCATCTTTCCGCCTCGTTCGGCGTGCTTTTCCCTTTCGACGGCAGCCGCCAGAAGGGCCGCCGGCCCCGAGAATTTACCCTCGACGGGGCAGGCCGCGACGCAGAGCCCGCACTCCAGACAGTCTTCGAGGCGAAAAACCGCCTGGGCTGGGTCGAAATCCCCGCTCTTCGCGCGGTCCGTGGAGAGTCGCAGGTACTCGGTCTCGGGAAGCCTTTCGAAAAGGGGGCCGGGCCAGACGGCCAGTCCCTCGATCACCTCCATCTTGCTCAGAGGCTCAAGTCGTATTTCCCCTCCGCCCAGATCGCCTACCCTGGTCAGGCACATGAGCCGGGGCTTGCCGTTCACGAGGGCCCCGCAAGTGCCGCAGGAGCCATGGTGGCAGGAGTGTCTGTAGAGCAGATTCGGGGCCTTCGAGCCGCGGATCGCCTCCAGGGCGTCAAGAACGGTCTTCGATGGGTCGGCTTCGAATTCGTACCGAGTCTCTGTCGGACCAGAGCCTATGACGATGAAACAGTTCATGGCCTTCCCCCGTCAAAAAAGCGGCGCCAGGAAGGGAGCGAGTAGTCCCTCATCCTGCATTCGGCTTTTATCCCCAGTTTTGCGCAGACGAGGTCGGCGGCTTTTTCGCCCATGGCCCGCAGCACGGTAGCCTTGCCCCCGACGACGCTCGCGAAGCCAGCCAGCCCGTCGGAAGCCTCATAATCGACGACCGTAAAATCGCGGCTCAAGGACCGCCCCTCGGCATCCTCGCCCGACGCGGCCTTGCCCGAGAGGGGCCGGGCGGCCGCCCAGACGGCATGGACAGGAAGTGCGGAGAAACCGGGGATCAGCTCCTCTCCTGCCGCCCTTAAGAGTTCGACATCACCCGGGGCAGGCGTAATCCAATCCGGATCGTCGGAGAGCCGCTGGGTCGAGCCGATGATGGAGAGCCCTCGCTGGGGCACGAGAATATCCCCGTCGGACGGGGGCCTCAGGCGGCTTATTACGTGGTCTACAAGGCGGCCCTTGACGGCGAGCATGGCTCCGGCCGCGGGTGTCACGGGGATGGAAAGTCCCGCAAGTCTCCCCAGCTTTCCTGTCCAGGCTCCCGCCGCTGCGACCACGAAATCAGCCTCGATCCTCTCTTCACGAGCGGAGTACAGATTCCGCGCGATGACGGCCACCACTCTTCTCGCCGAGATATCGAAGCCGACAGCCTCCCTCCAGGGCAGGATTTGCGCACCCAGGTTCCGCGCGGCGGTGAAGAACATCATCGCGAGGCGATAGGCGTCAAAGGAGCCATCGGGTACCCGCACGGCAGTTCTCGCCTTGGCCGATATCCTGGGCTCCAGGGAAAGGAGTTCCGAGGCGCTTATGGCCTTGGCCGGTATGCCCGCCTCGGCGCAGACCGCGATGAACTCCTCTGAACGGTCTGCCTCCTCCTCGTCGAGGCCGATAAAGAAACCGCCTGAGTACTCGATGCAGGGGTAAGCGATGCGGGAAAGGTGAGGCTTTCCTCGTAGCATTCCCTGGCGATGTTTCTGTCGGCCCAGGCATAGCGGGCGCCGCAGTGGAGCTGGCCGTGATGCCGCCCCGTGGTTCCCGAAGTCAGTTCTCCCTTCTCGAGAAGGGTTACCGAAAAACCCCGCTGGGCGAGATCGTAGGCTAAGGCCGCTCCCGTGCCGCCGCCCCCAATGATACAGACGCGGAGTCCTTTCTTATTTATCTCGCACAGGGAGAGAGGAAGGAGATCCGGGTTGGGCCCGGGGAAAGGTGCTTCCATAGGGAATTTCAGGCCTTTGCGCTAAAGCGCTTGACCTTCTTCGTCGTCGTCATTTCGAGGGCTTCTTTGAGGATGCTCACCTTCGTAATTTTCTGGTAGGTCAGAAGCTTCTTGTTGACTTCCTCGACGATTTCCTTCACCCGGATCTCGGCGGCCGCCCAGGCCTGGGCATCGTCCTTGCTCAGGCGTTTGAGCCAGTCCGCATCGGGATAGACGAGGGCCTCGATCAGTTCACCTGATTTACTCGAGTCCTTGTAGAGACTCCTGACCAGGATCTGGTCTATTTCCTCGTAGAGCTGGAAACGGTTTTCCAGCTCTTCGGGATAGACGTTCTTCCCGCCTTCCGTGACGATCAGGTTCTTCGCCCGCCCTGTCAAGTAGAGGTAGTTCTCGTCGTCCAGATAACCCAGGTCGCCCGTTTTGAGCCAACCGTCGGCCGAGAGGACTTCGGCCGTCTCCTCGGGAAGCTTATAATAGCCTTTCATGACCATGGGACCCTTGACGGCGATTTCGCCGATTCCCTCGGCGTCGGGATCGAGGATCTTCATCTCGACCCTGGGTATCACCTTGCCCACCGAGGTTTCCTTGTAATGGTCAACAGGGTTCAGGGTCAGGATGGGCGAGGTTTCGGTTAGCCCGTAGCCCTGGACGAAGTCGATGCCCAGCTCGTTGTATTTCTTGAAGACCGAGGGGGCGAGGGGGCCTCCCCCGGATATGCAATTGCGGATGGTCGATAGGCTCGCCTTCTCGAGGACGGAGTGGAAGAGCTTCTTTCCGGGATTGACGCGGAATGTTTTCTTGACGAAGCCAGAAATCCCCATTAGCGCCGAGATGAGGCCGTAAGCCAGGACACCCTTCTCCTTCACGCCCTTGAGGATGCCGTTCAGAAGCTTGTTGAAGAGGAGGGGTACGCCCAGGAACATCGTGACCCGGGCTTCCTTGAGATCCTTCAGGATCTGCTTGACCACCATCTTCTTTCCGAACACGATCTCGGCTCCCGTCGATATGGCTTCGATAAAGACAGCCAGCATCGTGTAGGAATGGTGGATGGGGAGAAGGGCGTAGAACACATCCGTGGACAGGACCGTCAGGTTGTCCTGGGCAAGGTAGCAGTCCGAGACGAAGTTAGCGTGGGTGAGCATCACCCCTTTGGGGGTGCCTGTCGTGCCTGAGGTGAAGAGGATGGCCGCCAGGTCGTCGGCCTTGGCCTTGACGATCTGTTTGAACTGATCGCCGGTGTTTCCGCCGAGGTTGTAGATGTAGGACTCACCGGACTCGCAGAGCGAGAATACCTTGCGAAGACCCGGACAGGCGGCCTTGAGTTCGTCGAACTTCTCCTCGTCCACGAAGAGGGCCTGCGCGTCGCTCGCCTTCATGAGATTCACCGTTTCGGCAACCGTGAGTTGGTAATCGATAGGGACGACGACGGCTCCTGCCTCAAGAATCGAGAGGTAGGCTACGGCCCACTCAGGAGAGTTCTTGCCCGTGAGGGCTATCTTGGCCCCGGTTCCAAGATCGAGGGAGGCCAGATTGGCGGCCACGGTTTTTAGTATCGCACTGGCCTGTCGGTAGCTGAGGCTCACCCTGTTGGGGGAGTAAACGGTGAAAGCAGGTCTATCGGGGTATCGCTGAGTCGTGATGTCGAAAACCTCGGGCAGCGTGGGCCACTCGCCCCAAAAGCTTTTTCCCCTGAAGTCGTCCAGGAAGGTCCAGGGTCGTACTCTATCCATAGCATACCACCTTGCGCAGGCTTTTCCATCGCGGGAGCCACGGAAATCCGGAAGACGGCGCGGAGGCTCCTTTCCCAAGATTATGCCGCAATTCCGGGCAGAAGGGAAGGTGTGCGGCGTCTCTTCATCCCGGATGAATCCCCTTCCATCGGCCTTTCTATTTCGCTATGCTGTTGAATTACCTATAGCCAAACCGGCTCCGGAGGGGTTCATGAAAGCGATCGAATTGGCGAAGGCCTACGATCCTAAGAGTTTCGAGGACGCGATCTACGCGATGTGGAAAGACGAAGGGCATTTCATGCCCAAGATCGAAAAAAAAGGCAAGCCCTTCACGGTCGTCATCCCTCCTCCCAATGTAACTGGGGTACTTCACATGGGCCACGCGCTCAACAACAGCCTCCAGGATATCCAGGTCCGTTTCAGGCGCATGACAGGAAGTCCTACTCTCTGGGTCCCCGGGACCGATCACGCGGGCATCGCTACGCAGAATGTCGTCGAAAGAAGACTCAAGAAAGAAGGCAAGGACAGGCGACAGATAGGCCGCGAAGCCTTCGTCGAGGAGACCTGGAAGGTTGCCAAGAAGCATAAGGCCTTCATTAACAACCAGCTGGCTAAAATTGGCGCCTCAGTCGACTGGTCCAGAGAGCGTTTCACTCTCGACGAGGGACTCTCGAAGGCAGTGCGCGAAGTCTTCGTCACGCTCTACGAGCGCAACCTCGTCTACAAGGGCGAATACCTCGTCAATTGGTGCCCTTCCTGCGGCACGGCTATCTCGGACGATGAGGTCGAGCACGAGGATGAGGCCGGTTCGATGTGGCATATCTGGTACGAACTCGTCGATGGCTCCTGTCCCGAATGCCCTTCCGGCAGGATCGAGATCGCGACGACGCGGCCCGAGACTCTTCTCGGCGATACGGCGGTGGCCGCTCATCCCGATGATGAGCGCTACAAGGCCCTTCACAGCAAGCTGGTCAAGCTGCCCCTCACGGAGAGGAACATCCCCATCATCGCCGACGCCTATGTGGATAAGGATTTCGGCACGGGCCTCGTAAAGATCACCCCGGCCCACGATCCTGATGACTTCGAAGTGGGCAACCGTCACAACCTCGAGCGGATCAGCATCCTCAACCCCGACGGGACTCTCTCGGACAATGTCCCGAAGAAATACCGGGGCATGAAGGTGCTCGAGGCCCGCCAGGCTGTCCTCGAAGACCTCGAAGCCCAGGGTCTTCTCAAATCGGAAGAAAAAATAACCCACGCGGTGGGGCATTGCTACCGGTGCCATACGGCGATCGAGCCCTACCTCTCGACCCAGTGGTTTGTCCGCATGAAGCCTCTGGCCGAAAAGGCCCTCAAGGCCTGGCAGGACGGGGACGTCGTCTTCTTTCCGAAAAAATGGGAAAACACCTACAAGCACTGGCTCGAGAACATTCGCGACTGGTGCATATCACGCCAGCTCTGGTGGGGGCACAGGATCCCCGTCTTTTACTGCAGGCACTGTGGAGCTCTCCTCGTCGAGCGCGAGGACCCGACCTACTGCAAGAAATGCGGATCCTCCGACATTTACCAGGACGAGGACGTCCTCGACACCTGGTTCTCCTCCTGGCTCTGGCCCTTCAGTACCCTAGGCTGGCCGAAAGACACGGCCGACTTCCGCCGCTTCTATCCGACGAGCGCCCTCGTCACGGCTTACGACATTATCTTCTTCTGGGTGGCGAGGATGATCATGGCGGGCATGGAGTTCACGGGCAAAAGCCCCTTCGACGAGGTCTACATCCACGGCCTCATCCGGGACAAACAGGGCCGCAAGATGTCCAAGAGCCTGGGCAATGGCATCGATCCCCTCGAGATCGTAGGGGACTATGGGGCCGACGCCCTCAAGTTCACCCTGGCCTACAACTGCGCCGCCGGCCAGGACATCCTGCTCGACCGCGAGAGCTTCAAGATGGGCTCCAAGTTTGCCAACAAAGTCTGGAACGCCTCGCGTTACATTCTCATGAACCTCGAGGGCAGGGAATTCGTCGAACCAGCCTCTATACAGTATACCGACCTCGACCGATGGATCATGGGCAGGCTGGAAAGAGCCGCATCCCAGACGGCCCAGGCCCTCAAGACCTGGCGCTTCAACGACGCGGCCCAGACCGTCTACGCCTATTTCTGGGATGATTTCTGCGACTGGTACATCGAGGCATCCAAGCTCTCCACCAAGGGCGGAGACGATGCAGAGAAGGACAGGGCTACGACCGTCCTTCTCATAGTACTGGAGGAGTCCCTGCGCCTGCTGCATCCCTTCCTTCCCTTCGTCACCGAAGAGATTTACGGCATGCTTCCCAATGCCCAGGGGAGGCTCATCGCCCGCCCGTGGCCTCTGATGGATGGAAAGCGTTTCGACGCCAGCCTGGACACGCGATTTTCGAGCCTTCAGGAACTCATCGGCTTCGCGCGCACTCTGAGATCCGAATTCCAGATTCCTCCCGAGGTTTCGATGCCGCTCGAGATACGCCTGGAACAGGGCTTCGAAGCCGGAACCTTCATCCGCGGCCAAGGCCCCCTCATCGGTCTCCTCGCGAGAGGGCCTGAGCCTGTCTTCCTTAATGCGGTAGTGCCCAAGGCCAAGGGTTCGATCGCCCTCGTGGGGCGTGGCTTCGAGCTCTACTGCCGAGTCGGGGAGCTCGTCGACACTGCCAAGCTCGTCGAGAAGTTCAACAAAGATATTAGGAAAGAGAGCGAATTTGCCTTAAGGCTCAAGGTCAAGCTAGCCAATCCGGCCTTCCTCGGCTCGGCCCCGCCCGAGATTGTTTCCAAAGAGAGGGAGAAGCTGGCCGAGGCCGAATCCAAGGCTGCCAAGCTCGGGCGCTACGTGGAGGAGCTGTCGTGAACACCGACGGGAGCCCGATGTCCGGAAAGGAAAACCCGAACAGCCTCAGCGCCCCCGTCTTCGAACTCCCCCCCAGCTCGTGCTCGATTCCTATGGACGAAAGTTCCATGCGCAGGCTGAGGGAGATACACCTCGCTCCCTATATCCAATTGGCCACCAGCCTCATCGGTAAGCCCAGGCGATCGGGCGGGAACATGTTTCGCCATCAATTGGACACCATGACCATACTTATGGACTATGGGTACATAGACTCCATTCTCCTTAAAGCCTCCGTCATCCACGACCTTTTAGAGGATATCCCCGAGTTCGACCGGGACACGATTCTCTCCATCGACAAGGAATCGGTCGATGTCTACAAGCTCGTCCTCGAGGTGACGCGCCGGCCGATCGAGAATAAATTCGAGTTCCTGGTCCGAATACGGGATTTCGGTTCCCTGCGCGCCAAGGTACTCAAATCGGCCGATCGCATATCCAACATGATAAGCCTGGGGTACGTCACCGATGTGAGCTTCATCAAACGATACACGGACGAGACCGAAAACCAGGTGTTCCCGATCGCCAGACTTGCCGACCAGCGGATGCTCACCGAACTCAAGGACCTGGTGGCCACGCGCAGGGAGTCTCTTTCCCGTCAGTTCGAAATCTAAAGACGAAGGGCTAAGGAAGCTGTATGAAACGAAATTGGACGGTCCAAGAGATCGCGGCCCTCATCGATCACTCAATACTCAAGGCTCAGACAACCAGGAACGAAGTCCTGAAGCACTGCGCCTATGCGAGGAAATATCGCTTCGCGAGCATCTGCGTGAATCCCTGCTGGGTTCCCCTCTGTGTAGCCGAGCTCGAGGGCTGCGGTGTACCAGTGTGCTCGGTCGTAGGCTTTCCCCTCGGGGCGGTCGCGAGCGAAGCCAAGGCCTTCGAAGCCAAGCTCTCCGTCGCCCAGGGGGCAAAGGAGATCGATGTCGTCATCAATATCGGCAAGGCCAAGTCGGGCGACTGGAAGGCCGTAGCCCAGGATCTGGAAGCCGTGGTACAGGCGTCGAAGCCAGCCCTCGTCAAGGCCATCATCGAGACCTGCTACCTCGACCATGACGAGAAGGTCCTGGCCTGCAGGGCAGCTATGGCCGCCGGCGCCGATTTCGTGATGACGAGTACGGGGTTCGGCACGGGCGGCGCCACCGTCGAGGATCTTGCCCTGATGAAGGAAACCGTGGGTGATACCCTCCAGGTAAAGGCATCAGGCGGCATACGGACGAGATCCGAGGCGATAGCCATGCTCGAGGCGGGAGCTTCGAGGATAGGAGCCTCGGCTGGGGTAATGATAATCGCCGAATCCGACGCATAAACCCCAGGGAATTCAATCGCCTTAGTCCAATCCTTCTGTATCTCTCAATGGCGATAGTCTCACATAGTCTTATATACAGTTTTAAAATAATTTTCTTGACAACTTCACATACCTCGTTTATTCTGTTTTTGAGCAGATATTCAATATCTGAGCAATGGCTCTCAGGTTGTGTGGATCAATGATCATGAATTCCTGGTCAGCCGACTGCGTGGAATAGTTGAGGAAAGTTCGACGCGCCAGGGAAGGAGGGTGCCGGGAATATCCGGGATTCCGCAGGTTCAGGGAGTCTGGGCCGTATTATGTCAAGAAATAGTTTGGGGCTTAAAGACCAACATGACAGCGGATTGGTACCTAGAAGAAGATGACTTCTCTAGAGTGAACATGGACCGTTGCTACAATGGACGCCGCCCCACCGAAGTATCACGTAGGAGTCTTTATTGTCCAAGGAGGTATGAGAATGAGGAAAAAGTTCCTAAGTGTCTTGTTCATCTGCCTGATCGTCATCAGCGGCAGTGGACTAGTCTTTGCCCAAGGAGATCCGGCGCTGGCGCAGAAATACAAGAACGCAAAGCCGGGCGAGAAGTTCATGATCGGCCACATCACGTTCCATCTGGGGCAAGAGTACGCCATCATGGTCTACCAGTCAATCGAGCAGGCCTGCAAGCAAATGGGTTTGAACTTCAAGGGGGCGCTGGCGAGTACACAGGCGGATTGGATAGAGCAGACCGAAAGCATGATCGCCTCTGGCGCCAAAGCTATCATCTACAACTGTCCTCCCGCCGAGGTCATGCCTCAAATAGCCGAGATCGCAAACAAGAACAATGTTTATATCGCGACATATTTCGGCTATACGGGCGATATCTGGCCAGGCGATTACGGCCCCAGGTGGGTTATAGATAACACCCCGCTCTCCGACGAGCAGACCTATATTCCCGTAACCTTGCTGATGGAAAAGATGGAACAAGCCGGAAAGAGCAAGATCTACATCCAGCAGGGAAGCAAATCTGCGGCGACCATCTCCACCGTCCTCATCAACCTAGGCGTTTTCCAGGCTTTGCAGAGCTATCCAAAGATGCAGTTAATGGGATTTCAGTACGGCGAGTATGGATATGAAGGCGGGCGCGTTGGTGCGGAATCGGCGCTTGCGGTCAGGACGGATTATGAAGGGATGTGGTCGGCCGCCGATTCGATGGCGACGGGAGCGCTCAAGGCCTTACGCGATCGCGGTGTCGAAATTGGTGCGTATACCGCTTCACGCGATATGGAGATGACGACAGCTCAAGACATATTAAAGGGCAGATTCCTGGTCACTTCAGGTTTCGCCATTCCCTATTACGGCGGTAGACTCGTTCCGATGCTCTACGATATGTGTGTAGGCGCCTGGTACCCGACGCCCGAAGAAATGCTGCAGACAGGGAAACTAACGGTGTATGGAAGACCCGGCGAACTCGAGAAACTGGCCGAAGCTGCCGGAATCGCCAAACACCCGAGCTTTAAAACTGGTCCAACGGAAGAAAACCTCAAGCAGATCCTCACGCAGATAAAGGAAAAGAATCCGCAGTATCCATATGATTTCAGGCTGTTGTCCGTTTCCAAGACTAAAGAGCTGGGTTTAAAAATCGATAAAACCGCTGGAGCGGGAACAACTCTGGGCGCTCACGACTACTACTACATTGCTAAGCTCAAGAAATTCGGAAGCGTAGATGCTTGGAAGAAACATGTTGCCGCGCTCTATAATTATTTCCTGGATATCAGCTGGATGACCGACCTGAAAGCTGCCAAGGAAATGGCCAAGAAATTCCCCAAAGAACTCAAGACTGAGGCGATTTGGGAATAGAATGGATAAAGCGCTTTCGCTTCGATCCATTTCTACGTAGTATAGAATAGTTCAGAGGAGGGGCTGTCCTTCTAGTCAGCCCCTCCAGTTTTATCGAATTGGGTTCTAGAGTTATCCTCTTGTGAGGATAGAAACACAAACCCCATGGTATGTGTCAATGCAAAAGCGAAACACAGCAGAAATCCTCAGCAGAAGAAGATGCCTATGATGAACCAGATGAATGCGCCGATTTTAGACGTGCGAAATGTGTGTAAGTCTTTCGGGAAAGTGTACGCTCTCGAAAATGTCAGTCTGAAAATCTATCCCAACGAGATTGTCGGCGTTGTTGGGGAAAACGGTGCTGGAAAGACGACCCTGATGAAGAGCTTGGTGGGCGTCTATGCCCCGGACAAAGGCGAATGGTATCACAACGGAATACGGGTTCCTTTTCCCAGAAACCCGAAGGATGCCGCCAGAAAAGGGATTTCTATTGTCTATCAGGAAAAGGGTGTCGTCCCGAGTCTTCAAGTCTATCAATTCCTTTTTTTAGGAAACGAAGAAAAGTACATAAGCACTTTCGGTCTGCAGATATCGAAGATGAAAAGCGCGGCCCAAGATGTGATGGACGAATTTCATATAAAATGCAGTATCGAAGATTTTATGTTCGATCTTCCGCTCTCCACCCAGAAGATGATAGAAATCGCGAAAGCCGTCGTGAATATCCGATTGGAGCAGAATAAGGAAAATGCGGATTCAGTGATTATACTCGATGAACCGACGGCTCCTCTGAATATTGAAGAGCGTTGTAAGCTTTTAAACGAGATAGTTCGATTGAAAAGGAATTGTTCATTCGTTTTCGTTACCCACATCATGCAGGAAGTTATGGAGTTCATGGACAGGGTTATAGTTCTTCGTGACGGACAGCAAGTAGCCGAATATGATATGGCGACTAATAAAGTTACAGAGAAGGAACTCGTCCGGATGATCGTCGGGAAAGACATCGAAGGACAGTCCAGAACCGGCCAGCCGCAGAACCGCATCGATCAATCTGAAAACGTGCTGTCGGCGACCAGCCTTTCGAAAAATGGCAGTTATTATGATATCTCCTTCAATCTATCTATAGGTGAGTGCCTTGGATTTTTAGGTTCGGCCGGCTCGGGAAAGAGTGAACTGATCAAGACAATCGCTGGCATAAAAGGCTTCGACTCCGGTTATCTCGTGATCCAGGGCAAAAGAACAAAAAACAGAGAGCTACCCCACGCAAGATTGAAAAGAGGTATCGGTTATTTTTCCGGCGAAACTGCCAACGAATTATTCCACGATTGGCCGATTACCAAGAATATTTCGATCCTGAACATAGGAAAAATCGTAACAAGATTTATTCACATACTCAAGTTTAAAGAAGAGAAAACAATGGCGAGAAGCATTGTGGATCAACTGCGGATACGGACCCCGAATATCGTCACGACCGTAAGCTCCCTAAGCGGGGGAAACAAACAGAAAGTTACGGTCGGAAAGTGGTTCGAGAAAAGGCCGAAAATCTTGCTGCTCGAGGATCCAACGATAGGGATCGATGTTGGGGCGCGGGAAGATATCTATAATACGGTCCTCGACATGAAGAATCAGGGGATATCAATGATATTAGTAAGCGACGATCCTAAAGAATATTCCGCGTTATGCGATAGGATCGTCATCATGCAGCAAGGAAAAGCGGAAAAAACAATATTAAAGGAACAGCTGAACGAGGTATTGCAGGCATGAGTATAACAAACCAGAAAAGAAGATCCAATTTCTTTTATACCTTTGTGAAAAGCTATCCAGTCATGCTGATCTTCATTGGACTGGTGATTCTGTTTTCTATCCTCTATCATAAACGATTCCTCTCGCCAGTCAATTTAACCGCCACACTGAGGCAGTTTGTGACACTGATGCTGTTTTCAGTCGGACCCACTTTTGTCATGCTCCTCGGATCAATGGATCAGTCTTTCGTCGGGATCTGGATGCTCGGCAGCGCTTTATTGTGGGTCCTAACGCCGATTCTTGGGCCGATTTCCCTACTCGTTTTTCCGGTATTCGGGTTGGTTTCAGGATTCTGCATCGGCGGCATCCACGTCAAGCTTAGAATACCTTCCTTCATCCTCACCCTGAGTGTGCTGATTATTTATTGGGGTTTGACTGTTATTATAGCTCAAGGAAATCCGCGAAATGTTCCCGGATACAAATTTCTAACGGCGGACTTCATCCCCTTTGTCCCAACGCCCCTCCTTTATTCAATTGCCATCATTCTCTTGGCGGTATTTATCGTCAAACGCACGAAATTGGGCACTTATTTCTATGCCATAGGGTCGAACGAGGAAGGTGCACGATTAGCGGGAATCGATGTCGACAAATACAAAATCGTCGCTTTCACCTTGAGCGGCTTTTTTTCAGGGATCGGCTCAATCGTTCTATTTCAGCACCTTGGAGGAACCGTCCCTGTCTCCTTCAGCATGAACAACGTGGTTCGTCCCCTAATCGCTATAATATTGGGCGGAACGCCGCTCTCGGGAGGAAGGGGCGGACCTCAGCGCACGATTCTGGGCGCGCTTACCTTTTCGGTAATTTACAGAGGACTATATCTCTCTTCCCTCGATGCTGAAATCATAGACCTCATTGTAGGGCTGATACTCATCGTCTCCATCGTGATCAGTTCCAAGGGCGGAGAGCTGAGAGGAGTGGAGGTCGCATGATCAATAACGATGATGGAAGAGGATCCGGAGGAAAATTCCTTTCGGAAAAAGTCTTATCACCCACGCGCATACCATTCATAGTTGTAGTCGCCGTGATATGCGTTTTCCAATTGATAACTCCTACTTTCCTGAGTTATCAGGGGACCGTCACTCTCGTCTATGCGATGTCGTACTTTCTGATAGCCGCATGCGGACTGACATTCGTTGTAATGATGGGATCCTTCGATTTTTCCAGCATCAGCGTGATGAAGCTCTCGGCCCTCATTTGCGTGATTTACATCGAAGATTTCGGACTATGGGTTATTCCCTTAGTCTTGATCGTATGCGCGGGAATAGGTTTCATTAACGGCATCCTCGTCGCCAAACTCGGTGTGCCGTCCTTTATGGCCACGCTGGGCATCTCGATAGTGGTGGATGGGATCTCCCTCCTCACATCCAAGGGCTTCCTCCATCTTATGGAGCACACTGGTTTCAGAAATATTTCAACAACCTTCATTGCGGGCATTCCATCCGTTTTCTACTGGTCGATAGCAATATGGCTTCTTTGCACGGCGCTGGCAGCGCTGACACCTTTCGGGAGACGAACCTACGCGATAGGGGGAAACTCGCGGGCAGCGGCGCTTTCGGGCATAAATATCGACTGGCAGAGGATCCTCGTATTTACCCTCAGCGGAACTCTCGCGGGAGCGGCTGGTGTTTTCTACATGTCGCAATTGGGCGGAGGATCGGTAGAGATAGGCGGGCAGATGATGATCCCGCTCTTCGCCAGCGTCGTCGCCGGCGGTACATCCCTTCGGGGAGGAAACGGAGGACCGCAGAACACCCTTTTGGGCGTCATTATTATCACATGGATACAATCCGGGATGCGCATGATCGGCACCGGAATGGATACCCAGATGGTCGTCCTTGGCATCATCGCGATCGCGATGAGCATCGCGACGACGGACCGGAACAAATTTCGGCATTCCATAGTCAAATGAATCTTTGCACCAAGATTGGAGCCGTTTAGGGCTAGCGTTAGTCGATCGCGGATAGAGGCAGGAGGATTATCGTGAAAGCCTTTACATATCTCGAAGATAAAAAGATGTCGTTGCGGGAGAGCGAGAGGCCGAGAGCAAAGGATGATTCCGCAGTCGTCAAGATAGTGTCGGCGGCCATATGCGGAACCGATCTGCGCACTTACAGGTTCGGCAGTGAGCGCATCGCCGCGCCAAGAATCATCGGACATGAAGCTTGCGGAGTCATTCAGGAAATCGGTAAAAACGTTATAGGTTTCAAGCCCGGCGACAGGGTGATGACCGTCCCAGCTATAGGCTGCGGTCATTGTAGATGGTGCAGGACAGGCGCGACGAACATGTGCGAGAATCTACGCACAATCGGTTTTGATTTCGACGGCACCTTCGCCGAATACATGGAAATTCCCGCCGAAGCGTTTTTCAGGGGGAACGTTCTCAAGATCGACGAGGTCGTCTCGACGGATGTGGCTGTCATTGTGGAACCAGCCGCTTGCTGTCTGAACGGGCAGAGCTTTTTAAAAATCGGGCCCGAGGACAGCGTGTTCATTTTCGGCGCCGGTTTCATCGGATGCGTTCACGCCGAATTGGCACTGATCCAAGGGGCCAAGAGAGTCATCATCGCCGACATATCGGGTTCCAGGCTCAAAATTGTCGAAGGCCTTCTGCCCGATGTCTCAATCATCGACACAATGAAGGTTGATGTCGTCGAGTATGTGCGCGAGATGACTATGGGCGATGGAGCCGATGTCATCATCACGGCTGCGCCTTCGGGGGCTGCTCACATTTCAGCCCTCGCGATTGCGGCCAAGCGGGCGAGGATCAGCCTTTTCGGCGGTATTCCGGGCGAAGGCATGGGTTTCCTCAACAGTAACACGATACATTACAAGGAACTGTCCATATTCGGCTCTCACGCTTCGACAGTAGCGCAGAATAAGAAGGTACTGTCCTGGGTCACGGACGGCACTTTTAATCTAAAAAAATATATTTCAGTCAAATTCCCTCTCGATAAAATTCAGGATGCTTTTGAATCCCTGAAAAGCGAAGCGATGTTGAAAGTGCTGATATCGCCTTGAGCCCCGGAAATCGGATGGAGGAAGGCGCCATGAGGAAACCAGGCTATATTTTGTCGATAGATCAGGGGACTACGGGAAGTCGGGTTATTCTCTTCAATCACAGTGGGGAGATTCACTCGATGGCGTATCGTGCACTGAGACAGATATATCCCAAACCGGGCTGGGTGGAACACGACCCGGTCGAGATATGGAATTCGGTGCGGGACTGCATGCACGAGGCATTGGTAATGGGAGGTGTCGGGCCAGAGGAATTGAACGGTATCGGTATTACCAACCAAAGGGAAAGCACAGTGCTTTGGGAACGCGATACAGGGAAGCCGGTATACAATTCGATCTGCTGGCAATGCCGCCGATCGGCCGAAATATGTGACGAACTTAAAGCCGCCGGCCGCGAAAAATCAATAACTGAAAAAACTGGGCTGGTCATAGACGCGTATTTTTCGGCGACGAAGATAAAGTGGATCTTGGACAATGTGGATGGCGTACGCGAGCAAGTGGAAAAAGACAATATCTGCATGGGTACTATCGATTCATGGCTGATCTGGAATCTGACAAAGGGAGAAATCCACGGCACCGACTATTCGAACGCCTCGAGGACGATGCTCCTGAACATACACACGGTGGAGTGGGATCAGGAAATCTTGGAATGGATAGGTATTCCCCGTAATATATTGCCGAAGCTGTTTCCAAGTAGTGGAATAATCGGACTTACGCACGAATCCATCTTCGGCAGGCTGAGGATCCCCATCGCGGGAGATGCAGGGGATCAGCAGGCCGCCATGTTCGGACAAGGTTGTTTTCACCCGGGCATGGTCAAAAATACTTACGGCACATCAATCGCCGTGATGATGAACACGGGTGAGAGCCCTTTCCTGTCCCGGAACGGCCTCACCACTGATCTCGGGTGGAAGATCGGGGATAAAGTTGAATACTCCCTCGAAGGGGTCAGCTTCATCGGTGGAGCGGCGATCGAGTGGCTTCAAGTGGGGCTTCATCTCTTCAAGGATGCGTCGGAATGCAGCGCCCTGGCCGAAAAAGTGTCGGACACGGGCGGGGTATACATGGTTCCGGCTTTTACCGGTCTCTGCGCCCCCTATTGGGACATGTATGCCAGAGGGCTGATTATCGGCATCACCCGGGGAACCACTATCGAGCACATCGCCAGAAGCGCCATAGAGTCCATTGCCTATCAGACTCGGGATATGATCGAGGCGATGCGGCAAGACAGCGCTGTTATTCCTTCCTCCCTCAGAGTGGACGGAGGAGTGACACGGAGCAGTTTCCTCCTGCAGTTCCAAGCTGACATCCTGGGTATCGCCGTGGAGAAGCCAGCTATCACCGAGATGGCGTCCCTGGGGGCTTGTTACCTGGCGGGTTTAGGCGTGGGTTTTTGGGAAAGCATCGAAGAAGTGGAAGAAAAATGGAAACTCCGAGAAGTATTCGAGCCTAATATGGAAAAAACCCTACGGGATGACCTCTACGGCGATTGGAAAAGGGCTGTGGAGAGGACCTTCAACTGGGCCCGATGAGCGGAACTGCTCAATCCATATAATATCCGCCGTTGATATTGAGTACTTCTCCGTTGATAAACGAGGATTCATCGGCAGCAAGAAAGAGTACGGCCTGGGACACGTCGCTTGGCGTGCCCAGCCTCTTGACGGGGATCTTTTCTGAAGCGACTTTCTTCTTTGCGTCATCCCAGTAAGTCATCATTTTTGTCATAATGGCATGAGGAGCAACTGCGTTGCAGGTGACCCCGTAGGGGCCGAGCTGCCGCGCGACGGAGCGCGTGAGAGACATCACTGCCCCTTTGGTTGCTCCATAAACGAAAGTTGAAGTGTTATCGCCATTTTTCCCTGTAATCGAGGAAATATTTACTATTCTGCCATATTTCACTTTCTTCATGATCGGGGTCACGGCGCGGATCATCCAGAGGACGGCTTTTAGATTGATGTCTATCGTCGTGTCTATGAGCTGATCGGTCGTCTCCTCTATTGTCGCCGGAACAAGGACGCCGGCGTTATTGACGAGGATATCAAAGCGGCTATGATCGGCGATGACCTTCGCGACGAGCTTGTCAATCTGAGCCCTATCGGACACATCGCAGAGGCCGGAAAAGGCTTTTCCCCCGTTTCTGCATATCTCGCCCATAACTTTGTCGATATATGAAGCATTGATATCGCAAAGGACGACCGTGGCACCTTCGTCAGCCATATCTATGGAGATTTGTCTTCCGATCCCTTGTCCGGCGCCTGTGACAACTACAACTTTCCCTACGAATCTTGGACCAATCATCGTTTCACTCCGTTGAACGCAAATTTATACTCAATAATAGCTCGAGCTTTTTTGGCCGCTGTTGAGAAGCACGCTGGAACTCGTTTTTGCATCCACAGCCGCGCGGCAGGCGGCCAAGTCGCCACGAACCATCACGGTCACATATCTTCCTTCAATCTTTTCGAATCCAACCTTTGCCACCTTCACCACAACATCAGCCGCCTCGACCATCGCCGTGAAGCTGTGCGTCCTGATCATGCCAAGCACATCCTTTGTCTTCTCTATGGTATTTTCTCCTAAAAAACGTTTTTATATTGGTATATCGGCCGCTTGCAGTAGTCGCCGATTGGACCTCATTTTCAAAACTTCAGGATCTCCCTGGCCGTACTCTCATCGGTGATCAAAACGCTAATGTAACGCTGATGGATGGCAGCGATAATGGCGCGAGTTTTAGATGCACCCGCCGCGACGCCTATGCAAACTTTATTTTCGTCCCTCAAGGTTTCCAGTGGTATCGCTACCACTCGGTCGTGCACTTCGTCCTCGATGATGTTACCGTCCGCGTCGAAGAAACGGCTGAGAATATCGCCCACCGCTCCTTTACCCATCAAGCGTTTGAGATCCTCTCCCGAAAGATACCCCATCTGGAATAGGCTCGCCGATCTGGAAACCTCGCCTATTGAAATGATGTTTATATCAGCCCTGCATGCGATGTCGAGCACGTCGTGGATCCAAGGTTCCGATTTGAAGGCTTCGGCCCTCTCCTTTGTCTGTGCGATGGCTGGCGCCCAAATATTATAAAATTCGGCATCGAGCTTTTCGGCGATTTTCTGGCCCAATAGAAAGGGATTCATGGAAACGTTCAACATCAAATTTCCGATGAGCGAGACGACAGTCACCTTGCCTTCGATGCTCTGCGGTTCGAAATAATCGGCAAGATACGCCGTTGTGTTGCCCCATCCGACGCCGAGCGTGCAGTCTCCGGCGACGTTCAGCCTGCGTTCCAGATAATAGGCGCCGCCCATGGCGAAAGATTTTCTCAGGTTATCCGCATCGGCGTTAGATGAAGGAATAACGACGGCATCCTCCAATCCAAATTTTTTCTTTAAACTCTCCTCTATTCCGAGGAGGTTTACGCGAGGATGTTTGAGCGTAAAGCGTATTATCTCAAGATCTCGGGCTTTTTCAAGGTAGCGTTGAACTTTCTGCCGCGAGAGGAATATTCTTTCGGCTATCTCGGCCTGTGTCAGCTTTTCCTTATAGTAAAGCCACGCAATCCGGGTAATGAGATCCTCTTCGGAATCATCCCCAAGAGGAGCGGATTTCATTCCTCCCGTTCTTTCCATCTCTCGAATACCCTCCAACTATCCAATTCCATCGAAGCATCCACCGATGAAAAACCTTTGCCCATAAAGCAAAACATCGAGTGAACAGTGGGTTGAGTGACAGATGCGGGTGCATAGGATACGGCCTTTGAGCCTTCTTGTTAAGAGGGTGTCCATGCGTCGCGTCTGCATATCAATATTGGAGCCGATCATCAACAGAAGGCGAGGACACCGCCGTCGACGACCAGGGTCTGACCCGTGCAGTAATTGGAATCGCTCGTCGCGAAATACAGAACGGCGCCGAGCAATTCTTCGGGATTTCCGAGCCTGCCCATCGGTATAGGGTCCACTACTTGCTTTGTGAATGAAGGATCGCTCATGGCGCGCTCAGCCATGCCTGTATTCGTCGTACCCGGAACGACGGCATTCACCTGGATATTCCATGGTACAAGCTCCAGCGCCAGCGATCTCGTGATCGTCAGCACCGCGGCTTTGGTCGAATGGTAAGCGCAGAGTCCGGCCTGGGCCGCGAGGGCTCCGATAGACGAAATGTTGATGATTTTTCCTCTCTTCTGCTTCTTCATAACCTCTGCAGCCGCCTGACTGCAGAAGAGGGTCCCCTTTGCGTTCACCGCCATTTGCCTATCCCACTTGGCCTCGCTTATCTCACAGACGGGCTCCCCATGGCGCCGAAGGCATCTACGGCCTTCTGGACCAGAGCGATGGTGTCCTCTTTTTTACTGACGTCGGTGCGGACAAAAAGGGCTCTTCCTCCCGAAGTGCGGATCGATTCCTCGAGCAGTCTGCCCTTGGCTTCATCCAGATCGGCAATGACGACGTTGGCGCCTTCGCGTGCGAGTCCTATTGAATATGCCTTTCCGATACCTTGGGCTCCACCAGTCACTATAGCCGTCTTATTCTGCATACGCATAATTTTCTCCTTATAAATAGTAGCATGGAGCCAATGCTCAGATATTGAATTTCTGCTCAAACTCTAGCATAAACGAGGTAGCCGAAGCTGTCAAGAAAAAATGTGTGCAATGCTTGCCGGAAAATATCATTGACAAGGGGAGACCTCGGATTTACTATTGTTTCGGCGTTCTACCGGTCTTGGGATCGGGAATCGGACGCCATCCAGGCTACTATCCAGGGAGGATTCCGAATGAAAAAAGCATTGTTCGCGTTTCTTATCGTCGCCCTCGTGGCGGCTCCCGCCTTCGCCCAGTTCAAGGTCGGTTTCGTCACCGATACGGGCGGTATCGACGACAAGTCATTCAACCAGAGCACGTGGGAAGGCGTCCTCCGCTTTGCCAAAGACAACAACCTTCCGAAGGCCAACTACAAATACCTGCAGTCTACGGCCGAAGCCGACTATGTCCCGAACATCTCCGCGTTTGCCGACGAGAACATGAACATCATCATCGCTTCAGGATTCCTCTTCGAGAAGGCGATCACCGATGTGGCGACCAACTATCCCACCCGCAAATTCCTGATCATCGACTCCTCCGTCCCGAAGCCCAACGTCGTCAGCGCCTCCTTCGCCGAGCATGAAGGCTCCTTCCTCGTCGGCGTCGCGACCGCCCTCAAGGCCAAGGCAGCTAGACAGAACATGGTTGGCTTCCTCGGCGGCATGCAGTTCGCCCTTATCGAGAAATTCCAGGCCGGCTTCGAGCAGGGAATCCAGGCCGCTCTTCCCGAATACAAGAGCTGGAAGCGCCAAGCCGATATGTCCCTTGTCGCCGATGACGGCAAGTTCACGATCCTCGTCGACTACGCCGGCGATTTCGCCGCCCCCGACAAGGGGCAGGCCATCGCCCAGAAGCAGTTCAACAAGGGCGCCTACATCATCTTCCACGCGGCCGGTGGCACCGGAAACGGCATGATCAAGGAAGCCAAGGAACGCCAGCAGAAAGGCGAGGAGAAGTGGGGAGTCGGAGTCGACAAGGACCAGTACGCCGATGGTCTCTACGGCACCAAGTCCGCAGTCCTCACCTCCATGACCAAGCGCGTCGACGTTGCTGCCTATGAAGTCTGCAAGCTGACCATGACCGGCAAGTTCCCCGGCGGCCAGCTCCTGACCTTCAACGTCGCCAACAAGGGCGTTGGACTCCCCGACAAGAACCCCAACCTCTCCGACGACATCATGAAGCAGGTGAAGGCTTTCGAAGCCAAGATCGCTTCCGGAACCCTTAAAGTCTCGGAAATCCCCGTCAAGTAAGAACCTGATTGACCTGCCGGCACATGAGGCAGGCGAACATGGACCGTGCGGCGGGCCTTCTGGCCCGTCACACGGTCTTTTTTTCCCCGACCGTTTTCCTCATAGTCAGGAAATTGCCTGGTATGATATCATGGATAAACGCTCATTTTTAGGGGGTCAGCGGTGGGATATATTGTCGAGATGCTCAACATCACCAAGAATTTCCCCGGTATCAAGGCCAACGACGATGTCACGCTTCAGGTCGAGGAACGGAGCATCCATGCCCTGCTAGGGGAAAACGGCGCTGGTAAATCTACGCTCATGAGCATCTTGTTCGGGCTGTACCGGCCGGATTCGGGAACCATCAGGATCAAGGGCAAGGAAGTGGCGATAAACGACCCGAACGCCGCCACGGACCTGGGCATCGGCATGGTGCATCAGCATTTCAAGCTTGTGCACAACTTCACGGTGACCGAGAACATCATCCTCGGCATGGAGCCACACAAGGGGCCGGTAGTCGATGTTCGAACTGCAGAAGCGAAAGTCGAATCCATATCCAAGCTCTATGGACTGGCCGTCGACCCTAAGGCGAAGATCGAGGATATTTCAGTCGGCATGCAGCAGCGGGTGGAAATCTTGAAGATGCTCTATCGCGACGCCGATATCCTCATCTTCGATGAGCCCACCGCCGTGCTCACGCCCCAGGAGATCAAGGAACTCATGCAGATCATGCGCCGTCTCGTCGACGAGGGTAAGACGATCATCCTCATCAGCCACAAGCTGAAAGAGATAAAGGAAGTCGCCGACGTCTGCACGGTCTTGCGGCGGGGGCGTCTCGTCGACACGGTGAAAGTGGAAAACACGAGCGAAGAACAGATGGCCGAGATGATGGTCGGACGTGAAGTGGATTTTCATGTATCCAAGGACCTCGCAAAACCCGGCGACGTCTTTCTCAAGGTTGAAAACCTGAACGTGAAGACGAATCGAGGATTGCTGGGAGTCAAGAACCTTTCCTTCGAACTTCGGGGAGGGGAGATCCTGGGAATCTGCGGCATCGACGGCAACGGCCAGACCGAACTCGTGCAGGCAATCACCGGGCTGTCCAGGGTCGAATCTGGCCATATATTCTTACATGGTAAAGATATAACGTATTTGTCGATAAAACAGAAAACCGATCTCGGCATCGGGCATATCCCCGAGGATCGACAGCTCCACGGCCTCGTCCTCGATTTTAACCTCGACGAGAATTTCGTCATCCACAACTATTACAAGAAGCCCTTCGCCCATTGGGGCATCCTGGATAAAAAGGCGATTCGGCAGAACGCTGACCGGCTCATCGAGGAGTTCGACGTGCGCTCGGGCCAGGGAGGAGCCACTCCGGCGAGGTCGATGTCTGGCGGCAATCAGCAGAAGGCGATCGTCGCGCGCGAAATCGACCGTTCCCCCGATGTCTTCGTGATCGCCCAGCCCACTCGGGGGCTGGATGTGGGAGCAATTGAATATATCCACAAGCGCATCATCGCCGAACGCGACAAGGGCAAGGCTGTCCTTCTTGTCTCTCTGGAATTGGATGAGATCATCGACGTATCGGACAGGATCTCCGTCATATTCCGCGGCGAGCTCATAGGGACGATCGACGCGGAGGGGGCGGATGAGAACGAACTCGGATTGATGATGTCCGGTTCATTGCGCAAAGGCGACCTTGCATCGAAAAAATCGACGGTTCGGGGGCAGGTATGACCAAGCGCAGCGAAAAGATAGTATTGCCGCTCATCGCGATCCTGCTTGGATTCCTGCTGGGATCCGTCATCATCATGCTCACCGGACGATCGGTCCTTTCGATGTTCACCGCCTTGATCAAGGGTCTCACCGGCATCGACATCGTCAACGGACAGCCCTTCAACCCACGGTATATCGGCGAGTTCGTGATACAGTCCATGCCGATCATCCTGACAGGCCTCTCCTTTGCCTTTGCCTCCCGCACGGGGCTTTTCAGCATCGGAGCCGAGGGACAGCTGATGGTCGGTTCGATGGCAGCGAGCGCCGCGGCGCTCTATATCCAGGTGCCCGCCTTCATCCATGTGCCGATCGTCCTCCTCGCAGCCATTCTGGCGGGAGCAATCTGGGGAGCCATACCCGGCATCCTGAAAGCCAAGTTCAACGTGCATGAAGTCACCGTAACCATCATGCTCAACTACGTGGGCCTGTATCTGAACAATTTCATGATTCTCAATGTGTTCGGCTCGACGGACAGGGTGAAGACGCCCTTCTTTCAGAGCATCACGAGAGGGTCGCGGCTCAACTGGGGCTTCATTCCGGTGATTCTGGCCGTCATGCTGTTCTCCTTCGTCATCAATAAGACCACCTTCGGCTATTCGCTGAGGGCTGTGGGATACAACAAGGAAGCGGCCCGATACGCCGGCATGAAAGTGAACCGCAACATCGTGCTGTCGCTCATGATCGCGGGCGCCTTCGCAGGTCTGGCCGGAGCCGTCATCACGACGGGAACCTTCAATTTCGGCCGCGTCATCTCGTCGGCTGAAGGCTACGGCTTCGACGGCATCGCGGTGGCGTTGGTGGGCGGGAACGAGGCGCTCGGCATCCTGTTTGCCGGAATGCTGTTCGGAGCGCTGAAGTCGGCCCAGCCCCTTATGCAGGTCCAGGGCATCCCGCGTGAAATAGCGGGCATTATCCAGGCTTCCATCGTGCTCTTCGTGGCGATGCAATACGGCATAAAAATGGTGATCGACAGGTTGGGCAGGAAAAAAGAGGTGGTCAGCGCCGAGGGGGACAGAGTATGAGCATTAAAATCATCCTGGAAATGTTCCCGATAGCCATGATGTTCGCTTCGCCCATCATCATCACTGCCTTGGGAGGACTGTTCAGCGAGCGGTCCGGCATCGTCAACATCGCCCTCGAAGGCATCATGATGATCGGCGCCTTCGCAGGCGCGACGGTCACCGTTCTTCTCGAGAATGTCACCCCTTTCGCCCCGTGGATCGGCCTCCTGGTGGCCATCCTGGCAGGAATGCTGTTCAGCCTCCTCCACGCCTTTGCGAGCATCAACCTTAAAGCGAACCAGGTCATCTCGGGAACGGCGCTCAACATTCTGGCGGGTGGCCTCACCGTCTATCTCTGTCAGATCATCTTCCACATGCAGCGCACGAAGACCTTCTCCAACGGGATCCAGAAGATGACGATCCCTGTCCTTTCGGATATCCCCATCATCGGAGGCATGTTCTTCAAGAACACATATCCGACCTTCTACCTGGCGTTGGCTATCGTCCTGATCACCTGGTTCGTCGTCTATAAGACGCGTTTCGGGCTGCGCATGCGGTCCTGCGGCGAGAACCCTCAGGCCTCGGCGAGCATGGGCATCAACGTGGAGCGGATGCGCTACATCGGCGTCCTGATGTCGGGGGCCCTCGGCGGTCTCGCGGGCGGCATCATGGTCCTGACGGCCGACATCCAGTATACGCTGGTCTCGATCCATGGAACTGGGTTCATCGCCCTCGCATCCCTGGTGTTCGGCAAGTGGAATCCCTTCGGGGTCCTCGGCGCCGGCCTCTTCTTCGGATTTTCCACCGCGTTGTCCTTCTACGCCAAGGATATTCCCTTCCTCGCGAGCACGCCGATCGAGTTCTTCTACATGCTCCCCTACGTGCTGACCATCGTCGCCCTCATCATCTTCGCGGGAAAATCCGTAGGTCCCAAGGCCTCGGGCGAGATTTACGAATCGGGCAAACGATGAAAGACGCGACGCGGGGCCGCAAGCTATGCTTATCCCCTGCGTCCCCCGTTTCGGGAGGCTGATATGCCCTATCCGCTAGAGAGCAAGATCGTCATCGCGGTATCCGCGAGCGCCCTCTTCGACCTCTCCGAGTCCGACGCCGTATTTAAAGCTCAGGGGGAAGAAACCTACCGCGAGTGGATGAGGGACAAGACCGAGGAGCGGCTGGAGCCCGGCAATGCCTTCTGGTTCGTCAAACGCTTCTTGTCCCTCAACCGTGACTATCCCGAGGGCCAAGGCCCGGCCGAGGTTGTCCTTCTCTCCCGCAACGACCCCGAGGCCGGGATCCGAGTCTTCAGATCGATACGCGACTACGGTCTGGGCATCGTACGGGCCGCCTTCCTCGACGGCCGATCACCGTATCCATACATATCGGCATTCGGCGCCTCCCTCTTCCTCTCGGCTAACGCAGCTGACGTCAGGGAAGCCGTCGATGCGGGCCTGCCCGCGGGCCAAATCGTTTCCTCAGGCTTCGGGGAGGACGAAGAGGGCGAGCTCAGGGTGGCTTTCGACTTCGACGGCGTGATCGCGGATGATGAGGCCGAGAAGCTATACCGGTCTTCGGGCAGCCTCGGCGAATTCACCCAATCCGAACTCCGCAACGCCGGCCGCCCGCTGGACCCGGGACCTATGAAGGATTTCTTCGCCAAGCTGGCAGCCCTCCAGCTCCATCAGCGCGAGAAAGATCCAGGTGCCTCGACGGCTGTACGGACAGCCATCATCACCGCCCGGAACGCTCCGGCCCACGAGCGGGTCATCAACAGCTTGCAAAACTGGGGCATCTTCATCGATGAGGTATTCTTTCTCGGGGGCATCGAGAAACGCAGGATTCTCGAGGTCTTCAAGCCCCATCTCTTCTTCGACGATCAGGAGTCCCATCTCGAGGGAGCCCTACCTGTTGCCGCCTGCGTCCACGTTCCCTTCGGAATAGCCAACCTGGTCAAGAATCCCCGATAATTTGTCCAGCCCGATGGATTTCTGAGGCCTAAATCCCATACTTGCGGTATAATGAAATCGACGAGCAAGGCAACATGGAGCAGGAAGCTTGGATTCGCAGGAGGGGCGCGATGATCGACACCAACGCTTTACAGAAATATTCGCTCTTCGGCGGCGTACTCCCCGAGCAGATCGAGGGGATTAAGCCGCTTTTCGGCTTCGCCCGCTACGACGCGGGCGATATGCCCATGCGCGAGGGTGATCCCAACGATAAAATCTATTTCATCATCGGCGGGAGGGTGAGCATTTCCCGCCAGGGCATTGTCATCGCCGAAGTGGGGGAGGGTGAAACCTTCGGCGAGATGGAACTCATCGACGTCATGCCCAGCATAGCGACCGTCACAGCCCTCGAGCCCCTCGAAGTCGTGACGATCTCCAACCGCGCCCTCTACGAAATTTCCAAGGTCGAGCCCAAGGTCTTCTCCCTCATGATCATGAACCTCGCCAGGGACCTTTCCCGGCGCCTGCGCAAGATGGACGAGTTGGCCTGCGACTAGGCACTTGGCAGAAGGGCCTTCCGCACGCTTGCATCCTCTAGATAAGCCGCTATAATTGCCTAGGGATGCTGGCCCCGATTCGTCTTGTCCGGCATCTCTTCGCGATCGCATAAGGAGGAATCATGAAAAGCGCAAGGAAACTGGTGCTGGCCCTCATGCTGGCCCTTTTCGTCGCTGGCGTCGGCGCGGCCGACGTTACCATCACCTACTGGCAGTATTTCTACGAGTCCAAGGTTAACCTCGTGGACGAGCTCATCAAGAACTTCGAGGCCGCCAACCCCGGCATCAAGGTCGAGCAGGTCACGTTCCCCTACGAGAGCTTCAACCAGAAAGTGGCCGCGTCCATTCCCGCAGGCGAGGGACCCGACGTGATAACGCTCTTCTACGGATGGCTGCCTATGTACGTGAAGGCCGGCTATCTCCAGGAACTGCCCAAGACCGACTTCAACAAGGCCTACTTCGACAAGACTTTTTACCCCTTCGTCGCCGAATCCGTGGATTTCGGCGGGAAGTACTACTCGGCTCCGACGGCCGTCCGCACCTTGGCCCTGATCTGGAACAAGAAGCTCTTCAAGGAAGCTGGGCTCGACCCCAACGTCGCCCCCAAGACCCTCGAGGAGTTGGTCTCCTATGCCCACAAGCTCTCAAAATACGATGCGCAGGATAATCTGGTACAAGCCGGACTCGCCATGCAGCCGACAGGACAGGGGCATCCCTGGATCCGCGAAGTCCTCTTCCGCCAGTTCGGCAACGTGCCCTACAGCACCGATTACCGCAAGGTGAGCTACGCCGACTCCAAGGGCGCCGAGGCGCTGAAGTGGTATACCGATCTCACCGTAGGGAAGAATAAGGTAGGTTATCCGAACTTCGCCACGGACGACGTTACCGCATTCAAGGCAGGAAAGGCAGCGATGAATATCGACGGTTCCTTCAGGATCGCGACGCTCAACGCGGTCAAGGACCTGGAGTGGGGCGTCGCGGAGCTTCCGACCTACAAGGGAATCAAGTCCAACTATGCCTCCTACTGGACCCACGGCATCGTGTCCGGCGTGTCCGGCAAGAAGCTTGATGCCTCCATCAAGTTCCTGAAATACCTCACCTCCCCCGAAGTCCAGGAACTCTGGCTGCAGAAAGTGGGAGAACTTCCCGCTACTCCGGCTCTCTCCGAGAAATTCAAGAACGACCCCGTGGTTCTCCCCTTCCTGAAGGGTCTGGCCTATGCCAAAGCCAGCCTTTACATCGACGAGGCGGGTCAGCGCCAAGTCCTGTGCGACGCGGTGGACGAAGTTACCCTTAAAAACGTGGATCCCCTCCAGGCCCTCAAGAACGCCCAGGCCAAAGAGCAGAAACTGATCGACGATTTCTGGAAATAAACGTGGACACGGCGGCTCCGGCTGATAGCGAGGCCGCCGCTTTTCCTTTACCTATGCCGTTTCCTCGAAGAGGTTGCCCCGGATGACCTTGGCCTCGCGCAGAGCCCTCACCGCCTACGCCTTCCTCGCCCTGCCCCTCGTCTTCTTCGTCGGTGTGCGCTTTGGCCCACGGTGCTGTCCGACCCGGTTTTCCTCCAAGCCTTGGGAAACACGCCCGAGTACGCGGTCTTCGGCGCGCCCATCGTCATCGCCTTGAGCCTCTGCATCGCCCTCCTCCTGGACGCGATTCCCCGGGGCAAGGGCCTGTACCGCCTCATCTACGTCCTCCCCTACATCACCCCCGTCGTCGCCGTGTCCTGGGTCTGGCGCTGGATGTACCAGCCGCCCCCCCTGGGCGTCGTCAACGCGATCCTGGTCGCCCTCGGCATTCCGGCGGGAGAGTTCCTCAACAGCACCAGTCAGGCCCTGCCCTCGATCCTGGGCGTCAATGTCTGGGTCGAGCTGGGCTACTGTTCGACCATCTTCCTCGCCGGCCTGCAGACCATCCCCAAGGAGTATTACGAGGCCGCTCGGATCGACGGAGCCAAGGGCCGGCAGGTCTTCTTCTCGATCACCATTCCCCTCCTGGCGCCCATCACCTTCTTTCTCGTCGTGATGGAGGGAATCCAGTTCCTGCGCATCTTCACCCAGGTCTACAACATGTCCATGCAGGCCATGGGTGGACCCTTGGGCTCGACCAAGTCGGCCGCCCTCTATATCTACCAGAAGGCCTTCACCAACTTCGAGATGGCCCAGGCGGGCAGTGCGAGCATCATCCTCTTCATCATCATCATGGCGGTAACCCTGATACAGATGAAGCTCCTCGACCGAAGGGTCGACTACTAGGACGGCGGCCATGAAGAAAGGTTTTTCCCTGCCCCGTGACGCTGGCACACTGGCGGCTTACCTCGTCCTTTCCGTTTTCGCTGCCGTCATGGTCTTTCCCTTCCTCTGGATGCTCTCGTCTAGCCTCAAGGATGTCTCGCAGATCTTCAAGATGAAGTTTTTTCCGACGGCCCCGACCCTGGACAATTACAAACACCTTCTGTTCTCTAAGGGTTCTAAATTTCCCCAATGGTTCCTCAATTCGGCGATCGTCGCGACCTGCACGACGGCTTCGGTCCTTTTCTTCGATTCGCTCCTGGGGTACACCCTTTCGAAATTCCGCTTTCGGGGCAAGAAGATTATCTTCCTCCTCATCATCTCGACCCTGATGATCCCCACCGAGATGCTCGTCATCCCCTGGTATTCGATGATTAGGGCGATGAAATGGGTCAACACCTACTGGGCCATCATGTTCCCCGGCATGATGAGCGCCTTCGGCGTCTACCTTATGCGCCAGTTCATGTCGACCATCCCCGACGATCTCATCGACGCCGCCCGGGTGGATGGCCAGGGCGAGCTGAGGATTTTCCTCACCATCGTCCTACCCCTCGTAAGCCCGGCTCTCGCTACTCTGGCCATCTTCAACTTCATCGGCAACTGGAACGCCTTCCTCTGGCCTCTCATCGCTGCCTCGAAACCCCGGATGTTCACGCTGCCGGTCGGTCTGGCGAATTTCTCGGGCGAGGCCGGCTCGGATTGGCACTACATAATGACGGGGGCGGCGATCGCCATGGTCCCCCTCATCCTCGTCTTCCTCGTCTTCCAGAAGCAGATCGTCAAGGGCATCGCCATGACGGGTCTCAAAGGATAGGTCATGCGTGTCATAGATTCCCATGTGCATTTTCCCCAGAACAAGATCATCGACGATGGCTCCGGGGACAAGGCCGCAGCCGCAGGCATAGGTTACTCCTCGGGTACGACGGGCAAAGAAGAAATAAGTCCCGATGACAGGGCGGCAGTCTGGCTTCTGGCCGAAAAGAAGCGCTGGGAATCGGCCTGGAACTTTCCCCGACCGATGGAAGTCTCCGCCGAGGAGGGTGAGAGGCTCTGGGCGGCAGAATGCGAAAAGTACGAGTTTCTAAAAGCCATAGTCTTTGTCACCTCGGGCTCGAACGAATCCATGGGAAAGCTCGTAGCGCGAAATACGGGCCATTTCTTCGGCTTCGCCCACCACGATCCCTGTCTCCCCGACTCGGCGGAGAGGCTCGAAAGAGCGATAAAGACCCTAGGCCTGAAGGGCTACAAGATTCTCGGACCTACGGTCGACAGGCCTATTTCGGATCCCTCATTCGATCCTCTCTGGGAGATAGCGCAGGAAGCGGGCATCCCCGTCC
>JAPLSO010000001.1 GCA_026398595.1 Spirochaetota bacterium | reverse complement strand
TTTTTATTTTCTATTTCCTGAATTTTACTAAATCCCAACCAGCTTCTGCCAATATCCATCTCACCATCGTAAATCCTTGTTCCTCTGCCGAACGCGATGGTACAATACGGCCAATGATAGCACTATATAGCTCTTTTATACGAAGAAAAGAGATGGATACCGTCCTCGGCTGCCTTGTCACGGATTCTGTAGGTCCAGGTGAATATACGAGGCGATTCACTAAAGCAGCAAGGGAGGCCTTGAAATTCGAAGCCGCGGCTGCGATGCGCAGTCCCTATCTTGCCCTGGTCGCGGCATTGCGTCGATTGGGACTAAAGGCTGGGAGCTCGGTAGCTATAAGCCCCCTTGCGCCCCTCTACCATAAACTTGCCCTGGAGGACAGTGGTTTTCAAATTCAATACTACGATCACGACCCCGATACCTGCGAAGCGGATTTAATAGAAATAGGAAGCAAGGGCTGCTCGGCCATCATCCTCTATGAACCCTTTGGCCTGCTCCCGGATAAGGGGTTGATCCTCTCCCTGGGTCTTCTACTCATTGAGGATATATCCCAGGCTTTGGGCGCCTCCCGCGATGGAGCGGCGGCGGGCACTTTCGGTAACCTTGCCCTGTATGGCCTCGAGCAGGGGGCTCTTGTGACGGCGGGAGGCGGAGCCCTTCTTCTGGCCGCATCGCGGAGAGAAGCATCCATAGTAAGGGAGCTTTCGGAGACGATGCCCAGGGAATTTGCGCTCACCGACTACAACGCGGCTCTCGGGCTCGCCCAGCTCAAAGATCTGCCCGAATCCATCGAAAGACGTGGCGGCCTCGAAGCTTCCTTCAGGACGGAACTGGCGAAAACCAGGCATAGGGCTCTTGTTCAGAAAGGCGAAGGGCAAGACGGGCTTTTTGTCTTTCCCGTACTCCTCGAATCGGGAATGCGCGATGTCGTGATCCATGCAAAGAAGAACGGGATCGAGGCAGCTCCCGCCTTCGAACAGAGCATCGTCTCGATGGAGGACTTTCCTTCTATCTGCCCGGGCGCCCACGCCCTCGCCCTGCGCTGCATAATCTTTCCCCTCCATGAAAAAATTGGCGTCCAAGACGCGCGGCTGATCGAAAAAGTACTCGCAACTCTTCCTTGAGGTATGACCATGGACAATAAAAGCAGGAAAAGCATACTTATCGTCGCCAATCTATTGAAGGATGATGCCGCCGGACTAGGGAGCACGGCGGCTGAAACCTTGGAGAAGAGGGGCTGGGAGGTCGAAATCTTCGGCTTTGAAGGCAAACCCATGGAAGCCCCTGATTTTTCTGGCCGCGACCTTATCCTCAGCCTTGGGGGGGATGGTACGCTCCTCTATGTGGCCCGTCTGGCCGCGCCCCTGGGCGTTCCTATTCTTCCCGTCAACCTGGGCACCCTTGGCTTCATAGCCGCCAACAGGAGAGAGTCCTGGCTAAAGGTCCTGGACGCTTGGGACAGAGGTCTTATCGCTGTATCGAAGCGGATGATGCTGAAAATATCTGTCTTCAGGTCGGGTACCTTGCTGGGGAGTTCACAAGCCCTCAATGACGGCGTCGTCTCATCCCAGGGCAGGGCGAAGATGGTCAGGCTCGGCCTCGATGTGAATGGAGAGCGATTCGGCTTCTATAGGGCCGATGGCATTATCGTAGCAACAGCCACGGGCTCTACGGCCTACAATCTGGCAGCGGGAGGCCCTGCCCTGCATCCCGAGATGCCCGCAATGGTTATAAACCCCATTTGTCCTTTCACGCTCGCATCGCGGCCACTGGTTCTGCCGGGGTCGGGAGTGGTCGAGGTGTCCATCGTCGAGACGAGGAGGTCGGGCGCCCTGCTTACCGTCGATGGCCAGGAAACCACCGACCTATGCCAGGGAGACATCGTTCGCTTCGAAAAGGCAGCTTCCGGAGCTTGTCTCGTGCTTCCGCCCGAGGATACTTTCCTCGAAGCGCTGAGGAGCAAGCTGGGATGGTCGGGAGACATGCATGCTTGAGCATGTCTCTGTCCGCGATTTTGCGCTTATAGAGGCAGTGGAGTTCGATCTTTCGGCCGGATTCGTCGTCTTCACGGGAGAGACAGGTGCGGGCAAATCCCTCATCGTTGGTGCTCTCGGCTTCCTTTTCGGCGACAGGGCCGATACGGGCACGATACGCGAAGGAGCCGAGGAATGCGCGGTTTCGGCGGTATTCAGAATTACTGAGAATGGGAAAGCCATCGATTGGCTTCAGGCACATGATCTCTCCGATGAGGATGGAAGAGTCACCCTGAGACGCGGACTCAAGCGCAGCGGCAGATCGTACGCCTATATCCAGGCCTCGGCGGTCACGCGAGCCGACCTCGAGGAATTTATCGGACTACTTGCCGATATCCACGGTCAGCATGAACACCAGAGCCTTCTCAACGAAGCTAGACATCTGGACTATTTGGACGGATTTGCCTCACTCGATGGAGAGAGGGAAACGTATCACCGCTCATACGAAACATGGACTGCCTTGGCGCGTGAATACCGAAAAAAGTCCCTGGATGCCCAAAAGCGTGAAAATGAGGAGGAATTCCTCGCATTTACAGTCAAGGAAATTGCTTCGGCGAAGATCAAGAAAGATGAGGATGATGAACTGGCCAAAGAAGAGCGGATATTGAACCAGCATGAAAAGCTTTTCAGTGCCTTGAAGTCAGCCCTCGAAGGACTCTCAGGAGGTGGCGGAGCCGAAGGTGCCGTTCAGTCACTCAAGCGATCTTCCCTGGAGATGGCAGCTGCGGAAGCGATAGACTCCGAACTTGGCGAATTAGCGGCAAGACTTGAGTCGGCCTATATCGAGATCGAGGACGTATCCTCCTCCCTTGCCTCGCATTTCGAGTCCCTGCGTTTCGATCCGCTCCGTTTGGAGGAAGTTCTCGCCCGACAGGCCGAACTCAGGAGAATCAAGAAAAAATATGGCCCAAGCCTCGATGATGTACTCGAAAGGGCAAATCGTGGTGCCGCTCTTCTCGATTCCTTCGACGGATGGCAGGATGAGAAAAAGGGAATGGAGGAGGAACTTGCGCGACGTAAAGACGAAGTCCTCGCTAAAGCCGAGGCGCTGAGCCAAAAACGCGTTGCCGCGTGTCCGGATCTTGCTGGTATGATAGAAGCTATTCTTTCAAAATTGGGCATGGTTTCGGCGAAATTTACAGTCAGCTTGGGTACGAGGAAGAACGAGACCGGAAAGATCATCCTCGGACCGGCAGGGAAGGATGAGGCAGCCTTCCTCATCGCTCCTAACCTGGGCGAGCCGGCCAAGCCTCTTGCAAAGGTAGCATCGGGAGGTGAGCTTTCGAGGATAGCCTTGGCTATACGCGCCGTGCTTGCCTCGGGCGGGACGGCTGAAACGCTGGTTTTCGACGAGATAGACACGGGCATAGGCGGGGAAGTGGCTGTAGCCGTCGGCTCCTACCTGAAGGAAATATCCCGTTTCAAACAGGTTCTCTGCGTGACGCATCTCGCCACGATAGCGGCCAAGGCTGACGGTCATTTCCAAGTCGAGAAGGAGGTGTCAGCTGGCAGGATGGGGACAAAAGTGCGGGAATTGACCCGGCAAGAACGGGAGTCGGAAATAGCCCGCATGCTGTCAGGCGATAGGGAAGGCAGCCTTTCCCTGGCCCATGCCGCGGAGCTTCTGACGAAATCCTAAGTCTTCAAGTCGTGGAGGGCATCGTGCGGCAGGAGTTCGGCTATCGTGCAGCATTGTATATCATCAGCCCTAGAGCCGAATTCGACCAAGGCATCGGGCGGGAGAAACTCCGAGAGCACCTGTCGGCAGGCCCCACAAGGGCCAACGGCATAGGTCGAGTCGGGGGTAGCGATGGCAATGGCCTTGAATTCCCTTTTACCGGAACTTATGGCGGCGACGATCGCGCTACGCTCGGCGCAGATCGTAAGGCCGAAGGATCTATTCTCGACATTCGTGCCAAGAATGACGCTGCCGTCACCGCAGAGCAAAGCGGCTCCGACCCTGAATTTGGAGTAGGGCGAATAGGATCGGGTCGCGGCATCGGCCGCGGCCAGGAACAAAGCTTTGTCCATCTCCATTTTTTCCTCTGTTGACACTATGAATATGCAGTATATACCATAAAACTTCGCGAGTACAACGATGTCGAAAACAAGGTCGAGACATGAGAGATAAAGCGGCGGGAAAAGGAGGATTTTGGGTGGCGGCAGCCGGTATCACCATCCTCTATACCCTCATCGCTCTCCCTCGTTTAGGAAACGACTCTCGGCTTAGAAGTCTGGGTACCCTGAGACTCCCCGAGCCGCGCGAACTCAAGGAACCGCTTCGACAGTCCGAAGCGGACTGGGGTTACTTTTCCAATCTGGAAAACCTTGGCTTCTATTCCCCGAGGGAAGTCGTCGAAGCCTGCTATCGATTGAATCCCCAAGCCGCCTTCGATGGCAATTCCCTCGTCGATCCGCATCCCGAGCGGGATCTCATAGATCTCTATAAGCTCCGCGAAGGCAGGAAGATCCAACTTCCCTTCACGGGATATCCCTTTTTGGGCGGCTCGCGTATCTTCATCGTAAGGCCGGATCAGCAGGCCGTGAGCGAGATAAATGGCGAGGGCAGGACGATCTGGAGCAGGGAGTTCGGATCGACCCTGACGAGCGCCTCGGCGACGGCAGGTCATTCCGTTTGGGGAACCTTGGGGGGAGATATTTTAATCCAGTATGCTCCGGACAACTTCAAGGAGATACTACCAGAGTCTTTGGGTCTTGATTCAGCCCAAGCCTGTATCTACGCAACAGCCATCTCCATCGACGGCGCGACAGCTGCCGTCCTCTATGGGCTTGATCCCCAATATGCACTGTTCTTCGTGGATAAAGGGATTGGCTATAGTCTGGTTCATAAACAAAAACTGGCTGAATCGACGACGCGGGCACAAGGTGCTGTTTTTTCGGAAGACGGGGCCTACGCGGTCATGGGAACTGAAGCGGGGCTTCTGGTCTATGATGTGAAGGAAAGGACCTCAAACCTTATCCATGCCGAACGGTTCGGCGGCGGTGAAGTGGAGTCCCATATGGAGGCTTGGGGCAAGGACTCAGTCGCCATTTTAAGCTCGGTCAATGGCGAAAAGTACCTTTCCATAATCAGGAATGGGATTATGGAAGCCTGCTTTAAAGTCGACGACGATGCGACAGGACTTTCGATACAAAGTTCTGACTCCCTCGTGGTTTCAGGCAGCAGGTTCCTGAGACGATACGGGATGAAGGGAAAAGCCGAATGAAGGAACTCCAGACATGACGCGCAAGACGCGAAAACTGTTCTTCATCTCGTTTCTGCTCAGTTCAGGAATCGTCTTCGCCCTCCCATCCTTAGGTAGTGTCGTCTCCTACGACAACCACTTCGGCTGTCCCTCTCCGCGGAGCGAACAACGCGGCAAACCCCAATATATAGAAACCTCGATCAACCTTGTCCAGAAGGATCAGGCCTTGGAGACGGCTAGTCGAGGACGAGTGCTTTTTTCCCAGACTGCGGCTAGTCTATCAGGCGGAATGCCCATGGCAATGGGCAAGTTCCTCGCCCTCCAATCCGAGGACGGTATGGTAGCCATACTGTCAGGGTTCGATGCCATTTCCGCTACAGCTCGGAACGGGATCATCGAGTCAGGCGTGAAGCTCGGCGATCTTGCGCCCAAGTCGGGAGATTCCTTTAGCTTCAGCTTGAGGTTTTATGACGTATCGAAAGGCGTTTGGGTGAATCCTCTCCTGCTGACACAACTCACACAGGATTCTGTTCCTCCGCGAATCGAAAGCCTAATCCTACGCAGTGGCAGGACAGCCATCGAGTTCTCCGCCTTGTCCAAGGGAAGAACCAGTCTTTCCCAAGGATCCTATTCGATATTCTTAAGAACGGTTGATACTGGCAATGCATTCTCTTCATCGGGCATATTCCGCTATAAGATCCTTCTCGACGGCCAGATCTTATTGGATAAAAAGATGGATTCCGCCCGATCGACGGCGAATGGGCTCTCCTTCATGGGGCTCACCTCTCCATCCTTCTCCGTTGTCGACGATAAAGGAAGGCTGGGCTTGGGAAATCTTGACCTGCCCAGGGGACAGCATCTCTTCGAACTCTACGTTTTCGATTTTTCAGGCAACCAGGCTCGGGCGGCCTGGCGATTGACCGCGGAATGAGGCGCTTCCCATTGCGGCATCGGAAAACCTGAGGATACACTGTCCAGGATGAGGGATAACAAGTCTATCAAGGATACTATTGAATCTCTGCAGCTGAGGGTTGAGAAGGCCGCGCTGAGGGCCGGAAGACTCGCCTCCAGCATTGAAATCATGGCCGTGACTAAATTTCAGCCGATCGAGACTGTCCGGTTGGCCTATACCGCCGGTATACGCATTTTCGGGGAAAACAGGATACAGGAAGCCGCTTCCAAATACGGCGAGGGCGTTCTCGGTTCACTTTCGGGTGCCCGTCTCGACATGATCGGGCAACTTCAGCGGAACAAGATCAACAAGGCTTTGGAACTCTTCGATTCAATCCAATCGATAGGTTCCTCCGAACTCCTCGAAGCTATTCTGGAGAGGTTTAAAGGACGGGACAGTTCCCTCGGCCTGTATTTCGAGCTGCATACCGGTGAAGCGACAAAATCGGGGTTCGCCAGTCTAAATGACCTTCTGCGGGCAGTCGAACATTTCCTCGAGGCGAGAAGCTCGTCACAGAATCTCAAGCTTAAGGGGCTCATGACCATGGCCCCCTTCACGGGCGAGAAGAACCTTCAGAGAAAGGCATTCAGGACTCTGGCCGATGCCTCCCTGGAAATACGAAATCATTTCGATATACCGAGCTTCGGCGAGCTTTCGATGGGGATGAGCGCCGATTTCGAGACTGCCATCGAAGAAGGGTCAACCATGGTGCGGATCGGGACAGCCCTATTCGGGGAGAAGAAACAACTCTGATGCCTGATGTCCGCTGTCGTTCTATCCGATCAAGGCGCCTTTTTCTATTTTTTGCGCTTCTGATCCTGGCCGCCTTTCCCGCACCTTCTTTCGCACAAGTCCCGCTGGAGGGGACCCAGGCTTTCGCGACATCGACCATTGCCCCCACCCCGATCCCCCTGACCTATGATCCTGCCGCGACGAAGAAAGCTCCAGTGGGCAGAAAATCCAGCCTGGGGAGAGTCGCCATCATTGCCTTGGGCTCCCTGCCCTTTACGGTCTTTTACACCGATTTCGTCTTCGATTCAGTACACTATGTGGTCAATGGCTTCGATCTCCAATACGCCCCCTGGCCCTTCAAGAACCAGTACTCAGCCGATGTCGGAACAACGGAACGCTTCATCCGGCTGGGGGTATCCCTCGGCGTCTCGCTTGTCATCGGGCTTTTGGATCTCATCATACCGCCAGGGACCTAGGGCCGCATCGAAAGCAACCATAGTCGACCATTCTTGACAGAGAGTCATACCGGGAAGGATAATATTATATTCGTGACCTTAGAACGCAAGGCGGCAGTATGTCTAAAATCTACCGGGAAGATGAGGGTTTTAATCTCGATGACGCTATCAGAAAGGTGCCTGATTTCCCGAAACCCGGGATTCTTTTCTACGATATAACCAGCATTCTTGCCGATCCCGACGCTTTTTCCTATTGCATCGAGGCCATGTTGAAGCTGTACAGGAACGAGAAGATCGATGCCGTTGCCGCCATCGAATCCAGGGGCTTCGTTTTTGCCGCTCCCTTCTGCCATAAACTGGGCCTGCCCCTTCTTCTGGTCCGCAAGAAGGGCAAGCTTCCCGGAAAAACCGTAGAACGATCCTACGATCTGGAGTATGGAACAGCGACCCTGGAGATGCACAAAGACGACATCGTGCCGAGCTCGCAGTTTCTCATCGTTGATGATCTGATAGCGACGGGTGGAACGATAAACGCGACAAAAGCTATGATCGAATCCTGTGGGGCTAAAGCCATACGCGCCTTCTCGGTCATCGGTTTGCCTTTCCTTCACTTCCGCGAGACCGTGGAAGACCTTCCAATAGACACTCTCATCGAGTATTTCGGCGAGTGACAAGGAGCCTTCTATGCTTGAACCTCTAGTAAAGAATCCCGCGTGGAAAGGAAGGCGGGGGCCTTTGCTCCTCGTCATCATGGATGGGGTAGGGTATGGAAAATACCCGGCTGGGGATGCCGTTGCCGACGCCGACATGAGGCATTTTCGCGCCATGGAATCCAGGGGACCGACAACCAGGCTCAAGGCGCATGGAAAGGCTGTCGGACTTCCGAGCGATGAGGACATGGGCAACTCCGAGGTAGGCCACAACGCCATAGGCTGCGGCCGGGTATTCTCACAGGGTGCGAAGCTGGTGGGAGCGTCGATAGCCAGCGGTGCCATGTTCGAAGGCGATGTATGGAAGCGGATCATCGAGCGGTCGACAAAGGGCGGCGGGAGCCTGCATTTCATCGGCCTTTTCTCCGACGGAAACGTGCATTCCAATATCAACCACCTCATGGCGATGGTCGAACGTGCCGCGGTCGAGGGAGTAAGGCGTGTCCGTTTCCATCTGCTTTTAGACGGCCGTGATGTCGGGGCGCAAAGCGCCCTCGACTACCTGCGGCCCTTTGAAGTCTTCCTCGATGGCTTGTGCGCGGAAGGTTTCGATTACAAGGTCGCCTCAGGGGGGGGACGCCAGTACATTACTATGGATAGATACGGCGCCAACTGGGATATGGTTCGGAAAGGCTGGGACTGCCACTCGGGGTATCGGGCGGCGTTTTGCAAGCGCCGAGGAAGCCATACTCGCCTACCGGGCCGAAAATTCTGCCGTTATCGATCAGGACATAGGCGAATTTGTTATAGTCTCTCGGGGCGCGCCCGTCGGAAAGATCATCGATGGGGACTCTGTTGTATTCTTCAATTTCAGGGGGGACAGAGCCCTTGAGTTGACGAGCGCCTTCGAAAGTGAAACCTTCGACAAATTCGACAGAGGCCCCAGGCCCGAAGTCTTCTACGCGGGGATGATGCAGTATGACGGTGATCTCCTTGTCCCGAAATACTATCTCGTTTCTCCCCCCTGCATAGACAGGACGGTGGGCGAATTCCTCGCCGCCTCGGGAACTCGGTCCCTCGCCATCTCGGAGACCCAGAAATTCGGCCATGTCACCTACTTCTTCAATGGCAACAGGTCAGGCAAGTTCTCAGAAACTCTCGAGGACTACGTCGAAGTGCCCAGTGATAGAGTTCCCTTCGAGCAGAGGCCCTGGATGAAATGCGCTGAGATCACCGATAAAGTGCTCGAAGCGATCAAGTCGGGGTCTTTCGACTTCATCCGACTCAATTTCCCCAATGGCGACATGGTGGGACACACTGGGGTCTACCAGTCCGTCATCTGCGGGGTGGAGGCCATGGACATCCAGCTTGGCCGCTTAAGAGCTGGCATAGAAGCGGCCGGCGGCGTCATGATCCTAACGGCTGACCACGGCAATTCCGACGATATGTACGAGCACGACAAGAAGACGGGTAAAGTCCTGCTCGACGCGGCCGGCGAGCCCAAGGCCAAAACAAGCCACTCGCTTAATCCCGTTCCCTGCGTTATCTACGATCCTGAATACTCAGACGAGTATCGTTCCGATCTCGTCGAGGGTCTGGGCATCTCGAGCCTCGCCGCCACCTGCCTAGAATTTCTGGGCTTCATTCCGCCCGATGGCTACGATCCTTCCGTGCTCGCCCTGAAAGGCTGAGCGGCTGCGGGGCAAGAATGCTCGAAATAGAGCTGAAAGCGAGGATCGGGGATCCGGCTCACGTCAAGCGGATTCTCGATGCGAACCTCGTCTATGCTGGCGAGGTGGACAAGAAGGATGAATACTGGTTTGTCCCCCTGGCCGACGCGGTTGTCGCTGGCCTTGATTTCAGACTGAGGATGAGAACCGAACCCGGCAAGACTACGGTGACCTTCAAGGAGAAGACCTACGACGGCAGCGTCGAGATTAACCGCGAAGTGGAGTTCGGAATTCTCGACCCCGAGGCCTTCAGGCTCTTCCTCGGGAAGATGTCAGCCAAGCTCATCTATCGGAAGACCAAGAGGGGCAAGGTTTGGAAGGATCGGGGAGGCATCGTCGCCGAACTCGTCGAGGTCGACGGATTGGGAACCTTCCTCGAAGTCGAAACTCTGTACGAGGACTCCAAAAGCATAGACCTGGAAGACGTGAAGGCAGGCTTGCAGGCGGTGATAGCGAGTTGCGGCCTCGGCGAGAAAGACCTCGAACCGAGGCCTTATTCGCAGTTGCTCGGAATGTACAGGTATTGAATGGGAAATGCTGGGCGCTGAAGGGCTCAAACACCCGACTTGCTGGGCGCATACCAGTTTTTTTGACATTTATCCAAGCAGCGATACAATTAAGTCAAGGAAAGCCCGGAATCAAGGAGAAATAAAATAAAAAAGCGGAATAGCAGCACGAAGAAGATTACTGGTTTTATGACCATCCTTGCCTTCACCCTGCTTTTTGCCGGATGTCCGGGACTGATAGAGTCGGTAACAACAACAACAACTACTACTACAACGACCTTAACGCCGACAACGCCAGCCACAACTACCACAACCAGCACCACGACCACAACACTTCCTGCGGTTCCCGTCCAGGCGGTATCTGCTGGCAGCAACTACAGCATGATCCTGAAGACCGACGGCAGTCTTTGGGCAACAGGGTACAATTATTACGGCCAGTTGGGTGATATGACAACGGCCGGCAAGTTGGTCCCGGTATCTATTATGGCCGGTGTCCAGGCGGTATCTGCCGGTGCCGACCAAACTATGATTCTGAAGACCGATAGCAGTCTCTGGGCAACAGGGCGTAATCACCATGGCCAACTGGGCGACGGGACGACCATAGCCAGATCCAACCTGATGCAGATCACGTCCGGCGTTCAGGCTGTATCTACTGGTTGCTTTTTTACTATGATCCTGAATACCGACGGAAGCCTCTACGCAACAGGGAACAACGATTACGGCCAGCTGGGCGATGGGACTACGATCGAAAGACATACCCCGGTACTAATCACGACCGGCGTACAGGCGGTATCCGCTGGTTTCTTCCACACGATGATCCTGAAGACCGACCGCAGTCTCTGGGCAACAGGGAACAATGATTACGGCCAGCTGGGCGACGGGACGACCACAGCCAGATCCAACCTGGTGTGGATTATGGCCAGCGTCCAGGCTGTATCTGCTGGCGCTAACCACACTATAATCCTGAAGACCGATGGAAGCCTTTGGGCTACAGGGTGTAATGGCAACGGCCAGCTGAGCGACGGGACGACGACCGAAAGGCATGTCCCAGTCATAGTGCCGAACATTTCTGGAGTCAGGGCGGTATCTGCTTACGAGAACCAAACCATGATCCTGAAGACCGATGGCAGCCTCTGGGCTTCGGGTGATAATAGCTCCGGTGAGTTGGGCGATGGGACAACCACAGACAGAACTACTCCGGTGTCGATCATGACCGGTGTCCAGACTGTATCTACTGGTTTGAGCCATACTCTGATCGTAAAAACCGACGGCAGTCTCTGGGCAGCTGGGCAGAACAACGAAGGCCAGCTGGGTGACGGGACAACGACAGAAAGACTTGCCCCTATACAGATCAGGTGATTCATTCTCTTGTGAACCGTATCGTCGCACAAGGTTTGAGAATACTATGCCATACTAGAAAGTCAGACTGATTGTCGATGAGGAAGGTTGGGCGCTGAGGGGCTCGAACCCCCGACCTACTGGGTGTAAACCAGCCGCTCTGACCAACTGAGCCAAGCGCCCGAAACACGTCCCAGAAAGAGACCGAGGGCAGAAAGTACCACAACGCGGAGCGGGGGTCAAGACAGGTGAGGAAAGGAAGCACTGGCATCCTGGCAATGGGCCATGTTCTTCTGGATATTTTCGGCAATGATCCTGGAAACTCGGGGAATCCAGACCGGGCAGTCGGCGTCTCCCATCTCGACCGACGGGCGATGGAGCAAATCCTCGACCGCATCGAACCCGAGTCGGGTATAGTGTATAAAGAAATCAAGAAAAGGGTAGGTGGAGGGCAGGCTCTTCTCACTATAGCGGCCAAGGCCTTGGGCGTTGATGCCCAACTGGCGGGCTGCGTTGGTGAGGACAAGGAAGGGGTTTTTCTGCGATCGCGGTTGAAAGAATACGGAATAGATTTAGACATTTCGACCGGCCGCGGCCGGACCGGTGTCTTCCTGTGCCTCAGGGCTCGAGATGGCGGAAAAAGGATCTTCGTGTATCCAGGAGCGGCGAGGGATATCAGGGGGAGAGAGCTTAAGGATGAGTTCTTAAAACCCGGCTGGATACTTTCGCTGGATGGCCTTCTCATGGATTCGGCAGCCTGGCTTTCAGAGACGGCGCAAAAAGCCGTGAAGGCAGGCATGAAGGTTGCCATCGATCTCTCCACACCTATAAATGCGCGCGAACGAGGAGGGGAACTCAGGGATTTTGCCGCGCGATATTGCGATTTTGTCTTCGCCAACGAAGAGGAATTCGAGGAAGTTCAAAAAACAACCGGCAGAATAATCGCTCCCAGGGAAACCTGGATAGTCAAGCTCGGGCCCAAAGGAGCCCGTTCCTTCCACAGAGGTGGTGCTTGGTCGGCCGGAACCCGGTGGACCGCTCCGGACTTCGATACGGGCGCCGGCGACTTCTTTGCCGCCGGATACCTGGTTGGCAACTTGTCCAATCTCGGAGAAGAGGCAAGTCTCTCGCTGGGCAATGCGGCAGGATTGAGCCTTATCGAGTCGGGCACGGGCGCGTTGCCTCTGGCGGAGCTCTCCAAGCTCGGAAGGATGAAAGCCTCTATCTAGCTACCGGGAATGGATATGCATATCTCCATTACTTCATGGATAAAAGAGTCGGGCTTGCCGACTGAGCCGTAAAAACGTACCTTTTAAAAAGCCTCGACGAAGAAAAGCGGCTAAAAACAACAGATGCTACGAATGCAGGAGCTTTCATGCCCGACAACGAAATAATTCCCATCGACCAGATTCTGCCCAACAAGCTGCCAATCATCAGTCTCTTGGGGAGACCTATATTCCCGGGTATTTTTACGCCCATCATGATTGCCAACCAGCCCGACATGGTAATCGTCGAACAGGCGATGGGAAACGACGGGATGGTCGGGCTCGTCCTCGCCAAGGACGAGGATGAGAGCTTGGATGCCGCAAACCTCTACAGTGTTGGAACCGTCGCAAAGATCGTCAAGCGTATCAATCTCCCCGATGGGGGGATCAATATCTTCATCTCGACACTCAAACGTTTCAAGATCAAGAAATTTCTCTCGAAGGACAGTCCCGTCATAGCAGCCGTCACCTATCTCGAGGAAACAAACGATGATTCTGACGAGATCAAGGCCCTCACGCGGGCTCTCCTCGGCGAGATGAAGCAGGTATCCGAGAACAACCCCCTCTTCTCCGAGGAGATGAGGCTGAATATGATCAACATCGATCATCCTGGCAAGATAGCCGATTTCATTGCCTCGATACTGAACGTGGACAAGAAGGAGCAGCAGAAAGTACTCGAGACTACCGATGTCCACGACAGAATGGAGCAAGTCCTTATCTATATCAAGAAAGAGCAGGAGCTTCTCCGCATACAGAAGAAGGTTCAAGCCGAAATAAATGAGAAGATCGAGAAGAGCCAGAGGGAATACTTCCTTAAAGAGGAACTCAAGGCGATCAAGACGGAACTCGGCCTGCCGGCTGATTCCAAAAGTTCGGACTACCAGAAATTCAAGTTGAAGATCGAGGGATTCCGCTTCGAGGGAGAGGTGAAGGAGCAGGTGGAGCAGGAACTCGAAAAGTTCAACCTCATGGAGCCTTCGTCGAGTGAGTACATGGTCACTAGAAACTGGCTAGAACTGGTGTGCTCCCTTCCTTGGAATGCCCCGGATAATACTGATTTCGATATGGGACTCGCGAAAAAGACCCTCGAGGCCGACCACTATGGACTAAAGGACGTCAAAGACAGGATCATCGAATACCTTGCGGTAAAGAAGCTCAAAGCCGACTCCAGAGGCTCCATTCTTTGTCTTGTGGGTCCGCCTGGAGTGGGCAAGACCAGCGTGGGCAGGTCCATAGCTCGGGCTATGGGCAAACAGTTCTTCAGGTTCAGCGTGGGCGGCATGCGGGACGAGGCTGAGATCAAAGGACACCGGCGAACCTATGTCGGTGCCCTTCCCGGCAAGATCATCCAGGGTCTCAAGATTGTTAAATCGCGTGATCCCGTCTTCATGATCGATGAGATAGACAAGATGGGCGTATCCTATCAGGGCGATCCCTCGAGCGCTCTTCTCGAGGCCCTCGATCCCGAGCAGAACTTCAGTTTCCGCGACCATTATCTCGATCTGCCCTTCGATATATCGCGCATTTTCTTCATCACGACGGCCAATACCCTGGACTCGATTCCTCGGCCCCTGATTGACAGGATGGAGATCATACAGATTCCGGGGTACGTAGACAGCGAGAAACTCGAGATAGCACGCCATTACCTTATCCCGAAGAGCCTTGAGAAGAATGGTTTTAAGAAGAGCGACGTCCGATACATGCGGGATTCCCTTGTCCTCATCGCCGAATCCTATGCCAGGGAATCCGGGGTTAGAGACTTCGAGAAATGCCTGGATAAAATCCACCGGAAGCTCGCCAAGGCTATCGTCGTCGATGGCTTGAACAAGGGGAGAAAGAAGCTGGTCGTCGATAGAGATGCCATCCTCAAGTACCTGGGCAAACCCATTTTCAGGGATGATGACATCAAGAAGGCCACAAAATATGGCATGTCGGTGGGGCTGGCATGGACAAGCATGGGCGGTGACACTCTCCTCATCGAGGCGGTGGCCAACCCTGGCAAGGAGGGTTTCAAGCTCACTGGCCAGATGGGCTCCGTGATGCAGGAATCTGCAGGCATCGCCTATACCTACGTGCGCGGCATAGCCGCCCAGAACTTCGGTATTGGAGCTGACTACTTTGAAGGCCGACAGATACACCTCCATATACCCGAGGGAGCTACGCCTAAAGATGGGCCCTCGGCGGGCATAACCATGGCGACAGCTCTTCTTTCCCTCGTTATCGAGAAGAAGATCCGCGACAGGCTCGCGATGACAGGGGAGCTCTCGCTCACGGGGCAAGTACTCCCGATCGGCGGGCTCAAGGAGAAGACCGTCGCTGCTAAGCGAAACAAGATACGGGATCTCATCATACCGGCGGGCAACGAAAAAGACCTCGATGAAATACCCGAGCACGTCAAGAAAGGGATAACCTTCCATCCTGTCCAGAGAATGGAGGAAGTCATCAAACTGGCTTTCCGCCTGTGATATACTCGGCGGCATGAAAAGGCTGCTGCCTGTCTTCTGCGGAAAAGATTGTGGAGGGGATGCCTGTCCTCTCATGGCTGAAATCGACCGGGGCAGGGTCGAAAGGATAGTACACAACGAGGCGGCCGGGCCTTACCTGCGCGGCTGTCCCAAAGGCTTCGCCTTGCCCAGTCTCCACTACTCCAAAAAAAGAATAAAAACACCTCTTGTGCGAATAGGCGCACGGGGTTCCGGGCGGTTCAGGGAAGCATCATGGGACGAGGCTGCCTCGATCGTCGCATGGGGTTTGACGAGCTGCATCGAACGGGGAGGCCCGGCTTCGATCATGGATCTCTCGAGCGGCGGCTGCACAGGCGCCTTCCATGATACAGGAAGACTTACGCGGCGCTTTCTCAATCTCCTGGGAGGCTGCAGCGTCCAGGAAGGAAATTATTCGAGCAACGCGGCTGACCATGCCTTAGGGGAATTATTCGGCACCCAGTACCGCGATTCGGGATTCCAGGCCCAGTCCATGACGAAATCGGCGATGATTGTCCTCTGGGGCGCCAACATCCTCGAAGCCCGGCTGGGAGCCGAACTGTCCGAGCGGCTTCTTGAGACCGCCGAACGAGGGGCCCGGATCGTCTCGATCGATCCACGTTATACCAGGACCGCGAGAGCCTGTGGAGCCGAATGGCTGCCTATCCTGCCCGGAACGGATGCGGCCCTGCTCTACGCCCTTCTCTTTCTCCTCGACGCGGAAGGGTTGATCGACGAGGCATATGTGGATTCGAGGACTGCTGGATTCCATTCCATCCTCGAACATATCAGGGGAAGCTCAGACGGAATACCTAAAACGGCGGCCTGGGCCTCGGCGATCTGCGGCATCGGTGAGCAGGATATAAAGAGACTGGCCGAAGCTTGGGCATCGGTAAAGCCTCTCCTCCTCATCCCCGGCTATTCTATCCAAAGATCGGCCTTCGGCGAGGAAACCATGCGCCTCTGCGTGGCTCTTCAACTCGTTTCGGGTAATTTCGGGCTCGAGGGCGGCTCGACCGGCTCACTCAACAACAGACTTCGTGGTCCAAGGGTAGGGAGGATTGCCATCGGCGAGGGGAGGGTGAAAAGGGGCTTCCCCGTCGTAAGGTGGCCCGACCGTATTCTCGAGGGCTGCGAGTCCGAGGACGAAAGGATACGCGCTGTCTATTCGGTCGGGGGTAATTATCTCAATCAAGGCGCCGATATCGGTAAAAGCTCAAGAGCCTTGGAAACGCTCGAGTTCATGGTTTGCCACGAACTCTTTCTCACGCCCACCGCGGCATATGCAGACATCGTCCTCCCGGCGGCCTCTCCCTTGCAAAAGGAGGATATAGGCATCCCCTGGGACGGCAATTACCTGCTCTACAAGCCCAAGATACTTGCCTACGAGGGCCTCGAACGTTCGGACTATGAGATCTTCCGCGGCCTGTCCGACGCCTTGGGCTTTGAAGGGAAGTACTCCGAGGGGTTAAACGAAGACGGTTGGATCCAAAGGTTTCTCGAAGATTCCGAAGTCAGCGACATAGAAGCCTTCAAGAACAGCGGAATCTATTTCGGGAAGAGCCGAGAGGCAAGTCTTTTATCGCGGTTCGCCACCGATCCGCGAAGCAACCCTCTCGGGACGACCTCAGGGCAGCTCGACTTCGGCCATGGTTCGCGAGCCACCTTTGAACCGCGCGAGGCCGGTGCAAAGTGGGCGAGCTTTCTCCTCGTGACCCCGAAAAGGGCCGATCGGGTCCACTCCCAGAGCGGACACCAGCCTGCCGACATATTTAGATCCAAGTTGTGGATCAATCAGACTGACGCCGGAGAATTGGGAATTGAGACGGGCGACAGGGTTATCCTCTCTTCGGCTGAGGGAACTATCGAGGCATGGGCACTTCCTTCTGAAAATATAACAAGGGGCGTAGTCGCTCTTTACGAGGGTGTCTGGCACGTTTTCGCCGCGGAAGCTCAGACCGCGACAGGAAAACTTTCCTCCTCGCCCAATGTCCTCACCTCGACCAGGGGTACGGATGAGAGCGTCTCCTGCATCATGGAGGGAGTGGCCGTCAGGATAGAAAAGGCGAAGGATCCCTAACTCATGCCCCATCACTTGGGATCCATCGACCGTCCTTTAGGGCAAGGCCGTAAGATCTCTCAAGGAGCCTGTACAATCCCGTCTGAAGGCCGGAAGCCGTCGCCACCATGGCCGGAGGCAGGCTGCCCTCTTCCAGTCCAAAGCCGCTTGTCAGCAATGTTTCTACCAGGAGCTTGGCTGCGAGAAAGCGTTCACTCTTTTCCACGACAAAGGAAAGGAAGGATGGCAGGAGTCCAGTAATCTCCCAAGTAACCTGTTCGGCCTGGGAGTACCTGCCCGCGTCCTTGTCCTGGTCGGAGAAGCGGACTGGCAGAGCCGCCGAAAGTTCGACGAGCCTTGGGACAAGATACTCGAGGTCGAAGAGACCCGTCGCACAGTTGAAGAGGATAGTGTTCCCTTTTTTCTCCAGCTCGAGTACTTCATCGAAGTCTATAGCTGGTCCTATGTCGGCGACCGTGTTCTTTCCCGACATCGTTCTGACGAGAATGCCTCCTTTGACGTCGACGGGACTGCGTGTGGCGAACTCGAAGGCCGCCGGTTGGCCTGAGAGGGCGAGAATGGCCAGTTCCTTCGGGTCGGGCCTAAAACCCAGGTTGTCCACATTGCCCAAGTAGGCAAAACGCTTGCCAGAGCCGCGCAACTCTTCGAAGGTCGATGCGAGTACCCTAAAGCACTGTCCATGGCCACCCGGGAGGGGTAGGGAAGCATTCTCGATCCCGTAGGCCCGGTCGAAGAATCTCTTGGGTCTGCCTTGGGAGGAATGGGTAAAGGCAGACAAGAGAGGCTGGATCCCACTTCTCCAGTATGCGGGCTCGAGCCCCATGGATGATGAAAGGGGTCCGAGGAATGGGCCTTTCGCTGTCTCGGCGTAAAATGCCGAAAGGATGGAGTCGTTGGATGAACTGGTCATCTGGAACAGAGGCATTAACTCAGGACTCGAGCGGCCGTTCCAGCCTGCTTGCCGCGAGAGGAGAAGCCTGGCTCGCATTTTAAGTTCGAGGAAGGTGGCGCCAGGGCTGCCATCGGGGTTGATGTAGGCTGGAGTCATCCCCTTGGGTTTATCGTGGCAGAGGGGGACGATGCGATCGAAGACGGGTTTCAGCACATCGAAGATATCTCTCCCGAGGGCGAGGTTCTTCTTGCTGTCGACATAACTGGTCGCCGATCCGCCGTTGAGCACGCCATAGGCCGTATATCCAAGGAGCCGCTTTCCGACTTCATCGAGGCCTCCGGCCGAAAAGACGATCTTGGCCGAAGCCCCGGAACCACGCCGCTTTCCATACTGCTCGATATTGTCGATGCCTAATTCTGAAAGCCTCTCCTCGGCGCCTTTGTACTGGCAGACAAAGGTCCCGACTCCTTTGCCGGAGAAGGCCCTCAGGTCGATGACTGAATCGCCGTCGATAGGTGGAACTCCCAAAGCTTTTTCCGGTCCGATATGGTCGTAAACCCCCGAATTACAGGTATCGAGAATCTCCTCGGAAAGAGCTATATCTATCCCCTTGGACTCCATGTCCCGGCGCAAGTTGGTATTCATGAAAAAGCCTTTTCTTTCGAAAGCTGGACGGCAGCGTTGGCGGCGCCGATTAGGGAGATAGTATAGTCTCTGACGATCAGGACGGGAACTTCTTTCAGAAAAGTCCTGATGTGGGGGGCGTAGTTTCGCTCGAAACACTTCATGAAGCGGTTGCCTTCGAGAAGGAATGCCTCGTTCTTGCTGGAGATCCCTCCAGCGAGATACACTCCCCCCTTGGGGAGAAATACAGCCGAGAGATTGGACACCTTCCGCGCATAGAGATCGACGAAAAGCTCCATGGCCAGGCCGCAGCGGGGCTCGATGGAATGCTTGGAGGCGATGAGGGCAGGACGGTCAGCTTCGGGCTTGGAGAGTATCTCAAGGGCCGCTACCGAGGGAAACGGAGAGAAGGCTGATATGCGAATGCCATAGGATCTAGCAAGTCCAGGGTCGAAAGCCTCGGAACACAGAAAGGAGAAAATATTAGAGATGCCCTGGCCCGAGACGAGAAGTTCGGCACCTGGTTCGTAGCCCGTCCTCTCTCCCAGCCAGGCGAAGAGATCGAGGGTCAAGGGATCATGACATGGCACTTCAGAATGGCCACCTTCGGAGGGATAGGCGAGGTAACTGCCGTCATCCTTCTTGTCCACAAAGCCGACTCCTAGTCCAGTCCCTGCACCCACGACCAAGGCCATTCCCTTTCCGACATCGGGATTGGAGCCGTCGATGTGGGGGATGCGGCGGATTTGGGCGGGGTCGTCTGGATCGAGAAGAACGACGGCATAGGATATCGCGGTGAAATCGTTGACAAGTCGTGTGGAGATTCCAAAGACCTCCTCGATTTCCGAGGCGGAGATGGACCAGGGCGCGTTGGTGAGCTGAATGCTGCCATTTTCCACGGGTCCCGCCGCGGAGATGCAGCAAGATGAGAGAGTCCCGTGAAATCCCTTTAAGCCTAGTTCGGCGAGGAAGGTGCTGATAGGGTCGAGAACGGAACGTTCGGCCTGGGTGGAGAAACGGCGGGAATGGAGTATCTCGAATTTGCCATCGATGTGTCCGACGACTGCGAAGGTCGTGTTCGTGCCGCCTATATCGCCCGCGAGGATGTATTCCTTGGAATATTTTCTTGGCATGGAGCCATTGTAGCCTTGCCTTGCGGGCATGAAAAGACAGCGTGTTGCCTCATAATAAAACACGACGAACGGACCGTGATGCCTCAAAAGTAAAACATGACGAAGGTTTCAATTCTAGCCTCCTCTATTTTATCTATAGGGGGCTGCCAATGGAGCTTTCAATGCGAATAAAGCGTGCAGTCATTGACCGGACGTATCTGCGGTACAAGTTCACAACGAAATCAAAAAAGGGATTGATTCTCTTGGAGTTCTGCGAGATCTCCGGCTATTCAAGGAAGTATGCCTCCTAGATTCTGACGCATTGGGCAAAAAGTGTTTGCGTGAAGGTTCAGGGAGAACTCATTTGCTACAAGGTTGGTTCGCAAACGGCAGGCCATCGTTCAGGGCGCCCTATGGTGTACGGAACGGCCTTCCTCGTCATTCTCAAGGACCTGTGGTTTCTGTTCGACTGCCTCTGCGGCAAGCGGTTCGTCCCCCTGATCCGTGGCCTGCTCGATGGCCTTTACGCTTCGGGTTCCTTCATCTGCAGCGAAGCGATATTTGGGCTTCTCAAGAAAGTCAGTCCCTCCACCGTCGACCGTCTTCTCAAGGCGGAACGCAATCGGCTGTGGCCCCACGGCAGTTCCATCACGCGGCCGGGTAGCCTGCTCAAGCGGCAGATTCCGGTGCGGACCTTCGCTGAGATGTCGCTTCCGGCTGGACCGAGACCACCGCCGTTCTCAACAAGGCCCAGAAACATGTCTTCGCCGGCTTCCAGCGCATCCGCAGCCGCCTCCCGTTCCCCCTTCTCGGCATCGATACCGACAACGGCTCGAAGTTCATCAACCATCATCTCGCTCGGTACTGCGATCTGGACCACATCACCTTCACCCGTTCCAGGCCGTACCGCAAAAATGACAGCTGCTTCGTCGAGCAGAAAAACAACTCCGTGGTCCGGCGCTCCGTCGGCTATGCCCGATTCGACTCCCCGGCCGCACTCGAAGCCCTCAACCTCCTCTACAGCCGCCTCCGCCTTCTCGTCAACTTTGTCTATCCAAGTTCCAAGCTCATTTCCAAGACGCGCGAGGGGTCAAAGGTTATCCGCAAGCATGACCTCCCTCAAACCCCCTACCAGCGAATCCTCGCTCGTCCCGACGTTTCTCAACAGATCAAGTTGACACTTGCCGCTCAATTCAGTGCTCTTGATCCTGTCAGCCTCGCCAGGGAGTTCAAAACTTTGCAGGACGCACTCCTCCCCCTCGCTGTCTTAGTGACAAATCCCTTCAAACCGTATAAGAATTTCCACCAGCAGGCCTCGCCTGCGAAGCCTTTCGTCGTGATTGACTTATGAGGCAACGACTCCCTTCTTGTCGTGTTTTACTTATGAAGCGCCGCGG
>JAPLSO010000043.1 GCA_026398595.1 Spirochaetota bacterium | reverse complement strand
CGATGTTCCAGGCTATGGGCCAAGGCCGGCGCGCGCTCGTCATCTCGGTGTTCCGCAAGGCCACCGTCGACGTGCCGCTCATGTTCCTGATGAACCGCCTCGTGCCGCTCTATGGCATTTTCTGGGTCCAGCCCATCGTCGACACCCTGTCGGTCGGCCTGTCCTTCGCCTTGTACAGCGGCTTAGCGAAGCAGTTGAAGGATCAGCCCCAACCTCGCGTAATAATATAGAAGAAAACGCGATGAGGGCGAGGAAGGCGCGATGACGGCTCGAGCCATGCTTAAAAGCTGGCGCTGGCCCTGGGACGGATTGCCGGCGTTGTCGGAGAGCGCCGTACCGTATCCTTCGGGTAGCTGAAGGAAGAATTCCTGGATAAGCGCCCGCTTAGGAGCTGATATCGGTTTTCAGGAAGATCCCACCTTCTCGGTACGGACGCCGCCCGCGATATCCCGGATACCCCGCGCGTCCGGACGATCCATTTCCTTGTCGGCGTCGATCACCCCGAAGGCCCGCACGCCCCCGGCGATGATCAGATAGGTCAGATTGTATATCAGATTGCTGAGCGGGCCCATGATGCCGGAGAATCCCTGCGCACGTACCGAACTCCGGACCTATTTCCCGTTGATGTCGGCGAACTCGGTCTCGACCTTCTTCTCGCGCGAAAAGAGCAATATGGCCTTCTGTCCCGAGATCATTTCCTCTGTGAAACCATTCAGCTTCCCCAGCTCCTTCTGCTGCGGGACGAAATACGGCTGGGTCTTGCGCGCTACCAGCCAGATGCACGCGAACATCAGCAAGGTCATGGCGAGGCCGCTGAGGGTCGGCATGGGACTGATGGAAGAGCAGGGCGATCGGCATGCCGACGAAGCTGATGATGCCCGAAAAGAACTGCACGAAGCCCTTCGAGAGCATCGTGTTGATGTTATCCATATCGTCGGCAAGGCGGCTTTTAAGATCGCCCGAGGAATGCATGTCGAAATACGAAAGCGGCAGCTTTTGCCTGTTGGCGGACAGGTCACGGCGAATGTCAGCCGATGTCTTCTGCGCCCCGGTGCGTATAGCCGTGAATTCGTCATTGGTTTGAGCGAAACGCTCGGCCTGCCCATGAAACCGATGAGGGCCATCCCGATATCATTGATCTTGGGGCCATGAGGGTCGGCGACTACAGATCCATGAACACTTCGACGAGCATCACCAAGGGAGCGAGGACCGCGCATATTCGGGCCGCTCCCTTGAGACACTTCAGGACGAGCTTGATCATACGTTCATCAAGAAACCACCCGGCCCTCTTTTCTGCATTTTCCTTATTTTTTTTCCGGGAAGGAAATCATCCCATCCCAGCTGTTGAGCACGGCGCCTTCCTTGGCCTCTTCCTCGGAGAACCAATGAGTGGTCACGCTCTTCAGTTCGGTGTAGAACCGCACCCCGTCCGTGCCCATAGCGTGCAGGTCGCCGAAGAAGGAGTGCTTGTGGCCGGTGAAGCCGAAAACCCCGAGCGGCACGGGAATCCCGACGTTGACGCCCACCTGACCTCCATGCGTACGCTTGGCGAATTCGCGGGCATAGTAGCCCGACTGTGTGTAGATCACCGAACCGTTGGCGAACTCGTTGGCGTTCATAAGGGTGACGCCTTCCTCGAAGTTTTTCACGCGCTTGAAGCAGAGCACCGGGCCGAAGACTTCCCTATCGCCGATGCTCATCCCGGACTTGACATGGTCGAAGAGGGTCGGCCCCACGTAGAAGCCGTTCTCGTAGCCCTCCACCTTGATCTTTCGTCCGTCCAGCACGAGCTCGGCGCCTTCCTCCACGCCCTTCCCGATCCAGTCGGTGACGAACTTCAAGTGCTCGGCGTTCACCACCGGCCCCATCTGGCTCGATTTCTCATATGCCGGCCCCACCTTGAGATTGGATATCAGGCGCTTCAGGGTGGCGACGAGCTGGTCGGCTATGGCCTCCTCGGCAACGATGACGGGAAGCGCCATGCAGCGCTCGCCCGCGCATCCGCAAGCCGAGTTGATGATGCCCTTGGCCGTCCGCTCCAGCGCCGCGTCCTTGAGGACCAGGGCGTGGTTCTTCGCCTCGGTGAGGCACTGCACGCGCTTGCCGTTCTTGGCCGCGGTCTCGTAGATGTGCCTGCCTACGCCGGTCGAGCCGACGAAAGAGATGCCCTTCACGTCAGGGTGCCTGAGAAGAATCTCGGCCTCGTTGCGCGAGCAGGTGACAAGGTTGAGGACGCCGGCGGGGAGACCGGCCTCGGCCCAGAGTTCCATGATCCGCATCGACGTCCGGGGTGTAAAGCTCGCGGCCTTGATCACCATCGTGTTGCCCGTGGCGAGGCAGAGCGGCGCCATCCAGCCCATCGGGATCATCGCGGGGAAATTCTAGGGCGCGATGCCCCCGAAAACCCCCAGACTCTCCATATATTGCGTCGTGTCGTAACCCCGGGTGCAGTTCATGAGGGCCGGGCCCTTCATGAGGTGGGGTATGCCGCAGGCGAATTCCACGACCTCCGTGACCTTGAGCACGTCGCCCATGGTTTCGTCCAGGACCTTGCCGTTCTCGCGCGCCACTAAAAGGGTCAGCTCCTCGAGATGCTTGTCAAGGAGGGCTTTCATCCGGAACAGCACCTGTACGCGCTGGTTGGGCGGCGTGTTGGACCAGGCGGGGTAGGCTTTCGCCGCGGACGCGATCGCCTCCTCGACTTCCTCGATCGTGCACTGAGGCGCGCGGGCTGTCACTTCGCCCGTCGAGGGATTGTAGCAGTCCATGTATTTCGATGTCGTCGAGGTCTTCCATCCTCCACCGACCCAATACTGCAGATTGGGAATCGTTGCGTTGGCTATGTACTATCTCCTGCTGCCATCAAGTAGATCTAGACTATAGGCTTTATTGGATTTGAGCCGGCGGCCTGGCGATCATGAATGGAGGACAACCCCCATGTCTGAAAACTATTGTAACCTCTTCCTGAAATAGGAATATATCTCTCAAAAAAGCCAGGGGAGTCCAAGCTCCGTCACGGCAGCGTCACGGGGAAAAGCGCCCCGCCCGAAAGATGAACGCCCGGAGGAGGAGCTTTGGGCAGACCAGCCCTTTAAAACCGCTGTATACGGTCGTGTCGCCCCCATGATGAAGAGCTTGCCTTACTGGCCGATCGGAAAGAGCGCGAGACCTCCGACATCGATGAGGCAGACGCCGAAAGTCTTGACTGCCCACGACTAGCGGGTAGGGCTTTCAGAAGCTTCCCTGCGCTGGCTTGACGAGACCCTCGGGCACAGCCGTGGCCCAGCCCGCAGCCGCTATCGATGCCATCCTGAAGCGCAATCCCCAGGTCTTCCTCTAGGTATCGGGCCACACCCGCTCGCTTCCTGACGATCCGGGCTTTGCCTCGCCGCAGAACCTCTGCGACGGCCGCCTCACCAATATCCACTGCAGCGATCTGGGGGCACGAACGGGCCTAACGGAATTAGTTGGGAAGAGGCCGAAGTCGTTATCTTGCGGTTCTTGCGACACCGCAGCCCGGACGACGCCGCGCCCCCGCATTACCGGGAAGGGGCACCGCATCGATACAGTGGATGAAATCGAGAATACAGCCACAGGCAAGCGAGTAGAGAATATTTTGTCCTTCGCGGCGATCCGTCACCAATCCCGCGTCGCGCAATATGGCCAGGTGCTTGGAGATGGTGGAAACATCAGCCCCAATCTCCTTGGTCAGATCCCCGACGCAGGCTTCACCTTCGGCAAGCCGTAGTACGATATAGAGGCGGGAAGGATGGGCGAGCGCCTTGAGCACATCCACCCGGTGTTTTTCAAGGTCCTTATCTTTTATCTTCATGGTATTTGGAAGCTTTACCAAAAAACCGCTTTCTGTCAATGAAAAGAACTTGACACCATGATGATATTTGGCAAAAATACCAACTATATCCTGACAACACCGCCATTCAAGGAGTTGGTATGTCCGAAAAGCGTCTCGGTTTCTTCTCAAAATATCTTTCGCTGTGGGTTTTTCTTTGCATCGCCCTTGGGGTGACGATCGGCTGGTTCCTCCCGGGAGTCCCCACGTTCCTGGGCCAATTCGAATACGCAAAGGTATCCATTCCCGTCGCTATCCTCATCTGGCTCATGATCTATCCCATGATGCTCAAAGTGGATTTTGCCAGTATAAAAAACGCCGGCAAGAAGCCGAAAGGCCTCATCGTCACGCTTGCCGTAAACTGGCTGATTAAACCTTTCACCATGTATGCCCTCGCGTGGCTTTTCCTCAAGGTTGCCTTCAAGGCGTTCATTCCATCGGACCTCGCCACGGAATACCTGGCGGGTGCCATTCTGCTTGGCGCCGCGCCCTGTACTGCCATGGTCTTCGTCTGGTCATACCTGTCCGACGGGGATGCCGGCTATACGGTTGTCCAGGTAGCGGTGAACGACCTCGTGATCCTGGTGGCATTCACTCCCATTGTCGCTTTTCTGCTTGGCGTGAGCGATGTTCATGTACCCCTGGACACCCTCATTCTCTCCGTTGTTCTGTTTGTGGTGATTCCCTTGAGTACGGGGTCACTGACACGTTCCCGCCTGATCAAACATCGCGGAAGAGAATGGTTTGAGGGCATTTTCCTCAAGAAATTCGACGGGATAACCGAGGCCGGGCTGCTTCTTACCCTCGTCATTCTCTTCGCTTTCCAGGGTAAAACAATACTGGGCAATCCTCTCGATATAGTTCTTATCGCCGTGCCGCTTGTTATCCAAACCTATCTTATTTTTGCCATCGGGTATGGGTGGTGCAAAGCATGGAAGGTTCCGTATGAGGTTGCGGCGCCCGCGGGGATGATCGGTGCCTCCAATTTCTTCGAGCTCTCGGTCGCGGTAGCCATTAGTCTCTTTGGCCTTTCGTCGGGCGCCGCTCTTGCCACCACGGTGGGCGTACTTACTGAAGTTCCCGTCATGCTTTCTCTCGTGAAAATCGCCAATAAAACTCGGTATTGGTTCCCCAAGCAAGCATAGCGGAGATATTTCAGCAAAAGGATCCAGACTTCGCGGATCCGCAGGATGCCCCGCCGCCGCAATCGGGAGCCGTGCCGCGCAGCTTGCCGATGATGATCGCGCCGGCGCAGCCTACGCCCGCCTTGACCGAGATGGCGCCGGCAGGACAGTTGCGGGCACAGGCGCCGCACTCCATACAGGCCGCGCGCGTTTCTATGAGAGCCTTTCCTGCTTCGATGCGAAAAACCGCATGCGGGCAGACGTCCACGCATACGCCGCAGCCGATGCAGGTTTCTGTATTAAGCTTGAGCGTTTCGCCATTCTTCAAATAGGTCATGGTCATTATTGAGTCTCCTACAGGCCGAAGATCCGCGAGGCGCCGGCTGCCGCGAGGCCGGCGATCAGCGACGAAATCATCGGCCAGAAGCCTTTTTCCACCTCGAGAAGAGCGCCAGGCTGGCAGGTGAAGGTCGATGCACCGGTAAAATTCATTCCGAGGAAAGCGACGACCGGCGCTGCCGTAAGGATAGCTCCGGCTGCAGCCGCTGTCGGCAGGTGAAACACTATGGCGCATAGCGCGGCCCAGAACGCGCCGAGGAAGGCACCCTTGACGGCGAAAGCTCTTGAGGGCAGCCAGGGGAGAAGAGCAGGGAAGGCTACCGTCCCGATGGGGATCGTGCCGAGAAGAAGGACAGCCGCGGGGATCGCGCGCGTCAGCCAGCCCTCAGCCGGCAATCCGAAAACTGCCGCAAGCGCGATCGCCGCGGGAACAATCGGCCAGGCATGAACAATTTCCACCGGAGCGACAGCTATCCTGTCTCGCAGATCGAACCTGGCTTCGCGCATGGCATCGCTCTTCCTGCCTCCGGCCGCCAGCCATGCCGGGATGTCCGAAGCGCGTACAGGCCCCCACTCGACATGGAACCCTGACTGCCTGGCCGCTTCCGGCGCCGAAACACCGGAGGCGCCGAGCTGCGGGAGAATGACCCTGCGGTGGGTGACTATGGTGGCGAGTTTTACTTTAGCTATACGCGACACGAGCTCGGCGGTCCCGAATGTCCCCTTGCCGGCAGCACACCAGACATTGATGCCCTTGGTGTCCAGCACGAGAATCCAGCCGTCCAGCTTCGCGAGATTGGAACGGAGCGCGTCGAAGCTCATCTTGTAATTCGCGGTGACAAAGACCGGCGAATCTGAAGTCGGCTTGCCGACCGCATAGAGCCCGGGCAGGACACTGTAGCGCATACGGCCGATGTCCCATCGCGCCTTGAGCGCGCCCAGCCTGTCGGCAGCATGCAGGGTTGTCGATACAGCCGGAATTGTTCTTCCGCCGTACACCATGAAGCGATCTACCCAAGGCTTCCTGAGCTCTTCCAAGGCGATGAATCCCGCCTGGGCTTCCGCTTTTCCGCTATGCTTCAATATAAAGTTCATGCTATAGCCTCTTTCGATCCCGGGCAGCAGATCCCCGATCCTCCCTCAAGCCTCCAGGCTCGCATGGCCTTGACGAACAGGGGCAGGGCTTCAAGGATAGTCCCGGCTTCACCCGTAGGGAGCGCGGCAAGGAGACCTTCGTAATACCGATCGCAGAGATCGTTGATGTAGTCGACCTTCTCACGCCCCGAAGCAGTCAGGCAGACAAGCTGACGCCTTCGATTGGCCGGATCCTCCCTTCGCGCGAGCAGCCCCGCCTTGACGAGGCCGTCCACCGTACGGGATAGGGTTGAAGCGTCAAGTTCGAGCGAAGAAGCCAGGTCGCCGACGCTCGCCTCGCCGGCATCTTCAACTTCAAAAAGGAGATGGCACTGCGCGGGCGTTACGCCGCAGCACTCTGTCTGGGTTATAAGAGCGAGTTCAACTTGACGCTCCAAAACCCTGAGCCCTTTGCGAAAATTCCGGATTGAAGAATTGGACATGGATACTCCAGCACCAAAGTTTAGATGCTGGATCGAGTATATATGTATATTACATCAAATGTCAGGCACAATTGTTGCAAATGGCACTCCAGGAATCATGTGTCGCCGTCGATCTGCATGCTTTCCGATTACATTCCAGTGACTTCGATTTTTGAGCCGGCGATATAATATCCATGCGTTTTGACGGTGTGAAATGCCTTGTTTGCGTCTATGCCGACAAGCTTTTGATCTGGAGTCAGGGCTGCCATAGGGTGAGATTCCAAGGTGATCTGCTTGGACTTGAATTCAGGGATACCAAGTATTGAATCTTTATCATATGCAGAATTGAACACTACAAACCAATGCGTGTTTGAACTGTCATACCCATGAATCAGTGAAAAATTTACCTGCATCTGATCTCCTTCCCAACTGATGTTTACTATACTGTAGCATATTACCGGATTATTAGATATGGGCTGAAAGGATACTTCGCTGGACTGCCGTAAAGGATCAGAACAGCATTATCCGTCTCAATAGATCTCATTTTCCATCCGCCATGCTTGTCGGGTTCATTATATGGCTGCTGGGATTAAAAAACTGGTCTTTCTCGCCGATCCATGGGGGAAGATGACCATAGGGCTCATGAATACCGCGGAATTTTTATATTTCTATTTGTATTATCGCGAATTGTCACGGCAAAGCTTGATATTCTTTTCTTCCCCAACGCTTCTCGATGGCCATTCCTGGGTTCGATCTTTTCCCATGCCGGCTGTACCGATATCGTCACCGGACTGTTGTTGCTTAGGGATTCATGTACCGCATATTGGGCAGGATCGGTTAAAAGCAGCCTGTATGGTGAGAATTCAGAGAGCGGCGAGGCTGTTATTCAACTAAAGACGTAGAATGGTACTGACCGGCATTCCCAAACTGGATTCAGCAATAGCCAGGCACTCGCTCAATTGTTGATATCTATCAATAGTCCTCGGCGCCTGAGCAGCTCTGGATTTTCGCTTTCCAAATGGCATTCCAGCCTTTCCACAGTGTTCCGCAAACGCTCAACTTCGTCCTTGAGCCCGGAGATTCGCTCCCGCAGGCTGCGGATAACTTCTATGCCTTCCTTATTGATCCCTAGCGCCTGATACAGACAGATTATTTCCGCCAAGTTGTCAACATTCTGTAGTTCGATTCCAATTTCCCCATCGAAGCGAATTGTAGGAAAGAGGCCGAAGTCGGCAAAGTCGCTGATAATATCCATTTCGATATGAAAGTATTCGCTGACCTGATCCAGTGTTATCAAGTTTCGAGTTGTCATTTTACTCCCCCCCCGACCTGTTCCTGTCTGATGCCAGCCAGTTCCCGAAAGAGAGCCTTTTCCCGTTCGGTCAAGTTCTCGGGCAGCTTCAGCGCTATTTTCAGGAAGAGATCTCCATGGCTTCCGGACTTACCATAGACAGGGAACCCTCGCCCCTTCAATCTGAAAACCGTTCCGTTCTTGGTTTCGGGTGGGACCTTGAGTTCGAATTTGCCTGAAATTGTCTGAACCACCAGATTGGTCCCGAGGAGGGCGGAATAGATGCTCAAGGGAATATCCTTGAAGAGGTCGACGCCATCAAGCCGGTATTCCGGATCGGGCTTGAGAAGAAACGTAATGAAGAGATCCCCATTATCGGCTCCCTTGGACCCCGGCAATCCTTTCCCGTCTATCTTGATCCTCTGTCGATCCCATATTCCCGGCAGAAGCTTGATCCGAATCTTGTTGGCGCCCACCGAGATGATTTTGGTACCGCCTTCATAAGCATCCTTCAGGCTCAAGGTGAGTTCGGCACTCAAATCCTGCCCTTTGCGGGCGAATTGAGTACCTTCCCGACCTCTGAATTCCTGGCCAAAAATCGTCTTGAAAAAATCGGATGTGCCCGAACCCATGCCAAAAAGATCTTCCCACCTCGCGGTACGCTCGCCTTCTTTTCCGTTGCCGGGTGAAGCATACTTCGACCAGTCGAAGCCATCAGCCTGTCCCGCGTTTTGATGCTGCTCCCAGTCCATTCCAAGAGTGTCGTATTTGCCGCGCTTATCATCGTCAATAAGGACATTATATGCTTCACTGATATCGCTGAACTTGGCCGCCGCATCCTTGTCGGTCTTGTTGACATCGGGATGATACCTGCGCGCCAATTTTCGGTACTGCTTCTTGAGTTCATCTTTCCCAACGGCTTTCTCAACGCCAAGGATCTTGTAATAATCTTTGTATTCCATTCCGCAGTTTCCTTTGATAGCAACATGATCACTCTGGAACAATATACTGAATTGAGAAGGACTCTGTGCCAAGAATTTTTGGCTCTGCCATACCTGAATCAGGCCACTGAGGCAACTATCGGCGATCCAGGGCAGGGCTGCGATTTACCCAAAGACCGAGGAGAATGAAGCAAAGACCGGCCAGAAACATCATATTCAGCGTCTCGCCGGCAAAGATCGCCCCGAGCGCGACGGTGAGGGCTGTCTCCCAATAAAATGAAATGCTCCCCTTGTTCGCGGGCACGGTCTTGTAGCCATACGTCATAAGAGCCTGCGCCAGGAAGGCGCCAGCTCCTACGCCGAAAAGAAGAAGCATGCCAACGGGGGTTCCCGCGCTTGAAGGCAGAGGCGCGACCGCGAAGAGCCCGAGCCCGAAAACGCAGGGCGCCAGGTACAGGATGAATGGATCGACGCCCGCGACCGAAGCCTTCCTTACAATATTTACCGATATTCCAGCCGTCACCGCTCCGACGAGGGCGACTATGTCCCCCAAGAAGGATGCGCCACTCTTGTCACGGACGACAAAGACCGCGCCGATTGTGCAGAGAACCAGACTTGCGAGTATCTTGGGTGACATTTTTTCCTTGAAGAACAGGGCCCCGGATATCCCCACGAAGACCGGATAGATATTGGTAAGGAGTATGGCCCTTCCTGGACCGGTAAGGCTGATCGCGATGTACGTGGCGGCCATCGAAACCACTCCGAGGCCTCCCCTTAAGAGAACCATCGCAAGTGTAGATCGCTCTAGACGAGGTTTTCTTGCAACGATCATCGCCGCACAGAGGACGATGCCGATCGCAAAGCGGGAAGCGGAAATAAAGAGTCCAGAGTAATACCGTGAAGCGAGTTTCACGAAAAGCGAAGTTATCGCAAAACTGGTCGCGGCTGTCAGAAGGGCTGTCTGTCCGCTAAATAGTCGTTTTACCATAATTCGGCTAAATGCCCTTTCCCCCATTCAAGAAAGCGCGGGAAAGAAGGGCGATCCGTCCCTGTCCGGCTTTATAGGGCTTTCCCTGAAGAAGCAGGCGCTCAACCTGAAGCGAACGTAGATCGCCCGGTTCAAGGGAAAGCGGGTCGCGATTTAGAACGATCATGTCAGCCACCTTTCCCGCCTCGAGGCTGCCTCGCTCCTTTTCGTCGAAGGAACCTCGCGCGGCGTTGCGCGTATACAGGTTGAGCGCCTCCTGGACGGAAAGGGACTGGCCGGGTACATAGTGATTGCATGCCCCCCAGATGCCATCGATTGGATTCGGCACCGTGCAGGGAGCGTCCGACCCTCCCGAGAGCTCGATGCCCATGTCGACCATCGTCCGCAGTGGTGATATCCCGAAGGCCCGTTGGCCTAATATCGACTCTATATATTCGAGGGGTTCCTGTTCCCACTGGAGGAAGGCAGGCTGGACCGCTATATGGATGCCGAGTTTCGCGCAAGTCTCCAAGCCGTGCCTCGTCGGCAGGCAGGCATGGATGATGGTGTGGCGGTGATCCTCGCGGGGAAAGTCGGCTAGGGCGGCCGCGATGGCCGAAAGGGCCTGATCGAAGGCCGCGTCGCCGATGACGTGCATCTCGATCTGGAGGCCGCTGCGGTTCGCCTCCTTGCAGAAGGCCTTCACCCTTTCATCAGGATAGTAGAGCACGCCCTTGCACGACTCGGGCGGCAGAGCCGCGGCCGCCTCGTAGGGCTCGAGCAACGCCGCGTCGACACTTCCGAAGCAACCGTCGAGCGCCGTGGCGAAGCAGCCGCCTATCCTCGGAAGCTTGCGCTTCAGGACCTTGCCTACGTCCATAGTCTGGAAGAAGATGCGGTAGGCGAGCGGATTCTTAAGTCCGCGGGCGAACAGGCTCTCGAGCGTGACGTCCATATCGGCGGGGAAACCTATGCCGGTCACGGAATGTACCAGGCCGATGCCATAGCCAGCGAGGGCATCTATGCCGGAGAGCATGTTGCCGAGGGTCGCGGGGAGGGAAATCTTGCCGGTAACCACATCGGTCACGCGGAAGAAGGCCTCCTGGGTCATGAGCCCCGAAACGGCGTCGAATCCCCGCAGCTTCCCGAGCTTTCCGACCACCAGGGCGATGAGGGCGGAATTGGCGACACCGGCGTGTCCGTCGTATTTGGCGATGAAGGCCGGCCGATCCGAACAGACAGCGTCGATGTCCTCCCTCGTAAGGAGCCGTCTCTCCGCGACACTGTGCGCCGAGGCGCCGAAGCCGATGACGAAGGAGGGCGAACGCTCCCGGACGAAGTCGGCGATTGCAGCCTGGGTATCGGCGATGGTCCGGGCGGCGCGCACGTCGAGTCCCGCGGAGAAGAAGGCGTAGGACAGAAAGTGGATATGCGTGTCCCCGAAGGCCGGAAGCAGGGCATTTTCGCCAAGCCGTTCCCTTGGTGCCTCGCTGTACTCCCGAGGCAGGGTATCGCCCACGAAAACGATCCTGCCGCCGTCCTCCACGAGAAACCGGGCGACCGTCCCGAGAGCATCACAGGTGACGATGGAGCCTTCATATACGTTCATAGAGGAAGCGTACTATCATGGGCCGGAAAAGCAAGGCTTTGCATAGATGAAAGAGACCTCGGCTGCGCGGACTTGTCGATGACGCCGAATTCACTGTCGCCGCAACGGATCGGGCCCGCGTCCTCGTTTCGCGCGGGGCCCGCTCGGCACCTTCGAACTGGGCCGTCGGAGAAACCGCCCGACAGGAGACTATGGCTATGAAAACGGATTTAGGGACCTTTTCGGATCTTCCTGCTGCTCTTGATTTTGCGCCTCCGATATCCCCGGCAACAGACGGCGCAGGATTGCTGAAGCGCTTTGGAAACCTTCCAGAAATTCCAGATGACGTGGCTCTGATTCGCGGCAAGAGCTGGAATTTTGAGGGTGTGACGATCAGCGCGATGAGTTGGAGCGTCGGATGGGGACCCCGGACCGAAGCGCTCCTGCTTGTTCCTGAAGGGACCACCAGACCCTTGCCGGGCGCGCTTTTCCTGCACAGCCACGACGACGTCAAGGAATTCGGGAAGGAGAAGGTTGTCGACGGGGCGGGGGAATTGCCGCCGCGGCTGCGATGGGTGGGGCGGTGGGAGTACGGGAACCGGGCCCCCGCGAATGAGCTTGCGAAGCGCGGATTCGCGGTGCTCGCCTTCGACTGCTTCCTGTGGGGCTCAAGGCGCTTCACGTATGAGATGATCCCGAATCGACTCCGGGAAGTCTTGGGAACAGATGACTATGAGCGATTGGCCGTGATGCATGAATCGATGGTGCTGTCCAAATACCTGAGTCTTTTGGGCACGACTCTTGCGGGTTTGCTCAATTTCGATGACCGGGTCGCCCTGGCGGTCGCCTGGAGCCTTCCCGAGATATCCGGACCGGTCTCATGCATTGGACTCTCGGGGGGCGGCGCCCGCGCCATCTACCTCCATGCGACATCGCCACAGCTGCGCGCCACTGTTTCCGTGGGAGCGATGGCCACCTACGCATCGATGATCGACAGCCATATCGCTCCACATTCGTGGATGTTTTTTCCACAAGATCTGGCAAAGGAATGCGATTGGCCCGGGCTGGCTATAATAGGTTCTCCAAAACCGCTCTATATTCAGTATTGCAGCCAAGATCAGCTCTTCACGCCGGAAGGGATGCGAAAGGCGCATGAGGCAATCGCCGCCCAGTATCGTGAACGGGGAGCTGTCTATCGGGGTGATTTCTATCCGGTACGCCACTCGTTCACGGAAGAGATGCAGGAAGATGCCTTTGATTGGCTGGGCAAGCAAATATATTGATTTGGAGTAAATCTGGAGATGCGGAGATGACAACGTAAACCAGGATATCCCAGCTGACACATGATTTCCCCAAGGATGCAAATCCTAGAACTATACCTACGTCAACTCCGGGAATTGACCAGCCATAAAGCGTTTTCAACTGATATATTCAGATGCTCTTGCATGCTATAAACAGCATCGTTTGTGTCTCGGCGCTTTATCGCATTGAGAATCTTCTGATGTCCGATTATGGCGGCAGAACGGTTACCCTTGTTCGCGAAGGTCGACCGACGGTATTCCTTGAATGAGTTTGCAAGCAGCTCATTGATGCTGGTTAGGAGATCGTTCCCGGTTCCTTTTACGATTTCCTTGTGGAACTCCTCATCGAGTTTGCTTATCCGGTCGATATCATCCCCCATGACGGCATATTCAAACTCCTTTTCAGCCGCATCGATTCTTTCAAGCTTCTTATCATCGTCCTTTTGGATAAACAGGCGCACCGAAAGCAACTCAATGGCAAGGCGCACATCCATATAATCGTGAAGTTTCTCCTTGTTATCGATCAGCCAGTTCCCGATTGTCTGAGAATTGTTACCTGTCTGTGAAATGACATACGTTCCGCTTCCGCGTTTTGTTTTAACGTAGCCATTCGCATGAAGTATTCGCGCAGCCTCGCGCACGGTCGAACGCCCAACGCCATACTGCTTACATAGCGCAAGCTCAGTGGGGAGTTTTTCGCCAATTTTGACTTTGCCTTCTGTTATCATCTTCTCGAGGTATTTGAATACTCTTTGGCATGACGATTGACTGCTTTTTTCCATCTTTGCCAAACCTTCCTTTGCTTATGCTATCACCCTGCGCTGCTTCACCGGTCGCAGTTGCGGCGATTACATTTCGCGCCTCTTGCTCACTTGGCCGGAAATTCTTGGACGATTATCACTTTTCACCTTTCTCATACTCGAAATAAGGCTTGAGCGCATTCCTGATCTGGGTATATTCCGTCTCTGATGCATATCCCAGCGGAGCTAGTGCGCCCCCGCATCCCCGCCCTATGCAATCGAGAGCCGCTTTAAGCCGCCTCGGGAACTGCGAACCTGTAATACTCATCCAGACATTGTACACAAGTCTTTGCAGCCTGATCCCTTCTTCTGCTTTCCCTTGTTTGTAAAGATTCCAGATTTTAACGCTCAGTTCCGGGAAGAGTCCGAGTATCGCGGCTATCTCGCCATCCGCCCCCATTTCATAGGTAGTGTAGGGAAGTTCGTCCGTCGCTGCATAGATCATTCCTTCCCTGCCGCATTTCTGCTGCATCGCCATGAAGCTGTGAACACCGCCTGTGCTCTGCTTGATGCCTAGCAGATATTCAATTCCACGAAGCATTTCGTATGCGGACTCAGGCGAAACGATATTCTGGGGGACTACGTTATAGATAATTACCGGCATCTGAACCACATCTGAAATTGCCTGGTAATAGCGATAGTTGCCATCCATATCGGTACCGCCGAGATACTGAATCGGGGTCACCATCAGCGCGGAAGCGCCTGCTTTCCTGCATTCGAGCCCTGCCTTTAGGGCGTCGCGCGTCGAGTGACGGATTATACCCGCCACTATCGGGATATTCCTGTCGTTTTCTTCCTTGATGATTTCGATCATCCGGACGCGTTCTTCATCGTGAATGGCGCAACCCTCACCCGTGGAACCTCCGGGACTTATACCTTGAACACCCGCATTCATTATGAATTTAGCCTGGGCTCGGAATGCGTCCTCATCGAGTGCTCCGCCATCAGTGAACGGAGTAACGACAGGTGCGATTATACCCGACAAATATGCGTATTCTTCCCTCTTCGTCATGATCTCAACCTCTCTATACCTTGCCAAGCGGATTTCATCCGCCCAGATACGACTTCCTTATATCATCTGATTCCATAAGGTTCGAACTTTCCCCGCTCGCCTTTATTACTCCATTCTCCAGGACGTAGGCACGATTGGATATAGAAAGCGCCATGTAGGCATTCTGCTCGACAAGCAGAACCGTGACTCTACGATCCTTGTTGATCCGAACAATCGTGTCGAACATTTCGTCGACGATGACGGGAGCAAGCCCGAGCGATGGCTCGTCAAACATGATGAGTTTCGGATCGCTCATTAGCCCGCGCGCGATAGCAAGCATCTGCTGTTCGCCCCCCGACAGGGAACCGGCAAGCTGGGGGCGCCGCTCCTTCAGCCGGGGAAACAACGCAAATTGCTCCTCAAGATGCGCAAGAAGCTCCTTTCTCGAATAATCCTTCGAAAACGCCCCCATTTCCAGGTTGTCCTGCACCGACATGTCGGCGAACACGAGACGACCTTCCGGCACGTATATAATCCCTTTTTTCACGAGCACGTGAGACTTCTGCTTCGTGATGTCCTCGCCTTCAAACATGATCTGTCCGCCATGCGCGCCGTGAAGTCCGGAAATGGAACGCATCGTCGTTGTCTTTCCCGCGCCGTTCGAACCGATTATCGAGACTATCTCGCTTTGCTTCACATCCAGTGTAATCCCGAAAAGCGCCTGAACCTGACCATAGAATACATCGACGTTCTTGAGCGCAAGAATAACTTTTGCAGTACTCATCATTTAACCTTGTACCTTACACCGAGATACGCCTTGATGACGTCCGGATTATTCTGTATTTCTCGCGTTGTTCCCTCCGCGATCTTGGCCCCGAAGTTGATGACGGTTATCTTCTGGCTGATATTCATAACGACGTCCATGTTGTGTTCAATCAGGAAGAGAGTCTTTCCGTTGTCATGTATTCGCTTCAACAGATCTATGAAGGAACTTCTTTCGGATGGGTTGAGACCCGCAGCGGGCTCGTCCAGAAGCAGGAGTTCCGGATCGGTCATGAGTGCCCTCGCAATCTCGAGGACTTTTTTATTCCCGTATGGAAGGTTTTTTACATACTCGTTCCGGATACCCGAAAGTCCTACGTAATCGATAAGATAATCCGCTTTTTCCTCAAGCATTTTTTCTTCTCTGTTGAACTCCCGCATGCGCACAAGACTTGGTAAAAGCCCGAGTTTGGCAAGCTGGTGACCGCCGACCATGATGTTTTCCAGTGTGGTCATCGTATTGTAGAGTTTGATGTTCTGAAATGTCCTTCCCAACCCATGGCGGGCGATCTCGTGTGTCGGCATCCCCGTTATATCGGATTCCCGGAAATAGACCTTTCCGCTCGTCAGCGGGTAGACGCCCTCGATTATATTTGTCGCCGTGGTCTTGCCGGCGCCGTTCGGACCTATGAGTGCATGTATCGTTCCGGACTCGATCGACATTGACAGATTGTTGATGGCCGTAAGTCCGCCAAATTGCTTGGTCACATTCTCCAATCTCAGGATTGCGGGCATCTACTCAACCGCCTTAGGCTCCCGCTTGTGGAGAGCCATTTTCAGACGGATGAAGAGCTTCCTTATCAGCGGCCACAATCCTTCCGGAACGAGAATTGCCATGACGATGCATACTGTACAGAACAGGATCCAATAATAATTCGCAAAGCCGCGCAGCAATTCGGGCAGTACAGTCACGATGATCGCGCCGATTATGCAGCCCGGAACTGTCCCGATGCCGCCTATCATGAGCATTGCTATGTAATTCTGTGAATATTCGAGCGTGAATCCGCTTGGATTCAGATATCGATTGTAGCCGGCATACATCGCGCCGCCGATTGCCGCGAATATCGCAGCAAGCGTGAAGGCCTGTATTTTCAGCTTGCTTATGTCTATGCCGCTTGCTTCTGCAGCTTCCGAATTGTCCCGAATTGCCTTGTAGGCGCGTCCCCATTTTGAATTGACAATTCGGTTGGCGAGGATTATGGCAATTACCGTAAAGACGAGCAATAAATAAAAATAGTCGCTTTTATTCTGTGGGTGGTAAAAAAAAGTCTCAAGCCGTTTAATATTTTTGAATCCCATCGTGCCGCCGGTAAGGGACTCCATATTCATCGCAAGAAGCCGTACTATTTCTCCGAAACCTATGGTCGTCAGCGAAAGGTAAAATCCCTTGAGGCGCAGACTTGGGTAGCCAAGTACTTTCCCCACCGCAAACCCCACCGCAAACATGGCAAAAAGCGCGACCCAAGAATTCCATCCTGCGCTTCCGGTAAGAATACCGTAGGTATAGGCGCCAAGCGCCAGCATGCCTATGGTGGCGAGATTCATTTGGCCGGTAAGGCCCGTGATGAAATTGAGCCCGAGAACGAGGACAATGTTGTACATCAGCATGCACATGATGCTCTGGACGTATGAATTCGTGGATCTGAAGGATATCAGTATCGCTGCCAATACCGCCAACCAGGCGACTATCTGCAGCGTTATTTTCTTGCTCATGATCAATATTTCCTTCTTACTGCAGAGGGTCTTCCAGCCGCTTACGCTTTCTTAGCCTTTATTATTCCGCTTGGCCTCACGAGCAGGAAAATGATCATGACGCCGAACGCGACGACATCCTTGTAGGCCGTCGGGAAAAACAGCGTTCCGAACTGCTCGAGCAGACCGATCAGGATTCCTCCAATGATAGCACCGGGATAGCTTCCAAAGCCGCCGATGACGCCAGCGCAGAAACCCTTGAGCGCCGCAGACGCGACCATCCCCGTGCTGATGTTGAAAAGGGGCGTGGCAAGTATTCCTATAATACCGCATAGTATCGCGGATATAGCGACAGTCGTGTTTATGCTCCGGGTGACATTAATACCCATGAGCGCGGCGGCATCCTTATTCTGTGAAACGCAGATCATCGCCTTGCCTATTTTTGTCGTCTTGAAGAAAACCTGAAGTCCTATGACGATGGTGATGGATACAATTATAACGTAGACATGCGAAGCAAAAACGAAGGTCGATCCTATTTTTATGCTGTCGCGAAGAAAACCCTGGACTGCAAACGGTATCGGTCCCCACATGAGGCGCGACCCTTCTATGACGATGCGGCTTAACATCATCGTGCCGAACATTGCATACGTTATAAATTGCAGATTGCGAAGAGGGTTGAGAACAATCGTCGAGACAATGACGCCAAAGACCGCCATCGAAAGAAGCGTGAGAATAATGGCAAGCCAGAAGGGCAAACCAAGAATCTTGACGAATGTGCCCCCGAACAAGTAGGCGCCGAGAACGATGAAACTTTCGTGGGCAAAATTGACAAGACCGGTCGCATTGAAGATAAGCGTATATTCTGTTGAAATAAGCGCATAGATGAAGCCTATTGCGATGCCCGTCACGACGAACTGCATGAAGTTTATATTGGAAAGATTTCCCAAAGCGCGTCATCCTTTCCGCGGTGTTTGAAAAAGCACATCATCGTCCGCGGAACGGACGATGATGTACACAGCAGATTAAAACTGTCGATATTTACTTCTTCACTTCGAAGCCGAGATCATCCGCCATCGAGATGCTTGAGGTGATGGTCGGCACCAGATTGTGAACCTTCGCGACGGAGATCTCATAGATGAGGTTGGTGTACTTGTCCGCATAGGCCATTCCCACGACCGTCTTAAATCCATTGATCTTCGCGATCGCGTCACGGATCTTCGAGGAATCCAGCGAATCGGCCTCTTTGATCGCGTGCATAACGATGTTGGCATGGCTGTAATAGAGAGCAGCCTGGACGTCGGGAACAGGGTTTTTACCGTAAGCAGCATCCCACATCTTCGAGAACGCGGCGGAAAGGGGACGTTTGTCGTTGTAGGCGTAATCGGTAACACAGCCCCAACCTTCTACCCACTCCGGCTGCATGAGGTTGAGCACCTGAACTTGGGCGAGAATCGGATTCATGTAGATGATCTGGTCACGGAGTCCAAGCTGATACATAGCCTTCGCGAGGGCGGCGGCAGCGATGTCGTGTGTCGAGGAAACCCAGGCGTTGCAGCCGGCAGCTAGGGCCTTCTGCACATATGCCGTCAGATCCGATTCATCCTTGTTATGCGTATCGTAGTAGTACTTCACGTTGTTCTTGTCGAAATACGTCTTGTAGCTTGCGGCCGCAGACGTACCCGTCTCGTCGTTGGCACACAGGATCCCGACCTTGAGGCCGGCAAGGCTTCCGAACTTTGCTTTGTAATCGGTCATGACTGCCTTGCCGAGAATGAGGACGTTGATGCCATCGTCGCAGCGGCATCTCCAGATCCATGGATTCTGGAGCAAGGGTATCTTTATGGATGTCGCTGAATTCACGAGCGGTACCTTAAGTTCCCGCATCGTCGCGTCAAGAGCGATCGTCTGGCCGGAGAAATATGGCCCAAGAATGGCGACAGCGCCGTTCGAGACGAGTCTTCTCACGGTCGTATCACAGAGAGTGGCGTCGCCCTTGTCGTCTTCATAGACGATCTTGACCTTGTGAAAGCCGTCGGAAAGCTTCAGACCGCCCGCGTTGTTGACTTCGTTGACCGCGATTGTCGTGCCATAAAGAGCCTGCTGTCCGCCGGCCGCCTGGGCGCCGGTTACAGGAATCGACAGACCAAGAACGACATCCTTGTTTGCCGCCCCAACGGACAATACCATGAGGCATGCGAGAAAAAGGACCATCAGCTTCTTCATAATCTCTCCTCCTTGGAAAAAATGCCTTTTCTATCGTACAATGGGAACTAAAGCAAACCGAGTTCCTTCATTGTCTTTTCAAGAAATACCTTTTCCTCAGGACGGATGGGCGCAAGTGGGCCGCGGGCCGGGCCGATATTCAGGCCGGTTTTCATCTCAATCGCCGGACGAAGTACAGGATTCGGATGTATGCGCCCAAACTTCGCCCATGTACGGCAAAACTTGTACAAAATGGTGAAGTTCTCGAGTGCGACATCGTTCTTGCCTTGCTCGTAGGCATCGAACACCTTGTTTATAACATTCCCAAGTACATGGGCCGAGCCGCTTATAATGCCCTGAGCCCCCTGAATGATAGTGGGAAGAAGCATTACATCGTCACCATTGAATATTATGAAATCGGGTTTTATATCCTTCGTCGCAAGCCTGTAATCAAGAACCTGGTTAGGATTAAGCCCCGCTTCGTCTTTGATACCGACAATACAAGGATGTTTCGCGAGACGCGCGCAGGTTTCGGGATCGATGTTGATCCCCGTAAATATAGGGATGTTGTAAAGCATGATTTGGGCGCCTGTCGCGTCTGCAATACGCGAGTAATGGTTATAGATGCCTTCCTGATCGGGCTTGCAATAAAATGGTGCGACGATAAGGCAATAATCGGCGCCTGCCTTTATAGCTTCGTTTGTAAGGAGTATCGTCTCGTGGGTGGAAGCGCATCCGGTCCCGCATACGAGTTTGCAACGGCCATTAACCGCTTTCTTCGCCGTCTCGAACAGCTTGACGCGCTCATCGAACATAAGCGCTGATGCTTCGCCAGTGGTTCCCGTAGAGATGACAGAGTCCGCCATGTCTTCCCTGATGACATAGTCGATGAGCTGCCCATAAACCTCATAATTGACATTTTCATTCCGGTAGAATGGAGTTACAAGAGGAACAGAGATTCGGCCAAAGCCTTTATTTGAAGTATTCATAAAAGTCCTTCCTTGAGAGTTTTCTCAGTATTGTCTGACATGTTTTCATTACTGTCAATAATAAATCGAAAAATACCAATGCACATTACTTGGCAAAAAACCACAAATAACCTTGAAATACTATATATAATAATTTGCAGGGAGAATTCGGCAGATAAAGCGCTAGGTGATTTATCACATCTTTCATGTATACTTGTCTGATGTCTTTCACCATACAATATCCGGGACGAGCAAACCGAAGTCCATTTTCATATCACTTGGTAGCCTGTTGATGGATATTATATATAGGAGATCATATATTGCAAAAGTTGGGCTTTATTGATCTTGTGGTTTCACATGAGGAAGAGCATGCATTCTCCAATATGATTGTTTTTGTAAATACCATATGATGGATACCATGAAAGCGGCAGTCGTAAACGAAGATGGCAGGCTTGAAATACGCGAAATACCGTTGCCCGAATACAACGAATATCAAGCTCTTGTCAAATTATGTTATGGCTCAACCTGTGCGGGGACTGACCTTCGGATACTGCGAAAGCAGCATCAAAATCCACTTGTATACCCCTCGATTTTAGGTCATGAAAGCGTTGGACGTATTTGTGAAATGGGCACCAAGGTAAACTTCTTTAAAAAAGGTGATTTGATTTCCCGTGTCGGTGCGCCTCCAATGCCGGAGATCGGTCTCGGCATATGTTGGGGTGGATTCGCCCAATATGGAATTGCGACAGACTGGCAGGCAATGGAGCGTGATGGAATCCCCCGTGAAAAATGGGAAAAAGCTCGTGTCCAAAAGGTAATTCCTGATTCCGTCTCCGAAAAGGATGCTCCCATGATGATTACCTGGCGCGAGACGCTAAGCTATGCGAACCGCGTCGGCGTGAAGCCTGGCGACAAGATACTGATTGCAGGCTCCGGCGCGAATGCGCTTGCTTTTATCTGCCACTGCGTCTACGCAAATGCCGAAGTGGTCATGCTTGGAAACAGAAAACGCGGAAATGATGCCGCCAGGCTCGGCGCAAGACTTTCGATAGACTATAAAAGCGACGATATTAGCGCGCAATTGTTAAAAGTGTTTCCATGTGGCATCGACACGATTATTGATGCAGTCGGTTACGCGACCAACGTCAATGCGGCGCTGCCGCTCCTAAAGGAAGACGGGACCGTTGCAGTGTACGGCTGGAACTCGCGTGTCGATTACGGCATAAACCCGTTTTTGGCGAAACGTTCGTTTAAAGTCTACTGCGACGGCTACGATGAGCCCGAAACACATGACGAAGTGCTATTACGGATTTCCGAAAAAAGGCTCTGTGCCTCAGACTGGTACGACGAGGAGCACCCTGTACCGCTTTGCGATATCTCATCCGCATATGAACGTCTCAACAGTCACGAATCGTATAAATACCTTATCGACCTTGGATGATCCAGAGTACACGACATATAAGGATTGGGGCCCCGCTGGAGATGAAATCCCTCTTATCGCGATATGCTTTCAGAGAGGAACTTAATGCTTGAAAAGAGGGAATAGCCAAACAGGTATCCCCTCCCTGGAACGAATTTCTGTCTGCCCTTTTACCGCGCCTTTGGTTTGAATCCTTTCGCGACGAGGACTTCGGCGATCTGCACCGCGTTCAAGGCAGCGCCTTTTCTCAGGTTGTCTCCGACGACCCACATATTGAGTCCATTGGGAACAGTAGGATCTTTCCTCAGCCTTCCCACATATACGGCATCTTTGCCATCAGCATCCAGAGTCGTCGGGTAGACAAGGTTGGCGGGATCGTCCATCACTTCGACGCCGGGTGCCTTTTCGAGCAGCTTCCTGACATCCGCGAGGTTGAAGGGCTGCTCGGTTTCAATATTCACCGCTTCAGAGTGCCCCCTGAAGACGGCGATGCGCACGGCTGTCGGTGAGACACTTATAGCAGGGTCGAGAATTTTCTTGGTCTCGTTCACCATCTTCATCTCTTCCTTGGTATAGCCGTTATCCAGGAAGACATCGATATGGGGCAATGCATTGAAGAGGATCTGCCGGGGATACACCTTCGATATGATTTTTTCGCCCCTGACGAACTGGCCGGCCTGGGCGGTCAGTTCGGCCATGGCCGCGCCGCCGGTGCCGGAGACAGCCTGGTAGGTCGCAACAACGATTCGCTTGATCTTGTAGGCATCATGGATCGGTTTTACGGCTACAACCATCTGTATGATGGAGCAATTGGGGTTGGCGATGATGCCGTGATGACTATCGAGGGCGTCGGGATTTACCTCGGGTACGACAAGGGGGACAGCGGGGTCCATTCGCCACTGGGAGGAATTGTCGATCACGACAGCGCCTTCGGAAGCGGCTATCGGAGCGAGAACGAGGCTCGCATCGGCTCCGGCCGAGAAGAGTGCGATATCGACATCGGTGAAAGCGCCCTTGGCCGCGACTCCGACTGTCACTTCCTGGCCTTTGTAGAGTACTTTCTTGCCGGCGTTCGCCTCGATGTCGAGAGGACGGATCTCCGAAACGGGGAATCCCCGCTGTTCAAGCGTTTTGAGCATCTCCCGGCCCACGGCGCCCATGGCACCGACAACCGCGACACGGAATTTTTTCATGCCCTTCTCCTTTCTTGATTCAAATTTGCCGAGGGGTTCCGGCTCAACGTATCGCTTCGAACGCAGCGGCAAGCTTCACTACTCCTCGTTCGCACTCAGGCGCGGAGCAGGAATAGGCGATCCTGAGATAGCCTTCGCCGGTGTCGCCGAAAACACTTCCCGAGACCGTGGCGATGCCATGCTCGTTGAGCAGGTAGTCGGCCAGTTCGGACGAGCTCTTTCCGAACAATTTGATATTGGGAAAGAGGTAGAAGGCTCCCAGCGGTTCGGCGACGCTCAAGCCCCTAATGGCGCGCAAGCCATTGAGCATGATCGTTCTGCGTTTCGCGAACTCTCCGACCATTTCATCCACGCACGACTGGTCCGCGGTCAGGGCCACGGCAGCCCCATGCTGGATGAAGGTGTTAACGCAGACGGTCGTGTATTGCCTCACCTTGAAAAGAGCCCTGGTGACCTGTTCCGACGCGACCGTCCAGCCCAGCCTCCAGCCGTCCATGGCGTATGTCTTGGAAAAGCCATTGATTATGATGGTCCGCTCCGCCATGCCTGGAACGGAGTAGATACTCGGCGCGACAGGGCCATTGCCGTAATAGATGCGCGCGTAGATTTCATCGGAAAGAACAATAAGATTGTGTCGTATGGCAATCTTGGCAAGCGCTTCGAGGCTTTCCTTGCTTTGGATACAACCTGTAGGGTTGCCGGGCGAAGTGATGCAGATCATCTTCGTTCGGCTCGTGATTTTCCGCTCTACATCGGCGGGATCAAGTGAAAATCCGTTGGCTTCGGTTGCCTCCACTTCCACAGGGACTCCTCCCGCCAGAAAGACGCAGGATTTGTAGTGATGCCAGTTGGGATTGGCTACGATCACTTCGTCGCCGGGGTCGATGAAAGCCAGCATCGAAACCATGATGCCTTCGTTGGCTCTGGCCATGACGACCGCCTGTTTTTCGCCATTCACGACGATACCGGTATCGAGCGTGGTACGCGCCCCTATCGCGCGCCGGAGTTCCGGCGTGCCGAGATTCGGCGCGTAATGGACTTCGCCACGCTGCAGTGCGTCGACGGCCGCCTGCTTGATATGGGCCGGAGTATCAAAATCGGGACGTCCAATCTGCCAGTGAATCACGTCGCGGCCTGATGACTCGAGTTCCTTGACCTTGTCGAATACCTTCCGGATGCCTGAGAAAGGAACGGTCTGGAGCCTTAAGTCCATGGCTCCTTTGGGATTGAAAGCGGGATCGCTGAAACTGGATGCCATGGGGAACCTCCTTATTTGTGCCTGCGAAGGATGAGTGTATCGTATTCCGATGGGTCGATATGGGCTTCGACGATGACCGGACCTTCATAAGCGAAAGCTTTCTCCAGGGCGGCTCTGTAGTGCGCGGCATCATCGGCGCGGATGACGGGAACGCCGAAAACATAGTTTGCCGTTGGGCATTCTTCATCATGAAGTATCGTCGAGTAGACGGGGAATCCCTTGCGACTTTGCTTGAGCCGGATTAGTTCGAGATTCTGGTCGGCAAGGACGACAAAGACGATGGCCAGCTTTCGCCTGCGCGCGACGGCCATCTCTCCCGCCATCATGAGGAAACTGCCGTCTCCTGTAACACATGCCACCTTTGTATCGGGACGGCATAGTTTGGCCGCGATGGCGGCGGGAATGCCGAAGCCCATCGAAGAACAGCCGTTCGTCATGAGCTGGAGCCCGGGAGCCGGAGTTCGCCATGCCTGTCCGATAAGATGTGTATGCGCGCCGACATCACAGGCCATGATGCCATCGACAGGCAGAAGCTCGCGAAGGATGGCCAACGCTGCGCGGGGGCCGAAGCTTCCCGGAGGAGGAGCGAGTTCCTCGAACATCTTCCGCCTGCGTTCAGCGAGAGCTTGTGCATCCCATTCGGATTCCAGTGCCGGGAGTTCCGCAAGGCGGCTCAGTGAGTCGGGAATATTGCCCACAATGTCATGCACATAACGGTAAATGCTTCTGTCGATATCAGCTTCCGTCGTATTCAGGTTAAGGAGCGGTACCTTGGGCATCCAGTCTTCAAAATTGAATTCGACAGGATCGTAGCCAACGGCAACAACGAGATCGGCATTGCGGTGCGTATCAGCGACCATGTCGCTGAGGGCATGGAAGAGTACGCCCGTATACCAAGGATGGTCTTCGGAAATGATCCCCTTAGCCATGGGAGTCAGAATGACGGGGACCCTATGCTTTTCGGCGATGCGTGCGATGAGACCGCCTGACTTGCTGCGGACCGCCGATAAGCCGACCGCCAGCACGGGGCGACGCGAATGCCTGAAAACCTCCTCCATAGTTACGAGGAGCGCCTCGTCAGCGGTGGGAGGAAGTGCCGTAGGCAGCATTATTCCTGCGGGGCCGCAGAAAATGGCTTCGAGCGAGCCAATATCCTCAGGAAGCCCTATATGAACTGGTCCTGGCACTTCGGCTGTCGCGATTCTCAAAGCTTGATCGATAATCTGATCCACTCTTTCAACAGTGAGTCTCGTTGTCCACTTCGTGAGAGGGTAAAACATGGCTTGCTGATCGATGGCCATCTGGACGGTACGACCTATCATCTTTTCGGGCGGCTCACTCGAAAGTACAATCATGGGGGAACGATCGAGCAATGCGCCGACAACGCCGGTACTCAGGTTTGTGGCTCCGGGTCCTACCGTGCCATAACATACGTTAGCTACAAGCTGAATGAACTCAGGCTCGGCGAGCTGGATGCCGAGCAGTTGTCCGCAGTCCTCGCCGAAGTGAAAAAGCTGGGCAATGAAAAGCGCGGGCTTGTGAATGATGCTGAATTTACGGCTATCGTCGCCGCTGTCCGGAAGGCAAGGTGAGACCGGGCTGTCATGCATGAGCAGAGGGGTGACTTCGATGCTACCCATACTCAAGGGAATTTGGGGACCTGCTGGACCTGAACCAGCGACCGATGGATTTGGCACAGCCTATCTCACGATTCCATCTCGCAGGCAAAGACCTCCACCAAAGGTGGAGGCTTGGAATAGGTGAACCGCTCAAAGCGGCTTTATTGGGTGCCACCCAGAAGGTGCCGCCCTCTGGGTGGCGGTCTAGTCGGCCATCAAGCTTAGCTGATCCTGTCGTTTACCTTCATTTTCTTGATTTCTGATATGCTCACGTATTCCTTTTCATCCAATCCTGCTGTCGATATATAGTATCCTCGTGCCCGGAGATGCTCACCTGAAAAGTTCTTTTGTCCGCCTTCAAATCTTCGTGCTATTTGTATCGCGCTTTTACCTTTGCTATAACCTGCAACTTGGGCTGCAGAATACGTGGGCGGTATCTCGACCAATGTATGGATACAGTCGACTATCAGATGCCCTTCCAAGATTCTTGATTCCTTGTGCCCGGTTTGCTCTCGAAACGCTTTGCCCAGCAGTTTTCTCAGTTCAGCGTACAGTTCTTTTTCCGGTATTTTTGTATCCAGACGACGTGGTATTCCCATTCCCGTTTCGTGTGGCGTAAACGTCACGTTCGATCTATAGAATCTCCCGTTTGTGTAACTTTGGCTTACGATCTCCACTTTTTCATGGCCGAACTAAAATTCGCTGTATAGCCTGAATGGGCAGTGCAAAGCAGGCTGATGCCTTCAAGTTTGGCAAGCTGTTTGATTGAGTCGCGGCGCATGTTGTTGTCGATGCTGAGCATACGCATATTGAGCACAGCCTTCCCCTTCCTTAGGTTGCATTCATCGCCGACTATAAGGATTGAATCATCGATGAGAAAGGACATGGATCCTGTCGTATGACCAGGAGTGTGCAAGCAGCGTATCTCGACGGAGTCGTCTATCAGCAATTCCTGGCCGGGTTCCAGCGTCGAATACTCGAAAGGAAGGGGCTTGTTGTAGGTAATGCCCAGGAATCTTGCATGCGAATGGTCAAGCATGACTTCTTCGGCTTTTGAAATAAAGGCTTGCGCGTTAGGAAAAGCCGCCCTGCCTCCGATGTGATCCCGGTCAGAATGTGTTAACAAGACCGTATCCACCTTCGCCGGGTCGATTGATAGGTCTGTGAGAGCCAATACAATGGTTTTTGGTTCGATTCCCGAATCGAAGGCGATGAACCGATCTCGGGCTGCCAGCAGATAGCTACAGACGAAACCTTCATTGATCAAGTAAAAACCTTCGGCGATCTTGCCGGTTTTCTGTATTTTGTCCGACATACAAGCATTCTCCCCAAGACTAAACCTGCATTCTGATCGAGTTCTTGAGGCTATATAGTAGTACCTTTCGCCGGTGAATGCGACTTAAGTTGTGCTTATCAGTGGAATCGCTGCAAGTATTCGCTCCTTACGGCAAAGAGAAAATCTCAAGCAGTTCATTTTATTCCTTTGCGGCAAGAATCATATGCTGAGATTCGGACAATACGGGTAAAAAGGTCTCGGTCTAGTACAGAATTTTGCGGCCTGCATGGTTTCGAAAGGAGGGATATACCCTAAAAGCTTGCATTCTAAAATCAATTGGAATAAAGTCTTATCGATAGAGAGGGAAACATGGACTTTATTGAAGAAAAATCAGCTCTGCTTGCAATAAAAGAATGTGACTTACGCGCTGATTGTCTCTTCCAGTGTGGGTCCTCTATAGATAAAGGTATTCATATTGGCGGGGCGTACTCGGAGATCCCTTCGCTTACCGCACTTTATTATGGTGGATTCATGGACTATGATGTCCACAATCCAACTTCCCCTGATCATGATATATTCGTCCTAAGCAAAGGACATGCAATCGCTGCTCTGGCCTCCGTCTATGCCGATGTCGGATACTTCGAAAGAAAGCACCTCCAAGGTTCGAGGGGATATGGGGCTCTTATAAAAGGGCACCCTGGACCTATCATTCCAGGTGTTCCGATTGCAACCGGCCCGCTTGGCCATGGCATCTCGCTGGCAGCAGGTTACGCGCTGAAAAGAAAAGAGAATAAGAGCCGCAAGGTATTCTGTCTGGTAGGTGATGGCGAATTACAAGAGGGATCATGCTGGGAAGGAATCATGTTCGCCGGAGACCGCGGCCTAGGCAATCTCTGCGTAATAGTCGATAAAAATGATGGACAGAGCGATAATACCAGCAGCCTTCTCATCCGAATGGACAATATCAGCGAACGGTTCCAATCATTTGGCTTCAGGGTGCTCAAAGCCTCGGGCGACGATATAGGCAGTATTCTCTGCGCGCTTGAGAGCTTTTCCCAGGTGCCTCAGGGTTCTAAGCCGACGGCAATTATTTGTCAGTCTAATAAAGTGATTGGCGGCTTTGCCGCATTTGTCACAAAGCACAAAGCAACGATTGAAAAAGGGGATCTTGAGAGAGAAACCAAGCTTCTCCTTCAAGCGCGAGATGTACGCATTAAAAATCTCAATCACTTCCAAACCTCGACAATCGAAAGGCTTGCCGAAGGGTTTGGGTATCGTTGCGTGTTATTTAATGGTGCAATCAACGATCTGATACGCATACCCAGTAAAGTATCGGTTAGTCATCCAGATCGCCGGGAAAAGAGTCTTGAATATGATGCATCATGCCTTCCCGTATTAGAGGAAGGCAAGGAATATGCCGCTAGTGACATTATCAAAAAGGCAATGTCTGCATTTGCGCAGGATCCACGTCTTTACACTATCGATGCAGATCTGTCGAATGCGAGCGGATTGTACGAGGGGACGCAGGTTACGAACCGGTTGCATGCGGTCAATGCCGGAATAGCCGAATGCGGTATGATGTGCATGGCCGAGGCATTGGCTAGCGAAGGCGCTAATGTCTGGGTCAGCACTTTCGGCCCTTTCTTCGATTGGCAGGCATTCCGGCGGATCGCGGTGGGCTATCAGGAGAGAGCTGAGGTAATCGAAACGGGAAAAGGCTGGCTTAGCGAGGGCTACAATACAGACATCACCTTTGTGGCGACTGCCGCGAACCTTGATACGGCGGTGAATGGGGCGACCCACATGAGCAACGATGATATTTGTTTCTTCAACCAACTTGCTCATCTGAAAATGATAGATATAAGTTGTCCACGCCAATTGCTCTCTGTATTGGAATGGATCGCAGGCGGCGATAAAGGTCTTGTCTACCTACGTGTCATGCGCAACAAGTCCAAAGTTCTGTATGGACCAGATTTCAGGTTTGAATTCGGCAAGGGTTATTACCTCAAGAAGTCGACTCATAGCAAAGCAGTCATCATTTCCAGTGGGCATGGCGTGCTGGAAGCGCTGGCGGCAGCGGATATGCTCGCGAAAAACGATGATATCGAGGTGGACGTCCTCGATATGCCATCCTATGATTACTGTCTCTTTGAGAGCCTCGCTCAGGAAAAACTGCCGCTAGTGTTCGCTGAGCAGAACAATGGGGCATTGCTCAATAAGTTCGCCCAGCACATGTTCCAGGAGCGAATTCCCTGTGATCAACGCCGCATCCTTCACCTGAGCGCATTGACACCAGAAAATCAACTGCAGTTCATACAGTCAGGCACCTATCAAGAATTGATCGGCGCCTTGAGTCTGAGGCCCGAGGATATCGCTGCCGCCATCAAAGCTTTTTGAAAGACTTCTAAAATTTAAAGATAGGAGAAAACAATGAGAATCGCAGTCATCAATGAAACCAGCGCAGCGGACCGGAATGCTGATATTCTTCTTGCCCTTGAAGGCAGGGGACACGAAGTCTTTAATTGCGGCATGAAAAAGGGAGGAGAAGCACCCGAACTCTCCTATATTCATACCGGTTTTCTTGCAGCCCTCATCCTTGCGATGGGCAAGGTTGATTTCGTTATCGGCGGTTGCGGCACAGGCCAGGGTTTCCTCAATGCCGCTATGGCATACCCCGGTGTCTCGTGTGGGCACATTTTAACTCCGCTCGACGCGTGGCTCTTCGCGCGGATCAATGATGGCAACTGTATCAGTCTGGCGCTTAATCAGGGCTATGGCTGGGCGGCTGATGTGAATCTTCGACTTATTTTCGACGAATTATTTTCTTCTGAGCGCGGATCGGGTTACCCAAAGAAACGCAGCGAGCCACAGGCGTTTTCACGTAGACTCATTACACAGGTCTCGGCAATAACACATCACTCATTTCAAGATATCGTATCGTCGTTACCGGACGAAGTTGCCCTGCCGGCGCTCCGCTATCCAGGCATTTTCGAGTTTCTCCTTGACGGAATAAAAAATGGAAATACCGGAAGCTCAAGTGACAGCTATTCTATATTGGCCCGAGCCGTCGAGGCGAGGCTACACCGATGACCACTACCGAGGCGACATTTAAAGCGCGGCTCGCTCGCGCCTGCGCCATAGTAAAGTCTGGCAGTGTGGACGCTGCCCTTGCCTCGGGCACCCTGGCGCGGAACCTCGATATGGCGCTTTGTGAAGCCCTCGTCATTGGCCTTCTCAAACAAGGTGTACGCAAATACATAGGCGTATTTGGGCATGGTACGACTGAACTGGGTGAGGCGTTGCGAGCTTATGAAGAAGCTGGCGCAGTCAGCGTCTTCAACGTGCGAAGCGAAATCGAGGCCTCGCATGCCGCGACTGCCCTTAAATGGCAATACGGCGAAACAGCGGCGGTTTTTACTTCCATCGGCCCCGGCGCGCTCCAGGCGCTTAGCGCCTCCCTTGTTCCGGCATCCGACTCTGTGGGTCTCTACTATCTGCTCGGCGACGAAACGACACACGATGAAGGTTACAACATGCAGCAGGTTCCGAGGCCAGAGCAGGGATCGTTTCTGAGGCTAGCCCAATCCATGGGAAGCGCCTATGCCCTTCACACTGCATGGGCCCTTTCCACCGCGCTGAAGCGGGGAATTGAAGCAGTATTCAGCCCCATACGTCATAGACCCTTCTATCTGCTCCTACCCATAAACACCCAAGGCGAGGTCATGCGGAATTTCAACTTGGCGGAACTCCCTCGCATCACTGCCTACCAAAGCAACACTCCCGCTGACGATGAGCCTTACCGCGAAGCTGTAAAGCTTATCGCCCGGGCAGAGCGTATCGTCGTCAAGGCTGGCAACGGTGCCCGCGGCATCGACCCGACTTTGCTCGACGAGTTTCTGCGTCGCGCGGATGCGGCATTTGTGCATGGTCCTTCGGCGGTGGGAATATTGCCAGGAGCGCACCCGCGAAACATGACTGTAGGGGGCTCCAAGGGATCTATATCGGGCAACGCCGCGATGGCGGGTGCCGACCTCGCGGTGACAATAGGTGCGAGAGCCGTGTGCCAATGGGATTCCTCGGGTACCGCCTGGAGGTCCGCAAAGGCCGTCATCGCGATAAACACGGACTATCAGGATGCCTCACACTACAATGGCTCGCTGCCTCTCGTCGGCGATGCCGGCGCTGTTATTGAGAGACTCGCTAAAACACTCAGATCGGCCGGCATCGACAAAGGCGCCTCGCCTACGCCTTGGTTCCTCGAATGCCAAGCGCGACGTGCCGAGTGGGACTCCCTCTTGGTTGAGCGCCTCCTTGTGCCCTCAATCTTCGACCCGAAGTTTGGCATGCCCCTGCTCACCCAGCCAGCCGCCATAGCGATAGCTGTAAAATTCGCGCAAGGCAAGGGCGCGGCAAAATATTTCGATGCGGGTGATGTGCAGGCAAATGGCTTCCAGATTATCGAGGACGATTCCGTCGGATCTACATTCACGGACACTGGCGCCTCGTACATGGGGTTCGCCGTCTCAAGCCTTCTCGCTTCCGGCATTGCCGATACGCCACGGTATTCGATCGCCTTCACAGGTGACGGCAGTCTCCTTATGTGTCCTCAGATTCTTCTCGATGCAGCCAATTATGGCTTTCACGGGATGATCGTGCTTTTCGACAACCGCAGAATGGCAGCCATCAGCTCCCTGCAGCACGCGCAGTACGGTGCCGAGTTCCGGACCGATGACAGGGTCGAAGTTGACTATATCGCAATTGCCCAGGCCTTTTCGGGAATACGCGGCTTTGAGGGCGGGACTTCTCGCACCGAACTTGAAGCTGCGCTTGAGAAAGCCTTTGCGTACAAAGGGCTCTCTCTTGTGCATGTACCAGTCTATTCAGGGCCGGACGAACGCGGCGGGCTCGGCTCCTACGGAGATTGGAACGTAGGACCCTGGTGCGAACGCGTACAGAGAGAGAAGCACAATATCGGGATGTGAAATCCCCGGATTTATCCGCGGCCTGTCCGTCGTCTATCGAGGAGTACGGCGAGGATGATGATCGAGCCTTTGACGATCTGCTTGTAGAAGGCTTGGACACCCAGGAGATCCATACCGTTATTGATGACACCGATTATTACCGCGCCGAGCACCATCCCCCAGACCGAGCCGATGCCTCCAGAAAAGCTTACTCCTCCAACAATTGCACCAGCGATCGCGTCGAGTTCATAGCCCTGCCCTAACGCCGGAGCCGCCGACTTCAGCCGCGAAGCAAGAAGGGTGGCTGCCAATCCGACGAGTCCGCCTTCGACGAGGTACGCTTTTATCTTGATTCGGGCGGTATTTATACCAGCCGCGATAGCCGCATCCTCGTTTCCCCCCGTCGCGTAAATATAACGACCCAGGGGCCGCTTCTTCATGAGGAAATCCATCACAACCGCAACGATCAGAAAGATGACGACCGACCAGGGAATCAGATTGCCCTTATCTACGGAAGCCGTTCCGAGATAGACGAATGAGTCGGGAAACGAGCCGACCGGCATGCCATGAGCCAAAATGAGGGCCAAACCTCGAGTGATCCACATCGAACCCATGGTCACGATGAAAGGCGGTATTTTCCCTTTGGCAACCGTGACTCCGTTGAAAAGGCCCACCAAGACGCCGGTGAGGATGCCGACACCAAGGCCGATGAAGGTCGGAAGACTTAAGCCTTCCTTACCCGTGGAAACCATCATGCCTGCGGTAATGCCGCAAAGAGCAAAGAGCGATCCAATAGATAGATCGATGCAGTTCATGATGATAAGCGTGCCAACGGCGATAGTCGCAATTCCTATGCAGGCAACTTGTCGTAGAATGGTGACGAAATTGCTGTAAGTGAAGAAAGTCGGAGTTGCGATGGAGAGGTAGATGAAAATGATAACGAAGCCGATCTGGATGCCGTAGTTGTTCAACTTGTACTTGACGCCAAAGGCGCTTACGTCCGCTCGCGTTTTGCTCAGTATTCCCATTTTAATGTACCTCTTCTTCCATTTTGCCTATCGCATACTGCATGATGCGCTCGGCGTTCGCTTCGCTCCTTTTGAGCGTGCCCGTCAATTTACCTTCATGGAGCACTATTATCCTGTCGCTCATGCCCAGGACTTCGTTCAATTCAGATGAAATCATGAGCACAGCCTTACCTTGAACGGCAAGCTGGGACATCAGCTTATGGATGTCCGCTTTTGTCTTTACGTCTATGCCTCTGGTTGGCTCATCCAGGATGATGACGTTCGGATCCGCATTCAATATTCGCGCAATGACTACTTTCTGCTGATTCCCGCCCGAGAGATTCGAGCAAATCTGACGATCGCTATCAGCTTTAATGTCAAGCTTGGTCATATACTCTGACGAGTATTTCTTTTCCAGATTTTTACGGATATACCCGCCCTTCAGGCATTTATGCAGGGCCGACATCAAGATATTGTCCTTGACGCTCATCTTAAGCGCGAGACCGTGCTTTTTGCGGTCCTCCGGCACCATGATTATCCCTCGGGCGATCGCATCACCTGGCATGCGGTTAACTATTTTCTTTCCATCAAGGAAAATTTCTCCATGGTCAAGCTTTCTGCTCCCAACGATCGCTTCGACAACTTCGGTTCTGCCAGCCCCCATAAGGCCAGAAAGGCCCAGTATTTCACCTCGTCTCAAATTAAAGCTGATGTCTTCGAAGACCCCTTTGCAGGTCAAGCCTTTGACTTCCAAGGTTATATCACCTATTTCCGACTCTTCTTTGGGAAACATTTCCGAGATTTCCCTGTCCACCATCATGTGTATAAGTTCGGATTCGTTGATATTTTTGACCAAGTCTGAATGGATGAATCTTCCGTCGCGCAAAATCGTCACCCGATCGCAAACTCCGAAAATCTCTTCAAGCTTGTGCGATATGAATACTATCGCCTTGCCTTCTGCCTTCAGCGTCCTCACGGTTTCAAACAATCGATTAATTTCAGTATCGCTCAAGGCTGAAGTAGGCTCATCCATGATGATTATCCGGGCGTTGAATGAAACCGCTTTTGCGATTTCGACCAACTGTTGCTTGGCGACTGTCAAGTCCCGGACAAAGGTTTTCGGGTCTATCTCGACCCCTATCTTGTTTAAGACGACTCGCGAGTCTTCAAACATTTGTTTGTAATTGACTGACCCTGTTTTTGTTTTCGGCTCTCTGCCCAAGTAGATGTTTTCCATCACGGTCAGGTGCTTGACCTGGTTAAATTCCTGGAAAATCATGCATATTCCGGCCGTCCTGGTAGCGCCGACGTTCCTGAACTTCACGGGAACGCCTTCGAATACTATTTCGCCGGCGTTGGGTGAATAGAGACCGACCAAGACTTTCATAAGCGTAGTTTTCCCCGCGCCGTTTTCACCTACAAGAGCGTGGACCTCGCCCCGACGCAGCGTAAACGACACATCGTCTACGGCATGGACTCCCCGGAATCGCATGTCTATATGTTTCATTTCGAGGATCACTTCATTGTCTGACATCACCGTGCCCCTCGTTTCTGCTTGCTAAAACCGCGGCGACAGGCGTACCCATCGCCGCAGTTGCGCGGAAGTATCAGAAGTACTTCTTCGCTAAATCGTTGCGGATCTTCGCGAGTTCGAAATAATGAGCAAGATTGTCTTTCGTGCAAACTTCATAGGGCAGATAAAAGTCGGCGATCTTCTTTCCATTTACCGCATCGACCGCGAGCCTTACGACGTTTTCACCCTGTCCAACTCCGTCCTGCCAAATAGAATCATCTACGAAGCCTTTCTGGATGTAATCCATAATCAAGGGATCGCAGTCCATCCCGGCGAGCTTGATCTTGCCAATCATTTTCGCATTCTGTACCGCTGTGACCACACCGATGAGTTGGCAGTCTGCCATACACAGAATCGCGTCCATCTTTTTCCCGGATTGCAGCCAGTTCTCGACGAGCTTCATCGATTCATCCGCTGACCAGTTGCCGGTGTCATGCGCGACAAGAGTTACTCCAGGGTGCTCTTTGAGCGACTTCTGGTATCCTGCAGTTCGCCCGACCTGGGCCGAATGCCCCAATACGGCGTCGACATAGGCGACTTTTGCCGTAGGTCCGCAAACAGCGATGATGCGATTCATCTGCAGATAGCCGGAAACGACATCATCCGAACCTACGTGAGCCGTCACTCTATTGCTTGTTGTTATCGTGTTGACGGTCAGAACTGGAATTTTTGCATCGGCTGCGATATCGACCGCGGCCGCGCACTGCACTTTGTCCACCGGGTTGATGATGATCGCGTCGACCTTTTTCGCTACAAAAGTCTCGACCTGCGTCAACTGTTTCGCAGCATCGTCATCCGCAAACACTACCTCCAGCTTGACATCGGGGGCATTCTTCTTCTGCCACTCCCACATTCCCGATGTAATGTACTGGACAAAGCCGCTTTGGTTGCCCTGCATGCTAATGCCGATCACTATCTGCTTTGGTGCCGCAAACGCTACACCAGAAAAGATAATCAGCATGAGCCCTACCACCGCTGAAATGCGTCCGAGTTTCGACATACCCTTACCTCCTAGAATGACTTATCGCTCAAGTATTTGCCTGAGTCGATTAACACACCTATGCAAACGACCTTCAGCAACCCCTATTTTCAGGAGATTGCCTTGCTTGATCACTTCCCCGGCGCGGCATTCTTTCGAAATATCTCCATGCTTGCTCGTACTCCTTCGACGAGGGGTGTCTCGTACATTTGGCCGATTACCTTCTCCAGTTCCACCTTGCTCGCGCGTGGCGGAAAGGGGAGAGTTCCGTCAAGATACGTGATTAAGCCTGCAGCGCGTGGTTCAGCGAGTTCAATGGCGTGGACCACGTCTTTCATGTCGACAGGCGTACCGCCGAGGTTATAGGCATCCGCCCCGATATAATTCACCGACGCCGCGTTGATAAATGCTTTTGCCGTATCATCGGCGTATTGGAAATTAAAAACCCCTCCATAGGAAATTTCGTACCGCTCAAGCTTGACCGCGGATTTCATGGCAGTTGTCGGCGTGGAACTCATGCCCTGATCGCGGAGCGGACCGTACACAACATAGGGCCTGATGCCTATGCTCGAAATGCCATCAACCCTGTAATATACTTTTGCGCTCCACTCGTTGGCCTGCTTGTAAACCCCGTAGTGCGAATGCGGGATCAGCGGATCATCATGTTCAAGACAGGGTGAAGAGTATTCATCCTTGGTCCCATACACCGCAGTACTGCTCGAATAGACCAGAAACCGAATCCCGCACTTCTTTGCTGCCTCGAAGACATTAATGGTTCCTTCGACGTTGACTCTCGCGCCAAGTCTGGGGTCCGCGCTGCAGAAGGGTATTTGCATAGCCGCAAGGTGGATTATCTTCTCGATTCCATTTTCCGCCATGCAGGTCTGGACAAGCGGAGCATCGGTGAGGTCGCCCTTGATGATATGAATTTCTGCGATCTCCTCCACTGGCATGATGAGGGAAAGCTTGTCTAATCTGCCGCTTCTCGCGAGCGCAAACACTTCGTCGCCCGACTCAACAAGGTTCTTGACGACCCAGCCTCCGATGCAGCCTGTGGCTCCTGTTACGAAAAAGCGCCTCTTCATTTTGAGTCTTCTCCTCTACTTTCGATGCTGTAGAAGCCGCGCTCAACGTGGAGTAGGTGCTCTTCCATGGCATTAGCCGCCTTATCGGGATTTCGTTCCTTAAGTGCCTCAAGGATCTTCTGATGATCCTGGATCGTGGATTGTCGTATCGTCAGGACGCTATTCGTCTTTTTGCGCATTATCAAATTTAGTTTGTTGATCGATTGGATGAAGACAGGCAGGATACGGTTCTTGGCGGCTTTCAATATCAGCGTATGAAGCTGAAAATCCAGCTCGAGAAACTCCTTCGGGTTTTCAACTGCGCCCACGGCCTTCCTTGTGTTCGTTTCGATTTCGGCAAGTTCCTCATCGGTTATATTTTCGGCGGCCATGCGAGCAATCGCGGATTCCAGGACTCTTCTGGCCTTATAGAGATCGCGGTAGAGCGTATCATCCAGCGCAAATACGATATCAAAATGCTCGGCGACGCTTTCGGGATGCAGCTTGTTGACGAAAGTTCCGGATCCTTGCTTGATGGTGATAACGTTCATCATCTCCAGGGATTTGAGCGCTTCCCTCAAAGACGGCCTGCTGACATTCATGATTTCCGAAAGTTCCCTTTCGGGCGGCAATTTATCGCCGGGCTTCAAGCTGCTTAGGCGAATAAGCTCAATGAGTTTTTGGACGATTATCCCCGTGGTGCTCTTCTTTTTTTCGATCTCGTAGTTGATGCTTTTTTCTTGCATTATTTCGCCACCCATCCGCAATCCACCAACAAATCAGAACCTGTAATAAAAGAGGCCGCATCGCTTCCGAGGAAATAAATCGCCTCGGCGATTTCCTTAGGGTCTGCCCATCGCTTGAAAGCTTGTTCCGACTCTCTAATTTTTTTTACCCTGTCAAATGCCATTCCCGTTCGCGTCGATTCGAGTTGTATATCCGAACGAAGCATCGGAGTATCCACAGATCCGGGGCTGACCGAGTTCACACGGATATTGTAATCAGCCACTTCCCAGGCGACCGCCCTCGTGAACGCGATGATGGCGCCCTTCGTGGCGCCATAGATCGCATGCTCGGTTTGTCCGACATGGCCTGACACGGAGCCGAGATTGACGATTGCCCCGCTTCGTTGCCGTTTCATGATAGGAAAAACATGTTTACAGAACAGAAAGGTTCCCCCGATATTCACATTGGAAACCCTAGTGAAATCATCGAAGGAGGTATCCTCCAGCGGTTTTACGACGACAATCCCGGCGTTGCAGTTTAGGACATCTATCCTGCCGAATGTCTTGTCCACAAGGGCGATGAAGGCTTCGACATCCTTCTCGCTGGATACATCGCCTTGAAAATCTAGACACTCAGAGCCATTTCCCCTGAGCAAATCGCCCGCTTCCTTGATCGACACATTTTTGTCGAAGATGGCTAACCGATAGCCTTCTTTCGCGAATTTTTCCGCAGCAGCCTTTCCGATGCCGCTTGCCGCGCCGGTGATGAGAGCGACTTTCCCGTCGATCATGCCCCTCGCCCCCTGGTGCCCAGCATCCTGCGGGCCTGGGCCGGAGTCGCGACCTGTCTTCCCAACATCCTGGAAATATCCGCGATTTCCCTGACGAGTTCGTGGGTGGCGCAAGGCTTGCCTTGTCGATTGAAAGGATAATCTTCGGTACCGACGCGCACATTGTCCCCGTGCGCTATCGCTGCCACGAGAATGTCCATTTGCCTCTCATCCATGATGCTCACGGCGACAGCGCAGCCTGTGGGCATGAGTTTTCGCCGGTAGAGGTATTCCTCTACGGTTGGAGGGGACCAGGTCCCTCCCGGCCAGCCAAAAAACATCGTCGTAATGTAGGGCGAGTCAAGCAGGCCATCGCCGATGAGATGGTTCAGGTTCCAGATCGAGCCGGAATGCCATACCTCGAATTCTGGCTTGACGCCGTACTTCCGACAGACGGTCGCATAGTCCTCGAGTTCCGCCATGGTATGCAGGACATTGCAGGAAACTTCGGCAAAGGCTTCGTCATGGTGGTTCAGGATGATAGAGATCATGTCCGCCTTCTGGTACATGATGTCCATGCGGTCCTTAAGGGGGATGCTCGACATTCCGCACTGAATCAATATGTCAGTCCGTTTCCGAATACCGGCCAGTACCTCAACCCATTGGCCTTCGCCGTGGACATGAAGGACAGAAGCCCCGTTATCCCTGCAGAGTTTTGCCTCCTCGGCGATCTCGTCTGCTGCCTTGGGATATTGGACATCGGGCTTGAGCCAGCAGATATTGGGGGTTGCGATAATAACGAGAGGCTTCATCTCATTCACTCCTTGATCGTGATGATATGCTTGTCGAGCGTGGTCATCTTGCGACATCCTGAATCGGTGACGACGTAACAGTCTTCAACGCCGATGAGGTAGCCTTCGTAGTTTTCCCACGCCTCGATCTCGAACACCATATTTTTCTCGAAAAGGCGATCCTGCGACCCCATTGCTCCGAACAGATGCAGATCCTCGCATTCCAGACCTATGCTGTGTCCGATGCAGAAGGCGATGCCTTCGGGGTACTTGCCCTTGTACCAGCCTATCGTCTCTTCGCCGAGCTGGCGCATCGGGACGCCGGGTTTAATGCGCGACTCGAAATGGCCCTGGAATTCAAGGAGGCCCTCGATGAGGGAGCTTGCCTTCTCGGGAGCCTTGCCAATGATCACTTCCGCATTCACGTCAGCGGCATAATTCTTGTAGATCGCTCCGAAATCCAGACGGACGATGTCACCCATCCGTACAACAGTGCCTACTCCCGGAGCTTCGGGGTCCGAACCGCCGATGGAGAGGGTCAGGTGATTCCAGCCATCGGCTCCCTCTTCGAGCATGGCTTTTCTGCCAATATCGAGGAGCTCGTTGTCGGTCATGCCTGCCTTCAGGGCTTTCACGCATTTCATGATCGCCTTTTCAGTGATGGCTGTCGCCATGGCGATACGCGCGACTTCCTCATCAGTCTTGATGAGGCGCATCTCCTGGAATGCGGAATCGGCTTCGATAATCTTCATATTGACGTTGCCGGGACCAAGCGCGTCGATGATGAATTTGGGAGCCGTAGACTCGACACCAACACGTTTACCGATGAGGCCCCACTTCTTGACCTTGGAAATGAGCGCGGTCTGGGCATCCTTCTGGTTGTGTACCCCTATTGCATCAGCTGCCCAGCACAGCCCCTGGGTACTTTTGAAAACATCCCAATGGACCATCGATCCTTCGCCTTCCCGGCGGATCATCGCGAAATTCGGGTACTGGTTGGCAAGCGCCTCGAGGATGGGATTGGGCGCGCTGTGGAGAACAGGCAGCCCGCTAAGGTAGTAGGTGTTTACAGGAGCGCTCGCGATGAGAAGGTCGAGATCGAGCTTCTCCATAATCGCTGCGGCTCTTTTTCTATCGTATCCAACTGGTTTCACGCTCTTCACCTCGGGAAGTTTCGGGTTTATAGGGATCGATTTGGCGAGTCGTTCCAATATCCGAATAGTCTGACCTTTATCCGCGAGTTCGATGATTTCCTGGCGCGCAACCGGTCTCTTTTCTATAAAGGAGAGGTACCCAGCCAGGATGCACTCAATGGCGCTCATCGCATCCTCCGGACTGAATTCAGGCTCTTTATCCTCCAGGATACATCTTGCGAAGTGCTCATCCTCATGGCGAACCGAGATTGGGTAATAGCCCGGGAAGGGAGCGTGCTCTATCTCGGGCTCATACCATTCCTGTTGGGGAACCGCCTTTGCTTTCGAAAATGAGTAGATTCTGACAGGCTTTTCCCATGCATGGTTTTCGAAGATGCTCCCTTCGGTTCCAAAGATTTCAAGGCTGTTGAAAGGCGGAGTCATCTGCGTGAAACTCACTGACATCTCGCCTATGGCACCCGAATCGAAACGAAGGATTGTGAAAGCGTTATCCTCAGCTTTTTCCGGCAAGTTTATTGCCTGCTTGGCGAGGACGGCGGTTACTTCGGTACAATGGCTGCCGAGGATATATTCCAGCGCCGCGAATTTATGCGCACCCATATCCATGAGCGAACCGCCCCCAGCCTTGATCGGGTCGCCTTTCCAGAAACCACTCACGCTGAGACCCGGTATTTCATTAACTCCTTCATAGGCCCGAACCATGAGGACATCGCCAATCAGCCCTTTCTTGACGGCATCATGTATCCATGTATGGGCCGGCAGGAAACGGTGATTCTCGGCTATCATGAGCTTTACATGGTACGCGCGGGCGGCGGCGATCATATTTCTACAGGCCTCGACCGTCGTTCCCATAGGCTTTTCGCAAAGCACATGCTTGCCCTTCTGGGCGCAGCGCACGACAATCCGTTCGTGGTACGCATGAGGAACCATGACCAGAACTGCGTCAATGTCCGAATCGAGCATCGCATCCAGAGTCTCGAAAACCTCTAGATGGCCGTCTTTGAACCGCTTGGCGACTTTCTTGGCATTCTCGGTATTCGCATCATAAATCGCCGTAAAGCGAAGAAGCTTGGAATCCCTTACTCCATTGACGTGGAAGTTGAAGGCGCTGCCCCCTCCAACCACGCCGAATTTCAACTGCCTCATCGTCACGACCATCCTTATATGCCTCTATTTGCCTGCATGTATCCCTGCATTCAAATTCCCAGCTTGTCCAGAAAAAGCTCGAATATGGACTGCAGCTTGATTGCGCCGTTTTTGGTTCCCTTGTACTGGATATCGCCGTTCATGTGGGCGGCACCCGAATTAAGACTGCCCATGAGGAGACTAAGCAGGTTCGCAAGATCAACCTTCATCGTGATGTCAGGAGATTCCATATCGCCCAAGCGGGCCTCACACGCGCCGCGCAAAAAGACGACAGCGAAATGCTGCGAACCTATCTCTAATTGGTATGATTGTGAGTAATCCTTGATTTCAAAGCGGATTTCATCATCGTGGTTGCACAGCATGCAGAACAGCCGCAAGCAATCCAACAGGTCAGTCTTGGCCAGCGTTCCATCCGCTATCTTGCCAGTGATGGAATTCAACAATCCCCTATCAAGTTGGGATTGTCCATTCACGCGCCAGAGCATTTCCACGTCCACCCCCTGTGGAGATACTGCCATATCGTCATGCCCAAATTGGTAAGATAATCTTACCAATCGATACACTACCACGACCTACTAATCCCGTCAAGCTACTTTCCCGAAAAACACTTGAGCGCTGTTATTCCTCTGCCCAGGCTGAATCCACCGGACCGCGAAAGCCCGCCAACGCAATCTCATGGCGCGTGCGTGCTGATTCCTGTATCGCAAGATCCATCCTGAGCACCTCGCGTCCTCGTTCCGCGCTGAGCATTGGCGCATCTCCATCCAGAATTGCGGAAATGAAATTATCTGTCGAACCTTTGAATCCTGATGCCCAATCCGAGTCGATATCCAAGTATTCCGTCCAATGGTCATCCCTGAAGAGCCGAACAGGCGCTCCAGAGCAGACGTTTCCCGTGCAGCGGGTCACCATGACAATGCCCTTGCTGCCTGTGACCTCGAACCATTCGTCGTTAGCGTAATATCGTGAAGGAATATGAAGCTCTGTGGCATGCGAGTAGTCGCAGGAACCATACTTAGGGGCGCCTTCGTATTTCCACATGATCTCGGCTGGACAGTCGATACCACCGTCCACCGAATCAATCCAGGCCGAGACACGCTCGACATTTCCCATGAGATACCATGCCACAGACCACATATGGTGGCCGTGATCAAAGGTTTGCATGCCAAATCCCTTGATGTGCTCGTCTATTCTCCAATTCCAAGCTGAGGCGGGAACATCCCACCCGCCGCTCGAACCAGAGATGAACTTGATTCGCATGCTGGTAGGTTCGCCAATCAATCCGTCATCGATAACGCGTTTAGCAAACACAAGCGGAGGATAGAACACATAGTTTTCGGCCAGCTTGAACACTTTCCCACTGGCTCCAGCAGCGGCAACCATGCGATCAGCGCTATTCATGTCTACCGTCATGGGTTTCTGTATGCTGACATGCTTGCCCGCTTCGATCGCCTTGAGAGCTAAAACCTCATGTGAACGTTGCGGCGTGATTATATCAACCGCATCGATGGTGGAGTCCGCAAGCAGAGCGCTGTAGTCTGTACAGTAGGTTTCAACTCCCCATTCGTGCGCTTTTTCCTTTGCCTTGCCGATGTCGGCGTCGCAGACGGCAGAGATCTTTGCTCGCGGGTTTTTGAGGTAGCCGGCGGCATGCAGATCAGAAATACGTCCACAGCCAATAATGCCAACTCTTACCATATTCATTTCTTCTACTCCAACTGTTATAATGAAATCGATTTACATTAACGTTAAAGTAAGTAGACTACCATCTTTTATTTTTGTCAAGTTTTTTTTATACTCTTTGCAAGAGGCATCATGAAAGGATATGCAACACTACGGGATATAGCAGAAAGAGCGGGGATCTCAACCAACAGCGTGAGCCGGGCACTCAAGGATTGTAAGGACATCGGGAGTGATACTAAGGCCTACGTTAAGCAGATAGCGAAGGAACTTGGCTATATTCCCCACGCTGCGGCTTCGAATCTCCGCTCGGGAGCCTCAAAATCAATCGGGGTCATTGTCACTCGCATCGATAACGCATTCTTTTCACGGATACTCCAGGGGATTAATGACTGCGTTTCGGCTCTAGGCTATACGGTCTTGACTCTTGCATCCAACGAGGATGTCGAAGCAGAACGCCGCGCCATAACACTACTTACCTCATATCGCGTTTCAGGCATGCTCCTTGTGCCAGCCAATGACCTGAAGAGCAATCTTGACTACGGATCCATCCAAGCCCCGCACATCGAGATAGTCAGGCCTGCACCTACTCATGCGGGCGTATATTTCATCGCGGACTCGCGGCGCTCGGGCGAACTCGCTGCTGAACATCTCATTGCCGTCGGCAGAAACAAGCTCGCCTACCTTGGTTTTGACATGTCCGTCTCCTGTAATATGGAAAGATTGAAGGGCTATTCCGATAGAATACGGAAACTGGGCCGAAGTTTCGGCAAACAGCAGGTCAGAACCTGCGACGCCACTTCCGAGGCCGCCGTCATCGCGACGAAACAGTGGATCGCAGAAGGTTTCGATATGGATGGCCTTTTCGTCTACAATGACGCGATGGCTTTCGGCGTGCTTCGCGCTTTCGCTGATGCGGGGATACGCGTACCTGAAGATGTTTCGGTGATAGGACATGATGATGTTGAGGTTGCCCAATCCTTCATACCGCGGTTGACGACTATCCAAGTCCCAAAGTATCGACTCGGCATGGAGAGCGCTCGTGCCCTTCTCGAACTCATCGATCCTGGGCTAGAGACCTCCATGCTGCAGCATGTCGTATATGAGCCAGAACTTATCATTCGAGAGACCTAAAATATTCTCCTACTCTCACAAAGGTTTTTAAAGCAACATACGATACTTGAGGTTTATTTCACCCTTGAATAGTGATCCAAGGGCTTTGCCCCGTCACCTTCCATACTTCCCCAACAGTCCTTGAAATGAGCGGGGTAGGCTTTTTTCAAATACGAGATAACGATTACCTCAATTTTTAGAATTCCCTAAATGAAAACTGACTGTCGAAAAACATAGGATTCTAAGGCCAATTCAATATAGGATAAGAAACCGGACCCTGCTGGACGTGAACCAGCGACCAACGGATTATGAGTACGAAAATTCCTTATCCAAGCGTTGTAACGGTTAGACATTATCTGGCGTATTTTAATAAGTGTCAATGAATTAGTTGTAATGCTTGGCTTATAATTGTAAGGATTGGACGAAGTCTATCTCATAATTCTTTCTCACAATTAGGTATTTAGCGATATGAAAACGAGAGTGTATTTCCGAGACAATCTTGATCACAGCGCTATAACCAGAAAGCGTATCCCCACGATGATCAAAATCGGGGCAATTGCAAGATTTACGATCTTGTTCAGCTTCTCCGACCAGAACTTGTTGACGATGAGAGCCACCAGGGTTACAAGGACGAACTCGTAGAGAGCCAGGATGATATTTGCGGCCGTGGGCGGAGCCACAAAGATGGCCTGCGTCGCGATGGCTGACCAGGTGGCGATAGCGACGCCGAGCGAGGCGAAGGCATAGGCGCGCTGCGGATGGTGTCCCATCGCGTTGTTGTATGCGGGGACAGCGAAGGGCTTGCCGCCTGCGGAGATGAAACCTGCCAGGAGCCCACTCCCCAGGCTCACCGGCGCGAACCAAGCCGGATGGGCCTTCATCTCCCTCTCCGGCAATGGTTTGATGAAGACAATGCGCAAGCCCACGAGGATCGCATAGATGCCCAATACATCCACGAGGGTCTTGGGCGACACATTCGCAGCAACCAAGCGTCCCGCAACGCCACCCACCATGGCGGAAACGACAATAATCACCCACTCGAGGCCCCCGACCGACGCCGCGGCACGGAGAGCCTTCCGCTGACGCACGACCATCATGACGGCGGCGAGTGCCACAACCATCAGGTTTACGACGATCGTCTCGCGGATCGGCAACCCGTCGACCCCGACAAGCAGTATGACAAGAAATACCCTGTCCACCCAAGACCGTATCGATGCCGTCACGAAGCCGACGACGATAGCCGCGATCAAACCCTTCACCAGAATAATTCCAGTCAACATGGCGATTACCCCACTAATCCACAATCGGCACAATGCTGTCCGCAATCCGAACATTCGAATTGCACGGTCGTATGCTCGACGCCATACCTATGGCTGACGAGCTCCTTTATCTGCTCCATGATCAGACCGGTATCGCTCAGGCGTTGGTCTTTGAGAAGGACATGGGCGCTCAAGACCGGATAGCCTGGCTCTATCGACCAGATATGCAGATCATGTACAGCAAGCACGCCCGGGATTGTGGCGAGCGCGGCTGAAACTTCGTCCGGTTTGGCGCTTTCGGGCGATCCTTCATTGAGGATATGGACGACTTCCTTGAGCAAGCGCCAAGCTCCCGCGAGGATCATGACGCCTATGAGAATGCTCGCGACAGGGTCGACCCAGGTCCAACCGGTGAGGAGTATCACGAAACCGGCGATGATGACGCCCACGGAGGAAAGCGCGTCGCTCAGGACGTGGAGAAAGGCTGCCCGCGAGTTGAGATCCTCATGGTCATGCCCTTTCAGCACGAGGGCGACGATGAGATTGGCGACAAGACCGATACCGGCGACAATCAACATCGGACCGGCTATTACCGCCGTCGGATGTGCGAAACGCGAAATGGACTCGCGGAATATTTCAAAGGCGACAATGAGGAGCGTTGCGCCATTTATCAAAGCCGCGAGAACTTTCATCCTCCTGAAACCGAAGGTGTGTTGGCCGCTGGGAGCTTTGGTCGCGAGCCTGATGGCGCCATAGCTCAGCGCGAGAGCGAAGATATCGAGGAACACGTGCGCCGCGTCGGAAAGGAGGGCGAGGCTGCCCGTCAGAATGCCACCGACAACTTCCGCAACCAAGGTCAGGCTCGTGATCAGGATCGAAAGGAGGAGCTTGTTCCCCGCGGCGCCGTTCGTTTCGGGGCTCAGGCCATGGATATGTTCATGGCCATGATCATGATCGTGTTCAGGCTCATGGTCATGGAGGGGTGTGTCGCTCATAGCCTCATCCTTCCTGACTGGCGAGCCATTCGAGGGCAGGAGCCGCCGCCGAAAGCACGGTCGCCGACTTCGCGAATTTCGCGACGGCGATCGCTTCCATTATCTCAGCTTTCGTCGCCCCGCTCTTTTTAGCGAGTTTCGTGTTGTTGGCGATGCAGGGAGAGGAGTCGAGGGCTACCGCTGCGGCGAGAGCTGCAAGGGCCTTATATTTTAACGGTAAAGCTCCATTGGCGAAAGCCGCGGCCTTTGCGTCGAGATGCGCGTGTGCGCTTTTTTCGTCGAGCGCCCCCAGGAGTTCGAGCGGCTTTTGAACTTCCGCTCCCGTTCTTTTCATCGATTCGAAACGCTCGTCTATGGTCATACTAGTTTCTCCGCTTGTTCATATAGATTGGCAACCTCTTTTTTGGAAAGAGAGCCTTGTATCGACACCGCTATGATAAGAATTCCTACGATATCGATGGCGAGCCGCGATAAGGTAAAACGGACACCAAGGGCCGACATCTCGAAGAGGAGCATTGGGATTTTTGTCGTCGACCAGGCGCCGATGAAAATAAGGATATTCGTGAAACTCGCGCCCTTCTTCATCAAGACCGCGGCCACGGGGAATGCGCCGTAGAGAGGGCCTGCGGCGAAAGAGCCGAGAAGAAAGGCGAGAACGCCTCCCTTCACACCCGAGCCAGGTCCCATATACTTCATCATCTTTTCGCGCGGTACCCACATATCGAGGAGTCCGAGCAGGATGAAGATCGGCGGGATCACGAGGAGCATCGTCTTGGCTTGGAAGGCGATCATCGAAATCGACTTTTCGCGGTAGCCTGGCAGAATGATGATGAATGCCGCGAAGGCTATGGCGGCAACGATAAAGCCCATGTATCGCTTGATTAAGGCCTTCATAGTCCCACCACCCAGCCGACGAAGATCGCGGCGACGAAGGAAAAGATAAAGGCGAAGCTGTTCCTGAGGATAGCGGCTTTCTTCCCGAAGTATTTCATCTCCAGGGGAAGGGTCACAACGCCGACCATCATGAGGCTGGAGACAAAGGCGGCGACTTGTGTCGCGCCGGCACCACCGTTGAGGAGGGCTGCGGCAGCGGGGAAAGCGACGAATCCCGGGATCAGGGTGATAGCGCCGACCAAGGCGGCGATGATGACGCCCCAGGGACCGCTACCAGTTCCGAGATATCGGGAAATCGTCGCCGTATCGAGGACGGCGAGGGTTATCGCCACGAGGATGAGGACGACAAGGAATTGAGGCAGGATGCCTTCGAACGCTTTCCATGCCTTTTTCAGCGCCTTCATGGTCTTGGTACGGTCTTTTACAAACGAAGCCAGGAGACCAGCACCCGCAATCAAGTACAGAATTATTGTATCCATGCAGCACTCCCATCATGAATGATTGGTAAAGAGGAGCAAGATGGCTGTTGAGCTATATACATTTTTCCGTGCATGTATCGCATGCTGGAAGATTTCCCGCTTTTTGCGTCCTGTTCACCCTTTCAACGCATTCGAAGGTGTTGACGATGCAGGGGAAGTCCAGGCGGTAGATTCGCTTTAGGCCCGCGTCGCGACATGAGACGATGCCCGCGTCGCGCAGCACCGAAAGATGTTTCGAGATGTTGGTCCGCTCCACCGAACACGCACATCTGAGCCCCTCGAGCATTTCCACAAGTTCATTGACGCTTTTCTCGCCGGAGCTGAGAGTGTGGATGATGGCGAGCCTTGCCTCGGAAGCCATCGCCTTGAACACGAGCGTTTCACGAGTAAGGCGTGCCGGATTCACTATGTCACTCATTATTCACATAGTACAAAAGAAGACTATAAAGAGTCAATAGCTCAGAATTTTTTTATGCGTTTGGATTGTTCTCACGCAAAAACCCTCATCTGCCGTCGAGTTCCGCGATGAATTCGCGAACCTTAGCCCGGATCGCGTCCCTCAGGGCACGAACGCGGGCCATGATTTCTTCATCGCTCCCCATGAATCGGGAAGGATCGTCGAAGGGCCAATGGCGGCGCTCCACCTTGCCGGGGAATATGGGGCAACGCTCGGCGGCTTCCTTTGAGCAGACGGTGACGACCCAGTCGAAAGTCTTGCCTTCACGGTAGAGGTCGAGAACGGCGCGGGTCGCCTTGCCGGAAATGTCGATGCCGTCCTCGGCCAGCGCCCGCACCACATACGGGTTGAGTTTCCCTGGCTCCAGCCCGGCGCTCTCCGCCGCATAGCGGTCCCCGCCGAATTTAGCCAGATACGCCTCAGCCATCTAGCTGCGCGCCGAATTGTGCACGCAGAGGAACAATACTCGCTTCATGCCGCTTCTTTCGGGAACCAGTGTCGGGTTCTCCTGGCTATCGCCACGAGGCTGAGCATGACAGGCACTTCGGTCAGCACGCCGACGACCGTCGCCAAGGCGGCGCCCGAGGAGAGGCCGAAGAGGCTGATCGCCACGGCTACCGATAGTTCGAAAAAGTTGGACGCGCCGATCATCCCCGCGGGCGCCGCGACCGAATAGGGGATCTTCCACGCCCTTGCCCACCCGTAGCCGATCGCGAAGATCAGGTAGGTCTGGATGACGAGGGGCACCGCGATCAAGACGATCGCGAGGGGGTTTCCCAAAATCGTTGCCCCCTGGAAGGCGAAAAGGATGATGAGGGTCAAAAGCAGCCCGCCCTCGGTGATTCCATCGAATTTCTTGATGAAAGTCGTTTTGAACCATTCCTTGCCGCGGCGCCTTATAAGGCGCGAGCGGGTCAGGGCTCCAGCGCTTAGCGGAATCACGACGAAGAGGACGACGGAAAGAAGCAGGGTGTCCCAGGGTACGTGGACGTCGCTTACCCCCAGAAGAAAGGCGACGATCGGCGTGAAAGCGACGAGGATGACCAGGTCGTTGACCGCAACCTGGACGACCGTATACCCAGCATCCCCATCCGAAAGATAGGACCAGACGAACACCATCGCCGTGCAGGGCGCGGCTCCGAGGAGGACGGCTCCGGCTAGGTACTCGGTGGCGAGCCCCGACGGGATGAGCGCCTTGAAAACGACTTTCAGGAAGAACCACGCGATCACGTACATCGTGAAGGGCTTGATGAGCCAGTTCACGACCAGGGTGACGACGAGGCCCTTGGGCTTCCTGCCGGCGTTTTTGATGCTGCTGAAGTCCACCTTGAGCATCATGGGGTAGATCATGAGCCAGATGAGGATGGCGACGGGAATCGAGACCTTGGCATACTCGAACCGCCCGAGGAAGGCGGGGACGCCGGGAAGGAAATACCCGATCGCGACGCCGAGGGCGATGCAGAGAAAAACACAGATTGATAGGTATTTGGCGAAGAAACCGAGATGCTTTTCGGACATAGCCGCTCCTTGCACGATCATCTCCGGACTTGATAATTGGTATTTATGCCAAATAACCCGAACCTGTCAAGCGTCTTCCCTTGACAAGTGCCAATATTTTGGCAAATATACCAAATATAATGAGTATGCGTGATGCCGATCTTCATGGGCACCGGGTGGATGTCTTCAAGGCTCTCGCCCACCCTTCGCGCCTCTATATCGTGCTGCGGCTCTCCGAAGGCGAAGCCTGCGTCGGCGACCTGACGAAGGAAGTCGGCGCCGACGTCTCCACTGTTTCCAAACATCTGGCAATCCTGCGCGATGTCGGCCTGGTAGC
>JAPLSO010000004.1:9333-14839 GCA_026398595.1 Spirochaetota bacterium | reverse complement strand
AGAGAAAATAGAATAGTCTGATTCTGCCCTTTTTAGAAGACTAATTAAGGAGGATTACATGGGCTTGCTAGATGATACGTATGAAGAGGCAAAGAAATACATGGTGATGGGAGTAGCTTCTTCAGGTAAATACAATAAAAGCTTAGGCAAGTCTCTAATCTTGAAAAATGGTGATGGGTGCAAAATGACTGATTTGGATGGTAATGAATGGATCGATTACCATACATCTTCTGGTGCATCCATATTGGGTTATAATCATCCTGCAATAAAGAAAGCCCTTCTGGAAGCAGTTGAAATGGGGCATCTTTCTTATATGGAAACTGAATATAACCTTAAGTTAGGGCCTGCGCAATAATAACTATAGCAATATAGTACAATACGAGTTATACTATTTTCATGACTACCAACATTGCGATCAGTAGGAAATACAAAGTTCTTGGCTCGAGGCTCGATGAGCATACTCGGCGAATTTGGGCAGCAACTGAAGCGATGGCCTTAGGATATGGTGGGATATCACTCGTGAGTCGATCAACAGGAATTTCACGACGAGCAATTCTTGTAGGTATCCAAGAAATAGAACAGGGCGACAGTCTTCCTGAGGGGAGAATCAGACGTTTGGGCGGTGGAAGGAAATCAAACGTAGAACAACAACCAGGACTGCAAGAAAAGCTTGAAAGCTTGGTGGATCCTTTAACACGAGGCGATCCCGAATCGCCACTTCGTTGGACAATTAAAAGTACGAGGCGACTTGCTGAAGAGCTTGCAGAGAAAGGGTATACAGCATGCAGCAGATCGGTAGCCTCTCTTCTCATCGAGATGGGCTATAGCTTGCAAGGAAATCAAAAGACACTTGAAGGGAATCAACATCCGGATAGAAATGCTCAATTTGAATACATCAATGCACGAGTAAGTAAGGAGCTACAGGCAGGGCAACCGGTGATTTCGGTAGATACGAAAAAAAAGGAATTGCTCGGCAACTACGCAAATAGTGGTACACAATGGCGAAAGAAGGGCGATCCTCGTAAGGTCAATGGTCACGACTTTCCTGGTCCTGAGATACCAAGAGCTCATCCCTATGGTATCTATGAGATTCAACGTAATGCGGGATTCGTTAATATCGGTACAGATCATGATACCGCCACCTTCGCGGTTGCATCAATTCGTGCATGGTGGAAAGCGCAAGGGCGAAAGACGTATGTGAACGCAAAACGGCTTCTGATCACCGCTGATTCAGGAGGGAGCAATGGCGCACGGCTTAGATTGTGGAAATGGGAACTGCAACGCCTTGCCGACGAATTGCAATTCTCTATTTCGGTATCTCATTTTCCTCCAGGAACGAGTAAATGGAACAAGGTAGAGCATAGGCTTTTTTCATTTATCAGCTCAAATTGGAGGGGCGAACCTTTGGTAGATTATGGAACAGTAGTAAATCTTATTTCTCGAACAACAACTACGACTGGATTGAAGGTTTTATGTCGTCTTGATCGAAGAAGGTATCCTACAGGCAAGATAGTTTCTACTAAGGAGTGGGAATCCATCAACGTCGTTCGAGATACTTTTCATGGTGACTGGAACTATACTATTCAACCTCGCGTGATTGTTTAACTTGATATAGTTATTATTGCGCGGGCCCTAAGGACAAGTTTTACTGATCGATCAATGCTCAGGAAAAATCCCCGTTTTGTCGGTTTGTCCAATTACGTCGAATTGCTCCAATCCCAGGAGTTTCTGTCGGTCATCAAAAATTCATTGCTCTATGCGCTGCTCTTTGTCGTGTTTTCAATTGCCATCGCGCTTCTGTTTGCCGTATGGCTGAACAAGCCCGGCAGGGTTCATTCGTTCGCCCAATCCGCAGTGTTCATTCCTTATATTGTTTCTTTCGTGACCATATCGCTCGTATGGCTGTGGCTCATGGATCCGCAGTTCGGTCTTCTCAATTCCCTGCTGGCAGTATTCAAGCTCAAGCCCTACCCATGGCTCTCCGACGTGAAGACTGTAATACCGTCCCTGGTACTCGTCTCGGTATGGAAGTATGTGGGATATTATATGCTGCTGCTGATCGCGGCGCTTCAGAATATTCCGCTATCCATTTACGATGCCGCTAAAATCGACGGCGCGACGGAGCGGGCGGTCTTCTTCAGGATAACCATCCCCCTTCTCACACCCAGCCTGTTTTTTCTGCTCGTGGTCTCCACGACCGAAGCGCTCAGGGTATTCGATCCCATCAATATCATGACTCAAGGCGGTCCCATAAACTCGTCGAGCGTGTTCGTCTATTTCATCTACGAATATGCGTTCAAATACTTCCGGATCGGCTACGCCTCAGCCGGCGGAGTGATACTTTTCATCATCATCGGCATATTGGTGGCCATTTATTTCAATATGCTCGGGAAAAAGGTCCACTATCAATGAAAGTGATCCTTCGGCAATTGACCACCAGACCGGTAAGGGTCGTTTTCAGGTCTTTGGGATTTCTTGTTCTGTTTTGTGTTTTTTTGTTTCCGTTCTTCTGGATTCTCAGCAACTCCCTGAAGACATTCAAGGAAACGATGGTATTCCCCCCAGCGGTTTTCCCCGAGAAGCCGATCTTCTCGAATTACGCCGAAGCGTTGAAAAGAATGCCTTTCTTAAAATTTTTATTTAATAGTATCACCGTCAATGTATTGATACTCATAAGCCAGTTCATCGTCATAGTGCCCGCCTCTTACGCCTTCTCCATGTACCGCTTCAGGGGCAGGGGACTTCTGTTCACGCTCGTGCTCTTCGGCTTCATGCTTCCACAGCAACTCACTTTCGTGCCGATCTATCTGATGTTCGGGAAGATGAAGCTTCTCAATACATACGCGCCGCTTGTCCTGCCTTTTGCGGCGAGTTCGTTCGGGATATTCCTGCTCAGGCAGTATTTCATGGGCATACCGACCGAAATCATCGAAGCAGGTTACCTCGATGGCATGAACAACAGACAGATCATGATCTATCTCATGATGCCCATGGCGAAATCAGCCCTGGCTTCGGTCGCCCTGATCAGCTTCATAACCCACTGGAACGACTATTTCTGGCCGCTGGTGATGACGAATACCCAGAAAGTCAGGACGCTTCCCCTCGGGGTTGCCGCGCTCAGGGTGACAGACGGCACCACCGAATGGAATGTGCTCATGGCCGCGAATATGCTTCTGATCCTGCCGATATTGCTCACCTATTTCTTCGCGCACAGGCAGATAAAAGAGGCGTTGATCCATTCAGGGATCAAATGATCCTGGTTCGTACAGGAGCCCTTTGGATTTGAGGTATGTAGGGCTACCTGAAAATTTTACAGGAGGTTTGCAGATGAGAAAATCGCTTGTGGCTTTGACTTTACTGCTGTTCGCAGCCGGAGGACTCTTGTTCGCTCAGGGGGCGAAACCTGTCAATATCGATTTCTGGTATTCGATGGGCGGCGCCAACGGCGACCTGATTCAGGGCATGGTTAAGGCATTCAACGATACAAACAAGGATATCGTCGTGACTGCCACGTATCAGGGCAATTATTACGATACTTCGGCGAAACTCCAGGCTGCTGTCGCCTCCGACACCACTCCCAACGTTACTATGGTCGTCGATATGCATAACCCGATGTTCGCCGACGCCGAGATTCTTGCCAATCTCGAGCCCTTCATGAAGCGCGACAAAGTGGACATCAACGACTTCATTCCTGGTCTTCTGGATTGGAGCTATTACAAAGGCAAGATCGTATCACTTCCCTTCAACCGCAGCACGCCCCTATTCTATTTCAATAAGGACCAGCTCAAGGCCGCAGGCCTGAGCGAGAACGGTCCCCAGACTTGGGATGAGCTGGAAACCTTTGCCCGAAAATTGACTATAAAAGGAGAACGCTGGGGATACTCCTGCCCTATCGACATCTGGTTCTATCTCGGCATGGTGTTCCAAAATGGCGGAGAAGTGCTTTCTCCTGACGGCAAACACAGTGGTTTCAACAACGAGATCGGCACGAAGCCGATCTATTTCTGGAGAAAGATGATCGATGAAGGCATCATGAAGTTGCCTCCTGGAAAAGAGTACAATTCCTGGGAAGTCGCCATGCAGGATTTTCTGAACGGTAAGGTTTCCATGATAATGACCAGCACCGGTTATCTCTGGGGAATCCTTAACAGCGCGCAAGGGAAATTCAATGTCGGCACGGCGTTTCTGCCGAAAGCCAAGCAATGGGGAGCGCCTACAGGTGGAGCGAATATCGCTGTCATCGCTGGTAAGCCTGCCAATGAAACCGAAGCCGCCTGGCGTTTCATCAAATTCATGACTGATACACCTCAGGTCATTCTCTTCAGCCAGAGGAGCGGTTACATGCCGAGCCGCAAATCCGCTGTCTCCAGCGCATCGATGCAGGTGTTCTTCAAAGAAAAACCCCAGTTCAAGACAGCGATTGACCAGCTCTATGAGGCGGCAAGGAGTCGGCCAAACCATCCGAATTATGCCGAACTTGACAAGATTATCATGGATGAAATCCAGAGAGCGACAATTGATAGGAGCTATTCTCCCGAACAGGCTATGAAGACCATCGACACCGCGATACAACGTTTGTTCAAGTAAAATTGATCACGTAATAATGAAAGGGGGCGCCGCAAGACGCCCCCTGGTTTTTATTTATACCCTCTTCCGCATTTATCGATGTAACTTCTCAATCTGTCCGGAAAATTAGAACCGATCGATGCCAAGCCCATGGGCACGATTCTGTCCATCACGCTCTCGATATCAGCGTTCCAGGTGCTTGCGGTCACGCCTGATTTCTGGACAGCTTCTACCTTTTCTTTAGTCCAGTACTGCCAGCCAGGGCGCCAAGAATCCGCGTTGCAGCTTTTTAGGGTTTGCAGAGGATCGACCAGCTCTCCCATGAGCAGCAAGCCGGTTGCGAGCGCCGGTTCGGTTTTCTTGAATCTCTTCATACATTCGTGATGAAAGGAAATGACCATCGTTTCGGGAATAAGGTTGTATTCACGGAGCATCTTGATCAGCTTTTCCTCTATTCCCGGCGCCGGAAAGGGATTTCCCTTTATTTCTATGACGAGGGGAATCTTGTCCTTCGACCAATCCAGAAGTTCGCGGAGGGTGGGAACCCTGACTCCCTTGAATTTGGGATTGAATTTCACGCCGGCATCAAGTTTATTGATTTGGGCCAAGGTCATGTTCTCGATCGGACCGGTTCCGTCCGTCGTCCTGTCGACTTCCGAGTCATGCATGATCATTAGCTCGCCGTCGAGGCTCACGTGGATGTCGAGCTCGAGCAGGTCGGCGCCGCATTGAAGCCCTTTTTCAAAAGAAAGCATCGTATTCTCGGGTGCGTAGCCGTCCGCCCCGCGATGTCCAACCACGAGGGTTTTTCCTTTTTCCATTGCGTCGAATTCAAGCATGAAGATCTCCTTTCAGGCTTATTGTTTCCGGAATGAAGTATCTCCGCATATGTATACGAGCATCCCCATTCTTTGCATCATCGCGGCTTTGATTGCGAATG
>JAPLSO010000004.1:0-9315 GCA_026398595.1 Spirochaetota bacterium | reverse complement strand
GCGAATGCTTTATCCGCGAGTTCCGGGGTTGGGGCATAGGTCACGGATATATGATTGGAGCAATGCCGCGCCATGAACTGATCGCGGGTTACCCCGTACAGGATGGCGTTCATCATCGGCCATTGCGAGGTTGTTCCGTTCCATCGGCGCTCGACTTCGTCGGTTGGTAATTTTACCGACCTGCCCCGCCCCATATCCACACAGAGTCTGTGTTCCTTTATATATGCGCGGCTCCAGATGATTTCGCCGGGCTTGCTGATGCCTCTGAGGGTGCCTCCGCCCTGCTTGAATGAAGTCGGCGGCTGCCGCACGCTTACCGCCTCGGCATAGCCCCTGGCGAAATGCGAAGCCGGTACCGCGCCGGAAATGAGGAATACCCATACAAAGTCATCGATTTCCGCATTGCGATAGTGCGCTCCCCACCTCACGTCGTGGAGCGTCATCGACGGATCGAGACCGAGCTCATCCCACACTCTCTTGTTGACGACCATATCGATCGCGGCGCCTTCGTCCGCTTCGTTGAAATTTGGCAGGGGATTGTCAGGGTATAGAAGTCTCGAAGAGTTAAGTCCATATACCGGCGGCCTGTCCGGATTGTTCATTAAGCCTTCGGCGAGATCCGAGGCTGGTGCCATATCCTTCAAGCCCGACGAATATTGGATTCCTATCGATTCGCAGCTGTAATAATTGGCTATCCTGACAGCCGCGATATACATCTTGCATTGCTCGAGGATTTGCGAATCGGTGAGATCCGTCGCTTCATCGGGACCGGTCATGAATTTCATGCCCCGGGATTCCAGCCATGACCTTACGGCTCTTGCCTCGTCATCTCGCACAAGCTTCATTTCCGCTAGAAGTCCAGATTGGCTCAACCGCTCCTTGTAGATTCCGATTGCATTCAGATACTCGTCATCGATGATTGCGTTGTACATGCCCATGCAGCCTTCATCGAACACGCCTATGATCGGCTTGTCAAAGAGGAGTCTTTCGGCGAGCTCTTTCCCCATTTCCACGTCGTTAACGGGCAGCGAATATTCTTCGATCGAGTGAGGATAACGGATTTCATGGTTGATTTTCCCGGATGCGAGCCATTCATGTATACCGCGCTTGAAAAAGTCATCGTTGAAAGTTTCACTCCAGATAGTGCTATAGGGGATACCTGCCTTTACCATACTTGCATTAAGGTTTAGCAGACCCACTAGGCCAGGGAATTTTCCCGACCAGTTGCCTATCGTAAGGATCGGCCCTCTATGGTTTCTCAGGCCTGACAGAATATTCTGGCTGAACTGCCAGATGCCTACGGCAACGATGACAGGGCTTTCCGGATCGATTCCGTTGAAGACATCGAGTCCCATTCTTTGATTCCAAATGAACCCATGACCCAATTCTTCCGAATATACATGAGCGCGGACCAGCGAATATCCCTCTTTTCTAAATGCCTTTTTCAGCCTTGCTTCCATGTCTTGCTGGGCTGTCCATCCATTTTTATTCGTAAAATGCTTTAAGTTGCCATTAGCTACCAAAAATATTTCTGAAGGAGCAAGATGTTGTCTTTGTTGTATTTGTATATTGGCATTAGCGACTATCATATTACCTCAATTTGAGGAACAAATGTGAATAAGTATATAACATATGACACTTTCAACTTTAGCATTCAACTCATCTACTGTCAAGAATGATTAGGATTATGTCACCTAACTGATTATTGTTAAAACGTAACTTTCAGATGCTTTTATTTTATACAATATTGCATAAGAAAACTTTAAACCTGTTTCTCACTAGTAAGCTTTTTCTGATCTTTATTTGTTAAGTCAGTGAATGTATCTGAGAAGTCAATCTTTACCTACGTATTATGAACGCCCAAAGTCTATCCTTTATACACTCCTAGATGCTGAGGCAGAATAGTGAACCGCCCCGGGTTTGCCGGAGTATCGTTTATGTGTGTCCGTCTCCTATGGCCAGAACTTCTTGCACAGTAGGATATGCCTTCTCAGACTCTGCTGGAGGAATATTCCCAATCGGTTTACAGATGTGTTAAATAGTCTATAATTTATTATAATATATGTAATTGAAACACATACAATAGGTAATTTCGGGTCCTCCTCAGGGCATTTTTAAGGCTTCCGAAAGGAAGCCTTTTTTGCCTTAGAAGTCTCCAAGCCGTACCTATGTATTTATGGCTTACTAGATAAGGTGGGATTTTTTTAAACCAGCGAGGATTTTCTTCCCATATGGCATCTCCCCTATTTCTTCCGCCGATACGCCTCGCATTCGTATGATGACAATAGTGTAGACCGCGACTCCGGTAAAAACGGCGATGAAGGTGGAGACTGCGTTGGATAAGTATAGGCCCATGGCATGGCGAAAAAGGAAATAACCCAGCTTATAGCTGCCTAAGGCCGCGGCTCCCATAAGGGCCGAACTAACAAGCGGTCGGGGTAGATACCTAAGCACTTTGGCCTTCACGGGGAGGAAGCGTTTCAGGAAAATAAGGTTTATGGCAATAGCAATCGCGTAACAGGCTATCGTGCCTATGACGGCGCCCATAACATTGATGGAAGGCATGGCAATGAGGTAATTGTTGATGGCTATTTTGACAGCAATCCCTGCAAGGAGGGAGTAGGTCGAGTATTGCGTTTTATTAAGGGCTTGCAGAATGCCGGCTTGGATCTGCACGATCGAGTAGAGGATCACGACGATCGAGCCGTACGCCATGAGGCGCCAGCCCTCGCTCGACCGGGCGAAGATTACCCCGAAAATCGGCTTCGCGAGGACGGCGAGGCCGACGGCCGAGGGCACCGAGATGAGGAGGGAGAGTCTGAAGGCCTCGCCGACCGAGGACTTGAGCCTTTTATCGTCGCGCACCGCGATGGCGGCGCTGAAGTATGGCATCATGGCAACATAGAGGGCTGTCGTGACCGCTACCGGTACATTGAGGAGAGATGTGTATTTATTGAGAATGCCGAACTGAATGGTCGCGGCTTCGGAAGAAAGACCTGCGGCGAGGAGGCGTGAACTTGTATTGGCCAGGTCCACAAGGTCGGTGCCGAAGATAATGATGGAGTTGATCGCGATGGGTACGGCGTAGAAGAGGAAACGGCGCACGATGTCGCGGTTTGAGATGAGTTCGGATTCAGGCGGGGCACTTGTCTCGAAGCCGGGTGCCTTTTGGCGATACTTGGCCCAGAGATAGAAGGCGCTGCCGAGCGAGCCCAGGGTAGTACCCACGGTGGCGCCGGCACAGGCGGCGACGATACCATAGGGCTTCAAGATAAAAGCAAATCCCAAGGATAGAAAGACATTGAGGCATTGCTCAAGTATCTGAGAGACGGCGGTCGGCTTCATGTCCATCCGGCCATTGAAAAAGCCGCGGAAGCTCGACGAGACCGCTGAGAAGAATATGGTCGGCGAAAGAGCGAGGATGACCAGGAAAGAATCGGGATTGCTGATGGCCATGGTAAGGGACCGGGCGAATATGACGGTGAGGGCGGTCATGGCGAAGCCATACGCGGCGAGGACTAGAAGAATAACCTTGAAGCTCCGGACAGCATCACGATGGTTCTTCCTGGCGAGGAACTCGGCTTCGAGCTTGGCGATGCCGATAGGAAAGCCAGCATTCGTGAGTATATAGATGAAGGCGTATATCTTGTAGCCTGCGGAGTAGATGCCATAGCCGAGTTCGCCCACAATTTGGAAAAGCACAGGTATGTATATGACGGATAAAACTTTATTAAGTATACCCGCGGCGCTTAGGATGGCGAATCCCTTATGCGCCTGTCCTTCATTTTCCATCGCTTGACGATATCCGGATTCAGGTCTTTTGCACAACTGCCGGCACATCCTGACGAGGCAGCACGAAGCGGGCAGTTGGGGCCGGCTTTGTAAGACTGAGTCTGTGGATTTTTTGCACGGACAAGGCTATTCGGGCTGCCGATGAATCGTGAGCCAATCAGAAAGCAGGTTTCCACGTTGCGATTCCGAAACCGGCAGGATAGAACTGGAGGCGAGGAGACCTCAACAATGGAAGAAAGGATCGAAGTAGCGCGTTTCGGCAAGGGGCGTCTGGAAAAGTGGGGCGGAACGTTCATTCTCCATGTGAAGGGGGAGCCCTATGAGCGTGGCTTTCAGCACGGGTATCTGCTTGGAAAAAAGATAGATGAGACTGTTTCCAGGGGCCTGACATCGGCGGCCGCAGTGTGTGGCAAAGCCGTAGGGGGAAGCATTAAAGCCGGCTTCGAGAAGCTCGAACGAGGCATGGAAGAGGCAAGGGGCTTTATGCCCTACGAATTCAGGGAAGAGATTCGCGGGCTTTCTGACGCGCTCGCCAAGCAGGGCTCGAGGCTGGACTTCCAGGATATGCTCATGTGGAACCTCATGTACGATAGCTGGTGCTTCTACGCGCATCCAGAGGTGGGGGACCCATCGGCGGACTTCTACCGCTCGCCCTATCCTGAAACGATAGGATGTTCCAGTTTTCCGCTTGGCGGAAGGCGACAAGCGACGGCAAATTGCTGTTTGGCAAGAACATGGACAACCTGGATCTGCCTGGTGTAGCGGAAGGGCGTATCTTGGTATTCTGTGATCTTGAAAACGGCCTCGGCCATGTCAATGTGACCCAAGCGGGCATGCTCGCCATCGACGGCGGTTTTAATCTCTACAGGTTTAATGAGGCTGGCGTCGGCATGATGACTCATTACTCAGGTTCCAAATGCGAAACCATGAGGGGCTGCGGCATCGGTAGTCTCTCGCGGCTCGTCCTGCAGCGCGCGTCAAGCGTCGAGGATGCCATCGAGATTCTGACTGTCTATCCCCGCTGTACGGGCATCAACTCCCACGTCGCCGACGCAAAAGTGAACAGGGCAGTGGTAATCGAGGCGAACGCCAAGGAAACCGCCGTGCGCAGTCCCTTCCAGCGCGATGTCCTGTGGAGCACAAACCATTGCAACTGCTATCCCGGCTGGATGGGGTACCAGGGCAGGAACATGGTAGAAGGCCAGATGCCAGTCTATAGACTCAAGGATATAGGCACGATAAAAGCATGGCAATTGAGTCTGCGCGAGAAAGGGAACCCCAATATCGCCGCCTCGGGGAGATTCAGGAGATACGAAAAGCTTCTGGATGAAAACTATGGCAGCTTGAGCCTCATGAAGGGCATCGAGATTCTGCGTGACCGACACCATCCCGAAACAAACGAGTTGCGTGACTGGGATACGCCCGCAAAAGCCCGGAACGACGGGGTAACTATCAGCTATCTCTTGCCAAGAAAAGTCTTTTCTGAAAAAGCCCTCTTCTACAAGTCAGAGGATGAAGGACCTATAACCGGACAATCCACGAACCTTTGGAGCATGATGGCCACGCCCGCCTCAGGAGATGTCCATGTCGCGGTGGAAGGTCTTCCGGCTCATCGTGGCGCATTTACATCTTTCAATTTCCTAAAGGAATTAGGGCGATTGTGCGGTGCTAATACGTAAAGTGTTTTTTCTCGCATATATTGACATTATTTACATTAAGATGTATAAATACGCCGATGACACTTAGGTAGGTAAGAATATGACATTGTATGTGCCTGCTTACCGCCAGGCTCATCTGACCGTACATGGAGGGTTTCTTTTATGAAGTACCTTAAGGTAATTGCGCTCATTCTCGTAGTTGGCCTCGTCGTAGCTTGCGCTCCCAAGCTCCCGCAGAAAGATGTCGACGCCGCGAACGCGACTTTTACCGAAGCTCAGACTGCTAAAGCCGATGTCTATGCTCCTACCGAGTTCCAGACTGCCCAGGATGCGAAGACCGCCCTTGACACCGAACTCGCTGCCCAAGAGGTCAAGACCTCTGGCAAGTCCTACAAGCAGACCGCCACGCTCGTGAAGACCCTGCAGGATGCTGCCAAGAAGGCCAAGGACGCCGCCGCCGCCAATCTCGAAGCCGCCAAGGCCGAGGTCGCGACCCTTCTCACTGATTCTCAGACCCTCGTCGCCGCGGTGAAGGCTGATGCCGCCGCCGCTTCCGCCAATGCCAAGAAAGCCGCCAAGGCCAAGATCAGCGTCAAGGCTGTGAATGACCAAGTCGCCGGTTTTGATCAGGCTGTCACCGAGGCTCAGGCCGCCAATGATTCCCAGGACTATGTGACTGCTAAGACCAAGCTTATCGCGGTCAAGGATCAGGCCGTCCAGCTTCAGACCACGCTCGAGACCGCAGGATTTAAGGCTCAGTAAGCCTCGAATTCTTATATCGACCAAATGGTCGGCATTACAAAGGCCGCCTGGAGGAAATCCTCCGGGCGGCCTTTGTATATATGTTGCCTGCTTTTTCTGAAAGTCTGCTATTCCATATTCTTCTTGAGCTTTCCGGAGGAACCCGTCGACTTGCCTTTAGGGTCCTTAATTTCTTCGAACCCGGTTTGATCCCAAGACCTTTTAGCCAGGGCTTTCCAACGTTCGCCGCGGGCTGTTCCCAGGTGAGTGAAAATTCAGTCTAGAATCCGGCTACATCGAGTTTGTCGCTCGCTTCGATGTCGTTGAGGCTAGTCCCGCGGGCGGCATCGCCGGGCCTACAGCTGATGATCTGCGCGCCTGTTCCACAAAGCGAGACAAAGAGAAAAAGGGTCATCGTGATCGCCATTATTGTTAACTTTTTGGTTGTCTCCATGATCTTTTTCCGGATCGCGAACGCGATCCGGAGGTCTTTTCAAGATCCGAATGTACCTTTTTCAGCAAGTCAGGAGTATTGTAGAATCGAGCGATTGCCCCGAGGCTTGTACCGCCGAAGGGAAAGGGGTGCTCATGTACGAGGAGAAGGCAAGAAAGGCGATCGATTTCGCCTCGGAGATGATCGACACGGAAGGACCGCGGCTCGCCGGCTCCGAGGCCTGTGGCAGGGCGGCTCAAAAAATCCTCGAAAAGGCGGCCATGGTCTCCGACAGGGCGGCGATTGAGACATTCCCTGTTCACCCCGCTGCCTTCCTCGATTTTATCAAGGTACTGGTCGTATTCTATGCCCTTGCCGCACTTGGGCTCGCCGTGGCGCCTGTCTTGTCGGTCGCCTTGAGTACCCTGAGTCTGATCATCCTTGTGTTCGGCTTTCTCCTCTACAAGGAAGTGCTGGACCCCTTCTTCCCTAAGCTTGAGGGTCGAAACGTGGTTGGCGTCCTGGAACCATCAGGTGAGGTGAAGCGTCAGGTCATCGTCTCAGGCCATCATGACTCCGCCCGGATTTTCAATTTCTATGTCGACAGGCCAGAGCTTTACTCGCGCAGGATTTACGGTGGCATAGGGAGCGTCGTTGCGATATGGCTGGTATCCATCGTAGTCGCCCTCGTCTCAGGGCTCGCTCTGGGTACGCCTTTCTGGGGCTTCGACCTCTTTCGATGGATCGCGGCCCTCATCTTCATCGCCGTCTTCCCTATCGTCCTTACGCTCTGGAAATTTGCAGCCGACGAAGGTACGCCCGGGGCGGGCGACAACCTCGTGGCCAGTACCATCGCCTTGGAAATACTGAAGGAATTTAATAGCCGGCGCGACGCTGGCGAGGGACTTATCCATACACGCCTCGTCTTCGCGAGTTTCGACGCCGAAGAAGCCGGCCTTCGCGGCGCCAGGGCCTTCGCGCGTGGACGTAAGGCAGAGTTTGCGGCCCTGCCCAGCTACGGCTACAATATGGACTGTGTCTACAGCCTTCCTGACCTACGGATCCTAACGAGCGACCTCAACGGTTCGGTCAAGCTGGATGAAGGAGCAAGTGCTAGCCTGGCGCGAATCGCCGCTGCCGAAGGCTTGCCTTCGACCACCCAGCCCATCGCTTTCCTCACGGGTGGAACCGACGCAGCCGAACTCGCCTCGGCCGGTGTCCACGCGACCAGTCTCCTTGCCATGAAATGGGGCAATGACGCGCGCTCTTCGGCCTACCACACGCTGCGTGACACTATCGATTCCGTCGACCCAGCAGCTGTGGAGGCTTTTATACGTCTGGGTCTGCGTTTTGTCGAATCGCTCGATTCCGAGAATGCTTGAAAGGATGACACTAAGGCCAGCAAGAACATCGCTATATTGGGCGGAACCAGGGGCTTGGGCTTCGCGCTTGCCAGGGAATTCGCCTCACTCGGGACTAAGGTCATCCTCACAGGCAGGCGGGTTGAGGATGCGCAAGAGGCGGCCGTGAAGATCACATCCCCCTGTCCACCCTCGACAGGGAAACCCAACCCAAAGGGCGAAAACCATCCGCCTCTACAACATGCTTGCCGACAGACCAGAGACTGTGGCGAGATTCGCGGCGCCTCGGATCCTCGCCAACGAGCGTCATGGCAGACTCCTCGCCTGGTTGACGATAACCAAGTCCATGGGGAGGTTCCTGTCGGCACCCTTTTAGAAACAGGATGTCGTAACGGGTTTATTACGTAGCTCCAGTTCTCGCTGGTGAAAAGAGAACCGAGGGGAGACGTCAATGGCTCGTGTTCCGTGCTTCGTTGAAGAGTCTGATATAGAGGTTCTCGATCTTATCGCAGGCGCTGTCGATGCTCCAATTCCGGGCATGCTGTCGAGCCTGCTCAGCTTTTGCTTTCCGTAGGTCAGCGTTGCACAGGAGTCGCAGCACCTTGTCGGCGAAGTCGTCGGGATCGTCATCGGCTAGAAGTCCGCCCGTGTCTCCTTCGAGAATTTCAGCCGTACCCATACGGTTCACGCCCACGACGGGAGTCCCGCAGAGCATGGCCTCGATGGTCACGAGGCCCTGGGTTTCGGTCTTGGAAGGAAATACGAAAATGTCGGCGGTTGAGTACACGGTTGGAAGCTGTTCGCGGGGCAGGTAATCGCTCCAGGCGACCTTGCCCTCAAGGCCTTTGCTGTGGAAAAAGCCCTGGAGTTCGGCCTTGAGCGGGCCCTCCCCGACCATGAGGAGGCGCGTATCGGGAAGCTCCCCGGCTATCCGGACCATAGCCTCGGCAAGGAGGTTCAGGTTCTTTTCATGCCGTATCCTGCCGACATAGATCAGGAGAGGGCCTTTATCGAAACCAGGATGGCTTTCGGCCATTTTCTTCCGGAAAGCCCGCGCTTCCTCGGGAAGGGGATGGAAGATTCTTTCATCGACGCCGGTGGGGATCACCACATATTCGCTGTCCAGTCCATAGCCCAACATCACGTCGCGGATGTTGCGCGAGGGTATGACGATGAGATCGTCCCGCGCATAGACGGAGCGTATCCAAAGGCGCATCCCGATTTCACCGAGGCCCTTGGGCATCAGGGGCAGGTATTCTTTCAAGTACATCTCGTAATGTGTGTGGCAAGTGGAGAGTATCGGCATTCCCCGTCGCCTGCAGTAGCGCCT
>JAPLSO010000058.1 GCA_026398595.1 Spirochaetota bacterium | reverse complement strand
GCACGAGGAAGTCTCGGCGCAGTCGACCTTCGAGTCGGGGAAGTCGGTCTGCCAGGGTTACTCCGATCTCACCCTCCAGCTGGCCGAGGCCCTAGGCTTGAAAGCCGTCGTCTTAGGCGGCTACTCGAAGGGTTACAGCTATATCCCGGGCAAGCCCTCGGAGAATAACCACGCCTGGAACACATTCAGGATCGACGGTTCCTGGTATCTGATGGACACGACCTGGGGCGCGGGCAGCATTGGCGACGACAGGAAATTCCGACAGGAACTCTCCTACGCATGGTTCGCCATGGACCCCCAGCTCTTTCTCCTGACGCATTTCCCCGAGGACGGTTCCTCCACCCTTCTGCCGGCAAAATACACGAAGTCCGACTTCGATCGGCTGCCCTACGTCATGAGCGGGATCTTCGACGAACTTTACGAAAAGGGCATCTCGGTCAGCCTGCAGAGACGCCTCGCCTCGGAGTTCGGCTCGGGGCTCGAGGACAAGCGATATTCCCTCTTCGAGCTGAAGAAGGTGGGCTTCGGTGACGAGGAAATCCTGGAGGTCCTCAGGAAATCCCCCGAAGATCAGTCCGTCTTCGAAGTACTCGAACTCGGAAAGCTAGGTTTCTCCAAGGCCGATCTGCTTTCCTACCTCGTGAATGGAACCTCGATCAAGGTCTATGAGATCAAGGGTGACCTGCGGGTCATCGATGTGCCAAAGATACCTGTCCTTCAGACAGGAAAAACCTACGCGTTCAAGGTGGAATCGAAGCAGGCCTACGCGGTTGCGGTCATCTGCGGCAAGGACTGGACCATGCTGACCAGGGACGGCTCGATATTCTCAGGCGAGACGAAGGTGACAAGCGGGCCGGTAAAGCTCGCGCTGCGCTTCGAGGAGCCTAAATCGGCGTCCTATTCAAGCGCGATAAGTTACGAAGTCATCAAGTAGCGGCTGGGATGGCAGCTTGCTGGGCCAATCGTCCTGTCATTCCTTTTCGCGGTCATGGCTATCGCCTTGCATGCTGTCTGAAAGAATTGCCTTGATTAGCTCCTTCCTCCACGCGTTGATGTTCTTCGGGGTTTCCACGTGGAGGCGGTTCGCGAAGATCGCCGCGCACAAGCCCAGGTCGGCGTTCAGATAGAGGTAGGTGCCGGTGAAGCCCGTGTGGCCAAAGCCGCCGTCCGGATAGAGTTCCCCTAATTGGAATCCGAGTCCTCGTCCTCCGCCATGGTCGAGCCGCGACTCATCCGCAAGGCCGGGATCGATGAAGCCGCTTCGGATACCTAGGTCGAGGTAGAGATTCCCCAGGGCGCAGGCGTCGCGGACCGTGGAGAAAATGCCCGCATGGCCGGCTGTGTCGTCGAAATAATAGTGGCAGTTGCCGTCGTCGGGCTCCCCCGCGAGGGGAACGCACGGGTCGCGCCAGGCATCGAAGGAAAGGCCGAGTTCGGCGACCATGGCTTGCTCGATTCCGTTGCCGAACTCAGTCGCGGCGAAGGGGCCTGAGGCCGGGCGATAGCAGGTGGAGGCAAGCCCGAGAGGGCCGGCCACCAGGTCTTTGAGCGCCGCATCGAGGGGCAGGCCGGCGGCAGACTCTACGAGTTTGCCGAGGATGATGTAGTTGAGGTCGGAATAGACCGTGCCGGGAGAAAGAGGAAAGCGTACCAGGATCTCTTCGAGGATGGGGGCGAAGTCGGGCCCCGCCTTGGCCGCGTAGAAGGGGTACCAGTAATGGAGGCCCGAGGAGTGGGCCATGAGGCTACGGACGGTGATGCGCGAAAAGGCTTTCGCGAGAAGGGGACGGCCGGCGGCAAGGGAATGCATGGGCTCGCAGCCCGACAGAACGGCGTCGAGGTCGAGGCGTCCAAGGGTCGCGAGACGCAGGGCGACGGTCGTCGTAAAGAGCTTGGTGAGGGAGGCGATGTCGAATTGGGTGTCGGGGATCATGGGGAGGCTGCGGTCGGGGAGGTCTACGGCAAGGCCCCAGGTATTCTCGAAAATAAGGCGTTCGCCGCGCTCAACTCGCAGAACGAGGCCGGCCGCGTTTTTCTCTGCGAGACCTCGGGTCGCGATAGCGTCCAGACAGGCAGTGAGATTCGCGGCTAGGATCGCGCCGTTCATGTCCGCGCCTTGATCATGAGGATCTCGGTAACGCCGCTGACCGCGAAGTTCGGTATGCGACCGACAGTCTGGTAGCCATGTCGCTCGTAGAAGGCGATGGCGCGTGTGTTAAAATCAGAAACCAATAGGGTCCAGAGCCTGCCTTTTCCGACTGTCCTTTTTTCGAATTCGGCGAGAAGGGCCGCGCCGACGCCCGAGGATCGCATGGTGGCGCCCACGGCGATGAGCTTGAGATAGGGGGAGGAGCCGAAGGCCCCTTTCGGGTCGACCCAGGCGAAGCCCGATATGCCGCCGCCTGAGGATTCGTCCCGTTCGGCCACGATGATGATGGCGCCGGAGGCTTGGGAGACAGCCATCTTCGCCTCAAGCGGTGAGGCTTCAAAGCCGTAACGGCGGCCTATCTCGGAATCGGCGGCTATGGCCGCGCAGGCGGTTAAGTCGGCGGGAAGCGCGTCGCGGACCTTGATCATCCCCGGCCTCCTTGGGCTACGCGTGGTAGAGGAAGCAGGCGACCTGGTGGCCGAGCTCGGCTTCGATGAGAGGCGGCCGCGACGCTGCGCAGCGGTCCATGGCTTCGGAACAGCGCTCCCTGAAAGGACAGCCCGGTCTGTCTTTGGTCGGCGAGGGGACATCGCCCTTGAGGAGGATGCGTCGGCGCAGGCGCTCCTTGGGCGGGTCGGGAATGGGTACGGCCGAAAGGAGGGCCTTCGTATAGGGGTGCAGGGGCTTTTCGTAGAGGTCGGCCGAATCGGCTATCTCGGCGATGTTTCCCAGATACATGACGACGACGCGGGAGCAGAAGTACTCGACTACTGCCAGGTTGTGGGCGATGAAAAGGAAGGTAAGGCCGAACTCGTCCTGGAGATCCTTGAGGAGGTTGAGGATCTGGGACTGAATCGAGACGTCGAGGGCGGAGACCGGTTCGTCGGCGATGATGAGCTTGGGATCGAGGGCGAGGGCGCGGGCGATGCCGATGCGCTGGCGCTGGCCGCCCGAGAACTCGTGGGGGTAGCGCCCCGCGAAGGTGGGCGAGAGACCTACCTTCTCCATCAGGGACGCCACCTTGGCCTTGATAGCCGCATCGTCGAGGGTCGCCTTTTCGAAGGCGCGGCTTTTGCGCCTCGCGTAGATGCGCAGGGGTTCGGCGATAAGATCCAGGGCTTTCATCCGTGGGTCAAGGGAGGAATAAGGGTCCTGGAAGACCATCTGGAAGTTGCGGCGGGCTTCGGAGAGTTCCTTCGGCGAGAGCGTCCGCAGATCCTTCCCCTCGAAGAGTATCTGCCCCGATGTCGCCTTCTGGAGCTGGGCTATGGCAAGAGCCGTGGTCGACTTGCCGCATCCCGACTCGCCGACGAGGCCGAGGGCCTCGCCCGGTCGCACCGAAAAGCTGACACCGTCGACAGCCTTGAGCCAGCCGACGCGGCGCCGGACAATGATGCCTTTTTCAATGGGGAAGTAGACCTTGAGGTCCTTAACCTCGAGGAGGGGGGCGCTTACTGGGGGAGACATGGCCGCGGAGTTCATGAAATCTTCCCTTCCTGGGCGTGGAGCCAGCAGACGACGGTGCGATCCTCGAACCCGACCTCGGGGGGGGCTTTCTGGCCGCAGATCTCCATGGCCTTGTCGCATCTTGGCCTGAAAGGGCAGCCGGGAGGGAGGTCGACCAGGTCGGGGGGAGAGCCGGGGATGGAGTACAGCCGGCGCCTTCCGCCCGCGAGGTCGACGCGGGGGACGGAATCCAAAAGGCCTCGCGTGTAGGGATGCCTGGGGTCGGCGAAAAGTTCATCCACGGGGGCCTTCTCCACGATGCGCCCCGCGTACATGACGCAGATGGTGTCGCAGATGCCAGCCACGACGCCCAGGTCGTGGGTGATCATTATCACCGACATGGTCTTCTCGGCCGAGAGGCTCTTGATGAGCTCGAGGATCTGGGCCTGGATGGTCACGTCGAGGGCCGTGGTGGGCTCGTCGGCGATGAGGATGTCGGGGCCGCAGGAGATGGCCATGGCTATCATGGCGCGCTGGCGCATACCGCCCGAGTACTGGTGGGGGTACTCGTAGGCCCGGGTTTCGGCGTCGGGGATACCGATCGACGTAAGGAGCTCCACGGCCTTCCTCTCCGCCGCCTTCCTGTCGAGGCCATGGTGGAGCTGGAGCGCCTCCGCTATCTGGAGGGACACCCGCAGAAGTGGGTTAAGCGAGGTCATGGGGTCCTGGAAGATCATGGAGATGTTGCTTCCCCGAACGAGTCGCATGTCCTCCTCATCGCCCTCGAGGAGGTTTCGGCCCTTGAAGAGGATCTCGCCCGAGGCGATGCGTCCGGGGGGCTCGGGCACAAGCCTCAGGAGGGAGAGGTTGGTGACGGACTTTCCCGAACCCGACTCGCCCACGATGCCGAGGGTCTCGCCCCGCCTCAGATCGAAGGAGACCCCGTCGACGGCCTTGACGACGCCGTACTCGGTGTCGAAGACGGTGGAGAGGTTGCGGACGCTCAGGATGGTTTCGCCTAAGGTTTTCATCGACCGCCCCCTACTTCACGTTCTTCAGGCGCGGGTCGAGGATATCGCGCAGGCCGTCGCCCAGGAGGTTGAAGCCCAGGACGAGGAAGGAAATCGCAACACCCGGATAGATGGCCGTCCAGGGAGCTAGCAACATAAACTTGCGGGCGCTCGCGAGCATGTTGCCCCAGGAGGGATAGGGGGGCTGGATGCCCAGGCCCAGGAAGGAGAGGGCCGATTCGAGGAGGATGGCCACGGAAAGGGAGAGGGATATCTGGACGATAAGGGGCATCATGATGTTAGGCAACAGATGCCTGAAAAGGACGTAGGACTTCTTCGCTCCGTTCGAGAAGACGGCGCGCACGAATTCGCTGCCCTTGATGGTCAGTATGGCCCCTCTCGAGATTCTCGCGAACTGGGGTATGTAGACGATGCCTATCGCGATGACGACGTTGTAGGTCTTTTCGCCCAGGATGCCCATGACGAAGATGGCTAATAACAGCGAGGGAAATGAAAAGAGGACGTCGGCGACCCTCATGATCCAGTGATCCCAGCGGCCGCCCAGGAAGCCGGCCCAGATGCCCATGAAGGTACCGATGACGGCGCCTATCAAAGTGGCGCTTATGGAAATTATCAACGAAACTGAACATCCCTGCATGATGCGGGAGAGAATGTCGCGCCCGAACTCGTCGGTGCCGAAAAGGTGGCCCGAGGCGAGGGAAGGGGGCTCGAGGAGGTGGGCAGCGTTCATCTTCACGGGGTCGTAGGGCAGCCAAAAGTTCGCCACGACGATGATCAGCAGGTAGAAGGCGATTATTCCAAGCCCGGTCAGGGCGATGATGTTTTTCTTGAGTCTGGTCCCAGCCATGCTACTTTCCCCCCTCGTCGAGCCGTATCCTGGGGTCGATAGCGGCGTAAATCAGGTCCGTGACGAGATTGACGAGGACAAACATGGCGGCGATGAGGAGGACGATGCCCTGGATGAGAGGGTAGTCCCGCTGGTAGATGGCGTAGAGGGCAAGCCTGCCCATGCCGGGGAGGGCGAAGACTTCCTCGATGACGATGGCGCCGCCGAGGAGGTAGCCGGTGTTGAAGCCCGCCACGGTGATGACGGGGAGGATGGCGTTGCGCAGGGCGTGGCGTACGACGACGACGCGCTTCTTGAGTCCCTTGGCCTTGGCCGTCCTCACATAGTCCATCTGCATAACCTCGAGCATGGAGTTGCGGGTGTAGCGCATGATGACGGCGGCAAGGCCTATGCCGATGGACAGGGAGGGGAGAAACAGCATTTTGAGGTTGACCAGGGGGTTCTGGAAGAAGGGAATGTAGTTGCCCATGGGTATCCAGCCCTTGAAGCCCGAGAAGGCTATCACCATGAGAGAGGCGAGCCAGAACTGGGGTAAGGAGAGGCCGAAAAGGCCTGTCACCCGGATAAGAACGTCGGTGACAGGGTTCTGCTTGAGGGCCGAGATTATGCCGAGGGGTATGCCTATGGCAAGGGCGAGGACGAGGGCGAAGAAGGTTATCTCGAGACTCAGCGGAAGACGCTGGAGAATGTCGGGGAGTATGGACCGCGAGGTCCTCAGTGAGTAGCCGAAGTCGCCCTGGACGACCCTGCCCAGCCACTCGACGTAGAGGACGGGTATGGACTTGTCCTCGCCGAAGATGCGTTTCAGCTCGACCATCTGTTCGGGCGTGGTCTCCACCTGGGTGCCCAGGAACATCTCGAGGGCCGATCCCGGGATGAGGCGGACGAGAAAAAATACGATGATAGAGACGCCCAGAAGGACGGGTATAAGGGAGAGAAGGCGCTTGATTATATATCGTCCCATGGAAATCCCCGAAATCCGATTTCTAAAGAAGCGGAGAACCGCCGGTCTCCCGGCGATTCTCCGTCAGCGTTTTTTTAAGCGATGCAGCCCTGATTATTTCTGGGCGTAGGTGACGTAGTAGAGACTGCCGTCGCCGACAACCTTGAAGCCCTTCACGTCCTTGGAAAGGACCTGGGTCTCATAGGGGCAATACAAGAAGATGATCGGCGCCTTGGTGGCGAGGACGATCTGGAGCTGGTCGTAGACGGGCTTGCGGTCGGAAACCTTGGTCAGGGATCTTCCCTTGTCGAGAAGGGCGTCGACGTCGGCGTCCTTGAACATGAAGTTGTTGACGCCGCCGGTGGAGTGGATCATGCGATAGAGGAAGCGGTCGGGCTCGGCCGAACCGCCGCGGAGCTCGACCATGGCGTCGAAGGTGCGCTTGACCCAGCGGTCGACATAGACGCCCCATTCGACGACCTCGAGCTCGGCGTTGACGCCGATCTTCTTGAGCTGGTCCTGGATGACCTGGGCCTCGGCGAGTCCGCCCTCGTAGGAGTTGGCGGTCACGATCTTGAAGGTGAAGCCGTTGGGGTAGCCGGCCTGGGCGAGAAGAGCCTTGGCCTTGGCGACATCGGGTGTGGAGAAGGGGATCTTGGAAAGGGGCAGAGCCCACTGTGTGGCGGATACGGGGACGGGACCGGTGGCCTGGCCCATGCCCATGCTGGCCACGGTCACAACTTCGGTCCTGTCGATTCCGAGGGAGATCGCCTGGCGGACGCGTTCGTCGTCGAAGGGCTTGTGGGTCACGTTGAAGCCGAAGGTGCGGACGTTGACGCCGGCCTTCTGCATGACGACGAGGTTCGTGTCGCGCTTGGCCAGGGTGATCGTCGAGCCGTCGTTGATGGTGGCGAAGTCCAGGGTTCCGGACTTGACGCCGGCGAGGAGGGAAGCCTGCTCGGGGATGATCCTGAAGATGACCTTGTCGAACCAGGGTGCTCCCTTTTCATAGTAAGAGGGGTTCTTGACGAGGGTCATGGAGTTGTCGGCCACCCATTCCTTGAGCATGAAGGGGCCGGTTCCGACCTCGTTCTTCTGGAGGTTGCCGTACTTTTCGACGGCAGCCTTGGAGACGATGGCGCAGTTGTTGGAGGTCAGCCCTTCCAGGAAGGAGGCCAGGGGCGCCGTTAGGACGACCTTGACGCTGTAGGCCGAAACCTTCTCGATGGACTTGATCGTGGTCAGGTAAGACCTGCCGGGCGATGCCGTCTTGGTGTCGAGGATCCTGTTGAGGGTAAAGACGACATCGTCGGCCGTGAGTTCGGTCCCGTCGTGGAACTTGACGCCCTTGCGGAGGTTGAAGATATAGGTGACGTTGTCGGGGATGTCTATGTCCTCGGCAAGGTCGGGCACGATCTCCAGGTTGTCGTTGTGGCGGACGAGCTTGTTGTAGAGAAGGTCGATGCGCCGATGCGAGGAAAACGAGGTGACAATGTTCGGATCGAGGCCAACCACTTCCTGGTCGACGCCGATAGTGAAGGTCTTGTCCTCGCCGGCAGCGAAGACCTGGGGTGCTGTCAGCGTGAACAGCATTACCACCAGAATGAGGATAGTGAATTTCTTCATGGATGCCTCCTTGCTGTAGGGCCATCCGAAAGGACGGCGCTTGCTGGGGGTAGCGCGACCTGAAAAGGCGGCGCCGCCCTGGTATTTGCAGTATATAGCAAAGGCCGCCGAGGGCAAGCGTAAAGTGACTGGAATCGGCGCATGAGGTCCTTCCGGCCCGAATTCAAAGAATTTTCGCGGAAATGAGGACGATGTCGTCCTTGGGAACATCGGTGTGGGGTGGAAGGCGGCCGGTAGGGACGGCAGCCATGGCATCCACGACTTCCATGCCTTCGGTCACCTTTCCGAAGACGCAGTAGCCGGCTCCCGGTCCTGGGCCGCGGTAATCGAGGCTCCGGTTGTCCACGAAGCTGATGAAGAATTGGCTGGTCGCCGAGTCTGGATGGGGGGTGCGGGCCATTGAGAGGGTTCCACGTGAGTTGCCGGGCCCCTTGGAGGCCTCGTTGACGATAGAGGATTTGGTCTTCTTCTGGTCCATGCCCGGCACGAAACCTCCGCCCTGGGCGACGAAGCCGGGGATGACCCGGTGGAAGATCGTCCCATCGTAGAATCCGGATTTTACATAGTCAAGGAAGTTAGCCGTCGTTACGGGGGTCTTGTCCTCGAAGACTTCGATGGTCAGTTCGCCGAGGCTTGTAATAAATTGGACTTTGGGGTTGGGCATCGGGGCTCCTTGCGGTTGGGTTTCGTCCCGGGACGCCTTGGCGGCGCCGGCGGTTTTCCGGGCTTATGCTGATCAGTATACCGTCCTTGAAGACGTCGTATCCAGTTCTAGAGCGTCATGTTGCCCAGTATCACTTCCCGCGAGGCGCCCGTCACCTCGGGGAGGTTGCCAGGCCTGCCCATCAGTGCCTCGTGGCCGAGGACGGCAAAGGCAATAGCCTCGCGGGCGAGTTCGGGCACGCCGAGGTCGGCTGTCGTGAGGAGGCTGACTCCCGCAGCCAGACGTTCTTGCAGCTGATCCATCAGGAAGGAGTTCAGGGCCCCGCCACCGCCAGCTACCACCTCGTCGATCCGCGTCCGGGAATAGATGAAATCGCGGTAAGAGGCCGCTATCGTCTCTGCCGCGAAGGCGGTGGCTGTCGCGATGAGGTCGTCGGGCGCAAGGCCTCGGCGCCTGCCTTCGGCGACGAACCTGTCTACGAAGGCAGAGCCGTAGACCTCGCGGCCAGTGCTCTTGGGAGGCGGAACCGAAAACCAAGGGTCGGCGGCCAGGCTCGACACGAAAGCCTCGTCCACCCTGCCTGCGCGGCCGCGGCGACCGTCCTCGTCATACTGCAGGGCCCCGCTGGAGTCCCTCCGCGCGAGTTCGTCGATGATCATGTTGCCGGGTCCCGTGTCGAAGGCGAAGACGCCCTCGCGCATTGATCCTGCGGGCACGACGGTAGCGTTGCCGATGCCCCCGATGTTCTGCACGATCCTGCCCTTGACGGGGCTTCCAAAGAGGAGGGCGTCCACGCAGGGCGCCAGGGGTGCTCCCTCGCCTCCCGCAGCCATGTCCCTCGAACGGAAATCGAAAATGACGGGGATACCGAGGCGCTCAGTGAGAACGGGGGCCGCGCCTATCTGGAGGGTGCCTTTGACGGCGACGGTTCCGCCGTCCGGGGCTGGGAAGAGCCGGGTCTGGGGAGCGTGCCAGACCGTCTGGCCGTGGAGACAGAGAGCTGCGATTTTTTCGGCCGGACACTTGGTCGCGGCAAGGAGGGCATGTACGGCTTCGACATACCACTCCGAAAGTCCAAAATGGGCGTAGACGAGGTCATCGATCCGAGCCTCGGAAGGTGAGCAGAGGGCAAGGAGGATCTTTTTGAGCTGGGACGTATAGGACAGAGAGGACTGGCCGACGAGTTCGACGGCGGCGATCCCTCCATCCGCTGCCGTCTCGATCCTCGTGAGGACAGCGTCGATCCCGTCCAGCGACGTGCCCGACATGATCCCAACGAGGAAGTGCTCCCTTTCCCGCCTATATGCTTCCCGGCCTGCCCCGATGTATCCGTCCATAGCTTCCGCCTTCGGCCTTCCCGGCCTGGGCTTCAGTATAGGGGAGGCCGGCCCGCCGTTCAACGAGCGCCGGGCAAGACATGCCCGACGGAACCCAAAAAGCTTTTCCTTGCGTTAACCGCTCTCTAGGACTACAGTGAATAGATACGGAGGACAAGAGTGGACAAACACATCGATACCATCGGTTTCATCGGGCTGGGTGTCATGGGAGGCTCCATGGCTTCCCATCTCCTCGCCGCGGGATACAAGCTTCTCGTCAATACACGAAGCCCGGTCAAGGCAGCAATGCTCCTCGAGACGGGCGCGGTCTGGCGGGAGTCGGCGGCACACGTCGCCTCAAGCTGCGCGGTTGTCATCACGATGGTCGGCTATCCCGCCGAGGTCGAAGGGCTTTATTTCGGCCCCGGAGGCCTCATCGAGAACGCCAGGCCTGGGACGATCCTCATCGACATGTCCACATCGAGCCCCGATCTGGCCGCCAGGATCTATAAAACCGCCGCGGCGCGGGGCATTCGAGCCCTGGACGCTCCCGTATCCGGCGGCGACCTCGGCGCCAAGAACGCCACACTCACCATCATGGCAGGCGGCGACTCTGAAGTCTTCGAACAAATCAGGCCGCTGTTCGAGGCCATGGGCAAGACAATCATCCTCCAGGGCGGACCAGGCGCCGGCCAGCACACGAAGATGGCCAACCAGATCGCCATTGCTGGCAGCCTCCTTGGCGCCGTGGAGTCCATCATCTACGCGGAAAAAGCCGGGCTCGATCCATCCAAGGTACTGGTTTCCATAAGCTCTGGCTCGGCGGGCTCCTGGCAGCTGACCAACAACGGCCAGAAGATCCTCTCGGAGGACTTCTCTCCCGGCTTCTACGTCAAGCATTTCCGCAAGGACCTGGGAATAGCCCTCGATTCGGCCAGGCGCCTCGGGGCTGACCTACCCCTCCTCGCCCTCGCCGAGCGGCTTTTTGCGACCTTGGAATCCAAGGGTCTGGGCGATCTCGGCACCCAGGTGCTCTACAAGCTGTATGCGGGAGGCCACGAGTGAGTTCCTCACGCATAGCGGTCGAGTGAAACACAAAGACGGCGGCGCGGCCGCCGCTATGGAATCAGCAATCACAGAATCCGGCGCCAGGTCCACGGCTCCTTCTTTCCTGGTCACCAAGGGTAAAATCTCTTTCGGTTCCTGGAATGGCATCCCCGGCTCGGCCAACCTCCTCGATGCCGAAAGGCCCTACCATTACCCTATCCCCCGCTTCATACAGCGCCTTCGGCTGAAGGAATGGCGCGCGATCCAGGCCGGCGACGAGGACTGCTTTCTCTGCTGTGTTCTCTACGACGCCAAGTTCATCAGCATGGTCTCGCTCGACATCTGGGAAAGGAAGAAAGGCCAGAAACGCGGGTTCAGGAAGATGTTCCTAGGGAGCAGATTCGGCCTACCCTCGAGTCTCGGGTCAGGCGCTACAAAGGTGGACTCAGGAGGCATCCACCTTGAGATCAGCCTCGATTCCGAAGGCAGACGCCTCAGTCTGAAAGCCGGATCGTCATCGGCCGGGAACCCGGGCGAGGCGATCGCCCTCGATCTTAATTTCGATTTCTCCCATGGTGGGGCCTCGCCTTTCTCGGTCTGCCTCCCTTTCGCGTCCAACCGGGCCATGTACTCCACGAAGGTCCTCATGCCCGCTTCAGGAACGCTGTCGGCTGGGGACCTCGCCCATAGCTTTATACCCTCTACGGCAAGCGCCATCCTCGATGACCACAAGGGCTATTATCCTTACCGGCTTCACTACGATTGGGTGACGGGTTTCGGCTTCGACCGAGGCGGAAGACGGATAGGTTTCAATCTCACGGACAACCAGGTGGGGGATCAGGCTAGATACAACGAGAACAGGCTTTGGATAGGCCGTGATATTTATCCCCTCGCCCCGGTCAAAATCACACGGCCTTTCGGCCGCGAATCGCCCTGGAACATCCAGGACACGGAGGGGACGGTCGATCTCGTCTTCACGCCCGAGGTTTCCCACGACATAGCCCTGAACCTCGGCATAGCCGAGATAGACTATGCAGGGCCCTTCGGCCGCTTCGAGGGCAGACTCCGCTCGCCTTCGGGCGAGCTCGTAAATGTCTCCGGTCTCTATGGGATGGGCGAGGACAAGAATGTAAGGCTCTGAAGCAGACGCCACGCCCTCGACCCTGCCGCCGGTTCGCGGGCGGGACGCCGTCCATGCATGCATAGCTCGTCAGGCCGCTCGCGGCCTGAGCCGCGCCGCGGGTCAGAATTTGTAGGTTATTCCCGCTTTCAGATAGCTCGCGTCGGCATACTGTCCCAGCTTCCCCGACGATGAACCGCCGTAGAATCCCCCGTACAGCCCCATCTCACCCTCCCCGAAGTTGAGCACGGCGCTGGGCCTGAAAAGATAATCCCCGTTCTCGACGCCCCAGTCAGCCGCGAAGTTCAGGGTCAGAGCCCCTTTCAGGAGGGTCTCGGAGAGGCTCCCCGTCAAGGTCGAGGCTAGGGGATATGTGCCGTATTCCACGTCGTTTTGTAGGCTGACGCCGCCATCCGCCAGCCTCAATGAGCCTTCGTACTGGAAGCCGAGGGCAAGGTCGGCGAAGAGGTTCCTGTCGAAGCCGAAGGAGAAGGCCAGCGAAGGATTGGGGACAGCCGAATCGTTACCGGCCAAATCGGCGGTCAGGTTGGCCGCCGCCTCGCCACGCAGGGAGAAGCCAGCCAGGACAGCGGCAAAGTCGAGGCCGATTTGGTGGCGCCGGACGTACGTCACCGTCGGCGTACCCGTTATCAGATGGTATATGACCGGCTCGCGCAGATAACCGTAGTGGTACTGGGCGCCGAGATCGATCCCGCCGAGGATCGTCGTGAACCGAACGCCGCCCTGCGAATGGTCGAGGGTCCAGGCGGCCGCAACATCGGCTGCTGCTGTGCTTATTGTGCCAGCGCCGCCTGCAAGCAGGGTCTTGATCGCCGCCGGCATCCATTTCCCGGACAGGGCGATCGCGTCGCCCCTGAATCCGGGCTCGAAGACGGCCTCGACGCTCGAGTTCTGGCCAATCGACAGTCTGAAATGGATCATGGGCACGGCCAGCTTTCTCTCGAGGGAATTCGTGATCGAGAGATCCCGCAGGTCGAGGGGGTTGGGGACGTCGAGGGGGCCGCCCGATTCGGCCCTGCCCCAGTTGAGTTTCAAGAGCCCGGCGTCCAGGTCCACTGGGCCGAGGAAGAGGGCCACCTTGGCCTCGTCGATGACCGAACCTGGATCGGTCTCGAAACGTGTCCTGGAAAGCTTGAGCCGAAGCTGGGCTGAGGCCACCGTTCCCGAGGTCAAAAGGTCGAGCGAGGCCGAAGCGAGGCTGCCGAGATCGATCAATCCGGGCACTGTCAGTTTGTCGAGATAGATCGTCGAGCCGACGCCCACCGTCCCCCTCAGGGTCAGGGCGGGGGCGGGAGCCTGGTCCGATTCGGCTCCGAAACCGAAGCCGCCCTCCTGGGCGAAGCCCGCGGTTGTGGCGCAAAGCCCGGCCAGGAAGCAAAGGGCTAGACGCCTTAGTGCTGGCATCAGGGCCTACCCGTCTCGAGAAACTTCGTCGTGAACACGGAAGCCGGAATGGGATCGTCATATTTGATGATATCGACGAAGATCGTCGTCGAAGTCTTGGCTTTCAGGGTGCTCATCTTAGTCTCGGTCGCCGTCAAGCGGCCCTGCTTGTCCTCCATCTTGAGGATCTCGAGTATCTTGATCAGCTCGCCCCGCTTGTCGTAGAGCTCGACCTTCAAGGTAGCGTGACTGGATTTTTCGACCCAGAGTACCAGCTTCGAATACTGGAAGTCGGTATTCTTGGGGATCGACTCGATCACCCAGCAGGGTTTCCCGTTCAGCCCTTCCTCGCGAAGGATCAAATGCGTGTCGGCCCCGGTATCCCTGTTCGTCAGACCGACGTCGTCATAGGACATGTCCGTGCCCATGAAGCTGCCCGAACCCTCGCCCGCCGCCACCCGGCGCACCTTGCCCAGGGCAGGGAGGAAGATCCAGCTGTCCGAAGTCTTGCCTTGGCTCGCGACGGTGAGGAAGCGGGTGCCGGCGACGCTCGTCGGCTTCTGGAAGACGACGACGGACTGCTCCGTCCCGCCGGACTTGCTCGTGTACTGGTCGATGAGCCGCTCACTCGTGCCGCCGTCTTTGGCCGTTATGACCAGGCGGGATCGGGTCGACACGGTCGTCGAGCTGATCCGCTCCCTCGAGGCTTTGATGATCTCTTCGGCGCTCTGCGCCGAAAGGCCCGAAAGCGCGAAAGCGGCCAGCGCGATTACGGCCGCGATATGCAGTCTGCGATTCATGAAGCAACCTCCGTGGTTGAATCAAACTTCTCCGAAGGCAAGGGCCTGCGGATAAAGGCGGGTTTGATGACCTCGAGCAGAACGGGCAGGAGGGTCAGGCTGACGAAGGAACTCGTCGCCATCGTAAGGAGAATCAGCTTGCCCAAGTCCGCGAGAATATTGAACTGGGAGAAAGCGAGGGCGCCGAACCCTAATCCCACCGACATGGCGTTGAGGAGAATCACCTTGCCCGAGCTCATGAAACTGCGCCGCAGGTAGTCGCCTTTGCCGTCCGTGGCCAGGTACTCGTGGTGGTAGGCCGCCATGTAGTGGATCGTGTAGTCGACACCGATGCCGACGGTGATGCTCGCCACCATCGCCGTCCCGATGTTGAGCTTGATACCCGTGAAGCCCATGACGGCGAAGTTGATCAGGATGGACACCGAGAGGGGCGCGATGCCAATGAGACCGGCGACGAATGAACGGTAGTACATCGTAAGGATGAGGAAGACCAGGAATAAGGAGAAGAGTACGGAGATGAGCTGGGAGAGGACGACGAGGCGGTTGAGGGAGCCTTCGACCAGGGCCGTTCCGCCGATCACCACCTTCACATCCTTGGGGAAGTGATCGGTGATGTAGGTCTTCATGGCGCCTATCGCCTTGTCCGTATCGATCTGGCCCACGGTCTTCATCTGGACGCTCATCCTGATGTTCTTGGGCTCCAGGGGATCGTCGGCGTAGGAGCCGAGGTTGCCCGAGAGGAGAACGAGATAGTTGGAGACAAGGTTTTTCAGGCCTTCGGCGTCATCGAGGCCATAGCGGGCGGGATCGGTAGGTATCTCGTAGTAGGAGGCACCCTTGTAGTTGACGACCTTCTCGAAGCCGCGGACCAAGTCCTCGACCGCCTTGGACCGGGTCCCGCTCTCGGCGAGAGCCTTGTCGAGGAGGCCGGCCAAGGCCTTGGAGTTTGCCCCTGCGGCTTGAGCTGTCGCCGAGGCCTTGTCTAGGGAAGCGACTTCGACCTTGGCCTTCGCGGCGGGGACTTTTGCTGTCGACGTCTCGGCCGGGACGTCGAATCCGAACCCGAATGCCGGCTCTGATTCCCCGGCCGACGATACCGGCGCCGTCTGTGCGGCCGCCTTCTTCGGCAGACCGGCAGGATCGGCATCGACGTTCAGCACCTGGTTCACGCGCTTGATCGTATCGGTGAAGCCTATGGTCTTGCCTATCTCGGGAACCTGATCGGTCAGATAGGTAGATAGGCCGTCCATGGCGCTCAGCACATCGGGCCTGAGGACGTCGCCAGGCTTTTCGCCCGTCACGACGATGCTCACATCCTTCGTACCCCCAAATTTCTCCCTGATAAACTTGTCTGCCCGTACCATTTCCGTGTCCGGTTTGAAGTACTCGACCAGCACGTTGTCGATGACCACCTGCGAAAGGCCGAAAAGGGAGACGATGACGATCAGGACTGTTGCCGTGATCGTGGTCCGCCGTTTCCGGGTGATCACCCCGAAGGCATCGGCGATGGCCGCATCCACGGTATTCTCCCCCACCACCACGATGTGCTTTCCCCAGGATTTAGGCTGAGCTTTCTCGGGACCGCGGATCAGGAAGATAGCAGGGATGAAGGTCACGGCCACGATAAAGGCCACAAGGACGCCAAAACTGGAGAAAATGCCAAAATCGAAGATAGGTACGACCGATGTGAAGCAGAAGGAGACGAAACCGACGAAAGTGGTGGCCGCGGCCAGGAAGACGGGCCAGCCGATCCGCTTCATCACGGCGAACACCAGGTCCTTGTGCTCCTCGCCGCTCAGGCTGCCGCGCTTGGCGATCTCGTCGTAGTAGTGGCTGACCACATGGATGCCGTAGGCCGAACCCACGGCGATGAGTATGACAGGCAGAACCGTCGAAAGGATCGTCAGCTTGACCCCGAAAAGCGGCATCGCGCCGACTGCCCAGACCGCCGAAATGAGGACGGTGAGCAGGGGCAGAAACACGGCAGAGAGCCGTTTAAGAGACAGGAAGAGGACGGCCAAGAGGACGATGACGACGAGAGGGACGAGGAAGAAAAGGTCGCGCGAGGTAGCGGTGCTTACCTCGGCGCTCAAGACGGGCAATCCCGCCATGTAGACATTCGTGGACTCGAAGCCCGTCTCGTACGCCAGACGCTTGATCGAGTTGTAGCACGCAATAACGAGAGGCGTCCCCGCCTTGTCCGTGCCCACCCGCAGGGATACTACCACCTGAGTCGAACTGAAATCGTCGGAGATCAGGGCCCTTCGATAGACATCCCAGCTCAGGAGCCTTTCCTTCAGAGACGACAATTCGGCCTTCGTGCCCTTGAAATCCTCGGGCAGAAGGGGCGAAGCCACGATGGAATCCCCCACCCCGTCGATATAGGTCGTCGAGACGATGGATGAGACCGAATCGACGTTCTTGATATCGCTGATCTTCGCGCTCAGGCTCCGGAGCTTCCCGATAAAGTCCGCGTCCAGGATAGTCCCCGATTTACGTTCCAGACCGACGAGGATCATGATCTGGCCGCCGAAGATATCGTCGATCTTCTTGGCGGTGAGGCGCTCGGGATCCTTCTCCGGTACAAACCGGAAATTGTTGTTGTCGATCTCTGCCTTGGGGAGCTGAAGGGCGAAGAAGACCGTGATCACCCCGATGACCGTGACGATGAGCCACGGCCGCTTGAAGAATTTTCGCATTCGTTCTATTTCCTTTCCATGATTTTTCTGCTTCGCGTTCGGCGTAGGTGGGCAGGCATCAGCACGATTGATAACAATTAGTCATTCTATGGCTTGAGGTTGGTGAAGATCAAGCGGCACGCCCGCATCCCGCGGACGAGGCAACCATTAACCACACGGCCTATCATGCATCCGAATCGGATTCTTCGGCCGCGGCTTCAGCAGAGTCTCCTTTCTCGGGAGGCAGGATGCGTAGGGATTCTTCGGCCGGCAGGGCCGAGACCTTGCTGAGCTTCCGTTCCATCTGCTTGGCGCGGTCCGAAACAGTCGATAGGTTCGAGGACGCTATATCGAGGTTCTTCTGCACCTTGGACACGGCTTCGCCGAACTTCTGGAATTCGGTCTTGACCGCGCCCAGGACTTTCCAGACCTCGCTGGACTGCTTGCTGATGGCCAGAGTCTTGAAGCCCACCTGGAGACTGTTCAGGAAAGCCGTGAGCGTGGTCGGACCCACGACGACGACATGGTACTTGGCGCTGAGGTCCTGGAAGAGTCCGGGCCTCCGGATCGCTTCGGCGTAGAGGCTCTCGAAGGGGAGGAACATAAGGGCGAAATCGGTAGTGTGGGGCGCGGCTATGTATTTCGACGAAATGTCGACGGCGTGCTGATATATCCGATTTTCGAAGGCTTTTCCGGCCAGCTCCCAGGCCGGCTTGTCGCCCAGTTCATAGGCTTCCTGGAGGCGCTGGTAATCCTCGATCGGGAACTTGGAATCGATGGAAAGCCAGACGGGTTGCCCATCGTCGCCGCCGGGCAGCTTGATCGCGAACTCCACGCGCTCGCTGGACCGTGGCTTGACGGCGACATTCTCCGCGTATTGTTCCCTCGAGAGAAACTGTTCGAGGAGGGCGCCCAGCTGTGCCTCGCCCAGCATACCCCGTACCTTGACGTTGGTCAGGGCCTTCTTGAGGCCGCCCACGTCCTGAGCGAGACTCTGCATCTCGGTCAGGCCCTTCTGCACCTCGACGAGCTGTTTCGTCACCACCTCGAAGCTCTGGGTCAGCCGCGTGTTGAGGGTTTCCTGCAGTTTCTCATCTACCGTTTGCCGCATCTGCTCCAGTTTCTGCTCGTTCTTGTCCTGGATCTCCTTGAGCCCAAGCGTCACCGAGTCGGTTATCTTGGTCCTCACCTCGGCCATGGCCTGAATCTGCTTCTCCGAAGACTCCCCGGCGCTCTTCTGAAGGCTTTCAAGCCGCGAACTCAAGGTCTCGCTGTAGCGGTCCAGCCGCTCCTGCACAGCCTTCTGGAACTGCCCCTGGACCTCGGTGGAAGAACCGCGCAGGCGCTCCATACCCTCGGTCAGCTCCTTACGCGTCAGGCTCAAGGCCTCCTGGACTTCCTGGCGGATGCCCTTGGCCTCGATCCGCAAGGACTCGGCATGGTTCTTCTCGTTGTCGGCGATGAGTATCTTGAGTTCGCCCGCCGTCTGTTCACGCCTGAGCTTGCCAATGGCCGCAAGAATGAGGGCAGCCAGGACAAGGAGGACGATGAGGAAGATCAGCGAAACGAATACCGCGGCATTTTCCATGTTTTTCTCCCGGAAATCATCAGTATGATATCACGGATCAGCCTATTCCCGCGCTCTCGCCCCGCCTACCTGGGCCAGAGCCAGCTCGACCTCGCGGACAAGATCTTCGGCCTTTCATCTGACTTCCCCGCCCAAGACGCATCGGACCTTGGGCAGGATTATCTTGTCCGGCACGAGACTCATAGCTGCTTGCCCGACTTAAGCTTTTCCTTGAAACGCTCGAGGTCCTTACCCTTCAAGCCTCGCCCCGGCGATGGCGCCGCGCCTTCCCCGGTTGCGGCCGAAAGCCTGCGCCGCAGCTCTTCCATCTCAGGACCCGAGAAGTGAACGGCCCCCAGAGTGTTGCGCTCGAAGCTTTCCGTCGCCGCAGGAGCCACGGCTCGCGCTATGTCGAGCATGACGGCCGCGTAGAGTCGGATTTCCTTCTGTGCGTGGGGATCGAGCCTTAGCATCAGGAATCTGAAGAGGTTGTGCAGGTCGATCTGCCAATACCACTCTGTGTAGAGGGAGAGAGGCAGGTTGATTCTCGCCAGCTCCCGGGCGAGGCCCTGTTCCATAAGATCGGCGTAGTCCTCGTAGGCTGCCGTCTGGGCGGCATGAAAGTCGGCGATGACCATGGCGGCCTTATCCACGGCGAGAGGCTCGTCCGACCGGCCTTGCCTGTTGTCCTGACTCTGCTCGGCCAAATCGGCCGCCGCGGGCACATAGAACTCGTCCTTCATGATCGAGTAGCGTCCCGAAACCTCGTTGACCCTGGCCGTCCTGTGCCGTATCCACTGCCGGGCGACGAAGATCGGCAGCTTGACGTGGAAGGTGAGGATGACCTGTTCGAAGGGCGAGGTGTGCTCATGGCGGAGAAGGTAGTCTATGAGACCAGCGTCCTCGCGATAGCTCTTCGTACCCTCGCCATAGGAGACTCTGGCGGCCTGGACGATACGCGCGTCCCCGCCCAGATAGTCGACAAGTCGGACGAAGCCTTTGTCCAGGACCTTGAACTCTTTATCGAGCAGCTCCTCGGCCGCCGGAACGAGGCAATGTGCCATTATCTCTCTCCTTTGTGTTCAGTATCATGTATGTTTTTCACTAAATCGCGCTTCGCTCACGGCCGGACAGCTCGCTCTGGTCGCCTCGCGGGAAATCCCCCGAAGTCACCGGAGAATTTGTCCATCGTGTACTTGTCTGTCCCCGGCCCGTGGCAATCCGATCCATAGGTGAAGAAAAAGCCCAGGGGAGCGGCGACAGAAGTCACGAAGGCGTTGATCTCCTCGGTCCTTTTCTTTTCAGAGTACCAATACAGTTCGACTCCGTCGACGCCCTTGGCCCGGAAGTACCGCAGCTTCGCTTCGAGGTTCCCCGCATCGCGCTCCATAGCCGCAACATCGTCGTTCCATAGGTGGCCGAAATGCGGGATCACGGCGAAGCCTGAGTCGGCGTGGATAGCCTCGACACAGGCGCCCGCCGAGGGTTTGGAAAGCCTGTACTTGGGAAACCTTCCCGGAACGAACCAATCCTTCTTGAAATCCTTATACCCGCTTTTAGGCGATATGAACCCTCTCTCCTTCAAGTACAGGAAAAGGTCGACCTTGCTCCAGGAGAAGGTGGCCATAGTAGCTTCGTTCGCGGGTGCGGCCCCAGCCATACGGTCCTTAAGGATGTCATCGAAGCACAGATCCTCGCGGCGAAAAATGGTGCGGGACCAGTAGAGATAATACTCGAGGCGTTTGCGCCTGCCTTCGAGCACGCCGGCCAGAAGGGTCTTGGTGGCGGGACAGCCCCCCGATGCCGCCTCGGGAAAGTAGGCCAGGATCTCGCTCTTGTATTCTATCTCGGGCTCGGCAACATCGATCTCGCAGGCGTGGACGGCCGCTATTCCCAGCCGGCCGCACTCGGCTACGAACCGATCCGCTCCACCCAAGGTATCGTGGTCGGTGAGCGCTGTAATTGCCAGGCCATGGCGCGCCGCGTCGAGGGCTATTTCCTCGGGCCAGCTCGAGCCGTCCGAAAATCGCGAGTGAAGATGCAGATTCGCGTCCATGGTTCGGATGAGTATAATGGACCCATACTCCCCCTGTCCAGAAAAATGCTTGGCCGCCCGGCCCTATCCTGGTGTACAATGGACCGATGGCAAAATTCGAACCCACCTTCGAACTCAACGACACGACCATGGAGCGCATCGTATTCGCCATGGAGGACCAGACAAAATCACGCCTCGTCGACCTGAGGACAGGGGAGCTGGCGGCCAATTCCGAAGGTGCCTGCGACGACTACCTCGCCCCTCCTCCAGTCTGGACGGCCGCCGACGGATTCCGGCTCATGGAGGGCTATTGCGCCAGGCTCAGGAACATCGAGCTGAAGCGTGCCCTCATCAAGGCCCTTTCCCGCGGCAAGGGCGTTTTCAAGGCCTTCAAGCAGGTCCTCTCCGAGTACCCTGAAGAGGATGCGCTCTACCGTGAATACAAGAACAACTTCCTCAAACGGTACATCGAGTCTTGGATGGACGACATGAGGGAGTCGGTGGGCCTCACCCGCCTCGGTCCCGAGCCCGAGGAATACGACGATCTCGTCGACGAAGAATTCCAGGTTGAATCATCGCTCTTTTTGGAACTGGGCTTCGACCTTTTCTCCCTAGTCGAGGAAGCCTTCGCCGAATCCATGACCTGGCTGCCTTTTTCGGCCGCTCTCCTCGAAAAAAGGGAAACTTTGGAATTTCTCGAAAAGCACAAGGATACAGCGACGGTGCGCTATATAAGCGGGGCCGCGGGAAAGCCCATCGCGGTCGCGGTGGGCTCCATGGAAAGGGCGGAGGGAAGACCCTTGGCCCTGATCCGCTTCCTGTACGTCTCCAAGGAATTTCACTCGATCGGTCTCGAACTGCGTCTTCTCGACGCGTTGGGTACGTGGTGCGGCAAGGTTGGCATCGAGCATTGTCTCGTCCGCAGTCTCTTCCTCAGGCCCGAATTCAATGACCAGCTCGCCTCGCGAGGTTTGAAAGTTCTGGGCTCGGAGTTCCTCCTCGTCTAGTTGTTCAGGATGCCTCCTCTTTATCTTAAGCCTGACCGCTTCATATCCACCCTCACCGGCTCGGCGAATTCGACGCCTTCTGCCTTAAGGAGGCTGAGCTGCAGGTCCCTGCCTTCCCCTTCGCCCAGGGCTATCCGCCCGTCCTTCTTCACGACACGCCACCAGGGAAGGTCGTATTTCCTCGACATCGATGATAGGATACGCACCACCTGCCGGGCTCCGGCCGCTCCCTCGGGGAGGCCCGCCATTTCCGCTATCCCGCCGTAGGAAGCCACCTTCCCAAACGGCAGGCAACGCAGAACTTCGAGAATCATCATCGTGGATTCGGCAGGCATGGATCAAGTATAGCCGCCCCTTTCACCGATGCCAATCGAGCCGCTGAAGGATCGACTCATACGACAGTCTCTTTACATTCGCCGGTTTTGCGTAAACTATTGACCTGGAACCGACTGAGAAGGAGCCTGCCTTTGGAAGCCGCCTGAGGATGGCTGCCTCGCCTTCAGATTAAGGAGGAACCCTTGAAAACCTGTTTCCTATTCCCGGGCCAGGGCGCCCAGTATCCCGGCATGGCCAAGGATTTCTACGACACGAGCACGGCGGTACGCCGCCTCTTCCAGGCGGCATCGGACGCCGCCGGCATGGAAATGAAGACGCTTCTCTTCGAGTCCGACGAAGAGGTCCTCAAGCGGACGAGGAACACACAATTATCCGTGGCGCTTGCCGGAGCGGCGGCCGCGCTCGTCGCCGTGGAACATGGGCTTTCCCCTTCCGGTTTCGCCGGCTTCTCCGTCGGGGAATGGCCCGCCCTTGCTGGAGCCGGCGTCATCTCCGATTTCGACCTGTTCCGCCTCGTATCCGAGCGCGGCCGCCTCATGGACAAAGCAGGTTCGGTCTCAGGCCCCGCCACGATGAGCGCTGTGCTCTTCCTCTCCTCCGAAAAGGTCGAGATGACGATAGCCGAATCGGGGCTCAAGCAGGTTTGGGTGGCCAATTACAACAGCCCCACCCAATGCGTCATTTCCGGGACGGAGGCCGATGTCGCCGCCGCTGAAGATAAGCTCAAGGCCGCGGGTGCCAGACGCGTCATCCGACTCAAGGTATCCGGTGCCTTCCACTCGCCCCTCATGGAACCAGCTCGCCTTGCCTTCGCCGAGAGCGTCATAAAAGTCGCTTTTTCCAATCCCAAGGCTGAGGTTTTCTCCAACGTGACGGGTAAACGTATCCTCTCAGGCGCCCAGGCTAAAGAACTCGCCTTGGCCCAGATCGTCAGTTCCGTACGCTGGATCGCCGAGGAGACGTCGATCGCCGCCGCGGGTTTCGACCGTTGCATCGAAGTCGGGCCGGGCTCCGTCCTCGCGGGGCTCTGGAAGGCTTCAGGCTCGACCATCCCCTGTTTCGCGGGCAGCACACTCGACGACATTGCCTCGATATCGCTCTGAGTTGGAAGGACTGAGCCATGGAATTCCTGCTTAAAGACCAGATCTGCGTCGTCACGGGCGCCTCAAGAGGTATCGGCGCCTCCATCGCTTCGCTCTTCCGCTCCGAGGGAGCCACGGTCTATGCGCTCTCAAGGAGCTCCCCTGGGGCATCGGCTTCCGGAACTCCCGCTGCGATACTCACCGCAGGCCTTGTTCCCAATCCCTTCTGGATTTCCTGCGATGTCTCCGACGAGGCTTCGGTCGAAGCCGCGCTGTCTCAAATCCTCACGGCCGAAAGCAGGATCGACATCCTCGTCAATAACGCGGGCATAACCCGCGACGGGCTCCTGATGCGCATGAAGACCGAGGACTGGGACGCCGTCATGGCTACCAATCTCAAGAGCGCCTTCCTCCTCTCGCGAGCGATCGTGCGCCCTATGCTCAAGCAGAGATCAGGATGTATCCTTAATGTCTCCAGCGTCGTCGGCATCTCGGGCAACGGCGGCCAGACCAACTATTCGGCCTCCAAGGCCGGCCTCATCGGCTTCACCAAGAGCCTCGCCCGAGAAGTCGCGTCCAGAAATATAAGGGTCAACGCTATCGCTCCGGGCTTTATAGAAACCGCGATGACTGATAGAATACCCGAGGATTTCAGGAACAAGCTCATGGAATCCATACCGCTCGGCAGGGCAGGGAGTCCGGACGAGGCCGCCAATGCGGCTCTCTTCCTCTGCTCCCCCCTCGCCTCCTATGTCACCGGCGTCGTCCTTTGCGTGGACGGCGGAATGGGGATGTGATATGTCGCGAAGAAGAGTCGTCGTCACCGGTATGGGTGTCGTGAGCCCTCTCGGCAACGATATTCCCAGTTTCTGGTCTTCGGTCAGAGCCGGCCGCTCAGGCGTCGGCCTCATCACCTTGATCGACGCCTCCGATCTCGCCGTGAAAATAGCCGGCGAGGTGAAGAACTTCGATCCCACCCTCCGTCTCGACCCAAAAGAGGCGAAGAAGATGGACCGCTTCGCCCAGTTCTCGGTATATACAGCCCTGGAGGCCCTACAGAGCGCCGGCCTCACGAAAGAAGACCTCGACCGCGAGCGCACGGGCGTCTGCATCGGCACTGGCCAAGGCGGATCCCAAAGCACCGAGGAAGCCGTCTCCCGTTTGGTCGAGCGCGGCCCCGGAAGGGTTCCTCCCTTTACCGTCGCCAAGGCCCTCGCCAACTTCGGCCCCGCGCAGATAGCCATGACCCTGGGCATCAACGGCCCTTGCCAGTGTATCGTTACGGCCTGCGCCGCGGCCACCGACGCCATCGGCCAGGGCATGCGTCTCATACGCGAAGGCTACGCCGACATGATCTTCGCCGGCGGCTCGGAAGCCAGCATCGTTCGCATGTGCATGGCCAGCTTTATCAACATCCAGGCCCTTTCGACGCGCAACGACGAACCCGAAAAAGCTTCCCGCCCCTTCGACAGGGACAGGAACGGTTTCGTCATGGCAGAAGGCGCCGGCACCCTTGTTCTCGAGGAATACGAACATGCCAAGGCCAGAGACGCCAGGATCTTCGCCGAAGTCGCCGGGTTCGGCCAGACCTGCGACGCCCATCATGTCACGGCTCCTGATCCGGAAGGGCTGGGCGTAGCAAGAGCGATGAAGCTTGCCATCGCGGATGCCGGCCTCACGTCCGCGGATATAGACTGGGTCAGCGCCCACGGGACCTCTACCCCCCTCAACGACCCCATCGAGACCAAGGCTATAAAGGCCGCCTTCGGCGAAAGAGCCGGGACGATCAAGGTCTCTAGCCTCAAATCCATGACTGGACACTGCATCGGCGCTTCGGGAGTCGTCGAGTCAATCGCGGGCATCCTCGGCATGAACGAGGACTTCGTTCACGCCACCATCAACCTGGACAATCCAGATCCTGAGTGCGACCTCGACTATGTGCCCAACAAGGGTGTCGCGATGCCTGTGCGCGCCTTCGTAAAGAACTCTATGGGATTCGGAGGACAGAACGCCGTCGTTGTATTCAAAAAAGTCTGAGCCTCCAGATAATGCTTCTTCGGCATACGGCCGTCAGGCCGATATGCCCGTGAAAATTCTTCTCACTCGCGGTGACGCCCTTTTGCAGGGGGCTGCGCCTGTCTCGGGCGGCGTCAACTTCTCGATCTTTTCCCGCAACGCGACTCGGGTTTTTCTTTGCCTCTACAAGCACGCGCATGACGCGAAACCGGCCTTCGAGTTGGCGCTCGATCCCGCCGTCAACCGAACCGGCGATGTCTGGCACTGCCATGTGGACGGCATTGGCCCCGGCTCCCTCTACCTCTGGAGGATCGACGGCCCTTTCGAGCCTTCGGAAGGCCACCGCTTCAACGTCCACCGGGCCCTCCTCGATCCGTACGCCAAGGCCCTCACCGACGGCTCTTGGAACCTCTTCTCGGCCCTGGCCTACGATCCAGCTTCCCCTGAGGCAGATCTCTCTTTTTCGACGGCAAGGGACGATACCGGCTTTCCCAAGTGCGTGGTCGTGAACGACGACTTCGACTGGCATGGCGACAGTACCCTCAACTACCCTCTCAAGGACTGCGTCATCTACGAAACCCATGTCCGCGGCCTGACCCGAAGCCTTCTGGGCTTCCCTAACGCACTCGGTACAATGAACCTCCCCCGGGTCGATCACCCCGGAACCTACCGGGGTGTCGCCGAGATGACCGACTACTTCAAGGACTTGGGGATCACCAGCCTAGAACTCCTCCCCATCCATGAATTCGATTCAATCGAACGTTTCCGGCGCAACCCCAGGACAGGGGAACTCCTCTCCAACTATTGGGGCTATTCCCCTCTCGCTTTCTTCGCACCTAAGGCTACGTACGCCTATGTCGACGGCGAGCCCCACCCCGAAGAAGACCCGAGCCGCCAGGTTCGCGAATTCAAGTCCATGGTCAGGGAACTCCACGCCGCTGGTATCGAAGTCATTCTCGATGTCGTCTTCAACCATACGTCCGAAGGCAACGAGCTGGGTCCCACCCTGAGTTTCAGGGGCATCGACAATTCGATCTACTACATCCTCGACACCGACAAGCGCAGGTACAAGAACTACTCGGGCTGCGGCAATACCCTCAACTGCAACCACCCCGTCATGCTATCTCTCATCAGGGATTGTCTCCGCTACTGGGTGGCTCACATGCACGTCGACGGCTTCCGCTTCGACCTCGGCTCCATCCTAGGCAGAGATTCCTCGGGCCGGCTTCTCGAGAACCCTCCCGTCATCGAATCCATAGCCGAGGATCCCCTCCTCCGCGATACCAAGATCATCGCCGAGGCTTGGGACGCGGGCGGTGCCTACCAGGTGGGTTCCTTCCCGGGCGGCCGCTGGGCCGAGTGGAACGACAAATATCGTGACGAAGTCCGACGCTTCTGGAAGGGCGAAGCCGGCTCGGCTGTCCATCTGGCCACGCGGATAACCGGCTCCTCCGATCTCTACCTCAGGGACGGCCGCAAGCCTTTTCACTCCATCAACTTCGTCACGGCCCACGACGGTTTCACCCTCGATGATCTTGTCTCCTACTCTCGCAAGCACAACAAGGAGAACGGCGAAGGCAATCGCGACGGCTCGGATGTCAACTGGTCTTCGAACTTCGGAGTCGAGGGTCCTTCCGAAGACCCCTTTGTCAAGGCCAAGCGCATCCGCCAAATCAAGAACTTCCTCGCCACCCTCCTCCTCTCCATAGGCACTCCCATGCTCCTCGGCGGGGACGAGATCCGGCGGAGCCAGGGTGGCAACAACAATGCCTACTGCCAGGATAACGCGACGAACTGGTACGACTGGTCCAAGGCCGGAACCAACGCCGAAATCCTTCGTTTCTGCCGCGAACTCATCCACTTCCGAATGGCCCACCCTTCATTCAGGCGCCCCGAGTTCTTCACTGGCCAGGATAAGGATTCCAACGATCTCCCTGACATCACCTGGTTCGACGAGAAAGGCCAGGCTCCTGACTGGACATCCCTGAACCTCACACTCGCCGCCCTCATCGATGGCTCAAAAGCCGAATACTCGGGGGATGTCTCGGACAACGACTCCTACCTCATGTTCAATGCTTCACCACATCCCCTGAACTTCGTGATACCAGCCCATCCCCGAGGCATTCCCTGGTTCGAAGTCATCGATACAGCGGCCCTTCCGCCCCTAGATATAAGCCCCGCAGCTCCTTGGCGAGACCTCGCTCGTCAGGACAGTCTCGTCCTGGCCCCCCGGTCCTGCGTCCTCCTCCTCGCGCATCTCACGGATCCCTGACTTGCCCACGGCCCTTAGGCCTGAGTATCTTCTTGTAAAACCATACGCTATGCAGAACAACGAAAACCAGAACAGCCACTTCCTCTTGAAAAAAGGGATATGGCATCTCGCTCACCACCGACCCGATCTTGCCCTCCATTCCCTGCGCCGCGCGGTCGACGCCATACCTCCAGCCTGCGGCGATGAACTCTCTCACGCACTCTACTGGCTTTCGGTAGCCCTCCTCAGACTCGACAGGAAGGATCTGGCCCTTAAGAGCCTTTCCTCGGCCCAGAAGCTGCGACCCCGGAGCTTGGCACGCCGGTTCTATCTGCACAATGTCAATGAATACGGAATGCCCAGGCAGCCCAGCCCGGAACTCGACGACTTCTACGCCTTCATGAGTATCCAGCTCGCCGCCTACCTCATCCGGAAGTCCAATCGCAGGTTCGGTTCCCCCGGAGAGCGCGAGACCGTGATGCGAATCGTCCTGGACGCATGGAAATCCCTCCGTTCCAGCCTTTTCTTCAATGCATTCGCCTGCTGCGATAAGCTCCAGCTCTTTAAGCGGGTAAAACCAAGCTTTCCCTACTTTGATATTGAGTCCTGCAGGCCTGTCAAATACCGCGCAAGCCTCGACAGGAAGCCGGGCTTCGACAGGAAGCCGGGCTTCGACAGGAAGCCGGGCTTCGGCCCGGCGCAACGGCGTTTCGACCAACGCTGCTCTTGCGGTTCGGGCCTCTCCTACAGCCGCTGCTGCGGCAGAGTAAGAGGTTTGGGAGAGCTTTAATTAAAATCGTATCATTTCAACACAGTTGTTGCATCGAATTTATCTTTCATGTCGTTTCCACACAGGTCTCCAGATATTAAAAAGCCAGCTCCTAAAATGGGGCTGGTGCTGGATTTGGTTAGCAAATCAGTTAATACTATATTATATAAGTAATTATGGTGCTAAATATCAAATAAAGCCTTGCTTTCCTGGGTTGGCATGGAAACTGCATAATTACTACCAACAGGAGCTAAGAAAATGAGCAAGCGAAATCTTACCAGCTCGACATCCACAATTTCATCCGACGAGAATATTCTTTCCATGTATCTCAAGGAAATCAACAAAATCCCACTCCTCACCAGAGACGAGGAAAACGATTGCGCGCGAAAAGCCGCGGCAAACGACAAGGCCTCAAAAGACAAACTGATCAAATCCAACCTCCGCTTCGTCGTCAATGTTGCCAAGAAATACCAGAACCAGGGCCTTCCTCTCTCTGATCTCATATCCGAAGGCAATATTGGCCTCATGAACGCCATCGAGCGCTATGATGTAGACAAGGGCTACCATTTCATCTCCTATGCTGTTTGGTGGATCCGACAGGCTATTCTCAAAGCCGTTTGCGAAAAGAGCCGGGCCATTCGCCTCCCGCTCAACAGAGCCAACGAACTCGTACAGATTGAAAAAGCAAGAAAGAACTTCGAAGGCCTTTCGGAAGATGCCGAGATCCGCGACGTGGCCGCCTACCTCGACATGGACCCAGAGCATGTCGCCGATATCGTTGCGGTTTCGAGGGATCTCGTTTCCCTGGATAGCCCTGTCTACGACGAGAGAAACGCGAGCGTCGTAGGGGATTTCCTCGAAAACGACCTGTATCAGAGCCCCGAGAACTATGCCACAGAACTCAATCTCAAGGACGACCTCAACGCCGTTCTCTCTACCCTGACCATCAAAGAAAGACAGGTCGTTGAATATCGCTTCGGTATCAACGGAAGACGGCCCATGAGCCTCAAGGAAATTGGCGATCGTATGCATCTTACGAAGGAAAGGATTCGTCAGATCGAGAAAGCCGCTCTCAAGAAGATTTCCGTTCCTGAAGTGAAGGAGAGGCTTGAAGCCTACGTCGCCTGAGCGGCGAACAATTCCGCAAAACCGTTCCATTTAGAACTAGGCCGTCCGGCTTTAAAACCGGACGGTTTTTTTAACTCAAGCCTCATGCTATAGTCCGAAAGTAACCAAAGGGGCCCTATGAATCTGCATGAGTATTTCTCCGATACAAGATTGAATCTCACCGCCGCAATAATTGAACTGTTCGCTCAAGAGAAAAGAACGGCAGCACCCATGGGGGGAAATTCAGCTAAAATAATGGATGCCCTGGCTCAGTACGCCTGTTCCGGTAAGATGCTGCGGGGCATTCTGGGGCGGATGGGAGCCGATCTTTTCACGTGGAACACTACGGGTCCGGCCAAGATGAGCCCCGAACTCGTCAAGCTGGGAGCCGCTCTCGAGTTGTTCCAGGCAGGCCTTCTCGTACACGACGACATCATGGACCAGGACGATCTCCGCCGCGGCAAACCAACGCTGCACAAACGCTTCGAATCGGCCGAACACGAGCTGGCAGCTGACCGGGCCTGCGCATTTCAGCCAACTCCAGCCATCGCGCCCGAACATGCGCCAGACTACCGGCGTTTTGGCGAGTCAAAAGGCATCTGCGCGGGCGATATCTTCTTCTTCGAAGCCTGGAAGCTTCTTGCCGAAGCCGATCCCCGGCTTGCCGCTTCCTTGTCGCCGCGGTTTTCCCGCGAGTTGGTCGATGTATGCTTGGCACAGATAGCCGATGTAGGATTCGGTACCCTCGAGGCCTTCCCCGGCATGGAAGAGATCCTGGAAGTCTATGCATATAAGACAGCGCGCTATACGATCACCCTTCCGCTCTGTGCGGGTGCTTCTCTCGGCGGCCGGCCCGACGCTATCCCTGCCCTCGAGGCCCTAGGTGCCCCGCTCGGCATTGTCTTCCAGCTCCAGGACGATTACCTCGGTCTCTTTGGCGACGAAAGGGAATTGGGGAAACCCATTGGCTCCGACATACGCGAAGGCAAGAAGACGCCCTACGTGATCCTTCTGCTCCCCAGGCTTTCCGAGGCCGACAAGCGCAGGTTTTTTGGCATTTTTGGCAGAAAAGACCTGGATATCCGTGATCTGGAATACCTGCGCGGTCTCGTCCTGACGTATGGGGTTGAGGAGGAAATCCGCAGAATGATCGGTTCCTATGTGGAAAAGACCCGGATTGCCCTCGATTTTTTCTCGGTCCAGGTGGACGGTTTCAGCGCCGAAGCCTTTAGTCTTCTGCGGGACTTCATCGATTACTCTATATCGCGAAAAAGTTGAGCGCTCCGTCGATCCGGAGATGTTTCACGTGAAACAGAAAGGGCACCCTTTTCGGGTGTCCTCTTTGTTTTTTGCAAGCTCACTAGTAAAACATATCGGAAGCTTAGCTTGGGTTCTCCTGGACTGGAGTCTCCTTCGGGGATACTTCTTCTTCTGGCGTTTCGCCGAGCGCTCCCCCGATTTCAGCGCCTGCCTCGTTTCCGTCGCTGACAATCTTGTCCAGTCCAATAACCAAATCCGGACTTCCGATATTGACGATGCGTACGCCTCGGGCGTTCTTGCCCAGGACCCGCACCGTTTCGGCGTCGATCTTGATCGTCTTGCCCGTCGAGGTGATGATCATGACCTCGTCCTTGGCTTCGATGGAGACTGCCTCGACCACCTCACCCGAAACATCGTCCGGTACGTAGATCATCTGACCACGCGTTCCGCGCCCGTGGGAGTTGAAATTGTCGTATTCCACACGCTTGCCATAGCCGTTCGTCGTAGCCAGAAGCATGGTTTGTCCCGGCGTCACCCTGAGCATGGAGGCCAGTTCGTCCTCATCCATGAGGAGAATCCCTCGTACGCCCCGGGACGAGCGGCCAGTCACTCGCACCCGTTCTTCATGGATGCGCAGGGCCTGTCCCTGGCGGGTTATGAGGACAACTTCGTCCGAACCTCCCGTCAGGCAGGCGGATACGAGATGGTCACCCTCGTCCAGGTGGATAGCGATGATTCCTCGCGTCTTGGCGTTGACGAAATCGGTGAGGGCCACCTTCTTCACGACGCCGCGAAGCGTGCCCATCAGCAGGTACTGGTCGTCGGAGAATTCCTTGAAGTCGATGATCGTGGTTATCTCCTCGTTCGGGGAGATCGCCAGGAGGCTCTTGACATGGGCCCCGCGCGCTTGACGGCTCGATTCGGGGATCTCATGTACCTTGAGCCAATACGCTTTTCCCGCCGTCGTTATAAAAAGAAGGTAGCTGTGCGTATTCGCGACAAAGAGCTGCTGGATGAAATCTTCCTCGAGCAGCGTCGTCGAGTTCGAGCCCTTGCCGCCGCGGCCCTGAGAGCGGTAGAGATGTACCGATACACGTTTGATGAAGCCTTTATTGGAGATAACGATAGCCATCTCCTCCGGCTTGATGAGATCCTCGATGTTGATCGCCTCGACATTGTCCATGACAATCTCAGTGCGCCGTTTGTCGCCGTATTTCTTTGCTATATCGATGGTTTCATTTTTAACGACATCGAGAACCATAGCATCGCTGGCGAGAAGTCCCTTCAGGTAAGCGATGCGCGCTTCAATTTCGGCCAATTCTACGAGGATTTTCTCGGTTTCGAGGCTTGTCAGCCGCCCGAGCTTCATGTCGACGATGGCCTGCGCCTGGATCTCCGTGAGCTCGAAGCGTTTCTGCAGGTTCGTCCTGGCCAGTTCGACGTTCTTGCTCGCTTTGATGATGGCTACGACTTCGTCGATATTCCGCAGGGCTATGACAATACCACGCAGCAAATGGGCCCGCTCTTCCGCTTTTCTCAGCTCAAAACGCGATCTGCGAACTAATACCTCAACGCGGTGCTGAACGAAATATTGTATTAATTCACTTAGGGATAAACACTTAGGCCTACCATTGACGAGGGCGAGGTTTATGATGCCAAAAGTTGATTGCAGCTGCGTGTGGGTAAACAGTCTGTTTAGGACAAGCTTGGCAATAGCGCCTTTCTTGAGTTCGATGACGATGCGGATCCCGTCCCTGTCGCTTTCGTCGCGCAAGTCCGAAACGCCTTCAAGCACTTTGTCCCGCACAAGGTCCGCGATACGCGTGATCAACGTTGTCTTGTTGATGGCATAGGGGATTTCGGTGAAGACAATCTGTTCCTTGCCGCTCTTCATCGTCTCTAGGATGAATTTCCCGCGAACGACAATTTTCCCACGTCCCGTACTATAGGCATCCATGATGCCCTGACGGCCGTAGATGATGCCGCCTGTAGGGAAGTCGGGCCCTTTTATATGCCTCATCAGGCCTTCGAGATCGATGTCGGGGTTTTCGATATATGCGGCGATCGCCTCGCCCACTTCGAGGAGATTGTGGGGAGCCATGTTCGTCGCCATGCCGACGGCGATGCCTGAGGAACCGTTTACAATGAGGTTGGGAAAGGCCGATGGCAGCACCAGCGGTTCTTTAAGTGTTTCATCGTAATTGGGGCCGAAGTCGACCGTGTCCTTGTCGAGGTCGGCGAGCATTTCCTCGCCCAAACGAGAGAGCTTTGCTTCCGTATAGCGGCTTGCCGCTGCCGGGTCGCCGTCGATGGAACCGAAGTTGCCCTGGCCATAGACAAGGGGATAGCGGAGCGAGAAATCCTGGGCCAATCGGACCAAGGCATCGTAAAGAGATAGATCACCGTGTGGATGGTACTTGCCCATCGCGTCACCTGTGATGCGGGCGCACTTTTTCGTCGCGGCGTTATTGCGCAGTCCCAACTCTTCCATCGCGAACAGAATTCGCCTATGTACCGGCTTAAGCCCATCGCGGACATCGGGCAGCGCTCTGGCGACAATGACCGACATCGCGTACGTGAGATAGTCGGTCTTCATTTCGTCTTCTATGGGAACGGAAATTATTTTGCCTGTTTCTGCCATTTTTCTCTTTTCCTACACATCGAGGTTGGAGACTGCCAGGGCATTCTCTTCGATGAACAGCCGCCGCGGCTCAACCTGTTCGCCCATGAGGGTCGTGAACATTTCATCCGCGAGCACCGCGTCATCCATGGTTATCCTGATCATGTTTCGCCTATCCGGATCCATGGTCGTTTCCCAAAGCTGATCGGGGTTCATTTCACCCAAACCTTTGTACCGCTGCATGGCTACTTTCGATGGATCCCTTCCGATAATGCCCGCGAGGATCTTGTCCTTTTCGTTGTCATCGTAGGCATAACGGGATTCCTTGTCCCAGGAAATCTTGTAGAGCGGCGGCATCGCGAGGTAGACATAACCGCCCTCGATGAGCGGCTTCATATACCGATAAAAGAAAGTGAGCAAAAGCGTACGGATATGCGAGCCGTCGACATCTGCATCGGCCATGATGATGACCTTGTGGTATCTGATCTTCAAGACATCGAAATCGTCCCCCAGCCCGGCGCCTAGACTGGCGATGACTGGCTGGAGTTTGTCGTTTCCGATGATCTTGTCGATGCGGGTCTTCTCGACGTTGAGCATCTTGCCCCAGAGGGAAAGGATCGCCTGATGGACTCTGTTCCTGCCCATTTTGGCCGAACCGCCTGCGGAATCTCCCTCTACGAGGAAGATTTCACACTTGGCCGGATCTTTTTCCTGGCAGTCGGCCAGTTTGCCGGGCAGACTTGCCGAATCCAGGAGATTCTTGCGCCGTGTCAATTCGCGCGCCTGTCGGGCGGCGATACGCGCTTTTGCGGCAAGGACGCACTTTTCGAGGATTGCATCGATTATTTCTGGGTATTTCTGGAATATGAGGTCCAACTGGTCGGCGCAATAGCTGTCGACAATGCCTCTCACTTCGGTATTTCCGAGCTTCCCCTTGGTCTGTCCCTCGAACTGGGGCTCAAGGACCTTGATGGAGAGGACGGCCGTGAGCCCTTCTTTGACGTCGTCCGCGGACAAGGTTTCGTCCAGTTTCTTCAGATATTTCGATTTCTTGAAGAATTCGTTGATTGTGCGGGAAAGAGCGTTGCGAAAGCCGATGAGGTGGGTACCGCCTTCCTTCGTGTTGATGCCGTTGACGTAAGAGAACAGGGCTTCATTGTAGCTGTCGTTGTACTGGATACCGACTTCTATCTCCACGTCGTCGCGCGATCCGTGGAAATAGATCACATCTTTGTGGAGGACGGTTTTGTTCTTGTTGAGGTATTCGACGAACTGCCGCAAACCGCCTTCGAACTTGAATTCGAGCGTCTTGGGCGAGGAGAAGCGCTCGTCTGTGAGGACTATGCGTACGCCTTTGTTGAGAAAGGCCATCTCTCGGAGGCGGGTCGCGAGGACATCAAAGCTGTATGCCGTCGTCTCTTCGAAAATGGTCGGATCAGCCTGGAAGCGCACGGTCGTGCCGTGCTTGTCCGAATTGCCGATCCGGGCGACAGAAACTACGGGTATGCCCTGCTGGTAGCGTTGGAAGTATTCCCCGCCATCCACAAAGACCGTGACGTCCATCCAGGTGGAAAGGGCATTGACCACCGAAACACCTACGCCGTGGAGGCCGCCGGACACCTTGTAGTTCTTCTTGTCGAACTTGCCGCCCGCATGGAGACGCGTCATGACAAGTTCGAGGGCCGAAATGCCCTCGGTCGGATGGATTCCGACAGGAATGCCTCGGCCGTCGTCTTCGACGCGAACGATATCGTTGCGTTCGAGTATAACGTTGATGGCATCGCAGTAGCCGGCCAAGGCTTCGTCTGTGGAGTTGTCCACGACCTCGTAGACGAGGTGGTGAAGTCCGTCTATACCCGTCGAGCCAATGTACATGCCCGGCCGCTTTCGCACCGCCTCAAGGCCTTTGAGTACTTGAATGCTGTTCGCTGAGTATGTCGAATCCATACCTGTCCTGGAAGGAAAATATTGTCGGTGTAGCAGTGCAAAATCCTGTCGCTCCGAACCCGCAGAGTATAGCAGGAATCAGGCCCAAGAGTAAAGCGATCCAGGCTCCCGCCCTTTGGCGGATAAAGCCTTGAATGCCTGTGGACAACTTGTGCAGAATCGGTGAAAAATCCGCCTTACCCATTGCCCAGCATTGACTTCCAAGAAGCCCGGCGCTAGGAAAAACATCATTCAAGAAGCGTCGCAGTCAATTATTATTATGTAATATATGGTTTTAATATGGGGCTTTATTTGTTTGCTATACACTTCCGCCGATTTTTTTCCATTTTTACCCCCTGTCCCTCTTGCGGATTTTCAGGCGCCGACGATACATCTATAAGCGTTGCCTGTGCAAAACTTGTGGACAGCTCTTTAGGCTACCGATTGATTTGAGGACAAAATGGCAGATTTCGACGGCTCCGCGATATGGGCCGAGGCGCTGGACCGCGCCCGCAAAGACATACCCGAACAGGAATTTCTCATGTGGTTCCGCCTCGCGTATGGGGCGCTCGCCGATGGGGCGATGACGGTGAACGCGCCCAACTCTTTCCTGAGGGATCAGTTCACCCGAAAGTATCTCGCGTATATGAGGAACATTGTCCGCGATGTGGCGGCCATGGACCTTGAACTCATCATTGTCTCGCCCCAGTCAATCGAGGGTTTCGGGACCAGGGCAGGACTCAAGATTCCCGATTTGCAGATAGTAGTGGACCCTCCTGACGCCGCGGCACAGCGACGGCCCCAAATTCGCGAGACAAGGGTCCACCCGAATCTCCGGCCCGTTTACCGCTTCGACAATTTCATCGTCGGGGACAACAACCGCTTCACCTTCAACGCCTCGGACGCCGTGGCCAAGAGCCTTGCGAGAGTCTATAATCCTCTTCTCATCTATGGAGGCGTGGGACTGGGCAAGACCCACCTTATGCATGCCATCGGAAACTACGTCTTCGAGAATCAGCCTGATAAAAAAGTCATCTGCATCTCGGCCGAGGAATTCACCAATGAGTTCATCCAGATGATCCATGACCGATCTACGCATGAATTCAAGAACAAGTATCGAACCGCGGACATACTCCTCATCGACGACATCCACTTTTTCCAGAACAAACCCGGAGTCCAAGAAGAGCTGTTTCACACGTTCAACGCACTTTACGATTCAGAACGGCAGATGGTCTTCACGCTGGACCGCCACGTCAAGGAACTCAAGGATTTCTCGGACAGATTGAAGAGCCGCTTCGACAAGGGCCTCATCGTGGACGTCCAGCCGCCTATTTACGAGACACGGGTGGCCATTCTCAAGCAGAAGCTCATGTCATCGGGAAAGAATCTCAGTGTGGCCGATGAAGTCATCGATCTGATCGCCAACAACGTCTCATCCAACGTGAGGGACCTCGAGGGCTGTTTGACCAAACTCACAGCCTACGCCGATCTCGTCCACAAAGACCTTACCGTCGATATAGCACGGAACCTCCTTAAGGAGATGTTCAACAACAAGCGGCATTCGGCCATTACAGTGGACTCCATCATCCGGATGGTCGCCGACTTCTACAAGCTTTCCCTGTCCGATCTCAAGGGCAAGAAGCGGAGCAGGAACATAGCCCTGGCGCGGCAGGTCGCCATGTTCGTGATCAGGGAAGTGACCGAGTATTCAACTACGGAGATCGGGGTTGAGTTCGGCGGAAGAGATCATACGACCGTCATGCATTCCTGTCAGAAGATCGAGCAGGTATCCAAAATAGACCCCTCTTTCGACGCTTCGATACAGCGCCTTTTACGGGACGCGCGGCAAAATGGAACCGAGTAGTGTGGCGGGTAAACCTGTTGATAACCATCGAGCGCTTGTGGAAAACTCAAGGTCCTGTGGAATCAGTGGAAAAGCCATGGGGTATTTCAACAAGTTATACACAACATGTATTTTCATATTAAAGAGATAGATACTGTTGTTTTACACAGTTTTATCCAGCTTATTACTATTATTACTCTCGATTATATATATAAGAAAGAAATCATAAGACAAAGAACAAAATAAAAATGAGGATAAACGCTGTTCCGTCGATAAGTAAAATCTGTTAGAATAGAACTGATTTCTTATTTATTCAGGGGGATGCTATGAAGTTTACCTGCGACAAAACGAGCCTCTTCAGGGAAATCGCTTTCGCCCAAGAGATCATCGCGTCCAAGAACGCTCTTTCAATAATGTCGAACGTATATCTCGAAGCATCTGCCGAACGGCTTCTCATACGCGCAACCGATGTAAAAGTGAGCTTTGAGACTTCTATACCGGTTGAGGACGTAATTCCGGGATCGCTTACCGTGTTTTGCGATAAACTCACGGGCATCCTCTCCTCTTTGCCCGATGGGGACATCACGGTGGAACAGGACGATGGCAAGGCAGTGTTGAGATCTGCGGCGAGGAAGGTGCGATTTCAGCTCAAAACCCTTTCGGCGGCATCTTTCCCTGAATTGCCTAAGGTCGAGGAAGGCCTGTATTTCGAGATTCCAGCTAAGGAATTCAAGCGAATGATCATGCAGACCGTGTTTTCGGTATCAACGGACGAGACGCGGTATTTCATGAACGGGGTCTTCATGGAGAGAACCGTGGAGGGCTCGATGGTGATGGTAGCCACGGATGGTCGAAGACTCGCCTTCGTGAAAAACGATTTGGGGGGTTCAATGCCCGATTTCCGGCCTATCATCGTTCCGACCAAGGTTTTGGGCATCATGCTAAAGCGCCTTTCCGACGAGGGGATGATAGCCATAGCCATCAACGACAAGAGCATCTTTTTCCGCTTCAATGCGTACCAGATTTCCAGCGTCCTGATAGAGGGAACCTTCCCGAATTACCAGAAAGTCATCCCCCAGAGCCAGAAATACTCTTTCACGGTCAAGAAGACTGAACTCCTCGAAGCCTTGAAGCGCGTCTCGATCTTCGTCGAACAGAAGTCTAACCGCACCTATTTTTCCCTTTCCGATTCGGGCCTCGTCCTCTCTTCCGAGGAGACGGAAATAGGCGCCGCCAAAGAAGAGATCTCCTGCGTGTACTCGGGCGGGGACACGACCATAGCTCTGAATTATCGCTACGTCGAGGAGCCGCTGCGCGTCCTGGACAGCGAGACCCTGAAGGTGGAGTTCAGCGACCCTGCCCGGGCTATCACCCTGAAGCCCGAGCCCGAGGGCGACTATTTCCATATTGTGATGCCGATGCAGATAGACTGATGCCTTTCAGGAGCGTCGGTTTCCACACCTTCAGGAACCTGAAGGACGCCGATGTAGACGTCGACGCGGAGCGGATCTTCCTCGTCGGCGAGAACGGTCAGGGAAAAACCAATTTCCTCGAGGCTCTCTACTACCTCTGCTATGGTTCCTCGTTCCGGGGCCAGGTTGATGCCTATATACCGCAGAGCGGCGCTTCCGGCTTTGGATTGAGGGCCTTCTGGCGGGAAGGCGGGGGCGGGAGCCCCGATGAAAAGGTCTCCGTGGCCGTAAAGGACACGGTCAAGGAGATTCGACTCAACGATAAAGTATTGCGCGACCGAAAGGACCTTGTCTTTCACAGTCCTGCAGTCGTCTTCTGTCACGAGGATTTCGCCTTCGCCGCCGGGGACCCCGAGAGGAAAAGGTTTTTTTTCGATCAGTGTGCAGGGATGATATCTCTTTCCTATATAGAGAGCTTGCGTGCCTACAAGCGGGTATTGAAGCAGAGGAATGCGGCCCTCAAGGAGCGTGCTTACGAGCTTCTGGAGGTTCTGGATCCCCAGTTCGTCCGCTACGGGCTCGAGCTGATGGGGGCAAGGCGGAAAATCCACTCACTCTTCGAAGTTCCGTTTTCCGAATTTTACGAGGAAGTATCGGAATTAGGCGAGAAGGTAGAGCTGGATTACTTTTCCAGCTGGCCGGCCGCGGCGGGTATGGACGAGGTCTTGGGTATCCTCGCGGCCAAACAGGAAAGCGAAATCCTTATGGGGATATCGCGGTCCGGACCGCATCGCGACCGCTGGAACTTTTCGAGTGTAGGGGAGCTCTTTACGGATAAGGCTTCCACGGGTCAGCTGAGGCTGGTCTCCCTGATCCTGCGGGTCGTTGAGGCGAGGGTCTACGCCGATTACGCGCGATCGGCCGCCGCTGGACCCACGTGGCCAATCTTTCTTCTGGACGACGTTCTCCTGGAATTGGATCCCAACAAGCGGAGGCGGTTTCTCGGACTTTTACCGGGGAAGGGCTCGGGGGCTCAGGCTTTCTTCACCTTTCTGCCCGGAGAGCCGTGGACCGAATATTCAGGCGGCGATACGATCGTCTACAGGGTGAGCGATGGCGGATTCACGGATAAAGAGCGTCTCTGATCTCCTCTTGACCTTTTTCGACCGAGAGACCGCGGCCAAGGGAGAGAGTTACAGCAATTTCCGCTCAGCATGGAGGGGTATAGCCGGACAGCGGCTGGCCGAGCATTCCCGGCCCGTCGATGTACGGCACGGGATTCTCATCGTCGAGACCGAGCACCAGGGCTGGGGCCAGCTTCTCCAGCTTCAGCAGGAGAAAATGCTGGATGAGATTGGGCGGAAGTTCCCTGAATTCGAGATAAAAGGCATTGCCTTCAGGCTAGCTTCCAAGCTGGGGCCGGCGGGCGGCGGAACGGAGAAGAGAGCCGCGGCGGACAAGGATTTCGCCTTGCCGAGCACGACGGGCAAACCCGAAGAAAGGCCCGAAACCCAGCCAATACAGACCCAGAACTCTCCGCCGGCGGCATCTCTGCCACCTGAGATCAGGGCAGCTTTCGAGCGTCTGAAGAGGAAGAGCAAGGGCTGAAAAGCGCCCTGCGGGATGTCCCTCCACCGATGACTCCATGGCAGGACGGGCTGATTGACGAAAGTTCCCGCTTCATTCTATACTCACGAACCGCTCTGGCCTGTAACGGATGAGCGAAAAACTGGAAATCGGTCGGCGCCCGCGGCGTCGTCGCCATAGGACAAGGAGCAACTGCCATGAAGCGTACCTACCAACCCAGCAGGACGAAAAGGAACAGGAAATTTGGTTTCCGTGCCCGAATGAGCACGAAAGGCGGTCGCCTCGTCCTGAAGCGGAGAAGAGCCAAAGGACGGGCCAAGCTTACTGTCGCCGACGAGAACAAGAAGTATTGACGATGTCCCCGGATGGGGAAATGGTAAGGTCGAAACGGGATTTCCCGAAGTCCGAAAAGGTTCGGACCAAGCCGGAGATAGACCGGATCTTCCGCACAGGGGCTCGGTTTTCCTGCAAAGGGATGGCGATTCGGGCAGCGCCCAGTATATCGGGAGGGCCGAGCAGGGTCGTTTTTGTCGCTGTACGAACCTTCGACGGAGCCATTCAGCGAAACAGGGCCAAGCGTGTCGCCCGGGAAGTATGGAGACTGAACAAGGACGAAATCCTTCCGGGACGCGACGTCGCGGTTATCTTGTATCCCGAGATGAACAACTACGCGGACTGCTCCCGCGCCATGCTGTTTCTGCTCCGCAAGGCGGGCTTGATCAGATGAATTTGGTAAAGCGAATCCTGTCCTTACCCTTTCTTTTCCTCATTAAAATATATCAAATAGCGATTTCTCCACTCTTTCCGCCTGCGTGCAGGTTCTATCCGACCTGTTCGACGTATTCCTACCAGGCGATTTTCAAATATGGGCCGCTGAAGGGCGGTTGGCTGTCCATCAGAAGGATTATCCGTTGTCATCCCAGAAACCCCGGAGGCTTTGACCCAGTACCATGAGTATTTTTAACGACAATTCCCAAACGAAAGAAGAGAGCAGAAGGACCATCCTCGCGGTGGTGATCTCCACAGTCCTTGTGGGCGCGGGCTTTATGGTCCAGAACATGCTATTTCCCCCCGCCCCTCAGACGCAGGCAGTGACCAAGCAGACCCAGGCTCCAGGTGCCCAGGCCGTCGTCCCCGCAGGTACGGTGGTAACCCAACCAGCTCAGATTATGGCTCCGTTTGTGACGAGCTCGTCGAAAGAGGAAGTCAAGACGACCGTTCCAGTGGTCGCGGCGCCCGCGCTCGAGGCGAAGTATGGTATCGAAACGGATCTTTTCAAGGCCGAACTGAGCAACTCGGGCGGCGACATCGTCTCGCTCAAACTCAAGAAACACAAGGACAAGGATGGCTCGGTCGACCTGATCCTCCCGGGGTCTACCGCTTCGAGGGGACTCTCCCTGGCCTTCGGCGGACCTGACTCGGCTCCCGTGACAGACCTCATGAATGCGACATGGCTCGATGCCGAACGCAAGACGATTCGGTTCTCGACGATCTTTTACGCCAAGACGGCCGATGGCAAGCTCGTCCCCTTCACCTATAAGAAGATCTACACCTTCCGCGATGGGGAATACCTATTTGCCATGGCTGTCAGCCTCGAAGGCGTGGACGGAAACCAGATTCCCCTCAACGCCAATGGTCTAGCCTACACTCTCTCCCTTGGCCCGCAGATTGGTCCCAGGTTCAACCAGCTGCCTAAAAACGCTGACTACAGGAAGTACATCCTGGAAGTCGACGGCAAGAAAAAGGCGGAAACGCCCAAAACGGGGGCCATCCAGGCGATCAAGGATCTGCCGAGCTGGGGTGCCCTCGCAGGCAAGTACTTTGCTTTCATAGCGATACCGGAGACTCCCTTCGCGAATTTCAGCTACCTCCAGGCCGATGACCCGGCGATACGCCAGACGAACACGATGTTCTTGAGCCGCCCCGCCGTCGCAGCGTTCAGCCATATGGACAAGTACTATTTCTTCTTCGGCCCGAGGACGGGGGCGGAACTGGCGAAATACGAGTATGCGGACAAGAACAGCTTCGGCCTTTCGTCCATGAAGCTCGAGGATGTGACCGAGCGTTCCAACATCCTCGGCTGGCTCGAGACTATCCTGAAGGTCCTCCTCAACTTCTTCTACAGACTGATACCCAATTACGGCGTCGCCATCATCCTTGTGACGATCCTGATCAAGGCGGTCTTCTTTCCCCTGACCAAGAAGGGCTCGATGTCAACCGCCAGGATGCAGGAGCTCCAGCCCAAGATCCAGGAGCTGCAGGCCAAGTACAAGAGCAACCCCCAGAAGCTGAACCAGGAGACGGCCGAATTCTACAAGCGCGAGAACTACAACCCGATGTCGGGCTGTCTGCCTATGCTGATCCAGATGCCTCTCTTCTTCGCCATGTACAGCCTTTTCAACAACCACTTCGACCTGCGGGGAGCAAGCTTCATCCCAGGATGGATTGGGGACCTTTCCCTGCCCGAGACCATCTGGAATTTTGGCGCTTTCCGCCTTCCGCTGGTCGGCTGGAACGATCTGAGAGCCTTGCCCATCATTTATCTGGCAAGTCAGCTTTTGTATGGCAAGTTCACTTCGGCCCCCCAGAGCGGCCAGAGCGCGAACCAGATGAAGCTCATGATGTACGGAATGCCCATCATGTTCTTCTTCGTCCTCTATGACGTTCCCTCCGGCCTCTTGATCTACTGGATCGTGTCCAACCTCCTGACCATCGCACAGCAGGTGGTGATCAACGACATTCTCAAGAAGCGGAAGCTGGAAGCGGCGACCGCTTTAGCGGGCGGTTCCGGGCCAGGCGGCTCGGCGGGGGCCAAGAATGCCGGAAAGACGGTGGTGAAGAGCGCTCCCTCGGCCTCTGGGCGGAGTCTGGGCGACAAGGTGAAGGATTGGCTTGAGAATAAAGCCGGGGAAGCCCAGAAGGCAACCGAGGGACAAAACGCGAAGAAGCCGGGGTCGGGGAAATCGGGACCCGGAACGTCGGGACCCGGAACGTCGGGACCCGGAACGTCGGGAAGCCAGGGAGGCAAAGGCAAGGGCCGCTGAGGCGGCGAAAGCCGCTGAACGCGGCCCTTGCCGAGGCCGCTGACCATGAATATCTCTCCTGTAGGAGTATGCGATGATATATGAATTCGAAGGGAAGACAGAGCGCGAAGCCATCGAGCTTGCCGCTTCCCAGCTGGGGCTCGAGACCGACCAGTTCGACGTCGAGATCCTGGAGAACCAGTCCGGTGGTCTGTTCAAGAAGGGCAAGGTCAAGATCCGGGTGCATGCGGGAGCTGAGGTTTCGCCCGAAGTCCCGGCAACCGAGGCTAAAGCCGCCCCCCCCGAGAGGGTTAGGACTCCCTCGCGCGCCGAATCCATCCCTGAGGCCGACAGGCTCCCCATCGAGGAGTTCGAGGCCAAGATGGTCGCCTGGACAGAAGAGGTCGTCGGGAAGATGGGCTATCCCGCCAAGGTAAGCGTCCTGTTCAAGGAAGAAAAGAAGGTGGGCCTGAAGATCGAAACGGACAACACATCGATCATCATCGGGAAGAAGGGCAAGAACATCGACGCCCTCCAGCTCTTGGCCAACGTCTACGCTGGAGTCATCGGCCGCGACGACATCAAGGTGATCCTGGATTCGGAGAATTACAGGATCCGACGCGAGGAGTCCTTGGTGCGCATCGCCTACGAAATGGCCGAACAGGTGCGGAGGACAGGGAGATCCATCCTTCTCGAGCCCATGAACCCCTTCGAGCGCAGGATCGTTCACACGACCCTCAACGATATCGTCGACATCGAGACGAAGAGCGAGGGCGAAGGTCTGTACAAGCAGGTAAGGGTGATGTTCCGCGGGAGGAAATGAGTCCTCTGGCAGGCTCCCCGGTATAAAAAGCCTGCGGCCGCTTGATTCGGCGCCGGCTTTTTCATGCCGTCAACCGGGGAAAGGCAAAGGCGATATTCTATAGCTCTACGACTCGATAAGATAAAGATTTATCGATAGCAATCCTGCCGCGTTAGCTTGACCTCTTGGAAAAGCTGTGGTTACAATTGGAACGTTTTTCCACCTATTCTTCGCACCCCCCGATAATCGACTCGGACAGGGCGCGTACGAAAGCGGATCCTACCTGGAAAGGAGAATTTTCCGCCATGGCAATTAAGACCTTCAGGGGCGGAGCGCATCCGCCCGAGAGAAAAGACCGCACGAGCGGTCTTTCGGTCGAACGCCTGCTCGAAGTAAAGCAGGTCGTCATACCGGTCAACCAGCACTTCGGGGCCCCTTTGCAGGCTCTGGCTAGAGTGGGTGACAAGGTGAAGCGCGGTCAGAAGATTGCCGACGCCGAGGGCAGGATGACGGTACCGGTCCATGCCTCCATGGCAGGCATCGTCAAGAAGATCGAGCCCCGGATGCAGTCGAATAACCTTGAGGGCCTCTGCATCGTCATTGAAGCCTTTCCTCCTCTTGCCGAAGGCGAATTGGCCCCGGCCCCTGAGGATCTGATCGACTTCATGCCTCCGCTGGACGCCTTCACCTGCACGAAGGAAGAGGCACTGGCACGGGTTAGGGCGGCGGGCATCGTGGGTATGGGAGGCGCGGGCTTCCCGACCCATGTCAAACTGGCCCCTTCCAAGCCTATCACCTGCGTCATAGCCAATGGGGCGGAGTGCGAACCTTTCCTCACCATCGATGGCCGCACGATGATCGAGCGAGCCGATGACGTTGTCGAGGGTGTCGCCATCACGATGAAGATCGTGAGCGCGTCCGAGGGCATAATTGCCGTGGAGGATAACAAGGTCGACGCCATCCCCCTCCTCGAGAAGGCGATAGCGGCCAGTCCCCGCACCAGGGCGGGGATGAAGATCCGCGTCCAGGTCCTCAAGACCAAGTATCCGCAGGGCGGCGAGAAGATGCTGATCACGGCGATCACGGGCAGGGAAGTCCCCTCGGGCGGTCTTCCCATGGACGTAGGCTGCGTGGTCCAGAATATCGGCACGCTTTGCGCCATGGTGGAAGCCTTCAGGGAGGGCAAGCCGCTTATAGAGCGGGGCCTGACCGTCACCGGCAGCGCCTGCACGAAGCCGACGAACGTAATCGTCCCAATAGGAGCTTGCGTGGCCGATATCGTCGAGGCTGGCTTGGCTAAGGTGGATGATGAAGCCCTGAAGGGCATCATCTTCGGCGGACCCATGATGGGAGTCGCCGTGCCCTCCTACCAGATCCCAATACAGAAGAACAGCTCGGGGATCCTCCTCCTCGGCGAGGAAGAAGCACGGCATTACGCGGAAGAGACCTGCATACGCTGCGGTCGCTGCATACGCGCCTGCTCCTGCAGGCTTTCCCCCGCCCTCCTCTCGGTCGCCATCGAGAACGGCGATTACAAGGAAGCTGAGGCGATTGGCCTTCTCGACTGCATCGAGTGCGGCACCTGCTCCTTTGTCTGTCCAGCCCGACGGAACCTCGTCCAGCGTTTCAGGGTCGGGAAGCAGGTATTGCGCTCCATGAAGCAAAAGGAGGCCCAGAATGCCCGCTAAAACCCCGCTGCTCGCTTCGAGCCCCCACTCCTTCACGCCGGTGACCACGCCAACGCTGATGCTGTCCGTGGTGATAGCGCTGATTCCTGCCGTGGGCTACGGCGTCTACCTGTATGGCATCTCAGCCCTCGCTCTTATCCTGGTCACGGTCGCCTCGGCCGTCGCCGCCGAATATCTCTTCCGCAAGATCATCAAGGCCTCAACGACGGTGGGGGATTTCTCCGCCGTAGTGACGGGGCTTCTCCTTGCCCTCATCCTTCCGCCCAAGACACCCGTGTGGATGGCCGCCCTCGGTGCCGTCTTCGCGATCGTCGTTGCCAAGGAGTTCTTCGGGGGTCTTGGCGCCAACCCCTTCAACCCGGCCTTGATCGGCCGAGCCTTCCTCCTTATGAGCTTCCCAGCCGCCATGACGACCTGGTCGATGCCCAACGGCTTGGCTTTGGCAACCGACGCGGCTAGCACGGCGACCCCCTTGGCTTTAATCAAGCAGGGAGGGAGCCTTAAGGACGTGGCCAGCTACTTCGGCGCCTCCGACACGGACGCTTTCTTCCGCCAGCTTTTCATGGGTTATCGCTCGGGTTCCCTGGGCGAGAGTTCCATACTCCTCATCCTCGTGGGCGGACTCTTCCTCATCGCTATCGGCATTGTGCAGTGGATCGTCCCGGCCGCTGTCCTGACTTCGGCCTTCCTCTTCTCCTGGCTGTTCGGAATGAACCCCCTTTTTACCATCCTCTCGGGAGGCCTGGTATTCGGCGCCTTCTTCATGGCGACTGATTATTCGACACGACCCATGACCCCCGCAGGCATGGCCATCTACGGGGCGGGCATAGGCTTGATCGCCGTCATCATCCGTAAGTTTGGCGGATTCCCCGAGGGGGTGACCTATGCCATCCTCATCATGAACATCATGACGCCCTATCTCAACAAGCTCAGGGTGAGAAAATACGGCTTCGTTCCTCCGGCCAAGCCGGCCAAGGTTCCCAAGGAGGCGGCGAAATGAAAGGAAACGTCAGATTGGGCGTGATCCTCGCGCTCTTCGCCGTGGTCAACTGCGCCAGCCTTGCCTTTGTCTATTCTTTGACGGAAGAGGCGATAGCGACGCAGGACCAGAAAGCCTTGAACGATTCACTGAAGGAGATTTTCCCCGAAGCGGCGTCGTTCGAGGACATTACTTCCACGTTTAAGCCGCCCGCCGAAGGCGTGAAGTTCGAAAAGGCCTTCCTTGTTAAATCCAGCCAGGCCAACCTCGGCGTGGCGATCAAGGCGACCGGCGCCAGCTACGGCGGCACGGCCAGACTTCTGGTCGGCGTTGGCCTCACCAGAAGCATCGAGGGCGTGAGGGTTTTAGAACTCAACGATACGGCCGGATTGGGCATGAACGCCAAGAACGCGTCCTATTACGTCAAGAAGACCGAGAAGATCACCTTCCCCGGTCAGTTCACCGGCAAATTCCTAACGGACACGTTCGAAGTCAAGAAAGATGTCGCCGCCATCACCGCGGCGACCATTACCTCGAAATCCTTGACGCGCATCGTCAAGGCCGCGGGCGACGCGGCGGCGGCTTGGCTGGAAAACTCGACGACGGCCGGCTCTCCTCCTGCGAGCCAGGGCACAACGACCCCGGCCGACAACGGCACAACGGGAGGAAAGTGACATGAAAAACATCTGGAAAGTCTTCAAGGCGGGGTTGGTATTCGACAACCCGCTTCTTGTTTTGATGATTGGCCTCTGCTCCTCCATGGCCGTGACATCCAATGTCCAGAATGGAATCGGCATGGGCGTGGCGATGACTTTCGTACTGCTCTTCTCGGAAATCATCATCTCGGCGTTCAGGAATGTGATCCCCAACTCGGTACGCATGCCGATCTTTCTCATCATCATCGGTGCCTTCACGACGATCGTAGACCTGTCGATGAAAGCCTATCTTCCCGAACTCTCCAAGAGCATGGGCGTCTTCATCCCCCTCATCGTCGTCAACTGCATCATCATGGGCCGCGTCGAGGCTTTCTCGTACCATCAGAAAGTTCTGCCCGCCATATTCGACTCTTTCGGCATGGGCCTCGGCTACACCTGGGTACTGGTGGGCATGGCCGCTATACGCGAGGTCCTCGGCAACGGGACCTTCGCGGGAATCCAGGTGATGCCCGCTTCCTACCAGCCGATCCTGTTCTTCATCCTTCCCCCGGGCGGATTCCTCATATTCGGCTTATTCATGGCCTTCAATATCTGGATGAAAGGCAGAATGAACAGGAAAGCCGACGCAAAGGAGAGCGCATAATGGATTTGATGAAAATCTTTATCGTCAGCCTGCTCATCAACAACATCATCCTGATGCGGTTCATCGCGCTCTGCTCCTACATCGGAATGACGAACGACGTCGGCCAGTCGATCGGCATGGGCACTGCCGTCACTTTCGTGACCGTGCTCGCCACCGCCGCGACCTGGCCGCTCTACCACTATGTGCTCGCGCCCCTTCATATCGAATTCCTCGAGATCGTCATATTCATCCTCGTGGTAGCGAGCCTTGTGCAACTCGTTGAATTCTACCTGAAGAAGAACGTGCCGGGCCTCTACGCGGCCATGGGCATCTACCTTCCCCTGATCACGACGAACTGCGCGATCTCGGCCGTGGTTTTCGAGAACATCTCGCTCAACTACACCTTCATTCAATCCATTGTGTACGCCGTCGGTGTTTCGCTGGGCTACCTCCTGGCGATGATACTGCTCGCGGGTGTGCGCGAGAGGATGAAGACCAGTCCGGTGCCGAAGTTCCTCCAGGGTACGCCCATCCTTTTCATATCCTCGAGCCTGATCGGCATGGCCTTCATGGGTTTCGCCGGTCTGATCAAATAAAGGAGGCTGTATGATCATCACGATACTGATAACGATCGGATTCTCAGGCCTCCTTGCCTTCGTCATCGGCGTGGCTTTGGGTTTATTCGAGAAGAAATTCAAGATTGAGCGTGACCCCAAAATAGACGAAGTCCGCTCCGTCCTGCCCGGCGCCAACTGCGGCGGCTGCGGGTTTCCGGGCTGCGACGGCTACGCGACCGCGGTAGCGACAGGCCGCGCCCCCACCACGAAGTGTTCGGCCGGCGGCGCATCCACGGCCGAGGCCGTGTCCAAGATCATGGGCGTCTCGGCGGTGGCCGAGGACCTCGTGTCCGTCCTCCTCTGCCAGGGGGGCAAGGACCTGGCGGTTTCCAAGGGCGACTATGTGGGCATTCGAACCTGCCGAGCCGCCAAGCTCTCCTCCGGCGGCATCAAGATCTGCGCCTGGGGCTGCCAAGGCATGGGCGACTGCGCCGCCGTCTGCAAGTTCGATGCCCTCTCCATGAGCGATGACGGCCTGCCTCATGTCGACTACGACAATTGTACGGGCTGCGGCCTTTGCGCCGAGGAGTGCCCGCAGAAACTCTTCACCCTCGTCCCCCGAGGCAATCAGGGTTCGATCGTTCTCTGCTCCAACCGGAGCGTCGTGAAAGCCAGCGTGGCCAAGTCCTGCAAGACGGGCTGCATCAAGTGCGAGATCTGCGTTAAGTCCTGCCCCGAGAACTGCATAACCATGGTCAACGGGATCCCCGTCACCGACTATACCAAATGCACATCCTGCGGGATCTGTGTCCAGAAGTGCCCGACGCACGCGTACAAGCTGATCGAAACCGATGTGATGGGAGAGAAGAAGAAAGTGCCGATAATGGCATAATCGGCGGGTTCCAGAAGCAGGAAGTTTTATTGCTGTAACAAAGGATTTGCGGCGGCCGGAGATATCCGGCCGTTTTTTATTTGCAAATACGTGTGGAGATGAGGAAGGCTTATGCGGAACGGCCTAAGACACGAGCGGCACTGGGGGCTTATGCTGAAAAACCTAAGACGCGTTTAAGGTGGATTTTTTCTGTAAGCGGGACCGGCCGCCGCCAGGAGGCAAGCGGCGGCCATCCCATTAACCCATATCTTCTTTTTCTAATATCGGCAACTATATCGCATTGATTGACTATTTGCAGGTGGATCGATAAAATTAACGCTAAAGCCGATCGAGAGGAAGACTTCCGCTTCCGGACGATCCCGCCGAGTTAGCCGAATTGCGGGCGGGTAAGAAATTCACGCTAAAGAGGGGTTTTATGTCCATCAGTCTGCGACCATTCACCTCAGAATCCGTCTCCGAAGGCCACCCCGACAAGCTCTGCGATCAGGTATCCGACGCTGTCCTGGACGCCTGTCTCGACAAAGACAGGCACAGCCGAGTGGCCTGCGAGTGTTTCGCGACCATGGGCCTCGTCCTCGTGGGGGGCGAGATCACGACCCACACCTATGTCGACATCCAGAAGCTCGTCAGGAGCGTCGTGAAAGACATAGGGTACGACGACCCGGCCTACGGCCTGGATTGTAATTCCATGGCCGTCCTCAACGCCATCCATGCCCAGTCACCGGACATTGCCCAGGGGGTCGATGGCCACGGGCTCAAGGAATACGAAGGCCGGCAGGGCGCGGGCGACCAGGGGATGATGTTCGGTTTCGCCTGCGACGAAACCCCCGAACTCATGCCCGCTCCTATCATCCTCGCGCACAAGATCCTCAAGGAAGCGGCACGGGCGCGCAAGGCCAAGGAGATCACCTGGCTGAGGCCCGACGCCAAGAGCCAGGTGACCGTGGAATACAACGAGCACAAGCCGGTCAGGATCAGCGCCGTCGTTCTCTCCCATCAGCATGACGAGAAGAAAGCTGGGGGCGCTCTCCTCGGATACGACGAGATCAGGGAGACCCTCATCGAGAGGATTATAAAGCCCATGCTCGAGCCGACCGAACTGCTCGACGCGAATACCGTCTACTTCATCAACCCGACAGGGCGCTTCGTGATCGGCGGCCCGGCGTGCGACTCCGGCCTGACCGGCCGCAAGATAATCGTGGACAGCTATGGCGGTATGGGCAGGCACGGAGGTGGCGCTTTTTCCGGAAAGGATCCCTCGAAGGTGGATCGCTCGGCGGCCTACATGGCGCGCTATATCGCCAAGAACATTGTCGCGGCGGGCCTCGCCGAACGCTGCGAACTCCAGCTCGCCTACGCCATCGGCGTGCCCGAGCCTGTCTCTGTCTTTGTCGACACCTTCGGCACGGCCAAGGTCGAGGAGGATGCCATCGCTAAGGCGGTGACCAAGGTTTTCGACCTCACTCCCCACGGAATCATCGAAACTTTACGCCTCAAAAACCCGATCTACAAGGCTACGGCCGCCTATGGCCATTTCGGCCGCGAGGGTTTCTCCTGGGAGGCGACGGATAAAGTGGAGGCTCTCCGGAAGGCGATCCGGTGAAACCGGAACGCTATAAGCGGATCACGAATCGCTGAATACGGCTCTTTTCGTCGCAAAGCAAGAAAGGCGGCCTTTGGGCCGCCCCTCTTCGTTCGAGCGCCGTACTCGGATTCAGGCGCCCGCGGTCACGCTTAGTCCTTCGAGGAGGACGGCCGTCGGACAGAGGGACCGCGAGCCCAGGGCGAGCTTGGAACTCCTGCGCATCGTGGACTTGAACTCCGATACGGATCCCGAGATCGAACCTCCCGTCACGGGAATCCGCTTCCTGCCGTCGAACCAGTAGGCGAGGCGCATCTCGGCCCCGAAGTCCCCGGTGACATTGTCCAGGCGGAAATCCGAGAACATGACGGGCTCGAGATAGGGTTTGGACCGAAACTGGGAGAGGCTCATTTTCCCGGGCGATACCGAGAAAAGGCTAAAAGCCCCCTTGCGGGGCAGGCCGAGCCAGTCGGCGTGGCGCACCGAGCCGACGAGGTTCCTGCAGATTCCTCCTTCGATGACGGGCGTCCGCTCGAGGGGGAAGCCGTCGGCGTCGAAGGCGCCCGAGGCGACGAGGCCCGCGATGAAGGGTTCGGCCCAGATATCGAGGGGCTCGGCCATGGTACCGTTCACGCTTGCCTGGACGTTCGCGCCCACAGAGAAGGTCGACGCCTTCGTGAACACCATGGTCGTCATCGCGTTGCCGAAGAACCAGCCGAAGACCTCTTCGGCTTCCTTGCCGCGCAGGATGACGGGTATTCCCGACAGGGCGGGCAGCGGAACGGCCTTCGCCCTGTCCTTCACTTCATCGAGCCGGGCGTTCGTGGCCGCGGCGAGGCGCAAGGGATCGGGCTCGGAGAACTCGATATCGTCGAAGAGTTCGACGGGGCCTGCCGCGGAGGGACAGTCGACGACGAATTCAGAGTAACCTCTCCAGCGCGGGACCTTGAAATGCTGGCCTCTGGAATTGAGGAACTCACGTTCCTCCCTGGAGATGAAGAGCTCGAGGGCGTTGATGCGGGGGCCCGGCGCCTTGGCTGCCGCCGGCGAACCTCCTGCTTTGGACTCCGACGCGAAGAGGGCTTTGGCGGCCTCGTCCATGGCTCCTCTTTCCCCAAGTTTTTCAAATCCGGAAAGGGCTATCGCGATTTTCGCCGGGCTAAACCCGGGGAGCTCGAACCAGGGATTTTTGGACTTTGAGGCGGCGAGAACGGCCTGTCTCACCTTGGCGTTCAATTCCGCGTCCGAAAGACTGGGCTGAATGTTCACCGTCGCCTCGCCCCGCGTCTTCCTGCCGCCGGTTTCCGAGTCCACGTAGAGCGTCAAGGAATACTGGAGGTCGTCGACAGCCCGTACCTGCTCCGTACCGTCCCGGATGAAATAACGCTCGCGGCGCATGACGGACGTAGAGACGATTCGCCAATCAGCGGCTTGTGGGCTGTCCGATTTGTTGTTCCGCGCTATAGCGGCAATGATTCTGTCCTTCATCATCCCAACCTCATTTTCGTCTTGATCCAGGGTCCGCCCGAGGAGACCTTGGCATATTCCTTGTGGCCTTTGCCGCAGGCACCCGAACCGGCCAGCTCGAAATCGTCCGAGACCATGGAGATGGCCGAAAGGACATCGGGGACGTAGCCCGAGCAGACGACGGGACTTGCCACTCTGCCGGTGAACTTACCGTCCACGATCTCCCTTCCGACCATGCAGAGGAGCTGGATGCCCCAGTTCCGGGGGTCTTCCATACCCGCGTTGAGGCGGGAGAGGGCCCAGCCTTTTTTCACCGAGGCGATCATGTCGTCGACCTTGGAACTTCCTGATGCGAAATACGTGTTTGTCATCCTGGCGTACGCTTTGTGGGAGAAAGCCTCGCGCCGGCCGTTGCCCGTGAGGGGTATGCCCAGGGCGAGAGCGGAGAGAGCGTCCGAGATGCCGCCGAGAAGGATGCCTTTATCGATGATCTTGGTCTTCGTGCCCGTTGTACCCTCATCGTCGAAGAGGAAGGATCCGGTTTGGTCGGCACCCGCTGCTCCGTCGTACATCGTGACGAGTTCGGAACCGACGCGCTTGCCTAGGTATTCCTCCGCTTTCGCTCGTTGTTTGAAGAACATGTCCGTCTCGACGCCATGACCGAAGGCTTCGTGGGCTAGGGTCCCCGACATATCCGGGTCGAGGATGACTTCGTATTCGCCCGGATCGAGCTTGACCGCGTCCAGAATGGCAGCGAGTTCGGCTGCCAATTCGGGCAGCTTCGGCTCGAGTTCGGAAAGGAGTTCGAGACCCTTCCGCCCCGAGGCCGAGCGGTAGGACATCTTGGTCGTCTGGCCCCGTCGCGCGACGCCGAAGATGTAGGCCTGGGACCAGGCGAAGCTCTGGAAGAGTTCACGGCGCGGCGAAATAAAGATCCGGGAGAGATCGACGCATTCGAAGCGAGCGTTAGCCATCACCACGACCTTACCGTCGGTCAGCTTCTGGCGCAGGGCGCTTAAGCGGCCGAGGATCGCTTCCGGGTCGGCCGTGAAAGGATCCTCGGTTATCGATCCCCGGTATCCCGCGATCAGTGGCTCATCGGGTATAGGCGGAAAAACGATGGCGCCCGCTGCTCCGAAGAGGGCTTCGAGTTTAAAGCGAATCCCGGCCGCAATGGTTTCGTCGGGACCCTCCTCGAGAACCGCGGTCGCGTACTCGACGACGAGGCCCTTACGCTGAGCCCTGAAGACGAAGCCCCGCTGGACCCAAATGGGCTCGGAGGTCCGCGTTTCTCCCGGGGTGGCGGCGTAGGAGATGCCCCGGTCGTCCGTGCCGAGGACGGAGATGTAGTCAAAGTGAGAGGCGAGGGCTCGCACCATCCTCGAAAGACGAGGCCTCTGGCCTGAGAGAAAGGCTGAGTGGGCTCGTTTGGGCATGAATACCTCCAGAATAGTCAAGGATCAGCTAACTATAGATGACATAAACAATACGAGCGAAAATCAAAATAACATCCTACCATCGGGGACAGACGAGGACAAGAGGACGGACGTCGATACGGCCTATAGTATCGGCCAGGAAGGCCACGGCGAGAAGGGATAAATCTTACCGCTTGCTGAGGGATTTATTACCGTGATACTTCTATATAGAGAGAATTTTCGAATACCAGTGCCGGGTTCTCATGGAAACAGAGACGTCAGCCGGGATGAGGCTGACGAGGATACTAATTATAGACAGAAAAAGAATCTTCTCGACGATCCGCCGGCTCGTTCTGATACTTCTCGTCGCGGCTGTCTACTACGCTGTGGCGCGTGTACAACAGGCGCCAGCGGGCAAAGATAAGTTCTACCCGCTCAACTTCTGGCCATCCGCCGGACTGGCGCTCGTGGCGGTCATGATGCTTGGACGTCCGATGGCGATTTGTGTCTTCCTCGGCTCCTTTCTGTTTCGGCTGGGTACCCTGTCGGGGCCCTGGTCCATCCTCGCGTCCGTCCTCGTCGGCGCGGGCTTTGCCTTTCAATCTCTCGCCGGGGACTGGCTTTCCCGCAAAGCGTTCAAGACAAAGACCCCCTTGACCGTTCGGGGCGCGATCGCGGCTATGGTGGTCGTCCTGTTGACGGCGGGCATCTCGAACGTCTTCGGCGTCACCGGCCTCTGCGCCACAGGATTCGAGGCTTGGGGATCCTATGGAACGATTGCCTGGCGCTGGTGGCTGGGGTCTGTCTGCGGGATACTGGTGGTCACGCCCACGATCGTCATCCTGAGTCTCTTGGCGCTGGACAACAACGTGCGGGCTTTCCTCTGGGTCCCGCGCGTCGAAAGGGGCGCACTCAGGCAATATGAAAATTCCTTGGCCGCGCGGCCAGGGCCGACTTTCCATGTCTACAAGCAGGACAAGGACGAGGAAGCCGTCAGTGTCCGGCGCGACAGGGATGAATATTTCCCCATTGACCCTATATATCCCGCGGCGCTGGTGGAAGGATCGCCCGGCCTCGACCTCGGATCCAACGTCGAGTGCCTGCTGGCGATTGCCGAGGCATGAGACAAGGGGATGATAGCCGCCACGCCGCCGATCCAGTTCGCGGGAGCTGGAACAAGGGGCGCTTCTATCCTGGTCTTCAGCCCGGTCTACCAGGGAGCTTTGATGCCTGCGACGACAGAAGAACGCCAGGCTGCGTTCTCAGGATGTGTCGTCGGATGGTACGAAGCCGGGAACTGGGTCCAGAACGCCGAATACACCATTTCTCGGCACGACATCAAAATCAATTTCTTCGACCGAAAGGGCAGGACAGCTCAGCGGTTCATCGCCTTCTTCCCGTCGCTTTCGGGAAGGCAGGACTCTCCCCGGCCCGAGGACCTGGAGCCGATGGACCTCCAGGGCGGTCTCTTCAGGGCGGAGACGATCGTCGCGGTCGACCGGACCTGGCTCGTCATTTCCCGCCCGGGGCCTGACTATCGGAGCCTGGAAAACAGTTGGCTTGCCTAGGCAAGCCTTTTCCTCGGCTTGATCTCAACCGGCACCTTTTTAACTTTCTTCGGCAGAAGACAGAAGGCCGAAGCCCGCATCAGCCACTCGGAGGCCGAGTTCAGGGCTCTTTCGGATAACGCCCTGACTGGTGTATTGCGGCTGGCTCTGTCGGGTAAAATCTTCTATGCCAACAGAGCCACAGCCCATATGTTCGGATTCGATTCCATCGAACGTTTCATTGCCGAGGGGATCGATCGGATGGTAGTGGACAGGACTCAGGCGAGCTTGGTGGTGAACGAGGTCAAGACTGTCGGCCAGATAGACAGCTGCGAAATCGACCTCGTCGCGGAGCCGACTGCCGGCCACACGCTTCTCTGCTCCGGCAAGTTTTTCGACGGTATTATGAACGCAACCCTTATCGACATCACCGAACGACTCAGGGAAACCAGGGTACTGCATCAGTTTTCACGCGCCATTGAACAGATGGGCGACACGGTCGTCATTACCAGCGTCGACAGTAAGATAGAGTACGTCAATCCAACCTTCGAAAAGTTATCCGGCTATACCAAGGCGGAACTGCTCGGCCAGTCCGCGACCATCCTCAGTTCGGGCGGATACGATGCCGGCTTTTCCGAAGGGCTGCAAAAAGCGATCACCAGCGGCCAATTATACCAGAACGATTTCATCATCAGGAAGAAAACCGGGGAGCTTTTCACGGAGGCCGAGACGGTATCGCCTTTGCGCGACCTGAATGGGAACATCACCAACTTCGTGTCTACGGGAAGAGATCTCACCGAGCGATTGGCGATGGAGGAATCCCTGCAAAAGAGCGAGGCGGAGTATCGCCTCATAGCCAATAACACGAGCGACATCATCTGGGTACTCGATCTCGAGACGAAACGCTTTACCTACGTCAGTCCCTCGGTCGAACGGTATCGTGGCTTCCGTCCACAGGAAGTGATGGAGCAGACCCTCGCCGAAGCCCTTGTTCCCGAGGAGTTCGAATTAGTGGAGAAGGAACTCCCCCGGCGCATCGAAGCGTTCACGAAGAACCCAGAGTGCTGCACCTGGATCGACGAACTCCTGCAGATCAAGAAGGACGGCTCGTATTTCCCCACCGAAATATCCACCACCTTCGTCATGTCCAAATCGGGAAAGCTGCAGATAATCGGGATATCGCGCGACATCACGGAGCGGAAAAAGGCTAAAGAGGTCATCAGGAAGATCCAAAGACGCAACTCCCTCCTCAATTAAACCTGTAGAGATTGAAAACTCCCCGGACGGAATCATCGTGCTGGACGCTGAAAGGAAGCTCACGTTCATGAGCCCTCAAGCCTGCCGAATCCTGGATCTTGAGGAAAAGGAGAATCTTGGACATTCCATCAATCATCTGGTTCATCCTGACGATAGATCGATGGAAGCGGCTATCATCAGGAAGGTTTGGGCCAAGTTTGGCGAAACGGTCGACGCCGAATTCCGTATGATGCACCGGGATGGGTCGTTCCTCTGGGTAGAATGCAGCTTCCGTAACTGTTTGGAAGAACCGGATATCGGGGGGATCGTCGTTAATTTCCATGACGTGACAGAGCGGAAGAACGCGAACGAGCTGGTGCGAAAGAGCAGGGAAAACCTGGAACTCGCCCAGTATATGGCCCGGCTTGGCAGTTGGGAACTCGATCCCCAAAGCGGGGAGGGCCTGTCCTGGTCCAAGGAGATGTTCGCCCTCTTCGGACGAGATCCAGCCCAAGGAGTACCCGCGTTTTCGGAATTCATCCGCTTTGTCCAGCCCGACGATCGACAGGCACTCCTCGCTGCCTATAAAAGGGTCGCCGCTACGGAAATCGGCGAGACAGTCGAATACCGCTCATCCGCAGCCTTGTCGGGCGAGCATCTATACCTGTCAACCATCAACGCCATAAAAGAGAATGGTGGAATGCGGAAGTTCCTGGCCGGTACGGTGCAGGATATTACCGAGGTGAGGAAAGCCGAACGGCTCGTAAGCGAGAGCGAGAAAAGCCTCAAGTATGCTCAGCAGCTATCGAAGATTGGCAGTTGGGAACATGACCATCAGACCAATATCATGAAATGTTCAGACGAAACCTTCCGCATATTCGGCTTGGACCCTGCGGGCCCCAGCTCCGTCTACGAAACATTCCTTGAGCGTATCCACCCCGAGGACAGGGCTGCGGTGGATAGGGCCTACAGAGCGTCCATCGAGAATCACGGCCCCTTGGACATCATGCACCGCATCACGACGGAGGATGGAACACTCAAACATGTCCAAGAGCGCTGCGAGACTATTTACGACGGGGAGGGGAAACCCCTCCGATCCATGGGAACCGTACAAGACATCACGGAACGCCGTAAAATGGAACTGGAAATCGGTGAGCGGGTGAAGGAACTGACCTGCCTTTCCCAAGTGGGCCGTATCCTAGAAGGCTACGTCGCGCCTGAGGCCAGCCTCTTCGAAAGCGTGGCCGAAAAGCTCGGGAAAGCCATGCGGTTCCCTGAACTTGCCGTGCCGCGGATCGAACTGGACGGCAGAACCTATGGCCCCAGTTTCGCTGAAGAGACGAAGGGGAAATGCCTCTTCTCGTCAATCGAAATCGACGGTAAGGCCCGCGGTCGGGTAATGGTCTTCTACGCGCGAGACAATATCTCAACCATCCCGGAGGAACAAGAGCTGCTCGACAACCTAGCCCGCACCCTCGGGCTGTGAGTGGAGAACAGGGACAGTCTTTACAAGGATCTAGGAGAATTACTAGCCAGCGTTCTGCCTGAGGATAGGCCGATCCTGGTAGCTGCCCAGAAACGGATATTATACAACGAATCCTCGGACATCGAATACAGAATACTCAGCGCCGACGGCACGATCCGCCAGATCTGGGACCGTAGTTTCCCCATACTCAACGCCAAGGGCGAGGTCGTCCAACGCACGGGCGTTTGCTCCGACATCACGGAACTCAAGAAGATCCAGGCCGCTATCGAGGAGCTCAATCGCGAACTCGAACGACGCGTGGAGGAACGGACCGGCGAACTTCGCGAGCGCGAGGCCCTTGACCGAGGCCTCTTCGAGAATTCCAACGATGGCATCTTCCTCATATCGCCCAAGGGAAAGGGGCTGCGGGGCAACCATAAGGCTATGGCCATGATCGAATACACCGAAGAGGAATACAAGACCATGAATATCGTCCAACTCGAAGCCTTGACTCCGGAATCCCAGCAAGACGATCGGGAGAAACGGATCAAGGCCATCATCAGCGGCGAAGTCATCCCGCCTTACGAGCATGTCTTCCTGGCAAAGAGTGGAAGGGAGACGAAGACCGAGGTCAACCTGTCGGCCGTGCGCGACGCAGAGGGGAAGATCATTCTCGTCCAGAGCGTCGTTCGCGACATCACGGCGCGGAAGCGGGCCGAGGAACGTCTGCGCGAAAGCAAGGACGAGTTGAGCGCGGCCAACGCGGCGCTGGAAAAGGCTTCGCGGCTGAAGGACGAGTTCCTGGCGAGCATGAGCCACGAGCTGCGTATGCCGCTGACGGGGATACTGGGCCTGGCGGAAGCTATGCAGCTCGAGACGTTTGGCGTCCTGAACGAAAAACAGGCGAAGGCCCTCAAGAATATCGAGTCGAGCGGGCACCATCTCCTCGATCTCATCAACGACATCCTCGACCTTTCGAAGATCGAGGATGGTAAGCTTGACATGCAGTTCGAGCTCTGCGAGGCCGGCGAAATCTGTCAGGCCAGCCTCCAACTGGTCAAGGGTATGGCTCATCTGAGAAGCCAAAATATTGGGTTCAGCATCGACCCGGCCTCTATCATTGTCAGAGCTGACCCCCGAAGACTCAAGCAGATGATCGTCAACCTCCTGGGCAACGCCATTAAGTTTACGCCCGAGGGAGGCAGCCTGGGCCTCGAGGTGAAGGCCAGAGCAGAAGAGGGGACGGTGTATTTCTGCATGTGGGACAAGGGAACCGGTATCAAGCAGGAGGACCAGGGCAGACTCTTCAAGCCCTTCGTCCAACTGGATAGCAGCCTGTCGCGGCAGTATTCGGGTACAGGCCTGGGCCTCTCCCTTGTACAGCGCATAGCGGAGCTCCATGGAGGCAGCATCAGGGTCGAAAGCGTCTTCGTGCAGGGCAGCCGTTTTACTATCGTCCTGCCCTGGTCGACCGCGAACACAGAACTTGGCGACGATAAAAACAAGGGGAACATCAACGTTATAAAAAACGCGCTGGTCATCGAGGACAATCCGATCGACGCCGAACGCCTGACCAGGTACCTCGAGGAGTTCGGGATAACGACGATCCATCTTCCCATCTTGGAAGGGGCCGTGGAGAAGGCCGCTTCCCTAAGGCCCAGCGCTATACTCCTCGATCTCAACCTCCCCGACGGGTCGGGCATGGATATGCTGTCGAAGCTAAAAGCCGACAAGCGCACGAAGGATATTCCTGTCATCATCGTATCGGTGGAAGAGCTCAGGGGCGAGGCGATTAAGCGCGGGGCCCTCGGTTATCTCCTCAAGCCATTCTCCTTCGAGGAACTTCAGGCCGAACTCGAGAAGGCGGCAGTCTTTGCCTCGCGGTCCTCGCCCATTCTGGTTTTCGAGGAAGAACACAAGGTCTCGCCCATTGTCCTCATGGCCGACGACGACGGACTCATCCTGGAGACAGTTTCGAGTTTCCTGAAGACCAGGGGATACGACGTGGTCCCGGTGAGGAGCGGCATCGAGTTACTATCCATCGCCCCCAGTATCCATCCCGATATCGTCATCGTCGACATCCAGATGCCGGGGATGGATGGCATAGAAACCATGCACCGCCTGCGTACCCTGGGCTCCCAAGCCTTCGCTACGGTGCCTATCATCGCCATGACTGTCCTCGTCATGAGTGGCGACAAAGAGAAATGCCTGGAGGCAGGCGCGAATGAATATATCTCGAAACCTTTCGTTCTCACGCAACTGGACGAACTCATGCAGGATTTCCTGAGCGGAAGACGAACATGACGGAGGAGTACGCCATGGAACCACAACCCACGGTTCTCATCGTTGACGACGAGCCAATAATCCGCCTGACCCTGGAGAGCCTTCTGGCCTCGATAGACGTTCGCCTCATCTTCGCCGAGGACGGCGAGAAAGGCCTCGAACTGGCTGAAGCGAACCGCCCCGACCTTGTCCTCCTCGACCTGATGATGCCCGGCATGGATGGCTATGAAGTCTGCCGCCGCATCAGGGAGAACCCGGGTCTCACCGAGATTCCGGTCATCATGATCACGGCGCTCGACGACCGGGACTCCTGCCTGAAGGGCCTGCTCGAGGGGGCCGACGATTTCCTGACGAAGTCCTTCGACGGACTCGCACTTATCGCCCGCGTCCAGACCATCATTCGTCTCAACCGCTATCGCCACCTCGTCGAACAGCGCAAGACGCTCGAGCGGCTCCACAAGGAGCTGCTCATCTCGTACCATGACACCCTCGAAGGCTGGGCCGACGCCCTCGACCTGCGCGACAAGGAGACCGAGGGGCACATGCGGCGCGTCATGGAAAAGAGCATCGCGTTCGCAAAGGCAGCCGGCGTCACGGGCGAAAAAGAACTCGAGGACCTACGCATGGGCGCTCTCCTCTACGACGTGGGGAAGTTGGGTGTACCCGACGCCATCCTCCTAAAGCCAGGCAAGCTCACCGACGAGGAATGGGTGATCATGCGCAGGCATCCCGAGTATGCCTATAAATGGCTCTCGCATATCGCTTTTCTCAACGAAGCCCTTAAGGTGCCGTATTGCCATCACGAGAAATGGGACGGGACCGGCTATCCGCGGGGCCTCAAGGGCCTCGAAATACCGCTGTACGCCAGACTCTTCATCATTGTTGACGTGTGGAACGCCCTACGCTCGGACCGGCCCTATAGAAAAGCTCTGCCTGAAGAAGACGGTTTAGCCTACATACAGGGCGAGTCGGGCAGGTACTTCGACCCGGAGCTGGTACAGGTCTTTCTGGAGATGTACAAGGGAGCCTGAAGGCGGGGCGCCATGGTCTGCCCGGAAGGCCAGCGCCTCCGCCAGATGGTCAAATCCTGTCTATCACTCTGATCCCCGTACCCGCGAATTCATTCATCCGCTGCAGAAAGTCCACCCCCAGGGCCAGGTCGTAGCGGTCGGTGACGAGGAGTTCGGGATGGAGCCTGCCGGAGGCGACCAGGCCGAGGAGAACGCCGTAGCGATGAGCCTGGATGCCGTGGCTCCCGTAGATCTCCAGTTCGCGCGCCACGACGAGGTCCATCGGGATCTCCGGATGGCTCTGGTCGCCCAGCATGAGCCCCACCTGCACGTGACGCCCCCGCTTGGCTAGGCAGGCGACGGAGTCGAAGCAGGTCTGCCTCGAGCCCAGGGCGTCCATGGATACTTGAGCTCCGCCTCCGGTGATCTCACGTATCGCGGCGGCGACACCGGGGACAGAACGTGAGTCGATCGCCGCGTCGGCCCCGAAACGCTTCGCCATTTCGAGTTTGTCCTTCTGGATGTCCACCGCGACGATCCGCGCTCCCATCGCCTTGGCAATCATAACCGCCGAAAGGCCCACGCCCCCGCAGCCATGGATCGCGACCCATTCCCCCGCCCGCAGCTTGGCCTGTGCCTCCAACGCCCTGAAGGCCGTAGCGAAACGGCAACCCAGGCTTGCCGCGGAGACGGAATCCATATCTTCTGGAAGCCGGACGAGATTCATATCGGCATAGTGGATGGCAACGTATTCGGCAAAGGAGCCCCAGTGGGTGAATCCTGGCTGGAACTGGTGGTCGCAGACCTGCTGGTTGCCTGAAAGGCAGGGGCCGCAGTAGCCGCAGCCTGCCACGAAGGGCATGGTGACCCGTTCGCCTATCTTGAAATTCCGGATTTTATTGCCCAGTTCGACTATCGTTCCCGCCAGTTCGTGCCCGGGCACGTGAGGCAGCTGGATGTCCGTATCGTGACCCTGCCAGCCGTGCCAGTCGCTGCGGCAGATGCCTGTCGCGTCCACCTTGAGGACGACTCCGTCCTCGGGAACCTTAGGGTCAGGGACTTCGGCTATTTCGATCGGGGCGCGGAACTGGGTGAAAAAGGCGGCTTTCACGGTTGGATCCTCCAAGCGTCACTATAGGGTCATTCAGGTATCGGCTCCAAGCCTGGACGATTGCCGATGGGACTATCTCCCGGGATTTCTGCATATTTATTGGATAGAATTCACCAGGTATGCATAAAACGCGGATGGTTGTATTGACAATGCCAGCCCCGATGATAGATTACACGAATATCGTGCAAGACATGCACCAGAGGAGGACGGATGAAAATGCGAAAGATGGTTATCATCGCTAGTATCTTTCTGACATTGACCATTGTGGCTGGTTTCTGCGCGGGGAAGGAATTCCTTATCATCGCGCAGACCACCGACCCTGGTACGGCCGACGTACAAAAGACCACCGACATGTATGGAATTCCGCTGAACATTTACGACAGGCTCGTGGAGGCGGTGACGGTCAAACCCGGCGAGTCGAAGATCATACCTGGTCTCGCCGAAAAGTGGGATGTCTCCGCGAATGGCCTCGTCTACACTTTCACGCTCCGTAAGGGCGTCAAATTCCACAACGGCGAAACCTTCAAGGCCGACGATGTCCTCTACACCTTCGACAGGATGCTCGATCCCGCTACCAAGGCCCTCAACACCGATTTCCTCGACATGATAGCAGGCGCCGGCGACAGGCTTTCCGGAAAAGCCTCGAGCGTAAGCGGCATGAAAGTTGTCGACGACTATACAATCCAGATCGCGCTAACCAAGCCCTATGCGCCCTTCATCGCCAATCTCGCGACGCCTGCCGGTTCCATCTACAACCGTAAGGCCACGGCGGCGGCCAAGGACCAGTTTGGCCTCGATCCCGCCAAGACGATCGGAACGGGCCCTTTCAGGCTGACCGAATGGGTAGTGAACGATTCCTGCACCCTTGAAGCTTTCCCCGACTATTTCAGGGGCAAGCCCTCCCTCGACGGGATAGTGATGCAGGTTGTGCCCGACGCCAACACCCAGCGCATGCTTTTCGAGACGGGGAAACTCGATGTCTTCGACCTCGACAACGCCCGCTCCCAGGTCTCCTATTTCCTCGAAAGCGACAAGTGGAAGGGCCAGATCGTGTCAGGCCCCCGCGTAGGCGTCTATTACTACGCCATAAACGAGAACATCCAACCTTTCGGTGATGTCCGCGTCCGTAAGGCTCTCCAGCTCGCGATCGACCGCAGGACCCTCCTCGACAAGCTCTTCAACGGCAAGGGCAGCCTCGAAAACGGCATCTTCCCGAACGGCCTCCTCGGCCATAATCCCGAGCTGGCAACCATTCCCTACGATCAAAAACAGGCCAAGGAGCTCCTCGCAAAGGCGGGATACCCCAATGGCTTCGACATGGAGATTGCCCAGGTCACGGACAGCCCCTCGACCCTCAAGATCAACGAGGCAGTGCAGTCCATGCTCGGTCAGGTCGGCATCCGCGTGAAGATCACGCAGCTCGACTCCGCCACCTATTTCGCCACGCGTAAGGAAGGCAAACTCCCCATGTACGAGTCCGATTGGTCGGCGGACTTCAACGATCCTGACAACTTCATCTACACCTTCTTCTCCGAGAAGAATACGGGCGCCCGGTCCTACAACTACAAGAACGCGGCCGCCTTCGACAAGATCGAGGAAGCGCGTGTCATGGTCGACCAGACGAAGCGCATGAAGTCATACCAGGATCTCGAGAAGACTATTGTGCAGAACGACGCCGCGTGGATCCCTCTCTTCTCCCTCGACCACCTCTTCGTCGTGCAGCCCAAGGTCAAGAATTTCAAGGTCTCCTGGAACGGCTGGAGTAACATGCCCTACAATGGTATAACGATCTCCAAATAGTCTGTATTTAAAGCTCTGCGGGCGCCTGTCTCTCCGGTTCGGAGAGGCAGGCGCCCGCAGTTGCGCCGCCGAGGCCCGGAGGCCGATCCTGAAACGCTACATGGTAAAGAAATTGCTGCTCGCCATACCTATACTGTTCGGCATGGTGTTCATCACATTCTTCCTTCTCAACGTCGTGCCAGGCGACCCTGTCGTCCTCATGATGAAGGAGCACATCAGCCCTGACGTCGTGGCCCGCGTCCGGGTACAGATGCATCTCGACGACCCCGTAATGGTCCGTTTCTTCCGCTTCCTATGGAACGCTCTCCACGGGGATTTCGGCGTTTCGTACAAGCTCAACCGCCGCGGCTGCTGCGCTCGTGTCCTGGCTGATTGGCATACCGGCAGGAATCCTCTCGGCCGTCAAACGGTATTCCTTCCTCGATATTTTCTTCATGGGATTCTCGGTCATGGGCGTCTCCATGCCTGTCTTCTGGACGGGCCTCATCTTCCAATACATCTTCTCCCTCAAGCTGGGCATTTTACCCGTGTCCGGATTCAAGGGGCCCGAGTACCTCGTCATGCCGGCCATCGTGTTAGGCTGGAGCTCGGCGGGGACCATAGCCCGGCTCACGCGATCGAGCCTTCTCGAGGTTATGCGTAACGACTACATCCGTACGGCGAGGGCCAAGGGCTTAAGGGAAATCAAAGTCGTTCTCAACCACGCGCTCAAGAACTCAATGCTTCCCGTCGTCACGGTTATGGCCCTCCAGGTGGCCGGCCTTTTATCGGGAGCGGTGATCACCGAAAGCATCTTCGGCATCCCGGGCATAGGGAGGGTAGCGGTCAACGCCATCCAGAGCCGCGATATGCCCCTTTTGCAAGGATCGGTCGTGCTGACGACCTTCCTTGTCATAATCGGCAACATCATCGCCGACGTGCTCTACGCCTGGATCGACCCAAGGATCAAGTTCGGAAAACCGGGGGATGCCCGATGAAGACTTTAGACGAGGTTCCGTCGGACGACGCCTCGGCAGAAGCCATAACGGCTCTTCCTTTCGGCCGTGAAACCGCGCGCGCTTTCGCGCGGAACAAGGCGGCCATCATCGGAGGCGTGATAGTCCTTCTCATTCTCCTCACGGCTGTTTTGGCTCCGCTTCTGGTTCCTCACGATCCCTACCTCGTCGACCTGAACAAGCAGTTCCTGAATCCCGGTCCGAGCTACCGCATTGGAACGGATATGTTCGGAAGGGATGTCTTCTCCCGCATCCTCTATGGAGCGCGGATATCCCTGCTCGTGGGTATCGTACCGACCCTCATCTCGATGACGATCGGCATCGTCGTGGGCATCGTCTCGGGCTACTACGGCGGGAAGGTCGACTTCATCCTCATGATGCTGGCCGACATGGTGCTCGCTTTCCCTTCCCTCCTTTTAGCCATGGTCGTCATGTACACCCTGGGAGCGACATTGCTCAACATCTTCATCGCGCTGAGCCTGGTCGGCTGGGCGGGCACGGCGCGCGTCGTCCGCTCACAGACCCTCTCGATTAAGAACAAGGAATTCGTCGAAGCGTCGAGGGCTATCGGAACCCGCGACATTGTCATCATGGCCAGGCATATATTCCCCAACTGCGTTCCCCAGCTCCTGGTTCTGTTCACGCTGAATATCCCCGGAGCCATCCTCTCCGAGGCTTCCTTGAGCTTCCTCGGCGTCGGGGCCCAGCCCCCCGAGGCGAGCTGGGGGCTCATGGTCTCGAACGGCCGCGAGTATCTCTTCAACGCGCCTTGGGTGGCTATCGCTCCGGGCATCGCGATCCTCGTTACGGTACTTGCATTCAATTTTCTCGGCGATGGTTTGAGGGACGCTCTGGATCCCTACCTCAAATCCTGATGAAGGCTGACCTATGAATACCCAGGACGCAGGACCCCTTTTAGAAATTCGTCGCCTCACCACGCGGTTCCAGACCCAAAACGGAGCCTTGAACGCGGCCGACGACGTGAGCCTTATGGTGGGTAAGGCCGAGACCGTCGGCGTCGTCGGGGAATCAGGCTGTGGCAAGAGCGTCACTTCCCTTTCCGTCCTGAGGCTTGTGCCTTCGCCGGGGAAGATCGAGGCCGGCTCCATCCTCTTCGACGGCGAGGATCTGCTCTCGAAGACCAGTCGACAGATGGAAGGCATCAGAGGGAAGGACATTTCGATGATCTTCCAGGAACCCATGACCTCCCTCAACCCTGTCTACACAGTCGGAAAGCAGGTTGCCGAAGCCCTCCTGGTCCATAACCCCGCATTGGGCCGAAAGCGGGCGCGAGACCAGGCGATAGAGATGTTCGGGCATGTCGGCATCTCCGAACCCAAGTCGCGTTTCGACACCTACCCTCATCAGCTTTCAGGGGGCCTGCGCCAGCGGGCCATGATAGCGATGGCCCTCATCTGCAGACCGAAACTCCTCATCGCGGACGAGCCGACGACAGCCCTTGATGTGACGATCGAAGCCCAGATCCTCAGGCTCATGAAGAAACTGCAAAATGAGACAGGAACTTCGATCCTGTTGATATCGCACAACCTCAGCGTGATCGCCGAGACCTGCGACCGCGTCTACGTGATGTACTCAGGCAGGATCGTGGAAGAGTCCGATGTCTTCGATCTGTTCGATCGTACCCTCCATCCCTACACCTCAGGGCTTCTCGCCTCGATTCCCCGGAAGAACAGCGCCATCGAACCCGGAAAGCCCCTTCACAGCATCCCGGGCGGCGTACCCGACATGACGCGCCTGCCTTGCGGCTGCAAGTTCGCCCCTCGATGCGAAGAGGTCATGGAGATCTGCTGCCGCGAGGAACCCACCCTCGCCGACGCGGGAGGGGGACACTGTGTCCGCTGCTGGAAATTTCTCGGGCGGAAGGCGGTGAAGGTATGAGCGAATTCCTTGTCGAGGCTGAAAACCTCGTAAAGCACTTCCCCGTGGAAAAGGGAATATTCTCCTCAAGCGGAAGCTTCGTGCACGCCGTCGACGGCGTGAGCCTCGCGATACGCGAACGCGAAACCCTTGCCTGCGTGGGCGAATCAGGCTGCGGCAAGAGCACCCTCGGGCGCCTCCTTTTACGGCTCATTGAGCCAACCTCGGGCAACGTGCGCTTTAACGGCGAGGATATCATGAAGCTCTCTTTCGCCGATCTCCGGAAGCGGAAGCGGGACATGCAGATCATCTTTCAGGATCCCTACGCCTCCCTTGATCCGCGCATGAAGATATCCGATATCGTAGGGGAGCCCCTCGCGACGCACGGAATCGCCAGGGGCGAGAAGCGGCGGGAACAGGTAGCCGAACTCCTCGAGACGGTAGGCATCGGGCGATCCCAGCTCTCGCGATATCCGCATATGTTCTCGGGCGGTCAGCGTCAGCGCATCGGGATCGCCCGGGCCCTCGCCCTTAACCCGCGCTTCCTCGTCTGCGATGAACCCGTGTCGGCTCTGGACGTGTCGATCCAGTCCCAGGTGATCAATCTACTGCTCGAGCTGCGCGAAAAAAAACGCCTGACCTATTTTTTCATCTCGCATGACTTGAACATCGTCCGGCATATCTCGGACCAGGTCTGCATCATGTTCCTCGGCAAAATCATGGAATATGGACCGACCCGCGAAGTCTACGATCATCCACTGCATCCCTATTCCCTCTTCCTCATATCGGCGGCGCCCATCCCCGATCCGAAAGCCCGGTACAAGGAAAAGCCGATACTGCAGGGGGAGCTGCCCAGCCCGGTCAACCTTCCTAAAGGCTGCCGATTCCACACCCGCTGTCCCTACGCGCAAGGAATCTGCGCTGAAGAGGAACCGAAACCCTCAGGGAGCGCCGACCGATATGTACTCTGCCATTTCCCGCTCGCGAACTAAAAAAAGGGCGTCGAGCGCTGCTCGTTGAAGGAGACACTATGAAATTGCTTATCTCGGTCGACATGGAAGGAGCCACAGGGGTCGTATGCATGGACCACACCGACCCCCAAGGTCCCGACTACCAGCGCGCCCGGCACCTGCTCACGGCTGATGTCAACGCGGCGATCGAGGGGGCTCTCGACACTGGGATCGACGATATCCAGGTAAGCGATGGGCACTGGAACTCGGGTAATGTCCTTATCGAGGAACTGCATCGCAAGGTGCGGCTCAATACGGGCACCTCCTCCCCATTCTCGATGGTCCAGAAGGCCCAGGACGGGGTCGACGCCGTCTTCTTCATCGGCTACCACGCGATGGTCGGCACACTGAACGCTGTCCTTGACCACACCTGGTCGATGTCCAGGGTCGCCAATCTGTGGATCAACGGCCGCCTCTCGGGTGAAACCGGCCTGAACGGATCCGTCTGCGGCGCCTTTGGTGCTCCCGTTCTCCTCGTGACAGGGGACCAGGCGGTCGCGGCAGAGGCGAAGGAATGGATCGAAGGTGTCGAGACAACCGTCGTGAAGATCGCGGCCGGCCGCGTCAACGCCCAGTGCCTGCCTCCCGAGGTCACCGGACCCCTCATTCGCGAGACGGCAGCCCGCGCTGTGCGGAAACACCTGGCTGGCGCCGGGCCTAAACCCCTTAGCCCGACTTGTCCCGTTTCGATCCGCCTGGGCCTCATGAACACCCAGATGGCGGACATGGCAAGCCTCTATCCAGGGGCGAAACGGCTCGACGGACGGACCATTGAGTTCGAAGCTCCCGACATGCCTTCGGCCTATAGGGGCTTCCGGGCGGCGGTCAACCTGGCCAGCGTCTGAGCAAGGCAAAATGCTCAATGCTGCGGTATCCTAGTATTTCATTTTCGTAGCGCCACAGGATAAAAGTGCCGAAATAGATGCCAGGGGGTTGCTTCGGACGGAACAGTGAATTCGAATCGGTAATTGATATAGTCGTCCCCTTCCGGGATTGTATTCTGGATTCCATCACCAATGCGGGTTTTGCCGCGGGAATTACATCGAAGTGATTGCCCTGCTTTTGGCTCTTTTTTTGTATATAGGGAACGATAGTCCCGGGATACGGTCCTTTCAAATTCATAAAGGTGATCTATGGTGCTCTTCTTTTCCCTGGTATCAACAAGCATTATGGATGAGTCGTGGAATCCTTGACGATGGCTTATGGGCAAAACTTAACCGAGCAGGCCGGGTACACCGATAAGGGCGTCCACCGCCAACGCCCACCATGACCCCATTCCTCCGCGCATTTCTTCTGACGTTGATAGCAAGCCTCGCCACAGGCTCCAGCAAGAAGGTCTTCTGGTATTCATTCGCCTCGGGCCTGACCGAACCGGCCGGCGCCGTCCTCGGCTACCTCGTTCCTCCTCGGCGGGCCCGCTTTCGGCATCATCCTCACCTCGGTGGCCGGCATGGTCGTCATGGCCATCAGCCTGGCCATCGGTGCGACCTGCTCTGAAATCGCGGACTCGATGGCCACAACGGTTTCTTTCAAAAGCGGGTCGAGCGGCTGCAGGGTGCCTCTCTCGTACAGCTTATAGGGCATCCTTCACAGACCATATTTTGCGAATTTCCAGCTCGAGTATTACCCGTCGGACCCAGCTAGGAAAGTGAGAATTCGAATATAGCAGGAGCATGCTTTTCATCAAGACCTGGTGGGGGCAGATGTTCACAAGAAGCTTTAATGCCATGTATTTGCTACATATCTGTATTTTTTAAAATGAACCCTGAATAGTTGGCTCGATTCCAACCCAATATAAGTATCCCTTTTAAAATTCAATATTAATTACATAAATGTAATTATCTATATATTACTATACATAGTTGTAGCAATATTACTGCATGTTTACCATGAGTCGCGCTTTATGCGACTATGGAGCCTGAATTCCGTTTGTGAACTAAATCGAACTATCTCGTTGCTTTTTATATACATATTGAGCATCGTCTTCCTTCCCCTCGCGGGTGTTGTGCTGTCCAATTAGTCATTTATCAGCTTTAACATGGGAATTGCTTAATATTGGTGCATCTAAAGAGGAGCAAGGAGTACCTCAGATGGTGCACTACAGTTCGTCAGGTCCTAAAACCCATCCTGGGAGACGCCCGGGAAGGCGTTTCATCCCAGTAACCCTCATCGCCGTCCTTCTGGCCTTTGCCGCCGTCGGAGTCGCGACTGCCCAGGCGACGAGCGCCGCACCCGTCGGGTCGGCGCCTATCGTGTCGGCGCCCACCGCGATCGAGCAAATCGTGAGCCAGGCTGCCCAGGGCGTCAAGAGCCTCACGGAATCCATCAACATCCTCTGGATGTTGCTTGCCGGCTTTCTCGTATTCTTTATGCAGGCTGGGTTCGCCCTTGTGGAAACGGGATTCACCCGTCACAAGAACGTCGCGCACACCATGATGATGAACATGATTGTTTTTTGCATCGGCGCGATCTGATACTGGTTGGTCGGCTTCGCGCTCCAGTTCGGCGGCGTCAACGTAGCCTATCCCGAGGTAGCGACCAGGGGAGCCCTCGCGGGAGCCTGGGCTCATTCGCCCGTGACCTTAGGCGGCTGGACCGGCCTTTTGGACAAGCCGTTCCTGCGTTTGGGCCAGTTTGGATTACTCGGCGGCAAGGGCTTCATCCTCCTCGGCACCGGAGGCAGCACCGGCGTCCTGGCCTTCTTCCTGTTCCAGATGGTGTTCATGGACACTGCCGCCACCATCCCCACAGGAACGATGGCCGAACGGTTCAAATTCTCGGGCTTCGTCCTGATGAGCTTCTGGGTGTCGATGCTGGTCTACCCGATCCTGGACAACTGGGTCTGGGGCGGCGGCTGGCTGCAGAATCTCGGTCGAATCGCTGGCCTGGGCAACGGCGCCGTCGACTTCGCCGGCTCCGGCGTGGTGCACATGATCGGCGGATCCGTGGCGCTCGCGGGCGCCATCGTCATCGGGCCGCGCATCGGAAGGTTCAATTGTACGACATGCCATGGCTTTGTTGTGCAAGGACCTGGAGCCAATACAGCTTGCGGTAAAGGATCGCGTCGATTCTTTACCGCAAGCTGAAATCCCTCATCAGCTAATGACATTCCGCACCGCCCCGCGCCGGGGAGAGGCCCCGTATCCTTGGAAGAATGGCATAAAAAAATCTTCTGTGGAGTTCTACTATGGTTTCTTGCTGCAAGCGCCTTTGGGGCTGACTCGGAAATAGGGAAAGTCTCCGATCTCATCCAGGAGGATCTTTTCCAGAATGCCGAGAGAATCGAAGAAGCCTCTGGAACACTCACCGACATGGAACGATTTACCCTCTATAGCCGATTCGAGAAGGATGCCAGGCTGCCCTTCGTCATGAACCTCGCGATCGGCTTCGGACTAGGGTCCTTCGTCCAAGGTGATACCAACGGCGCAGTTGTTGCCCTGATTGGCGATGTTGTCGGCGTTGCCTTGCCGCTCCTGGGCTATGCTTGCCTCATGCAGAACAACTATGGCTACTGGAATTTCCCATACGGCAACGAAGTGATATATACGGGGTTTGCCGTGATCGGGGTTACGAGGATATTTGAATCGATCAGGCCTTTTTCCTATGCGCGCCGCTACAACACGACGCTGCGAAAAACCCTCCGATATGGTGAAGTACCCAGCCTGAGCCTGATCCCATCTTCGAATACTAATGGAGTTACGCTGGCAATACGTTACCCGCTATAAGACGGAAAGCATGAAGCAGGAGGTTGTTATGTACCAGTGCGTCCATACGCTGAAGTACTATTGCCGATCTCCATGGAGATTTCAGCGCATTCTAGCGAGCGCTGTGGTTCCAGGCTTTTTCGCCACAGCAGTATTCTGCCTGGCCGTCATATCGGCGGGAGCCTCGCCCCTCCCCGATTTTCCGGAAGAAGGGACAGGATGGAAACTCAAGTATTCAGTCATCGCCCGGGAGGATTTCTCGACGCCGGTCAGGACGATTGCCCCAGCCAGCGAGATAGGGGAAATCGGTCTCCTCGAGACAAAGACTCCGATAACCGGGGCGGCATCTCTCCGTGGAAGCTCCAACGGCACGCGGGGCTATCGCCATTATTTCAATACGCGTCCTGAAACCTTGCCGCTCAATGCGGGGGCTACCTATCGCCTGACCTTCTCCTACAGGATCGTCGAGGAAGGGAATAAAGGTTTTGAAGCGATATTCTACTCGCCTACCGGAGGAGAGAAAAACCAGTGGCTCAACGGAATCGTTCTGAAAGGTCCTGTGGGCACAACCGGGGTCGCGGAACTCGAAGCCACACTCTTTGACTTTCCCGATTATCGTATATGGCTCAATGTCATCGGAAGCGGCACCATCGTTGTGGACAATATCAGGCTTACTGAGGGCGGGCAGCTTGTTTTTGAAGAGGATTTTGAAAGCGTTGGACTAGGCCCGGGGTTTGGTGTGAGGGCCGAGGGAGGACGGGTAGATGATTCGGGCTGGCTCCTCATCGAAAACGGTGCTGGACTTAAAACGGACCCGAACGTCATTGTTCTGCCAAAACTTATGACGTGCCGGCTATCGTTCGACTATCGTGTCATCGAACCCACCATCGATGACCGAACGCTCGTTCTCAAGCTGTTTCCTTACACGGGAAGCACAAAATCTGTGGACCTCCATCCCCTTCTGAGGAACGCCACGGCATCGAGGCACTTCAGCACAGGTTTCAGTACGGGCTCGACTGGCCCCTATTCAGTCTCCATCAGTGCTGGGCGGCAGGCTCGAGTTCTCATCGACAACATCCTCATCGAACAGGGGACTCCGCGGAGTTTCACCAGCGAACCGGCTTCCTATACTTATCTCGAGAACGCTCCCTTTCCCCGTCTGGGTAATTATTTACAACTATCCCCAACCGAACAAGTCGCATGGGGTGGGTTTGAGGGGGTGAAATGGCGTTCCTCGGTAGATGATCTTGAGCGACGTCTTTCTCTTTATGATGTACTATTTGGCTTTACCCCGGTCCAGCATTTATTCGACCCCGACCTGCCCAATAGAATAAAGGCTTTGAATCCGAACGCCGTTCTTCTGCCCTATGTGCTCGGTCAGGAAACTCCCTACATTCGCCCCCTCGTTCAAGAATCTCCTGATCCCGACGGCAGCCCTGTTTTTCGTTACGACCAAGGCCTGGCTAGTGAATGGCTCGTCAAAGACGCCAGAGGCGTGCCCGTCAACGATATGGGTTATCCGGGCATCCTCAAGCTCAATATTTCCCCTTGGTGCGAGCGAGTTGGTGGAAAGTCCTTCCTCGATTACCAGATCGGACAATATCGCAAGGACTACTTTGGGTCGGGGATATGGGACGGGCTTTACATCGACAACCTCTTCGCCCGGATGAACGGCTATATTCCAACCGCCTATACCCCTGAAAAACTCGACTACGACATCAATCGCAACGGAAAGCCCGATGAGGCTCCGGCCCTTCTCAACAGGATTAGCTATGACGCCGAACGCGCGCTTCTCGAGGGACTCATATCGGGCACGGGGAACCGTGAACTCATCATGGGCAACAATGGACCACTTCCGGATACTCGCCTGGCATCCTACGTGAACGGATACTTGTTCGAGAACTTTGGCCTCAGCTGGAACGGATTTGGCAATCTGGGGAGCAAAGACTCCGAACTTGGATGGCGCCGCGCTCTGGACAGCTACATGATCATGGACAAGAACTGCCGCGACCCCAAGATCAACGTGATAGAAGGATGGGGATGGAGCGACAATGGCGATGTCGCACAACAGGGCCGAAGCGAAGTGACGGCTTCCGATATCCAGCAAAATCGTTTCACATTCGCTACCGCCCTCCTCGGAGAAACTTTTTACGAGTATGACCTGACCGAAGCAAGGAGCTCAATTTCCTGGTTTGACGAGTTGGCCGTGGAAAAGGACGGGGTGGCGCGGGAGTCTTTCGCGGGAAAGGGCTATCTTGGCAAGGCGCTCGGTCCCGCGGTGGAGCTTTCCAGCCCGGCGAAAAAGGTCTGGGAGCAGAATTTCGAAGGCCTATTTGCCGCTAGGGCCGGATCCGGGCAGGGGTCACGCCTCTCGCGTAAAATTGAGGAGGTTGTCGCCGGGAAACGAAGCCTGATTGTCGAAGGAGAGACGAGGAGCTCGGACGCGTGGCCGAACTATGAAACAGTACCCGATTTCTTCCGCCTTAAAAAGGGAAAGAAGTACATCCTTGAGTTTTCCTGGAAAGTGCTGGAAGACCTCGATTACGGCCTATGGTTTAAAATCTTCTCAGAAAAGGATCAATCCGCAATACAGATTGACGCTCTATTCACGGGAGAATCAGGAAGGGTGCACTACCCATTCACTCCCCTGGAGGATGATGACTATCGTCTTAGGTTCTCGATATTATCCGCCGGCAAGATCGCAATCGATGATGTCAGGATAACAGAAGGCGGGGCAGGACCTTGGCGAAGAGACTTCGAGAATGGAATCGTCTTCGTCAATCCATACTGTGTGCCAGCTCGTTTCGACGCAAAGGCGATCACAGGAGCTTTGGAAAGAACGGGAATCAAGCGCATCAAAGGCTCCCAGGCGCCGGAAGTGAATTCAGGGGCACCTGTCAAGGACAATCTTGTTCTTGATCCTTTCGACGCGATCATCCTCCTTGCGGATCACAAGGAAGTACGCTGAAGCGGGTTGTTCTGAAGAATGTCGGCGCCAATCTTAAACCAAGGAGGCTTCATCTGAACCCCCGACGCGCGAAGCGTGGCTTTTCGAACCTGCCCGGGCGCTTTTTGCTGTTTGCCCCGAGTATGCCCTCAATAATAAAGACCCGCTTTTACGGGTCTTTTCATAGAGCGACCGACGGGAGTCGAACCCGCTTCTCGAGCTTGGGAAGCTCGGGTAATACCGGTATACGACGGTCGCGATGTTAATCTGTCGCTTGTCGCGACAGGGAATCAGAGGTAACCGTCGTGCAGCTCCGGCTGCCGCCTGAGCGCATTCTGGTCATCCCCGTTTGACCGTCGCGGTACGACGGTCGCGATGTTGATCTGTCGCTTGTCGCGGCAGGGAATCAGAGGTAACCGTCGTGCCGCTCCGGCTGCCGCCTGAGCGCATTCTGGTCATCCCCGTTTGACCGTCGCGGTACGACGGTCGCGGAGCTTGGGCGGCGGCTGTTACCTTGCCGCTTCGGCGAAAGAAACTATACCTGTCGGGGCCGCGAGGCGTCAAGTCGGAAGAACGCCCGAAGCTGCGACGAAAATTCGCGCGTCTTGTTCGGAGAAGAAGACCAGATAAATATGCCTGGGCCAATCATCGACGGCCGCGTAGCGAGAGAGGGCTTTAAAAACAACCTTTGCCGCCAAAGCCTTGGGGTAACCGTAGACGCCCGTCGATATGGCTGGAAAGGCGATGGAATCGAGTCTAAATTTGTCCGCCAGAGCGAGGCTTTCGCGGTAACAGGAGGCGAGAAGCTCAGGCTCGCCGCGCCCTCCGCCCGCCCAGACGGGCCCAACCGTGTGGATAACGTAGTCCGCGCCGAGCCTGCCCGCCGTGGTGGCGACGGCCTGGCCGGCGAGGAGCCCGTCCTTCAGGGAGCCTGCGCGGAGGGCGCGGCACTCGGCAAGGATGGCCGGGCCGCCTGCGGTATGGATGGCCCCGTCCACCCCGCTTCCGCCCAGGAGGCCGGAATTGGCGGCGTTGACGATGGCCCCGCCTGAGAATTGGGTGATGTCGCCCACCTCGACGACGAGTCTGCCGCCTAGGTATTCACCTATGAGCTTCATGCTCCGGCCTTAGTAGCCCTCACGGTCAGAAGCTCCCCTGTCCTACGGATAAGCCCCTCGAAATCGAGGGGCTTGGAGAAATAGTCGTCGGCCCCGGCGGCCAGGAGGCTCTCGCGTACGTCGGGCGTGTCCAGGCCCGTCATGGAGATGATAGAGGGCTTGCCGATGGAGGGATCTGAGCGGATGCGGGAACAGAGGCTTACTCCGTCGATGCCAGGGAGATCATAGTCGAGAAGGACAAGGGCTGGCCGCTGTTCGGCGATCAGCCTTCCCGCTTCGAAGCCGTCGAAGGCTTGGGTAGCGGTTATTCCCGGGAGACTACACTCCAGGATCCGCTTGAGAACCATGTTGAGGTCCTGGTCGTCATCCACGATGAGGACCAGGGAGGCGTTTACTTCGGCATTGGCCGCCGGAGCGAGCTCGGCGGGCACTCGCATCTTCCTTTCCTCGAGAAAGACTATGAGATCCTCGGCGTAGATGCGATATTGTCCCCCCGGCGTCGTGAAGGCCTTGAGGTATCCAGCCTTGATCCAGTTGATGGCTGTCTGGTTGACGACCCCGCAGAGTTCAGCCGCTTCAAGGGCGGAGTATGTTCTGACCCTTCTATCTTTTCCCATAATTCCTTACCGATCTGTTTTGGTATTGTTTCAGCCTAAGCATAGAACAGGAATGCCGAAACGTCCACTAAAACCGCGATGTTGTCGGGCAAATTATAACATGAATAATTTTCCTTGACAGGCCGAACTTGCTCGCGTATCCTGTATTCTGGATCCACGAAGGAGAGTTTGTTGAAGGAGACCATCGTCATGGCAAGTACCGAAAGAAAGATGAAGGCATTGGTGCTTACCTCTCCGGGAACTTTCGAGATACGGACTGTCCCAGTTCCCAAGCCGGAGGTGGGCGAAGTTCTCTGCGCCATAAAAGCCGTGGCGATCTGCGGAAGCGATCCGGAGATTATCCGTGGCGATCTGGCCGGTGTCTGGCCGCCTTCCTACCCATTTACGCCGGGACACGAGTGGTCGGGAGAAATCGTGGAACTGGGGCCAGAGGTTTCGGGTTTCGCCGTTGGCGATCGTGTGTCGGGCGAGGCTCACAAGGGTTGTGGATTCTGCCGCAATTGCCTGGATGGACGTTACAACCTCTGCGAAAATTATGGAAACCTTGAGGCTGGGCATCGCCATTACGGCTTCACTTGCCGTGGTGCATACGCCCAGTACAACGTGTATTCCCAGAAAAGCATTAAAAAGATGCCGCCTGAGGTGAGCTTTCGCGAGGGAGCCCTGGTAGATACGGCCGGCGTCACCCTCCACTGCATGGAACTCACCGGCATAACCGCTGGCGGCACCGTTGTCATCATCGGACCAGGACCTATCGGCCTTATCGCCATGCGTTTTGCCAAGGCCTTGGGCGCGGCGCGGGTTATCGTAGTGGGACGAAAATCGCGGCTCGATGCGGCCCGACGGCTAGGGGCCGACCTTGTGGTCGACTTCGAAAAGGAGGACCCCGTACAAGCCGTCCGCGCCACGACAGGGGGCTTAGGCGTCGACGAAGCCTTCGAGTGCTCGGGGGCCGAAGGGACCTTCGCTCAGGCTGTCCGCATGGTCAGGAAGGGTGGCAGGGTAGGCCTCATGGGCGTTCCCACCGATAAAGTCGTCGAGAAAATACCGTATAAATATATCGTACACAATGAGATAGCAATATTTGGTTCAAGGGCGAATCCCAATGTGTCCTGGAAAATTCTCAAGGCTATCTCGACGGGTCAGGTGAAGGTGAAGGATCTCATCACCCACGTATTCCCCCTGGAAGACTTCGGCGAGGCTCTCGATACCTTCGTAAACCGTAAAGGCGGGGCTATTAAGGTCGTGATCGAGCCCAACGGGCCCGAAACCGAGGTGGGGGAGGGCCGCGCATGAGGAACCAGGTGCTCATCGCCGGCGGGGGCATGATGGGCTGCGGGATAGCAGTCGTATCGGCCCTCGCCGGAAACCCTACCTATCTTCTGGAGTCATCGGACCAGGCTCGGAGAAAATGTCCGGAGCGAGTGGCAACCTTACTGAACGAGCTTGTCGAAAACAGCCTGATTACGGCCGAGGCGAAGGGAAAGGCGATAGGGAATATTTCCTGCGGGGCTGAACTGGAAGAGCGGTGCGAAAAGGCTTTCTTTGTGATCGAGGCGATCACCGAAAACCTCGCGGCTAAACAGGAGATGTTCACCCGGCTGGACGCGATGCTTCCGGAAGAAGTGCTCCTGACGAGCAACACCTCGGGCCTGCGGATCACCGACATAGCAAAATTCACCAAACACCCCGAAAGAACGGCTACCACGCATTTCTGGTTCCCCGCGCATCTGGTTCCCCTGGTCGAGGTCGTCATGAGCGAAAGCACCTCAGCCTCGACGGCTGACTGGCTCATGAAAACGCTGAAAGCCTGGGGAAAGGCTCCCGTTCTGGTTAGGAAAGATTTGCCAGGACAGCTCGCGAACAGGATATTGCAGGCCGTCATCAGGGAGGCATCGCATATCGTGGAGATTGGCCTTGCGTCTCCTGAGGACGTGGATACGGCCGTCAAGATGGGCATGGGAATCCGCTTTCCCGTATGGGGGCCCTTGGAGCACGTGGACGCTGTCGGCGTGGATCTTTGCAATGCGGTACAGAACAGCGTTCTTCCGGGCATCAGCGACAGCCACGAAGCCAACGCCAGCTTTTCCAAAATGCTTGAGAACGGCGATTTAGGATACAAAACCGGAAAGGGATTCTATGACTGGAGCGTCAAGGATATGGATGCCCTGGCGAAGCTCCGTAACGAGTTCATCATCCATGCCTTGAAGAAGATCAAATTTTAACAACTGAGGGATTGAAGGAGATTGCTGTGCAGATGGAAGCGTCGGAGACCGAGCATCCTCGCTATGGGCGCTGCGCCCGTCTGTCCAATGGAATCGTCGAGCTCTTCGTTTCCCTCGACTTTGGCCCCCGTGTCCTCCATTTCTCCCTGGTCGGCGGGGACAATATTCTCTTTTTCAATACCGATCCTGCTTATTTTCGCTCAGGACCAGAATTCGACGCCGTCTTCGGGCCGGGCTCTCGCTGGTTTGCCTACGGCGGAAACCGCACCTGGGCAGCCCCGCATTCCTTCCCCCACGCCTTTTATCCCGACAACGATCCTGTAGGCTTTCGCTTCCTTGAGGACGGGGCTGTCTTTACGCCCCCGCCCCGTAAGGTGGTCGATCTTCAGATCCAGCTGGAAATACGGCTCGAGGCGGGAATTTCGAGGACTCGGTTGGCTGTCTGGTCCATTGCCTGCCTGGACGCCGGCGGCAGGGCCATCCTGCCCTGGCCGAACGCCCAAACGGGTGACCTCCCCAATTGGCATCTGTCGCTCTGGCCCTATACGGACGCGTCCGATTCGCGGATAGGCATAGGATCTCGATACCTGAGCCTGCGCCAGGATCCCGGATCGGCCGCGCCCTTGAAGCTGGGTATAGCCGCCGAGGATGGAAAAGCCTTCTATCTGAAGGACAATCTGCGTTTTGAACTCGCTTTCAAGCACCAATCTGGCGCCGAATACCCCGATTTCGGCGTTTCCTGCGAAATGTACACGGACGCGAAGATGCTCGAGCTGGAGAGTCTTTCGCCGCTCTCTATAGTTGAACGGGGAGGGACCATGGCGCATGAAGAGGTCTGGAACCTCACGAAGGGGCCACTGACAGCAGAGCCCGGCTCCCTCTTTTCTGACCTGGGCAAAACCCCTTAGGGTATAACCCTATAGGGAAGCAATAGGCGGCCAAGGTGTCGGTCACGGCGCCGGCCGAACGGTTTACAGGAGGCATTCCATGAAGAAATTGGTGGCGATCCTGCTGGTGGTCCTCGCACTCGCGTCGGCAAGTCCCCTCTTCGCCCAGGCAGCGAAGCCGGTCAAGGTGGCAGTAATCTTCTTCGACTTTGCCAACACCTACCTCTCCTACATGCGCGGCGGCATGAAAAACTTCGAAAGCACACTCGGCTCCAGCGTCCAGATCGATTATGTCGACTCGCGCAACGACCAGCCGACCCAGAACGATCAGATCGACACCCTTATTGCCAAGGGCATCGACGTTCTGGCTATCAATCCCGTCGACCCCAAGGCGGCATCGACCATGATAGCCAAAGCCAAGGCTCGCAACATACCTATCGTATTCTTCAACCGCTGCCCGGACGAGGCCGACATACTCAGCTACGATAAGGACTGGTACGTCGGAACGACCCCCGAGGAATCGGGCGTCATCCAGGCTCAAATGATCATGAACGCCTGGAAGGCCAGGCCTTCCCTCGACAAGAACAAAGACGGGAAGATGCAGTATGTCATACTCAAGGGAACGCCCGGACATCCCGACGCCGAGGCTCGCACAAAGCTCGTGGTCGAGACCATGCAGAAGGCTGGCTTCCCCATCGAGCAGCTCGCCCTCCAGCCCGCCAACTTCAAGACTGACGACGCCAAGAACATCATGGAAACCTGGCTCGGGCGATTTGGCGACAAGACCGAAATGGTCATCTGCAACAACGACGCCATGGCACTGGGCGCCGTCGAGGCTCTCAAGTCGGCGGGTTATTTCACCGGCAAAAAGTACATGGGCGTCGTAGGCATCAACGCCCTTTCCACCGTCGTTCCCCTCATCAAGGACGACATCATGCTTGGCTCCGTCCTCTCCGACCCGAACAACGAGGCGCAGGCCATCCTTCTCATGGCCGTCAACCTTGTACGCGGCGGCGACGTGCTCAAGGGCGTCAAGAACGGAATACTCGGAACCTTCCGCGACGTACGTATGCCCTATTTCGAAATCGTGAAGTCGAACATTGAGGTTGCCGAAGCAGCCTACAAGAAGACCGAAACCAAGTAAGGAAACAGGAAACCCGGTTCCCGGTAGGGGCCCGAGCAAAAGGTTTATCTTTTCCTCCGCCGCGGCATCAAGACCTCGGCGGAGGTTTTCTGTGATAGTATAGCCGGAGCAAGGAAGCTTTTAGATGTACGTTCTTGAGATGCGCGGCATCGGGAAGAGATTTCCCGGCGTCCACGCCCTGGACAATGCACAACTTCTCCTCGAACCAGGTTCAGTTCACGCGCTCATGGGGGAGAACGGGGCGGGCAAATCCACACTGATGAAATGCCTGTTCGGCATCTACCACAAGGAAGAAGGGGAGATCATCCTCGACGGCAGGCCCGTCGAGTTCGAAGGTCCGCGCCAGGCCCTGGACCATGGTGTTTCTATGGTCCACCAGGAACTCAACCAGGTACTCGAGCGCTCCATACTGGACAACATCTGGCTGGGAAGGTTTCCTTCGCGGGCGGGAACCGTGGACGACCGAAAGATGCTCGCCGACACGAAGGCGATTTTCGAGCGCCTCAAGATCGACATAGCTCCACAGAAGAAGATCGGCAACCTTTCGGTCTCGGAGCGGCAGATGGTCGAGATAGCCAAGGCCGTTTCCTGCAACGCCAAGATCATCGTCCTGGATGAGCCAACCTCTTCCCTCACCGAAACCGAAGTGGATCATCTCTTCACCATCATCCGCAGGCTCAAGGCCGAAGGAGTCTCCGTCATCTACATTTCCCACAAGATGGAGGAGATCCTCGCGATAGCCGACACCGTTACCGTGATGCGCGACGGAAAATGGATCGGCACCGAAAAATCCGAAAAGCTTACGAAGGATAAAATCATTTCAATGATGGTGGGACGTGAACTCTCCAGGCTTTATCCGCCCAAGACCAACAAGCCTTCGGACCGGATAGTTCTGGAGGTGGAAAACCTTACGGCCCTGTATCAGCCCTCCATCAAAGGTGTTTCGCTCAAGCTGCGCGAGGGAGAGATTCTCGGTATAGCGGGTCTCATGGGATCGCGGCGTACCGAACTCGTGGAATCGATTTTTGGTCTTCGCAAAATCAAGAGCGGGCGCATTTCCGTCCTGGGCAAGCCCCTGGAAAGGCCCTACCCCCGCAAGGCGATCCACGCCGGCCTGGGCCTCCTCACCGAAGAGCGAAGGGCGACGGGGATTTTTCCCCTCCTCAATGTTCAGTTCAACGCGATGATCGCCAATATCAACGCCTACGCAAAGTTGGGCGTTATGCGCTACAAACTCGCGGCTAAGGACACGAAGTGGGTCATTGACGCCCTCTCCGTAAAAACGCCCTCTCAGAAGGCGGCCATATCCAACCTTTCGGGCGGTAACCAGCAGAAGGTCATACTCGGCCGCTGGCTCCTCACGGCGCCCAAGGTACTTCTTCTAGACGAGCCGACACGGGGGATCGATGTCGGGGCCAAGTACGAAATCTATCAGCTCATGATCGATCTCGCGGCCAAAGGCAACTCTGTCATTTTTATCTCCTCGGAAATGCCCGAACTTCTGGGCGTCGCGGACAGAATCCTCGTCATGAGCAATGGAAGGGTGGGCGGCATAGTCTCGGCCGCGTCGACGAGCCAGGAGGAAATCCTGGAACTCGCGGCCAAGTATCTTTAGGGAAGGAGTGCCTCGCATGGCCGGAGATAAAGGCTTGAAACCAGGATTCAAACAACTGCTGTCGGCGTTTCTCCTCAAGAATGCCCTCTACATAGTCCTCCTTACACTCCTTGGGGTCATCGTCGCCATTTCCCCCTCCTTCCTCAAGCTCCAGAACTTCTATTTCATCATAACCCAGTCCTCGTCGCGCATTATCCTCGCCCTGGGCGTGGCATCCATCATCGTTTTGGGATACACCGATCTCTCCCTTGGCAGGAGCGTCGGCATGTCGGCCATAGTCTGCGCCTCACTCCTCCAGGCCGTCACCTATTCCCAGCGCATCTTCCCCCATCTGCCCCGATTGCCAATCATTCTTCCCATCCTCCTCGTGATGGTTCTTGTCTCCCTTTTCATGATCGCCCAGGCTCTCTTCGTGTCCAAGCTCAAGGTTGCGCCCTTCATCTGCTCCCTGGGCTTCCAGCTCGTTATCTACGGCCTCCAGTCTCTCTACCTGGACGACCTGAACGATTCCTCCCCCATAGGCGGCTTTGACCCTGTCTACAGTCGCTTCGCACAGGGCGCCATAGAGATCGGCAATTTCCGCCTGCCCTACCTTATCATCTACGCCTTTCTCGCTTCCCTCCTCATCTGGTTCATCTGGAACAGGACCAAGCTGGGTAGGAACATGTACGCCATAGGTGGTAATTCTGAGGCAGCCACGGTTTCGGGCGTCAGCGTGGTAGCGAACATCATCACCGTGTACGTGATAGCAGGAATGATGTACGGCTTCGGTGGAGCCCTCGAAGGCGCGCGCACGGGCTCAGTCACCAACATGCTGGGCCAGGGCTACGAACTCGATGCCATAGCCGCCTGCGTGGTTGGGGGAGTCTCGATGCGGGGAGGTGTCGGCACGGTGGCCGGCGTGGTGACGGGCGTACTCATGTTCCAGATCATCAACTATGGACTCGTGTTCATTGGGGTTAACCCCTACGTTCAGTATATCGTCAAGGGAATGATCATCGTTCTCGCCGTTACGATCGATTCACAAAAGTATATTAAAAGGAAATAAGTGATCTCAGATGTTCGTGTCGATGCCAAAGGCCAGGGCGATGCGTTTCGCCGTGTTAAAGTAGTGATCGCGGGTCGCGGCCTCGGCTTCGTCCCTGTCGCGCAGGGCGAGGGCGTCGGCTATCCTGCGGTGTTCGGCGCAGATTTCGACCGAACGACCCGGCAGCCCGAGGGCCAGTTCGCGGTACTGGCGGGACTGGGAGTAGTATTGCTCCAGAAGTTCCTCCAGCTGAGGCGAATTCGCCGCTGCGTTGATGATCGAATGGAATTCCCTGTTCAGCTCGAGCATGGATTTGGATTGGTCGCTGCCCTCCATCTTTTCCATGCGATCACAGAGATCCTTGAGGGTGGCATGCTGCTCCGTTGCCAGGCGACCGGCGGCCAGGCGTGCAGCCACTCCCATGAGGGCGGCTCTTATGTAGTAGATCTCGACCAACTGGTCGGCCGACATGGTTTTTACGCAGGGTGAGTGATGGGGTGTCTCTTCGACGAGACCGATCGAGATGAGGCGGTTGAGGGCTTCCCGTATGGGCGTCCGGGAGACCCCGAGGCGTTTGGAAAGTTCCACCGTGTTGAGAGCTTCGCCGGGCTTGAGTATGTGGTTGGTAATCTCGTCCCGCAGGGTTGTGAAAACGATGTCCTGGATACTGTGATAGCGGGCCCTGATTTCTTCGGACATACGGGAGGACCTTCCTTTTATCGAATCGCCCATGGCCGGTATTTCCGGGATGAGATGACCGAAGCACGGTCTTGGTCTGTGGATCCAGTATATACTTTTAGATCGGCTGAGGGCAATTGGAGAATAATTGTTTAGTATCGTGAGGATTTTTGAAGAGGTAGAGACATGGAAGAGAGGATTGTTTTAGTCGGCACCTATACGCAGCCCATACGTTTTGGTACCGGAAGGATACTCGAGGGAAAGGGGGCGGGGATCTATTGTTTCCGCTTCGACCCAGAGGCTAAGACCTTCAGATTCATCTCTACGATAGAGACGGTCAACCCTTCTTTCCTTGTCGCCACGAAGGACAGGAGATTCGTCTACGCGGTCAACGAACTCAAGGAAACAGAGGGCCAGGCGAGCGGGAGGGTGAGCGCCTTCGCCTTAAACGAGGCCATGGGGCGACTCGACTACCTGAATAACCAGCTGACTTGGGGAACAGACCCCTGCTTCGTCGAGCTGGATCGCTTGGAGAGATGGGCGGTCGTGGCAAACTTCATGTCGGGATCGGTGTCTGTCTACCCCATTTTCGGTGACGGAAGCCTGGGGCCGGTTGTCTGCCATATCCAGCACCAGGGTTCGAGCGTCGACCCAGCCAGGCAAAAAGGACCCCACGCCCACTCTGTCATCTTCGATACATCCAACAGCCATGTTTTCGTTCCCGACCTCGGCATGGACAGGATGGTCGCCTATGATTTCGATGCTGCCACGGGAACCATGGTCCCCAACGAAGGCTTCGGCTCGGCGTCAAAGCCGGGCTCGGGGCCTCGCTACATGGAAATTCACCCTTCGGGGCGCTTCGCCTACACGGTCAACGAGCTGGACTCGACGGTGGCGGCCTCCTTCTTCGACTCGGGCACCGAGACCCTGCAGGCTTTCCAGACAATCTCAACCTTGCCCGCTGGGTTTACCGGGCAGAGCAGCTGCGCCGACCTCCATATCTCCCCCTCAGGGCGTCACCTCTATGCCTCGAATCGGGGCCACGACAGCATAGCCGTCTTTGCCATAGACGCGAATTCAGGCGAGCTGAGTCTTCTGACTTTCGAGCCCGCGCGAGGCGGCGTGCCGAGAAACTTCGCTATAGATCCCTCGGGCGACTGGATTCTCGTGGCCAACCAGGACACGGACAACATCGTCCTTTTTGCCGTCGACAAGGAGTCCGGGCTTATCGAATTCACGGGTACAGAGCTGCGCGTCCCGACGCCGGTATGCGTGAGGTTCGCTTGATACCGACGCGTAGCGAAGGGAGCATCGTCGGGCAGCCGCGTTGACACGACCTCATTTGGCAACCTCGTTGGGCACCTTGCAATTATGCCCGACTTTGCGTACCGTATCGCTTCATGAGCTCATTGCCCGACATCGATAAAATGGTCATCGACGAAATCTCCATCATGGGGCGAATCGCCACCGACCTCAAGATCAAAGTAACCCAAGTCTCGGCCGTCATCTCCCTCACCGCCGAGGGCTGCACAGTGCCCTTCATCAGCCGGTACCGCAAGGAACGCACGGGGAGCCTGGATGAAGTCCAGGTTCGCGATTGTGTCCACAAGTTCGAAAGCCTCAAGAACCTGGAGGAGCGCCGCATCGAGGTGACTAAGGGCATAGCAGCCCTCGGCAAGCTCGACGAGCCCCTTTACGCCAACATCCTCAAGGCTAGTACGCTCACCGAACTGGAGGATCTTTGGGCTCCCTACAAGAAAAAGAAGAAGACCCGAGGCATGCTGGCCCAGGAGAAAGGTCTCTCCCCCTTGGCCGAACTCATCCTCTCGCAAGAAGCCAAGGCCGTGGACGCGGCCGCACCCAGCTTTATCTGCGAGAATGCCGAGCATCCCGAACTTTCCGTCCCCGATGCCAGGGCGGCCATCGAAGGCGCCAAGGACATCGTCGCCGAACGGCTTTCTCAGGACATCGAGGCCAGGGCAGCCATCAAGTCATGGTACCTCAAGACAGGCAGGCTCGTCACCAAGGGCATTGGCGATGACGCCGCCCGCGAGAAGTCCAACTACCAGATGTACTGGGACTACACCGAGCCCCTCTCCACGCTCAAGAGTCACCGCCTCCTCGCCGTCAACCGCGCCGAACGCGAAGGGGCCCTCAATGTCACCATCGACATCGATCAGGCCGGGGGCGCCGAGCGTCTCAAGGAACGGGTCCTCATCCACAACGTCTATCACGCCGACGCCATCGAGGACGGCCTTGCCCGACTGCTTTCACCCGCCGTCGTCCGCGAGATCCGCTCCGACGCCACCGATTACGCCGAAACCCACGCCATCGATGTCTTCTCGGAGAACCTCAAGAACCTCCTCATGCAGCCGCCTCTTCGCGGAAGCCGCGTGCTCGGCATAGACCCGGGCATCCGTACAGGCACCAAGTGCGCAGCCCTCGACGAGACGGGCAAATTCCTCGACTACTTCCTCATCAACCAGGAGACCAAGCCCGATGAGGCCAAGAAGGCCATAGCGGCTTCGGTTAAAAAGCATAAGCTCGAGATCGTCGCCGTCGGCAACGGTACGGCTACCCACGAAGTCCAAGCCGTCGTCGCCGCCTCCATCGAGGAGAACGGCCTTCAGTGCAAATTCACCGCCGTCGACGAGGACGGAGCCTCCGTCTATTCAGCCTCCGACCTTGCCCGCGAGGAGTTTCCCGAGCTGGACCTCACCATTCGAGGCGCCATCTCCATCGGCCGCCGCCTCCAGGACCCCCTCGCCGAACTCGTCAAGATCGACCCCAAGAGCATCGGCGTCGGTCTCTACCAGCACGACGTCAACCAGAAGAAGCTCACCGAGCGCCTGGACGAGGTCGTCGGTTCCGTCGTCAACCGCGTCGGCGTCAACCTCAACACGGCCAGCTGGGCAATCCTCAAGTATGTGTCGGGCGTCAACCTGGGCCTTGCCAAGAAAATCGTCAAGTTCCGGGAGCAAAAGGGCGCCATCGTCTCCCGCGCCATGCTCACCGAAATCCCCGGCCTGGGCGAGAAGACCTTTGAACAGTGCGCGGGCTTCCTCAAGATCCCCGAGAGTGCTTACGAACTCGACAATACCTGGGTCCATCCCGAAAACTACGCCCTTGCCGGTGAAATCCTCGCTTTCGTCAAGGCAGGCGCCGATCCCGTCAAGGAGCAGCGCGTCGCCCTCAAGGCCAAGTACTCAGTCGGTGACACCACTCTCGACGACATCATCGTCGAGCTCAAGAAGCCCAACCGCGACCCCCGCGAGAACCTCCCGCCCCCCATTCTTTCAAAGGGCGTCCTTAAGTTCGAAGACCTCGTCGAGGGCATGAAGGTGACCGGCAAGGTCAAGAACGTGGTTGACTTCGGCGCTTTCATCGACATCGGCATCAAGGAGAGCGCCCTCATCCATATTTCGGAGTTATCGAACCATTTTGTCCGCGACCCGATGGATCTGCTCAAGGTCGGCGACGTCAAGGAATTCACCATCATCAGCCTGGACAAGGCGCGTGGCCGCATCGGCCTCTCGCTCAAGACCCCGGGCGAGCCCCATGTCCGCGCCCAAGGATCAGGCGCCCAAGCACAGCCTCAAGGCTCGCCGAGCCGCGACCGGCCGCTCGAAGCCCCGCGGCGAGCTGTCCGGGTCGTCCGCGGACCCGATTCCGGCCCCGCCCCAGCCGCCGGCCGCGACGACCAGCAAAACGCGGGCCGAGGCGGCTCGGGCAGTCAGCGCAGGCCCAGTCCCCCGAGCCCCGCCCCCGAGCGGCGTGACCGCTTCGACCGCCCCAATCGCGGGTCTCGCGAGGTTCGTAAACCGCGTGAGGACGACGGCATGACCTACAACCCCTTCGCCGAACTGTTTAAAAACAGAAAGTAGGGGAAACGACAGCGTATATCCCTCTTCACTTGTTGAAAGAGCGAAACTCTGCTATTGTTAAGGTGCCCCGATACGGTGTTCGGAGCCGGACCCTTTGCCGCAACCCCCAACCCCCGCGGCGATCCTACCCCCGGTCTTCGATGCTGTAACGGGGTTTTTTAATGCCCGAAACGGGGATCAGGCCTTGGGCTGGCTCTTGTTAGAGGCTTCCGGCGGAACCGCTTCTGTCGGAGCCTCAGGCTCGATGGCGGCCTGACTCTTTCCGCTTCGATCAGCCTTCTCTTTTTCGAGTATCTCCAGCTGCTTCTTCAGGCCCATTGAATTCCAGGTACGCTTGAAGATTGAAGGAGCCACGACGAGGAGGCCCAGGACGATGCCAATGAAGAGGGTCACGATGAGGACGAGCGAGAGCGATTGGGTCGCGGACCAGGAGAAAAGGGTCACGGTGACGGCGGCGCCGTTCTGGGCGGCGAAAATGACCGCGAACAGGGCTACGATAAAGACAAAGACAATGTAGACGATTTTCATGAAAGGCTCCTCTGCACCGCCTTCGGGAACGGCAGGATGCCTTCAGTATAGCACGTCGCTGACGGAAGTCACGCCTGACTGTCTTGAAAGAACAGGCTTCGCCAAACTCAGGATGAAATAGCACTGCCCTACGTTTCTCTGCAATCAATAAATGTAGGGCAAGGCTTCCATATCTGTTTTTAACATCATGACAACTTCGTTAGGATTCATCGAGGCGGCTGATTTCTTGGGCTGAACAATATAAGCGCGCTCAAATCCAATATAGGCGGTGCTAGGGATTCTTGCTGTCAATAATATGCGTACAGATCGTAGGGCGAGAAAATCCCCTTGTCCGTCACCACCCCGTCGCAGAGCTTGGGCGGCGTGATGTCGAAGGCAGGATAGAAGCCGTGGACACCCTCCATCGCGGTGCGGACGCCCATCGCCTCCAGAACGTCCTTTTCTGCTCGCTCCTCGATCTTCACGGTGTCGATCGTGGGGTGCTCGCGGTTGGGCGTCCCCGTCACGAAATAGGGAATGCCCCAGTACCGGGCTGCCAAGGCTATCTGGAAGGTGCCCACCTTGTTGACAATGTGTCCGTCCATGCAGATCACGTCTGCGGCCGAGGTAAAGACGTCTACCTTTTTCGCCTTCATCGTATAGCCCGGCATGTTGTCCGTGATCACGGTCACGTCGAAGCCCATGTCGTGAACGACGCTCGCGGTGAGGCGTGCGCCCTGAAAGTAGGGTCGGGTTTCGGGGCAGATCACCTTGATGGTCTTGCCGCGGCTTCTGCACTCGCGAAGCATCATGCCAACAACAGTCTCGGCGAAGCACTGGGTCATCACCGTGGCGTTGTCGGGGAACTGGTTGACGAGATGGACAGCCGTCGCCGCGCTTCGGGCGTAACGCCGGTTCACCACTTCGATGTTGTTGAAGAAGATAGCCTCGTCGGGCGCCTTGCCGGCGGCCTTGGCCGCCAGGGCGACATCGACGCAAGCCTCGGTGATGGCCGACATCTTCTCGGCCGTCGTCGGCCGCGCGTGGGAGAGCTCCCGGGAAGCCTTGCGGATCCCCGCCTCGAAGTCTCCGCCCCCGGCTGACAGTTGCCTCGCTGCCAGGGCCATCCCCATCGCTGCGGCAATGTAGGGCCCTCCCGACTGTGTCACCATCGTCCTGATGGCTTCGATCACCTCGGCGTAGGTAGAACAGGTCACGTACTCAATCCGCGCGGGGTAGATCCGCCTGTCCAAGATACGGACGGCGTTGTCCTCGTACCAGGCCACGTTCTCGTATTTGAGCATGAAGGCGAGGTCATGATCTTGGCGTTCCATCGCATCCTCCAAATTTGTGTAGCGCTGGGCCCTGCGAGTGCTTTATGCGGGGCGCATATGCGGTTCCACCTAAGCGCTTGCCCGCCAAGCCCTGTTTCAGTCCGGCAATCCCAGTCGCTTCTTCATGGCTTCGGCCGCCTCTTGCGGTATCAGCTCCACCTTCCCTCCTGTCGAAAGGGCCAGGGAATAGATCTTGGCCGCGTCCTCGACGTAAATGGCCCTCAGGTGGGCCTGGTCGAGAGTGGATCCCACGGCTACAGCCCCGTGGTTGCGCATCAGGCAGGCGTTGCGGTTCTTCAGGGTCGCCGCGACGTCTGTGCCGAGAGCTTCGCTGCCTGGCAACTCGAACTCGCAGACGGGAATGTCGCCCCCTATATAGCCTAGCATCTCGATGAGAATGAGGGGGATAGGCCGACAGAGGACAGCGAAGCTCGTCGCGTAGGGTGAATGGGTGTGTACCACTCCGCGTACGTCGGGCCTGCCCTTCATGATCGTCGTATGCATTCGCCACTCGGATGAAGGCCTGTGTTTGCCTTCGACGACAGCCCCCGTTTCCAGGTCGATCACCATGATGTCGTCCAGCCCCATCTTCTCATAGGGGAAGGACGAGGGAGTTATGGCGACAAGCTTGCCCTCTTCGTCCCTTAGGCTCAAGTTCCCGCTCGTGCCCGCGAACAGCTCCTGCGAGTACGCCCGCAGGGTATTCTCGAGGACAAGTTCCTTCATTTCCCTCAACGTCAGCATGATGCTCCTCGCTTTCTCGCGGTTTCGCCCCGCCTTAATGGCTATCGGGTGCGGCCGCCGCTTCTTCGATCGTCGTCCTGAAATCCTCGCCTTTTACATGGCCGGCCCTTGCCTTTATGTACCGCTTGGCCGCCCGTACGAGTACGCGTTCAGCCCTGGCCCTCAACTCGGGGTCGGCAATTCCCGTTATGTCCTTTACCTGAGCCACCCCGACGAGGCGCCTGTTGATCTCGAGTCCGGCTGCCCCTGCCGAATCTGCGAGAAGGCCGTCTAGAAACCATTCGGCATAGCCCGGTACCATGCCCATTTCGTCCCGTACCGAGGCCTTGAACTGGGCGAGGAATTTCCTCTTGAACAGATCGACGGTCGAAACGATCGTCTCGTCGATCCAGCCGATGAACCCATCCTGTGCAGGACCTGTCCCCATCGTCGTCTGGGCGTTTGCCCTTGCGAAGCAGAGGTTTCCCACGAAGTTCCCAAGATCGTAGCCTATCGGCCCAAAATAGGCAAACTCGGGATCGAACACCTTGGTTGAATCCCTGGTGACGAAGATCGAGCCAGAGTGCAGGTCCCCATGGATCAGGGCCTGGGCATCGTTCATAAAGGAGTACTTTAGCTTTGCCACCTCGAGCCGGAGTTCCTCATCGCCAAACAGCTCCTTGGTCATGAATTCGGCGTTCGGGGGAAAGACCCTGGTCCGTTCAGGCTTGCCAGTGTACGGCTCGGTATAGACCAGCTGCTCCGTAATCTGGCAAAGCCGGGGATTGATGTAGCGCTTCACAAGCTCCTTCTTTTCGATCGGGTCCATGACCATGTCCAGGGTCGGCACCATCGTCTTCACCAGGAAATCGCTAATGTCCCCGGCAAGGCGCGGGAAGGTCCTGTGCCCGATGAGCTCGTAGCGCAGGATCCTGTGGTCCGAGAGATCCTCCATCGACCGGCAAGCCATCACGGGGTCGTAGTCGTATACCCGTGGCACAAGGCCGGGGGCCAGTTCGCCCTCAAGCTTGAGAAGTTCGGCCTCGATGCGACTGCGGTCGACGCCGAGGATCCTCGTTCCCGAGCGCGTCCCCAGATCGGCGTGCTTGATGATGGCCGAGACGCCATTTTCAGGATTTACCACCCTGAAGATATAGTTGATGTTCCCGTCGCCAATTTCCTTGGCCTCAAGCCGGCGCGCTCCCGCGAACAGGGTAAGCCTCTGGGCCGCGAACTCGGCAGCGTCGGCCTCCGTCATCCTGAAATGCCTGTAGAATCTGGACATCATTGAGCAAGCCCCCTTTTTCAGTTGTCGCCCGTGCTCGAGTAGTAGGTCGAGGAGAGGGCGAGGGTCAGGACGAGGCCCTTTATCGCGTTGAACGAGTAGTAGGGCACAGACATCATGATGAGGCCGTTCTCGAGGATGCCCACGAGAGAGGCTCCGACGAAGGTGCCGAAGGCGTTGGGCTTGCCCGCCCCAGCCACTGACCTTCCGATGAAGACGGCTGAGATGGCGGGCATGGCGTAGCCGGCAGCCCCTGGATCTGCGCCGACATATTGCGCGAAGCTACCAGAATCCCGCCCAGGCCGATGAAGGCGGCGGCGAGGAGGCCTGCGTACACGCGGTAGCGGTAGACCGGGATGCCCGAAAGCCTTGCCGCCACTTTGTTCCCTCCCCTCGCGTAGATGTAGCGGCCGTATTTCGTGTACGTCAAAAAGATATGCACCAGGATCACGATCAGGATCATGATGATGATCGTCGGCGCCTGGCCCATGTTCTTGAATATCTGGGGCATCTTCCCCAGGCTATCCCCTCCATTCTGCCGCGGCATACCCTCGCTGATGGCCCCGCCGCCCGAGTAGGTGAGGCTCAAGCCGTCCAGCATGAACATCATGGCCAGGGTAGCGAGAAGATCGGGTATCTTGAATTTGACGATGAGGAGCATGGTAATCATCATCAAGGCCATAGTGACGGCAAGAGTGAGGGGGATTGCCAGCCACCTGCTCATCTTGTACCAGCAGAGGAAGCTGATTATCAGGGAGCTCGACATGGTCGCCATCGAGCCCGAGGAGAGGTCGAAGCCCCCTACGGCCAAGGTTATCGTCAGGCCGGTGCCGATGATCGTGGTTATCGAGATCGCGCGAAGGATCGTGATCATGTTGGAGGAAGTGAGAAAGAGCCTGGGCATCCTGAGGGCGAAGAAAGCGAAGACCGCCAGTAAGGCCAGGAGCGATGCCCATGTGCTCACGAATTCGGAAGCCTTGCTCCTGCCCTGCGATGTGGCTTGGGATCGAGCCATTATTTGTCACCCCCCGTGGCGTAGAATAGAATATCTTCCTCCGAAGTTTCCTTCGTCGCCAGCTCGGCGGCGAAACGGCCGTTGTACATGACATAGACCCTGTTGGTTATAGCCAGTATCTCGGCGATCTCCGAGGAGGCATAGAGCACGGCCCTGCCATGGGCAGCGAGACCCTGTATCAGCTGGAAAATGTCGCGCTTGGCCCCGACGTCCACGCCCTTTGTGGGCTCGTCGAGAATGTAGAGGAGGGAATCGGAGGCGAGCCACTTGCCCACGGCCACCTTCTGTTGGTTTCCGCCCGAGAGAAGCTTCACCCGTTGCTGGACGCTGGGCGTCTTTATCCCCAGTTGGGCGACGAGCTTGGTCGCGTTTTCCAGTTCGAGTCTCTTTTTCACGAAGGAAAGCTTCGAGCAGAACTTGCCCAGGCAGGCGGCGGAGAGGTTAAAGTAGACGGGTTCCGAAACGAGGACCCCTTCCTTGCGCCGCTCTTCGGGTACCAGGGCAAGCCGATGCCTGACCGCCCGGGTCGGCGAGCTTACGTCGATGAGTTTCCCCGCCAGCTCTATCGTCCCGCTCTTCTTGCGTTCGGCGCCGAAGAGAAGCTTGCAGAGTTCGGTCTTGCCCGCGCCCACCAGGCCGCAGATGCCCATGATCTCCCCGCTTCTCACCGTAAAGGAGGCCTCCTTTACCCTCCCTGCCTCGTCGCACAGCCCCTTGGCCTGAAGCGCCAGTTCGCCTATGGGCACCTCGACCTTGGGGAAGTTCTCCTCGAAGCTCCGGCCCAGCATAAGGTTGACGATGTCCTTCGTTTTCAGTTCCGCGTCAACAGACCTATTCGCGACAACCTTCCCGTCCTTCATGACGGTGAGGCTGTCACAGATCTGGAAGAGCTTGGGAAGGCGGTGGGAGATGAAGATCACGCCGACCCCAAGTTTTTCCTTCAGGCCCCGGACGATGCGGAACAACTTTTCCACTTCGCCCAGGCTCAACGGGGCCGTCGGTTCATCCAGTATCAGAAAGTTACAGCGTTCGCGGACAGCGCGCGCTATCAGGACCATCTGTTTTTCGGCCAGGGTCAGGCTCGAAGCCTTGCGTGAGACATCAATGTCCATCTTGAGACGCTCAAGTATCTCCCTGGCTGATTTTCGCACCGATGACCAGGAGACGAAGGCTTTGCCCTTCATGCCCGTCACCAGGGTGTTGAACATGATGTTCTCGGCAACGGAGAGGTAGGGGAAGAGGGCGGTGTCCACCTCCTTGTAGACGATCTCGATGCCAAGAAGCTTCGCCGTCCGGGGGTCCCTTAGCTCCTTGGCCTCGCCATCCATGAAGATGGAGCCTGTATAGCCGGCGTTTGCTCCGGCGAGAACCTTCATCAGGGTGGACTTCCCCGCCCCATTGGCGCCTACGACAGCCCGGATCTCACCGCTCGCCATGGAGAAATCCACATCGCTAAGGGCTTTGACGCCGGGAAACTCTATGCTGATCCCCTTCATCTCGATGCTGTGGGCGTTCATGTCCATTCACTGTCCTCGCTGGCCGCTTTGGAAAAAAAGGGCCCCCCGTCCAGCCATTCGCGACCGACACGCAGGGCCCCATCTACAGTATAGGATCAGACCAGGGTTATTTAACCCCTGCCACCTTTCTGAGTTCGTCCATCCAAGGCAGAATGTTATCCGTATTGAGTCCATAGCCCGGTATGAGGTTCCCCAGGTTGGTTACGTTCGCCTCCGGGGTCAGTTGGCTGGCCAGGATGACCGAGGGCTGGAGGATGTATTCGGGAGGCGTCGGATCCCCGTTCAGCTTCTGGGCGAGGATACGCACAGCCGAAATGCCCACGTTGGGGAAGTGCGTTGCCACGCACACCTTCCAGATTTTGTCCGCAGCCCGCATGAAGTTGATGTCCTGGTTGGAGATGTCGATCGAGACCAGAGGGATGTCGCTCCGTCCTGCCTCGGTCAGGGCCTTATAGGCTCCGCGTGCATAGGCGTCATAGGCGCTCCAGATTACGTCGACCGTCCCCTTGGGGTACATGGGAAGAATCGAGGAGACAACCATGGCGATGGGGCCTTCGGAGTCGGCTGGATTGGAGGGGCCAAGAACCTCGAGGGTCTTGATCTTGCCGGCTTCCTCAAACTTCTTGTAGGTTTCCTGTCTTCTGTCAAAGGGCGGGATGCCAGGACCTCTCCACAGCTTGAGCACCTTGAGGGGTTTGGGTCTGTCCTTGAGAAGGACATCGCAGATGTAGTCCAGGGTCAGGTGGGCCATTTCCTGGTCGGACTGGAACATGGTGGTCGCGCCGGGCAGACTCTTGCCCGCGGCGTCGGCGATAACCGAGTCGAAGGTTACAACCTTGATCCCCTTGTCCACGACCCGCTTCACCAGGTCGTAGGAATACTGAGGCTTGCCGTGGGAGATGATCATCCCGTCGTAGCCCTACTGGGAGCACTGGTTGACGATATCCTGAAACCGGACATCGTCGCCGTCTGCGGTGAAGACATCCACCTTCATCCCGTAGAGCGCCCCCTCCTTGATGGCTCCGTCGAAAGTCATCTTGAAGATCTCCGTCGAGGTCCCGTTGAGTACATAGGCGACTCTGTACTTCTGGGCCTTGAACTGCTGGCCTACCTGCTTTGCGTCGGCGCTCGTAAAGAGCAGCACCGCCACAAGGGCCAGAATGACTGCGAACGTCATCGATCGTTTCATGTCTGCCTTCTTGTATCGTGAGAACACCTGCTGTGTTCTTTCAAGACCTTTCCTGCGGCCGTGGGCCGGCTACGCCTTCCCGCGCATGACCTCGAGGACGGCCATGGCTGTCTTCTCATCCGTCACGACACCTGAGATGAACTTGCCCCGAATGGCGCCCACGATGGGGAAAACCTTGTCCTCGCCGTAGGCGACAGCCACAACGGGACAGGGCATAGGCACATCAGCCGTGATCGATCTGCCGTCGATGCAGGTGGGAACCCTCCTGCCCTTAATGTCGAAGAAATGCGTGAATACATCGCCTACAGCTCCGGCAGCGGCGATCTCCTCGATCTCGGCAGCGTTGACGAGACCCCGGCTTAAGGGGACGGAGTGGTGTACATCGCCCAGGCCGATTATTGCGCACTCTACCAGGTTGGCCATGGCGATGATGGAAGCCACTACATGATCCTTTCGCAGCATGGCGGCTATTTCGGTGGTCGAGGCGATGATCGGCGCCCAGACAAAGAAGTAATCAATGCCGAGGGTGCGGGAGACGTGAAGGGTACCTGAGACTGGGTTTGAAGGATTGACCGCGTAATTGGGCATAGTATTGCCAGTCAAGGAAACCACGCGGGCGACTTTTTTATGCTTCATCGGCTCGATGAGGCTCAGAGCGGCCGAGACGGCGCGGCTCGAACCGACGCCTATGCTTTCGTACTGTTTGCAGAGTTCGGAAAAGCGGAGGGATGCGGCGTAGGCGACGTTGTCCGACGGACTGCCGCCCGTAGGTACGATAGTGACATCGGCCAGCCCTGAAATCTCCTTGAATTCCTTTTCGAGCTCAAAGAGGGAAATGTAGCGGCGGGCAATCTTTATCTCGACAATCTTTTTATCCCTGATGACTTTTAGAAGACGGACAACCTTGATGCGCGGAATGCCCAGAAGCTCGCCAATCTCCTGCTGGCTCTTGTCCTCGTAGTAGTAAAGCCAAGCGATGCGGGTCAACATCGAATTGTTCAAATGTTCATCCATGTGAACAAGTATGTAGCCACCCCTATGGCTCTGTCAAGGATATTTTATATGATGCCAGGAATGCCCAGCTCCTCGAGTTTCACCATGGTGGGAACGCCGTCTTGGGTCCAGCCGCGGAGCTCGTAATAGCGGTCCAGTGAGGTGGCCATATCGGGTGGAAGGTTCTGGCCCGCCCCGCCCCCCTTGGGCTGGAACTGCAGGCGAACAGGGAGGCGGTCGTCCTTGCGGCTCACCCCGCGGCTTATGTTGTACAGCCGCTTTTCGTCGAAGATGCGCTCGCCCGCCCGGAGGAATTCCTCCAGGCTCATGTCCCATCCCGTCGCCAGGTTGAGCCACTCGAGGGCCTTCGTCACGCTCGAGCCGCCGCCGATCGAAAACTTGCAGAGCTTCAGGCTGTCCATCAGGCACATGTAATCCTGGCTGGCGATCACGAGTTCGGGTTTCCGCTCGGTGCCAAAGCGGTCCTGGGGGAGGTCGAAGCCCCGCTCAGGCATGGTCAGGCGCCGCTCGTAGTTGTAGGTGAGGCCCTGGAGGTGGCAGCCGCCTCGGTTGGCTGTGGCGTAGGAAAGCCCCATGCTGTTGAAGGCCCGCGGGTCGTGGCCGGGCAGCTCCAGGCCCTTGACGTGGATGGCATAGTCCGGGCTTCCAATGACTTTCGATGCCCGCGCCACTCCCTCGCCCAGAAGCTCCCCGATGCCTTCCCTCCGACCGATCAGGTCTACAAGTCGCAGGAGAGCTTTCGAGGATCCCCATGCGGGTACGACGCCCGAGAGGTCGACGCCGCGAGTCTCCCCCCGCTCATACGCTTCCATAAGGAAGGCGATGGTATTACCTGTCGAGATAGTGTCGATGCCAAGGCGGTTCGCTTTTTCGTTCGCTGAGATGATCGCATCGAGGTCGTCCACCATGCAGTCCGCGCCCATAAGGGAGATAGTCTCGTACTCAGGTCCGCCGCCCTCGCGGCCGTCGGAGAGCTCTACCACTCTCCCGCACCCGATCGTGCAGGTCCTGCAGAAGAAACGCTTTTTAAGGCGACCCGATTCGGCCATCCTCTGACCGGTCATTCTCGGGATGTCGAGGGCGGCGGCTCCGAGGCTCCAGTTCTTCACCGGCACATCTCCAGCCTCGTAGAAGGCTCCGAAGGATCCGGAAGTGCCGAACTTAGCCATACCCTCCAAGGCGGAGGGCAAGTTCTTCGCCACCTCCCTCGTCGAGGCGACCAAACCCTCACGGTCATGGACCTGGCGCGGGGCTTTGGACGAAGGTGTCGTCACAATGGCTTTTAGCTTCTTGGAGCCCATCACCGCCCCGAGGCCGCAGCGCCCGGCGACGCGAGCGTCCCGCCCATCGTGGACCACGCAGGCGATGCGCACCAGGCGCTCCCCTGCCGGCCCGATGCAGGCCGTTTCGGAGCCGGGATACTTCGTCTCGTAGAACTCAGCTGTCTCGAAGCTGTCAGCCACACCCCAGAGTTCCGAAGCGTCCTCTATCCTGGCCCCTGTCTCGGTGATTACTAGGCTAACAGGCTTCTTCGAGGCGCCAACGATGGTCAGAAAATCGAAGCCCGTGTTCCGGAAGACGCTTCCCCAGGCCCCGCCAACGTCCGACTCGGCGAAAAGTCCCGTTAGGGGCGAGAGGGCCGCCACCTCGTGCCTGCCCGACGTGGGGGCCGTCGTCCCGCAGAGCGGCCCGACGGCGAAGACGAGGGGATTGGCCGGGTCGAAGGGCTCGAGGGCCGGAGGCGCCAGCTTCGCGAAGAGCCAGATCGCCATGCCAGAACCGCCGATGTGGGTCTTCAGGACGGATTCATCAATCGATTCGACGCGCTGGGCTTCCGTGGTCAGATCGACGAAGAGCGCTCTTCCGTATGAAATGCCCATATCAACCTCCGGACGCGGCTACCCGCGTCCTTTGCCACTGCGAGAGCGTGTACCAGGATATGGTCGCTATCACCGTCAACGTGCCCGCGGCCTGCCAGAAAGTTTTTATCACCTCGCCAAGGAGAAGCCAGGAATAGACGATCGTGCTGAGAAGCCGCATGGCCTGGAGCGTGGAATACGTGGGGGCGCCCAGGTTCCGGATAGCGTTGTTCTGAAGTACCGTGCCGATGAGGAGGACGCCGAAGGCGAAGACGAGATACGCGGCGATGCCCGAAGGGGCCAGGCTGAGCCAGGGTTTCCAGCTTTCTCCCGCGGCGAGGCTTCCCGTCCCCATGCAGACCGCCAGCGACGTGAACTGGATGAAGGCCAGGGTCTCGGCGCTCCGTCCCTTCTTTCCTTCTTTCTTTATAAAGAGCATGTAGAAGGCCAGAAGCAGGCCGCTTATCGCCGCGAGCCCGACGCCCAGGGCGTTCCGCCCCGCCGCGGCCGCGCTCGCCGCGCCTGTGCTTCCTCCCGCCGGACCGGCGCCGTAGATCATCGCCGCCGGTTGCGCCCTGTAGATCATCGCGGCCGAACCCGCCAGGGAGAGGAGGAGGGCGGTTATCGTATGCCGGGGAAGAGGCTCCTTGTAAAGCCACGTGCTCAAGGCGGCTACGACGAAGGGCGCAAGGAGGGAAAAGAGCTGGACTGTCGTCGCGTAAGTGTACTTGGAGGTGTAGAGATTGGTCAACCCCCGCGTCACGACGATAAAGGCCAGGATGAGGACTTCCTTGAAGGGGATGCCCTTGATGCGGATCCTGGGACCGAGAAGTACGAGGGCGGCGCCCGCGGCCAGGCTGTTGGTCATCGTCGCGAGGCTCATCGTTCCGATATAGTGGCCGTTCTGAAGATAGCGCGCCAGGACTGGATAGCCTCCCCATGCGCTGTGCGAGAGCAAGCCGAGGAGGATCCAGGAGCCGGTTGAGGATAAAGCTTGTTTCCCGTCTGTGGTCAATTTGTTCATTTGTGCAACCTAGTGAACAGATATATCACTAGGTCTACGTTGTCAAGCTGTGATAGACATAGACTGAATAACGGGATTCGAAGGATCTTCAGACCAATATCTTAGGTTGTTATGGTCTTCGAAGCGGCTCTGGCGCGGCACGAAAATGCTTGAAAAATTGAGCGAATAGCTCAGCACAGCCCAGCATTTGATCAGATAAAATACTATTTTTACCTGTCAATCCAACCCATCCTGTGATCCTGCCTGAGTCCCTTGTAGTTCCTCCTCCCGCCCGGTCATCACGCTGTCGTCCTGGAGACTGGCCTTCAATTCGTTTAGCACCAAGCGTCCCCAGAAGAAACCCCTCTTCTTGGCGGGGATCTCATGAAGACTAGGCTACAAATCCCGTATAAAAGCCACAAACGCAGGGCATGGCGACGATCTCCCGAGTATGTATCCCTGTCATCCCGGCGGACCGCCATTCAGGAATCGCCGCCCGCGGTCTCCATAGCCTGGAAAAGCATCCTCGCGTTCGCTAAGCGGGGTCAGCCTGAGTTCGAATTTCCTTCCGGCCGGACTGTGTCGCGGAATGTAGCCGAAGCCCCCGTGGTGGATGAGCCCGTGGCTATGATCCTTATCTCTTGAACGTGGCCGGCGGCGATTACGCCGCCTAAAGCTCTGAGAAAACCTTATTGGGTTCTCCATTTCCCTCCGCGTCGATAGCAGCTGGCATGAGAATTCTGTCTTCTTGCCAGGATCTTCGTATCATCATAGGCAAAGCATCCAGACAGAAGATACTGTCGACTGGCCTGTTGAACAACCTCATCCAATGCGCTATACTGCACGAAATTCACCGACGCGCGCCGCGTGAATCGATCATTTACCATTTTCGAGCGCCGCCGCCCTGCGCTAGCATCCAGTCGCCACCGTGCGGCCACGATATTGATTGACCAGGTTCATGCTGTTCAAACAATCCCCATAAGGAATCCATTTTGGATTTTTCCCACTTCGGCTTCGATAAGGATAT
>JAPLSO010000010.1 GCA_026398595.1 Spirochaetota bacterium | reverse complement strand
GCGGCGGGGAGAATATACCCGTTTCGCTCGAAACCATCCTCTTTTCCTATGATGCGGCCTCCGACCTCGCGCTCGCGCCCAACGACCGCGTGATCCTGCCTCTCAAGCCCACCCGCGTCTATGTCACGGGTGAAGTGGCCAGGTCCGTATGGATACCGGTGAGCGGCAAGGAACGCCTGAGTGAAGTGTTGAAAGACAACCTTACAGCCTATTCCCAGACCCGTGCGGTTGTTGTCAAGGATGCCGCGGGGGCGGGCCGTGCCTACGATTTGTTCGTTGCCACGCGCAAGGGCGATCTCGCCGAGGATCCAGTGCTAAAGCCTGGAGACAGAGTGGAAGTCCCTCGGGCTGAGCGACTCGTCTCGCTTTTGGGTGAGGTACGCAAGCCCGGAAAGTACGCTTTGCTTCCGGGGGACAGCTTGGCGGAACTCGTGAGTCTCTATGGTGACGGGGCGCTCGCAAGCTCGAAGACCGACGCGATCGTCCTGACACGCAAGGCCACGGCGGGAAAGGTTCTGGGCGAGAGCGCCCTGTACGATCTGGCAAGCGGTTTTGTCGCGCTCGATGACGGCGATGAAATCCGCGTTCCTTCCCTTGAAGAATACCTGCCTATTGTCTACATCGAGGGAGCCAGCCAGGCGGATGGGGCCTATGGCATCAATAGGCTTCCGTACCGGGAGAATCTCCTTCTCTCCCAGGCGGTAAAGCCTTTATCGGCGAAACTGCCGCCCAAGGCCGATCTGGCCAAGGCCTACCTCCTGCGCGGAATGGAGAAAACCGGCGTAGATTTGGAAAAGCTGCTTTACGCGTATGATGCTAAAGCCGATATCGTGCTTGAGCCTGGCGACAGGATCATCATTCCCTTTGCAACGGCACAAGTCTATGTCACGGGTGAAGTGGTCAAATCTGCGTGGATGGAGTTAGCCGGATCGAAGCGAGCGAGCGAAGCGCTGAAAGGCAATCTGACAGCCTATTCCCAGACACGCGCGGTAAAGGTGACGAGCCGGGACGGGATTGAACACGTATATGATCTGTTCCTGGCGGACCGCGCGGGCGATACTTCGCAGGATCCCGTGCTGAGGGAAGGCGACAGGGTTGAGGTGCCAAGGACGGAACGACTCGTGACCTTGACGGGCGAAGTCAGGAAACCCGGCAAGTACGGGTTGCTTTCGGGAGAGAGTCTGGCGGAACTTGTGCGATTCTACGGCGATGGTGTGCTTTCAGGCGCGAAGACCGACGCAATCGTGGTTACGCGAAAAGCCACAGCGGCAAAAGCCCTGGGCGAAAGCGTACAATATGATCTGGCGGGGGTCGGCGTTCCTTCACTCGAGGATGGCGACGAGGTCAGGGTTCCATCCCTCGAGGAATATCTGCCTGTTGTCTACATCGAGGGAGCTACCCAGGCCGATGGGGCCTATGGAATCATTAGGGTACCCTACCGGAGGAATCTCCTCCTCTCACAGGCGGTCAAGCCGCTGGCCGCGAAGCTGCCGCCCAAGGCCGATCTGGCAAAGGCCTACCTCCTGCGCGGAATGGAAAAGATCGGCGTCGATCTTGAAAAGCTGCTCTATGCCTACGATGTCAAGGCCGATATGGTGCTCAAGGGTGAGGACAGGCTCGTTATTCCCTTCGGGCAGACTTTCGCCTATGTGCGCGGTGAAGTAAAGAAGGCGGGCTGGGTGGATGTCACGGCTACGCTCAGGCTGAGTATGGCGGTACACGACAATCTCACCGGCTTGAGTTCAGTCCGCGACATCGCGGTTACGGGCATAGACGGCTCGGTCAGGCGCTACGACCTTTTCTCAGCCGAACGCGCCGGCGACATGGCCCAGGATCCCTTCCTCAGGCCCGGTGATGTGATCGAGGTCCAGAGGATTAGCATGCTCGTCACGATATCCGGCGAAGTGCGCCGTCCCGGCACCTATCAGCTTCTTAAAGACGAGGGCCTAAAAGAGCTGATCGAAAAGTACGCCGACGGATTCACTGAAAGGGCCAATCCCTCCAGGATGTCGGTTGTCCGCTATGTGTCTTCCAAAAACCAGGTGGGTGAAAAACTCCAGCTCGATTATTCCGCAGGTTCGGTATTCACGATCAATCTCTACGATTCGATCACCGTACCGCCTTACCAGGACCTCCTGCCCGTGGCATGGTTCGAGGGTGCGATCGGCGTAGGCGTCCAGGGGTCGGCTCCGCAGGCCGCCCAGCGCATTCCCTACACGTTCTTCCCAGGCGAGACGGTCTCCCAGGCCGTGCAGGCTTTACGCAAATCCTTCTCGGAAGTCTCCGACCTGTCCAATGCCTACATTTCCCGCAAGGGCGAAAAGATCTCGGTGAATCTTTCCCGCTTCCTCTACGACCGCGACGACACGGGAGACCAACCTCTGCAGCCCAATGACACGATCATTGTGCCCTTCCGCCAGTTCTTCGTGACAGTATCGGGCGCCGTCGTGATTCCAGGCCGCTACCCCTATGTGCCCGACCGCACCTGGGAATACTATGTGGGTCTCGCGGGAGGTTTCGATACAGAGCGGAATTCTGGCCAGGCGCTCATCATCTATGACGTGAATTCCAAGGCTCAGGCTAGGAGCAGGATCATTCAGCCCGAGGATAATATCGTGGCGGCGGCTAATTCCTTCACCTACAACTTCTACAAGATTTCCTCGATTCTGACGACGATTCTGTCGGTGGCCAGCCTGATAATCTCGCTCCTGCGGTGACCGGCAAAAATATCGATGGGAAGGACTATATAATGAGCGGCGGTTCTTCCCTTGACGAACCTAGCCGGCGAGGAGGCCGCATTGACCACCTGATCCGGCGGATATAGTTTCCAGCACCATGCAAAATGCCAGGGGAGTCTCGTGAAAAAAACAGTTTTAATGCTGGCACTGTGCCTTCTTGTCATATCCGTCTACGCTTCCTGTGATTTCCTGACGAGTCGTCCCCAAAGGAAGGGCAGCGTATCGGGATATGTCAACGACGCGGGCAACGACTCCGGTCCTTCCAATGATTCCGCGTTGCCTGGAGTCGAGGTCACTCTCAAGGATTCACCGGGAAACTTCAGTGAAGTGGTGACCGCCGATGACGATGGCTGGTTCAAAATACTCGATGTCCCGGAAGGCTCGGAATATACGGCTACATATTCCAAGGATACATATTTCGAATCGACCTATTACGGAATTGAAGTGATCGAGAACGAGGATACCCCACTGGATACCATGATCCTGGCAGGAAAACAGGGGAGTGGTAGTCTGTCGGGATCGGGCGTAATCACCGATGCCGGGACCGCCGGATCCTTTATTGGCGGTGCCGATGTCATCATTCGATCGGGCATGAACTCGACGGACGGAACGGGAGTCTGGGCCGGGACAACCAATGAGTTTGGCTATTACTCTATAAATATAACCGATGCGTTGATCAATCCTGGTTGTTTCACGATGGAAGTAACCGATTCCGATGGGGTCTATAGCACCGAGTACTTCCCAATCGTGCTGCTGAGGGGACAGCCGCACAATGGTCTGGATTTTTCCCTCACACCCCTTGAATAACCCCTGCCAATGATATGAATGATGGAGCGTATGCATGAAAGTATGTGTCGTTGGCGGTTCCGGTTTCATAGGGACCCGTCTGTGCAAAAGACTCGAACGGGCCGGGGTTGAGTTTTTTATCGTCGACAAGAATAAAAGCATGACCTATGAGTCCCTGACGCGTATAGTCGATGTCAGGGATTACAAGGCTCTGGAAAACGCCGTGTCCGGCGATGTCATAGTCAATCTCGCCGCCGAGCATAGGGATGATGTTTCGCCAAAAAATCTCTATGATGAAGTGAATGTCGGCGGGGCCCGAAATATATGCAGGGCCGCGGAAGAAAAGAATATTTCCAGGATCGTCTTCACGAGCTCCGTTGCCGTATATGGCTTCGCTCCGATTGGAACCGATGAAAGCGGTTCCCACGACTATTTCAACGATTACGGGCGCACCAAGGATGAGGCGGAAAAAGTATACAGGCAGTGGCTGGAAAAAGACCCGGGGAACAGGACTCTGGTGATCGTCAGGCCTTCGGTCGTCTTCGGCGAGCGGAACAGGGGAAACGTGTACAACCTGCTCAAGCAGATTTCATCCAGGGTATTCATGATGATAGGAAATGGCAAAAACGTCAAATCCATGGTCTATGTGGAAAATGTGGCCGCTTTCCTCGAATTCTCCCTGGTCCGGGGACAGGGACTCCATATTTCTAATTACATAGACAAACCGGATCTGGACATGAACAGTCTGGTTTCCCTAGTGTACAAGGAGCTTGGCAGAAAGCGTACCATCCGCGTTCGGCTTCCCTACTTCATCGGCTGGATGGGCGGGAAAGTGTTCGATCTTGCGGCGATCGTGATGAACAGGAAACTGTCCATCAGCTCGATAAGGATCAAGAAGTTCTGTTCGAACTCATCGTTCTCGACGAATGTTGGAAGGACTGGGTTCGTAGCGCCTGTAACGCTTCGCGAAGGGCTTGAACGCACTATAAGGTATGAGTTTGTCGAGAAAAACCAGGGGCACCTGTTTTTTTCCGAATGATATTCAATTGCAGCCATGAACCCATCAGATACCGAACTCCAGCTCCTCGAAACCATTTACTCCAGGCAAGGCGGGGCCGAAGGCCTCACCCAGCGGGACCTCGCCGGAGCGGCAGGTCTTTCCCTCGGGATGACGAATGCCCTCCTTCGGCGCTTTATCGAGCGGGGCTGGGTCAAGCTGCTGCATCTTTCGGGGCGAAGTCTGCGCTACATCCTCACCTCCGAAGGTTTGGAAGAGGTCCTGCACCGCTCAATCGCCTACTTTACGCGGGCGGTGCACAGCACCTTCCTTTACCGCGACAAGATCAATACCTTCGTGCGAGGCCTTGCTAAGGCCGGTTTCAGCGTCCTTGTTCTCGAAGGACCCGTCGAACTCGACTTCCTTTTCGATTATTCCTGCGAGCGTTATGGGCTCGACTTTGTCAAGAATCCCAAGGCGGCGAGACGAGAAGCCCTGGCCGCGCTTTCTACGGTGATGTTCGTGAAGGCCAAGGCCTTCGACGGTCCTGAAGATGGCTGCGATGAGGCGCCCGCGGGAAGTTCCGCCCTTAAGGCGGGCCTGCCCCAACTCGGGGCTTCCTCCATTCAGTTTGCCGATATTCTTTTCGATAGAGCCAATTATCTTCCCGTCGGGAGCGAGGCTTCCCTGTAGGTTCGACCTGACACGATCCTGAATCCATGGAGAGAGCTGCCCGCGGTTCAACTGCGGGCAGCTCTTTTTTTTCCTCTTGCACTTGCATGGGTATATACTTATACTTCTAGAAAATGATGGAGGCATGATGAAAAAGTATCTGCCTTTATTTCTTATGCTGCTTGTCTTTATTGGCCTCGTTTTTGCGGCTTCAGGTTCCGTAATAGTCTATGTCAGCCGATTCGGGGACACCTACCACCGGGAGGACTGTCCTTCGCTCGCCGTGTCCAAGATAAGGATTACTCTCTTAGAAGCTGTGAGGCATGGGTATACGCCCTGCAAGATCTGCAGACCCCCGACACTCTCGAAATAGCCCCTTCCCCGCCTTCTTGCTTCCTTGAGCTTGCGTGGTATACTGTCATGAAAAATGCGTAAAAAAATCCGGTACAGGCAATTCTTCCTTTTATTCGTCGATGTCATTCTCATGTATGCCTCGCTCATCATCTCTCTCATGCTGAGAAGAGGGGATTTTCCGCCGTCTTCCGTCCTCCAGGTGCATCTCTATCACTTCAGCATCATCTTCGTGGTATGGATTATCATATTCTACACGTTGGGCTTCTACAGGCTCGACCTGAATTTCTGCGACTGGAATTATGCCAAGCTCCTCGCGACAGGTCTCATGGTCGCCGGCCTTTCTTCAATCCTGTATTTCTATGGCCCCCTCGGCGTCCTGATAGCACCGAAAACGGTGCAGTTCCTTCTTCTCACGGTATTCGGTATCCTCCTTTGGACTTGGAGATTTTTATACGGGAAAATCTACCGGGCGAAAAGAAAACAGGAAGCCGGGGTCGGATTCATAGGGTATTCGAAGGAAGTCAGAGATATCATACGAAAGCTGGATCAGCAAACTCCTATAGGGTACGACATCCGCTTCGTGTTCAGCGAGGACTTCGATCCTAAAGCCGATATCGGCTCGATTCCCTTTCTGCATGAGTGCGGCCAGCTAAGAGAAACCATAAGGAACTCCAGCGTCGACTTCATCGTATTGCCCGGCAAGCAGTCGCTCAACCCCGAAATCAGCCGCGAACTCTACAATCTTCTGGACATGGGGCTCAAGTTTATCAGCCTCACGGATTTCTATGAGGCGATATTCAGGCGTGTCCCCATTAGGGCGATTAGCGAGATGTGGTTTCTCGAGAATATCGACCTGAAGCATCGCTCCAACTACGAGTTCTTCAAGGAAGCCGGCGATCGGATTCTCTCCTCTTTGCTCTTCCTCATCTGCCTTCCCTTTTTCCCCCTCATCGCGCTTATCATCAAGCTCGAGAGCCCGGGTCCCGTCTTCTTCACCCAGGAGCGCATCGGCCGCTTTGGCGTTCCTTACATGATAATAAAATTCCGTACGATGCGGGTGCAGGATAACGACTTCTCGCCGACGAAGAAAAACGACAGCAGGATCACGAAGTTCGGGTCCTTTCTGCGGTCCTCCCGCATCGATGAGCTGCCCCAGCTCATCAATATAATAAAGGGCGAGATGTGCATCATAGGCCCAAGGCCGGAACGACCTGAACTGGCGCGGGAACTTGCCAGGGCGATTCCCTACTACCAGCAGCGCCACCTGGTGAAGCCGGGAATCACCGGCTGGGACCAGGTTTCGGGCGAATATCATTCGCCTTCAATCGAGGATACCCAGAAGAAGCTCCAGTTCGATCTCTACTATTTGAAGAATCTATCGTTTTCACTGGATTTTTCCATAATCTTCAAGACAGTCATGGTAGTGTTCAGGCGGGAAGGGCGCTAGGCCCCGGTTTCCAGCTATCAAGGGAGAAAAATGAAGAATAATATTCTGCGGTATTGGGCTGGAATTCTACTTGCCATGGGTATTGGGTTCGCGCTGGTTATCGGAGCGGGGGCCCAGTCTCAGCTCGCCGTTGACTTGGGACATCCCGTTTATTCCGTGCTCGCGACTGCCGAGCTTCGCGGGGTGATCGCGCGGCTTTCCTCGGTAAAACCCTACACCCGTGCCCAGGTCGCTGAATACCTGGCGGCGATCGAGACCCGGATGAACGCCTTCTCGCCGGCTGAGCGCGAACAGATCACAGCATTAGCAAAGGAATTTGCGACGGGAAGTTACGGCGGAGCGCCTTTAATAAATATCGAAAACGGTAAAGCCGTAGCCGGCGTCAAGCTGGAAGCCACGGCTAAGCTGGGCGTCGGAGGCATCGCCGACTTGATAACGGGCACGGGTACCACAGCCCTCACGGACCTATGGCATCTCACCTCGATTGCCGATGCCTTCCTTGATGGCCGAGGCGGGCTTTACCCTCGATAAGATCGAAAAAAGCCTGTACCTGCCCTATTCATTCACGAAGGAATGGGATTCATGGCATAGCGACTTCACCGAAGCGCGCACTTCGAATGGCGAGCGGGATTTCCCCACCCTGAGCATGGACTTCATGCAGGATATTGGGCTGGCGACGGATTCTGGCAGCCTTTCAGTCCGGTTTTCCCGGTTTCGCCGCGACTGGGGTATAGGTTCCGGTTCCCTCTCACTCTCGGGTACGGCCCGGCCCTTTGTCGGCGTGGAGACGGTTCTCCGGCCCTCGAAATATTTCGCGTTCTCGAGTCTCGTAGGCTCGCTCTCGAACTGGGCTCAAATGGATGCGGAGAGGAGCACGGACATCACCTTTATCGACTCCAACAGCGATGGCGTCATCAATTCCGCGGATAATGGCTCTTTCTATTACTCGGCCATCTCCTGGCAGAAGATGTTTGGCCTCCAGCGCATCGAGCTCTTTCCCTTCGATTGGCTGACCTTAGCCGTAGGAAGCAGCATGGTCGGGGCCAAGCGTTTCGAGCTGGGCTATTTCGCCCCCCTCATCTACTCGGTGATGTACCAGAGCGCCTTGGCCGACGTGGACAACCTCGGCATGCAGGTGGACGGCAGCGTCCAGATCCCCAATATAGGCAAGCTTTACGGATCCCTGTACGTCGATGAGATGGAGATTACCCACCTCGACCAGCTCTTCACCAAGGCGCGCAACATGTTCGCCCTGCAGGGCGGGGCGAATATTCCCTTGCCCGGCCTTCCGTTCTTCACACTGACAGCCCAGTACACGAAGATCGAACCCTATGTCTACGCACACTATCCCACCTGGTATCCGGACTACCGCCTGCGGGTCGACACCTCGTACACGAACGACGGCGAGAACCTCGGATACTACCTTCCGCCCAACTCCGACGAATTCCTCGGCAGGCTCGAGGCTTTATTGGCTCCAGACTGGCGCGCCTCGCTGCAGTACAGCTTTGTGCGGCATGGGGTTTCCGACCATAAGGGCAATACCGTGGACGACTACATGGACTACAGCATAGGAGTGGAGACCTACCTGAAGGATTTTCTCCACGACGGCATCTACCAGTACAACCACATCGGGAACATCAACGTCTATTGGCGGCCTGCCGAGGCGCCGAGACTCTTCGGGGCTTCAATCCCCCTCGAGCTGGGCTTGGGTTACGGCCTTTCCTACACCTGGTACGAGGACGGCATGGGCGGCGGGGCGGCGGTGCCCGCGTCCGAATGGAAGAATGTGCTGGAGTTGAGCGTGAAGTTCAGTTTATAGAGGTGAAGCTTCGTGGCCGCGAGCCGCGGGCGCAAAAGGCCGGAGTTTCGACGGAAGTCGATACGCCGGCTTTTTTTATCCCCGCCTGATCGAGTCTCAGGGCTTGACCAGGAGGACGGTGACCCAGATCCAGGTGCCGGGAATGCCCGTAGGCGCCGGGCCCGAGACGATCCCGATCCCGATCTTGGTGAAGGTTACGCTATGCATGGTCGTGGTGCCGCTGGTCTGAGCCAGCCAGCCGCTCATCGCGGTGGTAACGCTCGGGGTTCCGCTGGAGGAAAACTGGAAATAGGCAGCGTCCGAGCAACTGCCGTAAGCTTCCTTGATCCTGTCCTTGAGATTCGTTGGCGTCGTGTCGATCTTGCCCGCGCTCGAGTAGCGGCGCGCCAGAACATCGATGCAAGAAAGTTCTCGGCGCAATTTTTTCGTGCGGCCGTATCGGCTACGATCCCGGCTTCGAGCTTACGTTCATTTCGAGACTCTAGCCAGGCAGTTTTGCGCGTAGAGGTTGCCCGGGTAGAGTCCGAGGGCGGAGCGAAACCAGGTCCTCGCCTCTTCCTTTCGCCCGAGCTTCTCGAGGGCCGTGCCGCGGCAGACCTGCAAGTCGAAGAGCGTGTCCTTCTCGAGGCCTTCGGGATGGGCGGCCGAAATCGCGTCGAGCTGGGCGAGGGCTTTGGCTGGGTCTCCGCCGAAGATCCCGGACGGAAATGTCTTGGCTTGGGTCTGGATGAGGGTCGCGCCCGCGTTGTTCTGTTCAGTATCGAGTATCTTTTTTGCATATTGGAGGACTTTGGGTCCATTGCTTATCAAAAAGACGAGATCCTTAATCGAGCAGAGCTGGGAGAGGGTCTGGACCGCGGCGAGGAGCGCCGGGGCTTTGTTCTCCCCCGAGGCCCGGGCGTGGGCCAGGGCCGATTCGAAAAGAGGTATGGCTTTCTTCTTGTCCCCGGATTCGTTGTAGGAGCGCCCCAGAAAGTAGTCGATCCGGGAGAGGAGGAGTTCCTTGTCGGAGGAGTCGGGGTTCGGAGTGCCGTTTTCTGCGACTCCGTTCTCGGCGAGGATTCGCGCTGCGTCAGCCAGCTCCTCTGCGCGAGAACATGGCAGATCGTCGTAGGCGACGTCCCTGAGGGCGTCGAGCGCCGCGTTGACGTCCGAAGGGCTGGGCGCCGCCCCGGCTTTGACCAGGAGGAACGCAGCGGCGAGCGCGAAGGCTCCGCGGATCTTCCTTTTCATCGGTAAAAGCGTATACGCTCGGCGCCCGCTGGTCAATCGAGGATTCAAGGACGGCTCCGTCCGCCGATTCAGTCTTGCGCGTCCGGCCGTCGAGGTCTACAGTGGAATTCCGGAGGATAGCCGCCGTGTGCGACACCATCTACTGCGCCCCATTTTTCGGGAAGAACTCCGACAGGACGCCCTCCGAGCCCCAATCCGTCTGCATCGTCCGCTCACGGCCCGCCGCTGATTCCCTCGACGTACGGGGGCGGAGCTTCGGCGTGCCGGACGGTGGACTGGCCTACCTCCTCTCCAAGCCTTCCTGGATCTGGGGCGGGGAGATGGGCGTCAACGCGGCCGGTGTCGCCATCGGCAACGAGGCTGTCTTCTCCCGCTTCAAGACGTCGAAGAACGGGATCCTGGGCATGGACATCCTCAGGGCAGCCCTGGGCACGGCTTTCACGGCCAAGGAAGCCGTCGATTTCATCTGTCGCTTCGTGGAGGAACACGACCAGGGCGGCAACGGCGCCTTCAAGGGCTCCCTGTACTACGACAACTCTTTCCTGATTTCAGACAAGGACGGCGCCTATATCGTCGAGACGGCAGGACGACGCTGGGCCTTAAGGGCGGCCGACCCGGCCGATTCGATCTCCAACTCTTACCGCATCGGCAAGGACTACCAATGTCTGGACGCCCTGACCCGCAAGGAGATCGCTCCGGTCGACGAGGAGGCTACCTGCTCGACCGAGGGCGAATCGGGCAGGCACGGTGAACGGCAATCCTTCAAGGCCCATGTCGAGAATCGTTTTTATCTGAGGTTTTCCAAAGGCGAGGCGCGCAGGGCTCTCTCGCGTTCCCTTCTCGAACGGTTTTCCGAGCTGGTTCCCGGGCGCTCTTCCATCGTTGATTTCCTGGGGATCCTGCGTTCGCACGGGGCTTTCGATCCCCGGAAGCCCTGGTCCAGGCACATGGAGAGCCTCTGCGTCCATGCCGGGGGCTTCCCCGCCTCGGCGACGACGGCTTCCCTCGCCGTGGAGTACAGGAAGGACGGTTCGGCCCTCATCTGGTTTCCCGGCTCGCCCTGTCCCTGTCTTTCCCTCTACAAACCCGTCATCCTGCGCAAGGGCAGCTTTCTCCCACTCTGGACATCCTATGACTATGCTGAAAATGCTCCTTCATCCCTTGCCTCGCGCGTATCCTCGCGCGTATCCTCGCGCGTATCCTCGCGCGTATCCTCGCGCGTATCCTCGCGATCCCTCGACCCGGGCTTCGCCGCCGCACGTGACCAGACGCAGGAAGCCTTGGCCATGATCGCCGACTCGGCTCTATCCGACCTTGATGCCTCGGATGATACATCGTCCCTGGCCGTCCTCGCCCAAGAGGCTGGGGCGGTTATTGCCGGCTGGGAAAAGGACTGCGACCTTTTCTAGAGGCCGCAGCCTCTAGGGGAGGCCGCAGCCTCTAGGAGGTTTCCATGGCGCGGACAAGGGCATGGATTTGGATTCCGCTGGGCTTCGTTCTGGCCACCTCGATCGCTTGGCTCGCCATCGCCGTCATCATCCAGGGCCGTCCTGTCGTCGTTGAACGCTGGAATCTCTATGTCGAAAGACTCTCTCCTGAGCGGAAGCTCCTCGTCCTCTCCTCGGCCCAGCGCTACACGGCCTCGAAGGAGTTCACCGCCAAGGTCCTCGCCATAGTCCAGGTGAAAGCCTCGATCACGATCGAGGCCTGGGCCGATGTCTTCTACGTGGTCGACGCTTCGGACCCCAGAGCCTGGACCATCGGCTGGAACCGTAAAACCAAGGTCCTGTCCCTGTCGGCACCTGAACCCTCCTGTCTGCCTCCCGCCGTCCGAACCGACACGATTGAGATACGAACGAAAGGAGCCAACCTCCTCACCAACACGATCTTCAGGCTCAAGGAAGAGGCGCGAAAGCTGCAGTCCGAACTATCGGCCGAACTTGCCGTCAAGGCCAAGGCCGCGCTTTCGGAGGAGACTTTGCGATCGGGGATGAGGGCTGGGCTCACCGGCATCGGCCGGAGCTTCTGCCAGGCTGCCCTCGGGGTCGAGCCGGCTTCCGTGGTCGTACGCTTTTCAGGGGATCGACAGGATTGAGTAGGATTTATGGGTGAAATTATTATGATTGAAGATTGAAGAGAGCCAGACCGGCAGCCGCTCGTCTGCCCTCATTTCTCTCTTTCTTACAATATAAGTACTTGTCAACACACTTTCTTCATTGCCTGATGAGACCCGGTACGGCGTCGAAACGCGTATCGCCAGACAGGAGTATAGAGCCTGTCTCGAGGGCCAATGCCGCGATCCAGAGGTCGTTGGTGGGTATCGGGGTACCAGCCGATTTCAGGCTCGCGTATATCTCCGCGTAGCGGATTGAGGTATCCTCGCCCAGGGACTGGACGACGACGCGGGGACTTTCCAGGAATTCTTCGAGTTCGAGAAGATTCTTCGCAGCATTGGATCCTCCCTTAAACCCGACCCTCAGTTCCCCGAGCACCGGCACGGGAATGAGGATTTCATCGGCCCGGGCAAGGGCTTCGACCGTCGCCGTTTTACCGCGCTTGAAATTGGAGTAGGCATTCGAGTCGATCAGCAGCCGCATCGCCTCCGCCTGTCAGGACTGGGAGGCGGTCTGTTCGCCTGTCCAGAGATCTTCGTCGATCTTCTCGAAGTCAGCGACGGTTAAGTCGAAGGTTCTGGCTTCCTCTTCGTTCCAGGTTCCCGCAAGGTAGTCCAAATCATCATGACGTCTTTTCTTTGCATTGGAGCTTAAAAGGCTTTCGCGAAGGGTTTCGAGGATGAGGCGATTGACGCTCATGCCTTTACGGACGCTGACCTGTTTCATCGCGCGGCTGAGTTCTTCATCGCAGCCACGAAGGGAGATATTCGCCATGATCTACCTCCTGATTCGGTCACGATTGAGATAGGATTTTGATATTACAATGATATCATTATATGATAGCTTCGGCAAGATACTCGTACTTGATGATTGGCCAGGATAAAAAAAGAGACGGCTCGCGCCGCCTCTTTTTTAGTTTCCATTTTTAAAAGCTCTTACCTGCAAAACATTCATTCCCTCACTACATTCTCTTCCTTATTCATTGGATGATCGGCTTCAGCGCCTCGTCGATACGCGCAAGCACTTCCGGAGTCAGCCTGGGTACAACGTCGAGGGCTCCCAGGTTCTCCTCGAGCTGCTCGCGCCGTGACGCTCCCGTGATGACCGTGGAGACGTGGGGATTGCGGGCGACCCAGGCTATACCCAGCTGGCTCATGGTGCAGCCGAGGCTGGCGGCTATGGGTTCGAGCCGGGAGACGATCGTCGGGATATCGTCGTGGAAGTAGCGCTTTTTCAGCCAATCGTAGCCGGGAAGGGAAAAGCGCGAGCCTTCGGGAACGCCGTTCTTGTACTTGCCCGATAAAAGGCCAGAGGCGAGGGGGCTGAAGGTGGTGAGGCCGAGGCCGAGGCCGTCATAGAGTCGTGCGAATTCCTTCTCCACTTTTACGCGGTTGAGCATGTTGTATTGAGGCTGTTCCATCTGCGGTCTGTTAAGGTTGCGTCTGTCGGCGATGTCCCAGGCTTCGCGGATCTGCTCGGCCGACCACTCGCTCGTGCCCCAGTAGAAGGCCTTGCCCGACGATACGAGATCGCTCATCGCGCGGACGGTCTCCTCCATGGGCGTTTCGGGGTCGGGGCGGTGGCAGAAGAGAAGGTCGACATGGTCCATCCCGAGGCGTTCGAGGCTGCCTTCAGCGGCTTCAAGAAGGTATTTCCTGTTGAGGGTGTTCTTCTCGTTCGGTCCTTCGTGCAGGCCCCAGAAGAGCTTGGTGGAGAGGAGATAGGAGCCGCGCCGCAAGGAGAGCTTGCGCAGGGCCGCCCCCATGATTTTCTCGGATTCGCCGTTCGCGTAGGTCTCGGCGTTATCGAAGAAATTGATGCCGTTGTCGTAGGCCAGCTTGAGCATCTCGGCCGAGGCGTCGATGTCGACTTGAGAGCCGTAGGTCACCCAGGAGCCGAGCGAAAGGACTGAAACCTTGATGCCGGCCGAGCCGAGTCTTCTGTATTCCATGGTTGTTCTCCTCGATTTTAAAGTGGCGGCGGCGCGGTTTGGTCAGCGCCGCGAACTTTGCCGTTCCATGAATGTACTATAGGCGAAGGAAACCGGCAAAGGGGAGGGAGGCGGGGCCGTCCGTGCCGCGGCGCGGTTACGGGCTTAGGGCGCGAAGGCGGCGGCCAGTTTGAGTATCCTGCGCTTGTCGGCCTTGTAATCGAAGGCTTTTTTGGCAGGCCCGAAGTGGTTGCGCGTCACGACGGCCGCTACGCCTTTTTCGGGGAGGAGGGCGCAGAGGCCGTAGGATGCCCCTGAGGCTACCTTGCCGCCCAGATCGTCGAAGAGCCACCAGAGGAGGCCGTAGTCGCTTCCGTCCGAGGGACGGGTCGAGTGGATCTTCCAGATCTCGCCGCGTAGAGCCAGATCAAGCCACGGTTTTCCGGATAGGTCCCGGCCGTTCAGCCAGCATTCCCCGAACCTGAGGAGGTCGCGGGCGGTGCCGTAGAGGCCGAGGCCGCAGCGCTGCCGGGGCTGGGAGGGCACGATGGTGCCGTCGAGGCAGGGTAGGGCTAGCGAACCGCCCCGGGCGAGGTCCGCGGGATAGATGAAGCCCACGCCGGGTATGCCGAAGGGCCGCAGGACCGCGTAGTCCTCGCCGGTACAGGCCTCGATGAAGCGTTCGAGGAGGTTCATCCCAAGGGAGGAATACTCGAACCGCGATCCTGGAGCCGACAGGACGGCGATTCCGGAAAGCGGCGGCTCGGAGCCGAGGTCGACGCCGTTTTCGGCGCGGCCGAGGATGGCGCAGCCCGAAGTCTGGGAGAGGAGGTGGCGAAGGCGCACCTGCCTCCGGTCGAAGGGGCCCGGGCCGGGCGTGCCGAACTCGGGCAGGAAAGCCGAGAGGGGCGCGTCGAGGCTGAACTCGCTCCGCTCGACGAGGTGGGCGACGAGGGCGGCCGCGACGGACTTTGTGATGGACCACCAGGGCCAGCGGGAGTCGGGGCCGGGGGGCGGCGCTGCGGGATCCTGGGGATTCCCGCGCAAGTACTCCTCGGCAAGGAGGCGGCCATCCCGCGAGACGAGGACGGCAGCCGAGCAGGGCGAAAGGGTTTCGAGGGTCGATCCGACGTAGGAGAGGAGGTTCGCCGCCGGGTTACCGGCGGCGGCCGGATTGCCGGCGGCAATCCGGCCGCCGGCCGAGACGCTGTCGGGCTATGCCATAGCCGCCATCGCGCAGCCCGTCAACCTTTGAGCCCTGTGGTGGCAATCCCCTCCACGAAGTACTTCTGGGCGACAAAGAAGAGGAGGACCGAGGGGAGGAGGGCGACGAGGGACATGGCGGCGATCTGGTTCCAGGGCGGCATGCCCATGGAGTCGATGGAGAGCCGCAGACCCAGGGGGACGGGGTATTTGTCCACGCTCGAGATGTAGATCAGGGACTGGAAGAAGTCATCCCAGGTCCACATAAACTGGAAGATTGCGGCGGAGAAGATCGCGGGTTTGAGGAGGGGGAGGAGGATGCTCCGAAGAATCCTGAAGGAGCCGCAGCCGTCGATGTAGGCCGATTCATCGAGTGACTTGGGTATGCCGTGGAAGAACTGGACGAACATAAAGATGAAGAAGGGTACGCCTGCGGCCGCCGTCAGCCAGAAGGGAAGGTAGGTGTCCAACATGCCCAGGTTGCGGAAGATGAGGTAGCGGGGCACGAGGAGAACAGTGCCGGGTAGGAGGATGGAGCCGATCATAAGGGCGAAGAGGGGCTTGCGGAATTTGAAGTTGAAGCGCGCGAAGCCGTAAGCCACGAGGACGCCCGACACGATGGTCAGCAGGACGGTCGGGAGAGTCATGACGATGGAGTTGACGATGAAGACGCCGAAGGCCGGTCTTCCCTCGCCCTTCCAGCCTTCCCTGAAGCCATCCAACCTGAAGATTTTAGGCAGGAGGCTCGAACTCGTGAGGATCTCCTGGGTGTCCTTGAAGGCCGAGGCCAGGAGCCAGATGAGGGGGTAGATCATGAGGACACCGAAGAGGATGAGGCCGAGGTGGACCCAAAAGTTGTTCTTTTTTCCGGTCATGCTCAGTTCTCCGTGTCCATGTAGTGGAGCCAACCCGGTGAGGTCAGGAACATGAAAGCCGTGACGACCATAAGGATCATGAAGAGGACCCAGGCCAGGGCCGAAGCGTAGCCCATCTTGAAGTACTTGAAGGCGTTGTCGTAGAGGAGGAGGGCGTAGAGGTAGGTCGAGTGCAGCGGGCCCCCCGAGGTGATCACGAAGGCTGCGGTGAAGGTCTGGAAGGCGTTCACCATCTGCATCACGAGGTTGAAGAAGACGATGGGCGTGATGAGGGGGAAGGTGATTTTCCAGAAGATGCGTAATCTGCCGGCTCCGTCCATGCGGGCGGCCTCGTAGAGATAGTCGGGCACCTGCTTGAGCCCTGCCAGGAAGAGGACCATCGAGGAGCCGAACTGCCACACCTGCAGGAGGCTGATCGTGATAAGGGAGAAACGCTGGTCGCCCAGCCAGTCGGGTCCGGTCACGGAGAAAAGGGCGAGGAGACGATTGATGAGGCCGTCGCCCATGAAGAGCATACGCCAGAGGATCGAGAGGGCAACGCTGCCCCCGAAGATTGAGGGCAGGTAGTAGACCGTGCGGTAGAGGCCAATGCCCTTCAGGTTGCGATTGAGAATGGAGGCGACGAATAGGGCGAAGGCCAGCTTGAGGGGCACGGAGATGAGGACGTACTTCGTCGTGACCCAGAGCGATTTGGGGAAGAGGTCGTCCTCGGCGAACAGCTTCACGTAGTTGGCTAGGCCCACGAAGCGGGGGGGCTTGAGCACGTTGTAGTCGGTGAAGGAGAAGGCGAGGGTAGATACAAAGGGGGCGAAGGTCAGGCAGAGGAAGCCGACGAGCCAGGGAGCGATATAGAGATAGCCTATTCTATTGTGTTTTTGCAGAGTGCTCATGCGGCCTCCCGAGGAAGAAAGGGTGGGGGGCTGCTTTCGCAGCCCCCCGGGGACTCCGGGCGGCGCAGTCGGGCGCCGCCCGGAGTCCCCGTCCGATCACTTGAAGTTCTTCAATACCTTGGTCGCTTTCTCGTAGAATTCCTTGGCCGCGGCCTCGGGGCTCGCGTTGTTGCTCTTGAGCGCGACTTGCTGGATGGCCGCGTGGAGAAGAGCTCGGACTTCCACGGGATCGAAGTAGGAGAACTTGCCCGTGTCGGTGTCGTCGATCAGCTGCATGGCCGTCTTTGTCACGCTGTCGATCATGTTGTTCTTGACGAGAACGTCGTAGCCCTTCTTGTTGGTGGGCACGCCGCGCTCCGTGGCCATGAGCTTGGCGCCTTCGGGGTCGGTGTAGAGGAAGTTGAGCAGGAGGGTGACGGCCTCGGGTTCCTTGGTCTTGGCGTTCATGCAGAACATCATGTTGGGTCCAACCTCGACACCGGAGAGCTTGGCTCCCTCGAGCATCCAGTAGCGGGTGAAGTCGACCTTGTACTTGTAGTTGAGGTGTTGAGGCACCTGGGTGACGGGAGTCTCGCTGAAGAGGACCTTGCCGCCCAGCCAGTCGGGATCGGACCAGGAGTTCTTGAGGAGGACGGTCTTCTCCAGGGGCAGGAAGGTCCCGTCGGCGAACCAGCTCTTGAACAGCGCGAGCCCTTCGGCCAGGTCCTTTTCGGTGAAACCGAACTCGGCGTTCTTGGAAATGTAGGGCTTGCCGGTCTTCTGGACGAGGTAGGCGATGAGGGGATAGCCGTACTGGTCCATGGTTCCGGAATAGCCGGCCACCGAGGGATCCTTCGCCCTGGCGGCCTTGATCGCGTCGGCGAAGGTCCTCCAGGTGAAGTACTTGTCGACCTTGAGGCCGAGCTGATCGGCAAGGGTCTTGTTGTAGACCAGGATGCGGCCGTTGGCGCCGAGGGGCAGGCCGATGAGCTTGGTGCCCAGAGTGCCGTACTCGAGGGAGGTCGATGTCCAGCCGGAGAGGTCCAGGTTGGGGACCTTCCGCAGGTCCGCGAACATCTCGGGACTCTTCTGGAAGTCGCCGAACCAGGCGATGATGAACTGGAAGGCGTCGGGCCCCGTTCCGGCGGCGAGCTGGGTGATGAGTTTGTCGTAGTAGCCCTCGAAGCCCGAGTACTCGGTCTTGACCGTGATGTTGGGGTACTTCTTCATGAAGGCTTCGGCCGCGGCGACGGTAGCCTTGTGCCGGGTCTCGCCACCCCACCAGGCGAGGCGGATAGTCGCGGGCTTGGTGGCCTGGGAGAAGACCGGGACGGCCACGGCGAGGCAGAAGAGAGCCAGGGCGCAGAGGGCGATGGCCCTGTGTCCCCGCTTCCTCAAGGTAGTTCTCATACTGTAAATCCTCCTTGGACCCCGTATAACGGGGGCCAGTTTAGCTTATGACTGGTTTTTAAAATCCGATAGGGCGGTTTGGCACCGAAAGAGGTTGCAATACATCCGATCGGCTGAGGCGGTTGCATCAGCCGCAGCAAAGGTTGCCGAATTTCAGGAATGAGCGGCGGCAGGTTCCCGGGCGACGGGGGTCAAGTGACGGTGGGGCCTTCCAGAGAGAGAAGGGGGAAGTTGACCCTCAGGGTTGTGCCGGAACCAAGGACGCTTTCTATCTCCAGCCCCCATGCCTCACCCATGATCAGTTGGATGTGCCGGTTCGTGTTATGCAGGCCAATATGGTCGCCGGCGACCTCGGTTCGAGCGAGAAGAGCGCGCAAAGATGCAAGCTCTGCCTCCTCCATGCCCAACCCGTCGTCCTCGACGACGACTGCGAGGGTTTCCCTATCGCGATCGATCTTCGAGGATACTCGTATCCTACCGGGAGTCTCCCGGTCGCGGACGCCATGGTAAATGGAGTTCTCCAGGAGCGGCTGGAGGAAGAACTTCACCACCCTCAGGTTTCTGGATGCCGGCTCAATGTCCCATTCGACCGAGAACTTGTCCTTGTAGCGGAACTGCTGGATGGCTAGGTAGCGCTCGGCCGACGTTATCTCGTCGGCGAGACGCACCTGTTCGGACTCCTCTAGGGAATACTTGAGGAGTGTGGAGAGGTCCCCGATCATGGTGGACGCGGCCGAAGGCCTTCCTTCGGTGCCGTAGACCATCCAGTAGAGCGAGCTTAGGGTGTTGAAGAGGAAATGGGGGTTCATCTGGGCCCTGATGGCCTTGAGCTCGAGGACCTCGGCTTTGGCTTCGCGTTCGGATTGCTCGAGGGAGGCGAATCGCTCATCGCGCCGGGCGACGGAAAAGGAGAGGAGGGATCCGATCAGGAGGGCCAGGCCCAGGACGGCGAGGATGAGCTTCTGGAGGGTGAGGGCCAGGCCTTCAAGGCTGGCGGCGGGAATCGCCGAGACGACCCTCCACGCGTAGCGGGAGGTAGGCGAGGAGAATGCGTAGTAGGCATCCCTGCCCGAGCCTCGCTTGGTGAGGGCGGGCAACTCCTCCAGGGAGAGGGCTCGGCAGATTGGACTTGGTTCCGTCCTGCCCTCGCTGGCGATGATGAGGCGCCCTCCCTGGTCTAGGAGGCAGATCTCCTGGCCTTTGAAGAGGGAGGCTCGGGCGAGGAGAACGTCGAAGTGCGCTTTTTCTATGTTCATAACGATGACGCCCGTTCGGCCGTGGCTGGCGGGGTAGAGCCGTCGATAGATGGTGAAAACCGGGTGGGTCACCTTTTCGAAGGCATAGCGCTTGATCTGCCTGATCTCCGTCCACAGCAGGCGGTCCGGGGCGGTATGCCGGTAGGTATCGAGCCAGGCAAGATCGATGTAGTCCTTGGCCGACGCGATGCCGTCGGGGACGGAGAGAAAGCGTTCGGGATGGTTATCGATGTAGAAGTAGACTGAATCGACGTAGGACCGTGTGTTGATCTGGGCTCCGAGGAGGTCGTTAAAAAGCTTGGAGGACTGGATCTGCTCGATGCTGGGTGACCCGCCGGCCAGAATCTCGTCCATGGTGGAGATCATCTTTGTATTGACGCTGAAGGTCTGGTTGAGGGCGTCCACCTCGAACATCTCCACATCGGCCATATCCCTGAGGTTGTCCAGCTGGCGGTCCGTCATAGTAGCGACCTCACGCCCGATGAAGTCCTTGGCGATGAGGATGGAGCCTCCAGCCAGGACGAGGAGGGGGAGGACAAGGGGAAGGAGATAGGGAAGAAGGCGCTTCAGAAAGGGGAGGGAAAGGCTTGGCTTAGGCATCCGGCACTCTCCCCGGTGTGAGGCGGAAGGCCGAGGGCGGTTTGCCGTAACGATGCCCGAAAGCGCGGATGAAGCTCTTGCAGTCCGCGTAGCCGACGAGGGCGGCAACATCGACTACCCTATTGGAGCGGTCCGACAGGAGGAGGAGTGCGCGTGCCATCCGTGCTTCGGCCAGGAGTTCGGAGAAGGTCTTACCCGTCTCCGCCCTGAGGCGCGAGCTGAGGTAGTTGGGAGAGAGGCCGAGGAGGCTGGACGCCGTCGCCAGGCAGAGACCTCGCAAGTCTCCCTGAAGGAGGAGGGCAAGGCGTTCGGCGAGGCCCTGTGTCCGCAGAGGCTCAGTCGTCGTCCCAATCTGGACGGCTGCGGTTGTCTCGGCAGCCGTCTCAACCTGAGCGGAAAGAAGCCTTGCTTCCCTCTCCTTCGCGAGGCGGGAGAATACCTCGTTCAGCTCCTCATAGCCGGCTGGCTTGACGATATAGTGCTTGACCCCGAGGTCGATGGCGCGCTTGGCGTATTCAAAGTCCTTATGGGCGCTGATGAAGACGACATCAGCCTCCGAACCCCGGGCTCGTAGGGCTTCGATGAAAGCGATCCCGTCCATGCGGGGCATCCTGATGTCGCAGAGGATGAAGTCGAAGCTTTCCCGCTGTATGAGGCCGAGGGCTTCGAGGCCGTCAGAGCAGACCGCGTCCACCTCGATGCCCAGACCCGCCCAGGGGAAGTAGGAGGCGATCCCGTTGCGGATCGCAAACTCGTCGTCGACGATCAAGAGCCTGAACATGGCTCCAGTGTACTCTGGACTCCGATCCGATGCCATCGCATAGCCTCTGGAACAGCCAGAGACTATGCGATGGCGCGAATCGGCTTTTAGAGTATTATGGATTTCGGAGGATGACCATGATCCATGAGACCCTGCCGCTCTGGGGACCAGGAGCCTACTTCGGCGAACTCGACGACGGCTTCGAGCCAATGCTGGAAACTTATATTCTCGATGGTGAGAACACCCGGCCCGCCGTCCTCATTTGTCCGGGCGGGGGTTATGGTTTCCGATCGCCGAGGGAGTCGGAACCGGTAGCGCTCCAATTCAACGCGGCCGGATACCATGCCTTCGTGCTCCACTACTCGGTGGCGCCGCGGCGTCATCCTCTCCCGCTTTTGGATGCCTCGAGGGCTATGTACGTCATCCGGGAAAGGACCGCGGAGTGGAACGTGAAATCCAACGCCGTCGCCATCTGCGGATTTTCGGCCGGAGCCCACCTGGCCGCCCACTTGGGAACCTGCTGGAATCGGCCTGAGGCCCTGTGGGCCAAGGGCACACAGAACGCCCCTAGCGCGTCGGGGATTGCGACTGGCCTGAACCGCCCCGACGCCCTCATTCTCTGCTATCCGGTGATCACGGCGGGAGAATTTGCCCACACAGGATCCATCGACAACCTCCTGGGGCCTGGGGCGACCGACGCTGCCCGACGTTCCGTGTCCCTGGAATTCGCCGTCGGTCCCGATACTCCCCCAGCCTTCATCTGGCACACCTTCGCGGACCAGGCCGTCCCCCTGGAGAACAGCCTTCTCTTCGCAGGCGCGCTCCGAAAGGCCGGAGTGCCCTTCGAGCTCCACGTCTACCACCGGGGCCTCCATGGCCTCTCTCTCGCGACGCCCGAGACTTCGGATGACCAACATTGCCCCGATCCTCACATAGCCACCTGGATTGAGCTCTGCGTGGAGTGGCTCGGCGAGCGTTTCGG
>JAPLSO010000051.1:150198-234197 GCA_026398595.1 Spirochaetota bacterium | reverse complement strand
CATCCCCGTCCTCATCCATTTCGGCATCATGGGAGCGGCGGGCGGCATAGCTTCCCACGTGAACATGAGCCCCATGGCTATTCATGACGCGGCCAAACGCTTCCCCCGTCTGCCCTTCATCGTTCCCCATTTCGGCACCGGCTATCTCTTCGAACTGCTCAACCTCTGCTGGGCCTGTCCCAACGTCTTCATCGACACGTCGGGCTCCAACCAGTGGATGCGCTGGATGCCCTTCGAAGTCACCCTGGAATCGCTCTTCAGGAAATTCAGGGAGACCACCGGGACTTCACGGATCCTCTTCGGAACCGACTCCTCCTGGTTTCCGAGAGGCTTCACCAAGGCCTATCTCGACGCACAGCTGAGGGCCATGGGCGATGTCGGCTATACCGAGGATGAGAAGGATCAGGTCCTGTACAGGAACGCAGCCTGGCTTCTCGGCATCGACCCTTCATCCGGGAATGCCTAATATGGGAACTCCTTTTTCCCCTGTCTACATCGAGAGAGTCCTCGATCCTTCCTACCGCAACTGGAAAAGCCTATTTTTCGACGCTTCCGTAAAAGTTCACCGTGCCCACCTCTGCATGCTTGCCGAACGGGGGATCGTGCCAGGAAAGATCGCCGCGAGGATAAAGAAGGGCATCGAGGAGCTGGACAAGCTTGAAATGCCCGAACACCTGCCCGGCTGGCGCGATAAGGCGGCCGGGGCCGAACGGGTCGAGGACCTCTATTTCCTCTACGAAAAAGCCTTGGGCGAGCGAATCGGTCATGAAAACGCGGCCTGGCTCCATACGGCCCGAAGCCGCAACGACATGGACGGGACCATCTTCAGGATGGTCCTCAAGGCAATGCTTCTTGATCTTTCCTGTCATCTCCTCGAGGTCTGCGCAAGCCTCTTGGTCCGGTGCGGAAAGGGCGAAAACGAACTCATCGTTCTCTATACGCACGGCCAGCCGGCCAACCCATCGACCACAGCCCACTACCTTTCGGCGCTCCTGCTCGAGTTGCTCGACGACTGCGCGAGGCTTTTAGCAGCGATCGACACGGTCGATAGCTGTCTCATGGGCGCCTGCGCCATAACGGGCACTGGTTTCGACATCGACAGGGAACGAGTCGCCGAACTACTGGGCTTCGGCGGCGTCATAACGAATACCTACGAGGCCATCTGTTCTTCCCATTGGCTCGAGGAACCAGCCCAGGCTCTGCAATCATTGATGGGCGACATTGGCCGCTTCGCAGCCGACCTTTTACATAAGGCTTCCTGCGAGGTGGGACTCTATTTCTTCCCGGACGGACTCGTCCAAGTCTCATCGATCATGCCCCAGAAAAGGAATCCGGTCATCATCGAGCACCTGAGGATCCAGGCGGGATCAGTCGCAAACGCCTGCGCCGGGATAGGTGTGATTTTCAGAAACGTGCCCTTCCAGGATGTCAACGAAAACGCCGACGCCCCAGTCTGTTCCTTCCTGAATACGATAGGACAAACTAATTCCGTTCTGGATCTTCTTGCCGAGACGGCGGACAAAATGGAAGCCGACGAAGAGCGCGCCGCCCAAATCTGTTCCGAATTCGGCGTGACAACGACCGAACTCGCCGACACCATGGTCAGGGACTTTGGCATGGGCTTCAGGGCCGCCCACGGGATTGCCGCCGCCTTCGCGCGATCGGGCGGGAAAGTCACCATCCTTCGGGAGGCTTTCCTTAAAACCACGGGGAAATCTCTTTCCTGGTCCGATACCGAAATAGAAGAAGTTCTCTCCCCCTGGCGGTTCATCCGAGCCCGAAAGACCTTAGGCGGTCCAGCCCCAGAGGGTATGAGGCCCGTCTACAGACGCGTAGACATAATAATAAAGTCGTTAAATGAAAGGCTGGCAATTTTTAGCAGCCGCCAGAGTGAGACCGAGGCCAAGCTGGAAGCTGCCTGGAGACAAATCTAGAAATTAAAAGGATTGCCGGGGACGGGCATCGAACCCGCACACGCCTTGCGGCGCAAGGGATTTTAAGTCCCTGGTGTCTACCGATTCCACCACCCCGGCGTTCAAACCTTTATAATACTAGCCGCCGATACGGAGGTGGGTCAAGGATAGGCGCATCTGGCAGCGCCGGTCAGAGTTGGAAGAAGTTCTGGAGAAAGACCGCCACCCCATCATCGTCTACGCTCGGGGCGACATTGCCGATCTTGGCCTTGAGGTCATCGTCGGCGTTGCCCATGGCCACGCCGACTCCAGCGGCGAGGAGCATTTCCTCATCGTTGTTGGCGTCCCCGAAGGCTATCGTCTGACCGAGGCTGCCGCCCCAGTACCCGACACAGGCGGAGAGGCCTGCGGCCTTGTTCACGCCGTTAACCACGACTTCGAGCATGATGGGATTCGAGTACATGATCTGCACCTTGCCTTCCAGTTCCTTCCTCAGTTCCCGGGCAATGAATTCGAGTCTGTCATGATCATCCAGAAACATGCATTTCGTGAATTTGAGGGTTTTGAAGGTGTCGAAGTCGCCGTGATGGCCAGAAAGACCTGTCCGGCGTGTATAGAAGTCTGTATAGGATTTTTCCCTTTCGTAGTACCAGTTCTCACCGATAAAGGCATGGAAATGGGAGTCGTAACGTCGCGATATATCGACGATCGTCCGGGAAAGAGCCTCATCCATGTGCTTCTCGAAGATCGGCGTATCCCCATCCGCGTAAACATCGGCCCCGTTCGAGCAGACGAAACCATCCGCTCCGCCCATGGCTTCGACATGCTTGGCCGCTGATGAATAGACCCTGCCCGTGGAGATGATGATCTTCTTTCCCTGCTTCCTGCAGATACCGAGGATCCAGGCGACTTTGGGGGAAAGGACATAGTCCTTGTTCAGGATGGTGCCGTCCATATCCATGGCGATGTATCGGATTTCGTCGTGAGCCATCTTCATTCCTTGGGCGAAGGTATGGGAACATAGTAGCGCGGAAGGGCGGACCTTGCCAACGATGTCGGGTTGTTCGTGCTGGGCGGCGCTGTGTCAGGTAGCCCAGCGGCCCGATTCGTCTTTACATCGAGGCCTCGAATGCACACAATACAAAAACCATGGCTGATTCCTATATTCTGAAGGCCGGCGCGCTCGCTCTGCCCGGGACTATGCTGGAAAGCGGAACCCTGGGGGTGCAAAGGGGCATCATCGACTATGTCGGCGCGAAGGATCGGAACGCCTTGGCCGCGGAAGATCCCCGCTACCGAGGCCGCAGATTCATCGATCTTTGCGATTCCGTCGTCCTGCCTCGACTGACCGAAATGCATATCCACGGAGCCTTCGGCATCGGCTTCGAAGCCTTGAGGGGAAAAGAGGAGCTCCGCTTCTTGGCCGGAGCCTTGCGAAAGAGGGGAATTGGCTGCTTTCTGCCGACCATACTCTGGGACGAGACCGCCGTGACTTCCCTCGTGTCGGCCATCGAGGACTCGGGACTACCGCGGACGGTCATTCCGGGCATATATTTAGAAGGTCCCTTCATAAATCCGAAAAAACGCGGCGGCATTGGCCTCGAGCAGATCCACGAACCCGATCCGCTTTTCCTGGCGCGAATACTCGAATTGACGAAGGGCTTGCTCAAGGTGATGACCCTTGCCCCGGAATTGGAGGGGATTGAGGCGCTCTACCCGATGCTGAGAGAAGCAGGGGTGCTCATCTCCCTGGGACACAGCGCCGCCTCTGGGGCGACCGCTCTGCCCAGCCCCTCTTTCTCGGTTACCCACCTCTTCAACGCCATGACGGGCCTCGACCACCGCGAGGGCGGGCTTGCGACTGTCGCGCTCTCGGGGCGGGCAAGATGGGCCGAACTCAACGCGGACGGCATCCACGTCAACGCCGGCGCGATGAAGGTGGTCTCTCAATGCATCCCCCTTCGGTCCCTCATCCTGACGAGCGACGCGATCGCCGCGGCGGGATTGTCCTATGGGAAGTACTCCTACTTCGGCAAGGCCGTCGTATCGGACTCGAGAGGGGTCAGGTATGAGGATTTGGGTACACTGATAGGATCCAACAAGCTAGGAATTGAAATTGTCCTCTCGTTTTCGAAGGCGACCGGCTCCTCTCTAGCGGCTTCCATAGTCTCGATGTCGAAAACACCCGGCGAGGCCCTGGGCCTTGATCCGGCAGAGGCTGGCGGCAGCATCGAAATCGGGGCATCCGACGATCTCTACGCTTGGGACAGGGATCTTAAAGCCTGCCGTTCCTTGCGGGAGCTCGCGGGGGGTGAATCGTGAAAGGACGGTCTACCTGGGCTCTCGTCGATCTGGGAAAGCTCATCGGGAACTACCGGGAAATACGGCGCCTGTCGCCTGGAGCCAGGATCTGCGCCATCGTCAAGGCCGACGCGTACGGCCATGGGGCCATCGCTGTGGCGCGCGCCCTGGAAAAGGCTAAAGTGGACTTCCTGGCCGTGGCCTTCATCGAGGAAGCCCTGGATTTGAGGAAGGAAGGCATCGGGACGCCTATTCTCGTCCTGGGCACGACAGATCCCGAGAACGCCGAGATCGTCGTGGCGAAGGGCATCAGCCAGACGGTCTATACCGAGGAGCTGGCGCGGGCGCTTTCGGAGGCGGCCGTCCGCCTGGGCAAGAGAGCCAAAATACATGTCAAAATCGATACGGGCATGCACCGGCAGGGCATCGGATACGAGGAGGCGAGGCGCTTCGCTGGGGTCCTGGCCGGTTTAAAAGGCCTATCCCTGGAGGGCGCCTATTCGCATTTCACCGAATCGGACAGTCCGGACAAGAGTTTCAGCCTCCTCCAGATAAGGCGCTTCGAAGAGGCGCTCGAGGCGATGAGAGCAGCGGGCACTCCGCCCGAGATTGCCCATATCGCCAACAGCGCCGCCATCCTGGACCTTCCCGAGGCGCGGTTCGATATGGTAAGGCCGGGAATCATACTCTATGGCCTGTCGCCGGGGGGTGAGATGACGCTGCCGGAAGGATTAAAACCGGTCATGAGCCTGCGATCCAGAATCGCCAATCTGAGGATCGTCCCAAGGGGTGACGGATTGAGCTATGGAAGGATTTTCACGGCGGCCCGAGATACCCGGGTCGGCCTCCTCCAGTTGGGGTACGCGGATGGCTATTGGCGGACCTTCTCCAACAGGGCCAAAGTCCTGGTGGGGGGAAAGAGGGTGTCCGTCCTGGGCAGGGTGTGCATGGACCAGACGCTGATCGACCTCACGGATATCCCCGGGGCGGGCATTGGCGACGAGGTTATCCTTTTTGGCACTCCCGAACTGCCTGTCGGCGAACTGTCCCGAATTGCGGACACGATCGATTACGAGATCACCTGCGGCATCTCGCAAAGGGTGCCAAGAATCTACGAGGAGTGAATCTCGATGCGATTGGATTTCCTGAAGTACCACGGTCTCGGCAACGACTACATCGTGATCGATCCGCGCGAATTCCCTTTCGTCCCCAAACCAGATGCGATCAAGGCTATCTGCGAAAGGAACAGGGGAGCCGGCTCCGATGGCATCCTTCTGGGTCCCCTGGCCGGAGCCGGCGATCTCCAGGGTTTTCCGACGATCGGACGGCTCGCGGCGGAGGTGACCCCCTGGCTGAGGATATTCAATCCCGACGGATCGGAGGCCGAGAAAAGCGGCAACGGCTTGAGGATTTTCTCCCTGTATCTGGCTGAGGCCGGCTATGTAGGCGGCGAGGAGTTTGCCGTAGGAACCTTGGGCGGCGTTGTGCGCTCGAAAGTCGAGAGCCTCGATCCGCCCAGGATACGTGTGGATATGGGCGAGCCCTCCTTTTCCGCGCGAGACGGAGGACTGGCATGCGATGCGGCCGAATTCATTCTCGGAGAACTCGAACTCGGAGGCGAGCGACTTCCCGCGATCTTCGTGTCCATGGGCAACCCCCACTGTGTTCTTTTCGTGGATGATCCCAGCCCCGAACTCGCGAAACGGCTCGGTCCTCTTGTCGAAAACAACGCCCTCTTTCCGAGGAGGACGAACGTACAGTTCGCCAAGGTTCTCGGGCCTCACCGCATGAGGATTGAGATCTGGGAGCGAGGGGCAGGCTACACGCTCTCAAGCGGCTCCTCCTCCTGTGCCGCCGCCGCGGCTGCTCGACGGCTCGGCTACGTCTCGGGCAAGGTTGAGATGCAAATGCCGGGCGGCACTCTGCACCTCGACCTTTCCTTTCCCTCGATTCGGATGACAGGGCCGGCCGTGAGGATCTACGGCGGCGTTTTCTCCCCAGTCATGCTCTCCATACTCGCCGAAGCAGGCGCGATATCTCCGGGTATTAGACGATGATCGATGCATCCATCCTCACGGATTTGAGATGCCAGACCTGCTTCGCCGTCGCCACCCTCTCCGAGGCCATGGAATTGCGTTCGCGTTTCAAGGACGCCGAATTCCTCGTTATGGGCCATACGCCCGACTACCTCCTTGCTGCGGCCTGGGGAACAACGAACAGGAACGAAATCCTCTGCGGGATTGGAAGAAGGGTGTCTCTTCTCTATCTCAGAGGCGGAAAGCCCGTAGCGATGGATGACAGGCTTTGGGGATCTACACTGAGGTTTCTGTAGAACATAAAAGGGGTGGGTGGCCCACCTGGGTCCGCCCTGAGTCGCAAGGAGTGTCGATGATGACTAAGGACAGCCTACTCGGCGAGACCTGGGCCATGATGGATTGGCTCGTGGATACGCGGCGATCCCTGCACAGGATACCGGAAGGCGGGGATGAGGAATACGAGACGCAAAGGGAACTCTGCAGGATCCTCGATGGGTTGGGCCTGCCTTACGAAAAACGCAAAACCTCTGTGGTAGCTCTCGTCGAGGGCGGAAAGCCAGGGCCCGTCGTGGGCATGCGAGCCGACATGGACGCCCTGCCTGTCGTCGAGCCGGAGAACAGGCCCAATAGATCCCGGCACGAAGGCTACATGCATGCCTGCGGCCACGATGCCCATATGACGGTAGCCCTTGGCGCGGCCAGATACTTCGCCGCCCGGAAACAAGGGCTTAAGGGTTCCGTCAAACTACTCTTCCAGCCGGCTGAGGAGACGACAGGTGGCGCCGCCGATATGATAGCGGCGGGATGCCTCGAGAATCCCCATGTCGACTATATCATCGGCTGCCACGTCCAGCCCAGCGTCCCTGTCGGCATGGTCGAACTCAAGCATGGAGCATTCAACGGCGCCTCCGATGTCCTGCGTCTCGTGGTGAAAGGGAAGGGTGGCCACGCCGCTTACCCGGATCTGGGGATCGATGCCATCATGATAGCGGCCAAGGTCGTGGACGCCCTCCATGCGGTCGTATCGCGATACGTATCGCCGCTCTCGGAAGCAGTCATTACCTTGGGGACGATCAACGGGGGCACGAGGAACAATATCATCGCCGATAGGGTCGAGATGACTGGGACGATCCGAACAACCGATCCAGCGGTGCGGGCCGTTGTGGGCGCACGGGTCCGCTCTATTGTCTCCGGTATCCCGGAAGCTCTCGGCGGCACGGGGGAAGCCGAGATAATCCCCGGCTATACAGCCTTGATCAACCATGACTGGGTCGTCGATCTCATGGCCGAAAAGGCGAGGGAAATCCTGGGATCCGACTCCATTCATTGGAAGGAAAAGCCGAGTCTCGGGGTCGAGGACTTCTCCTTTTTCCTCCAGGAGCGCCCAGGAGCCTTCTATCACCTGGGCTGCGGCAATCCCGGAAGAGGAATCACGGCTGCCCTGCACTCCAGGGACTTCGACATCGACGAAGCCTGTCTGCCCGTGGGTGTCGCCATGCATGTCGCGACGACCCTGGCCCTTCTCGGGAAAAAGCCATGAACCGCGGATCTGGCGGCGCGCCTAAAGCCCGCCTGCGCATCAAGCCCCGGCGGCTCCACAAGGGCGATAGGGTATTCCTCGTCGCACCCTCGGGCTCGGCCTTCGACTCAGCCAGGGTCGAGGCTTCGATCCACGCTCTCGAATCCCTGGGATTCGAGGTATCGGCTTCGCCCCATTGCGCCGACGTCTATGGCTATCTCGCCGGAAGCGACGAAACACGGGCTGCTGAACTGGAGAGGGCCTTCCTCGATCCCGATACGAATGCCGTCATCTGCCTGAAGGGGGGCTACGGCACGCCCCGGATCCTCGACCGCATTGACTATGGCATCATGGCAGCCCACCCCAAGCTCTTCCTCGGCTACAGTGACATCACGGCCCTCCACACGGCTTTCAGGCAGGTCGCCGGTCTTGTCACGATCCACGGTCCAATGCCCTCCTCGGACATGGTGCCCGAGCTCGACCCGGTCTCCCGATCATCTCTTGAAGAGACTCTCTTCGGGGAGCAATTTCCCCGTTTCCTGGCTAACCCTGATGGCTTGGCGCTGGAAACCATCGCGGCGGGCATCGCGGAGGGCGAACTCACGGGCGGGAACCTCTCCCTTCTGGCCGCGACCATGGGCACGCCCTGGCAGATAGACGCCGGGGGAAAGATCCTCTTCATCGAGGATGTGGACGAGGCGCCCTACAGGATCGATCGCATGCTGAACCAGCTGAGACTGGCCGGCGTCTTCGAGGCATGCGAAGGGATTCTCATCGGTTCCTGGACCCGCTGCGAGGCTCCGAAGGAAAAAAGATCGCTTGCGATACGGCAGATCCTTGAGGATCTTTTGGTATCCGCCGGCAAACCCATCCTCGCCGGACTGCAGGCAGGCCACGGGAAGCCGAGCCTCACACTGGCGCTGGGTGTACGATACCTTCTCGACGCCACTGCCGGGGATTTCTGCCTGCTCGAGTCGCCTTTTTCGGATTGAATATCCGGAACCTCAGGCTTTCGGCTTGCTCGCTTCGTTCACAAAGGCTGAAAAGATGCCCAGGAACTTAGGGGAAATCCTGGTGAGCCCCTCGGGGTGGAATTGTACACCCAGGATGAATCGATCCGGATCGGTCGACTCGATGGCTTCCACGACCCCATCCGCGGCCAGGGCGGTAACCGTCAGGCCTTGGCCCAGATCCTTCACGGCCTGGTGGTGGAAGCTGTTCACCCTCGTCAAGGTTTCCCCTAAAACCTTGTGGAGCAATGAACCTTCGATGATGGAAATGCCATGAAATGGACGATCGACGGGGAATTCCTCAGGATTGTGGAGGTTCGTGCCGGGACGGTGGATTAAAAGGTCCTGGTATACGTTTCCACCCAGGGCTATGTTGATGAGTTGATGTCCCCTGCAGATGCCTAGCACGGGGATTCCTCTCTCGAGGGCTGCCCGGAAGAGGGCCAATTCCCATTCATCGCGCTGGGAGTCGAAAGTTCGCAGGCCCCTGGCCGGTTCTTGTCCGTAGAACTCGGGATCGGTATCTTTGCCGCCAGTGAGGATGAGTCCGTCGATCCTGACGATGAAGGCTTCAGCTTCGCCGGGGGAGCTCACTGGCAGAGTGACGGCGAGGCCCCCCGCGTCTGAGACCGATTGCAGGTAGCGGACGCTGACCGAGCAGTATACGGACCTTGGCTGTTTTTCATTGAATGTCGATACTCCGATAAGCGGTTTCATACAGCACATTCTATACGACCCGTCCTTCGCGTTCCACCGGGGCGGATCATTTTCTCTCTTTATTACCGCGGATGAATCGTGTACTATCCTCGCTATGGTACCGAACTCCCACGCATCCGTAAAAGACGGCAGACTCTTTCTCGACGGCGTCGACCTTGTCCAGCTTGCCGCCGAACAGGGCACTCCCCTCTACGTTGTCTCGGAATCCCTGGTCAGGGAACGCTGCGCGGAAATCCGCTCGGCCTTTCTCGAAAAATACCCCAATACGGCTGCTTATTACGCCAGCAAGGCTTTCCAGACTCTCGACATGTGCAGGATCGTCATCCAGGAAGGCCTGGGCATGGATGCCGTGTCTGGCGGCGAGCTCTTTGCGGCCCTCAAGGCTGGAGTCGATCCCCGTCGAATCACCTTCCACGGCAACGCCAAGTCGACCGATGAGCTGGATTACGCTCTACGGGTTGGCGTCGGGAGGATCGTCTCCGACAATCTGGCCGAGGTGGCCGAGATCGAACGGATTGCCGCCGGCCTGGGAAGGCGCCAAGCCCTGCTGTACCGGATAACCCCGGGTGTGGACAGTCACACGCATCGATTCATATCGACAGGGAGCCTCGACTCCAAATTCGGGATCCCTCTCGACCCTTCCGTATGTGACCTCTACATGCGGGCAGTCCTCGACGCGGCCCATATCGATTTCAGGGGCTTTCACTTCCACATCGGCTCCCAGCTCTACGACAATTTCTCCCATCTGGCTGCCACAGGCATAGCCCTGAAGCTCATGGCTGACGTCAAAGCTTCATACGGCTTCGAGACGAAGGAACTTATCCTGGGCGGCGGCTTTGGCATCAAGTACCTGCCATCCGACAATGCGCCAGGCCTTTCCTACTTCCTCGACCCTATGATGGCCCTCATTGCCGAAAAGACAGCCGAGGCCGGGCTCCCCATGCCGTGGGTGGCGATAGAACCGGGCCGGTGGATCATTGGCGAGGCCGGCCTGACTCTCTACACCATCCGATCGGTAAAAACCATCCCGGGGATCCGAACCTACGTAGGCGTCGACGGAGGCATGGCTGACAACATCCGACCGGCGCTTTACGAGGCAAAATACTATGGACTTTTAGCCAATAAAGCCGGCCTTGAGCCCTCCAAGACCGTGACTATAGCGGGAAAATGCTGCGAAATGGGCGACATCCTCATTCGCGACCTCGGGCTTCCCGATCCTGAAACGGGTGATATCCTCGCCGTATTCTCGACGGGGGCGTATAACCACTCCATGGCCTCGAATTACAACCGCATCCCGAGGCCAGCCGTAGTCATGACCCGAGGCGGAGGGTACAGACTTTCCGTCCGACGGGAGAACTACGAGGATCTCGTGATCAGGGAAAGCTGAAATCGAAGCGCTTGTCTATTCTGCCAACTATTGACATTAGGTTTTAATGCCGCATATACTTTTTTCAAAGTATGCGTCTCACGCCCCTATGGCGCAGAGGCGCAAATTTACAAAAGTTGCCATGGCATACATGGCTCAGGAGTCTCTCATGAAAAAGTTTGCTTTCGTGTCTCTGTTCGCGCTTGCCATGTTGGGTTTTGCGTCTGCGGCTACGACTGGTACGGTTGGCATGACTGGAACGGTGGCTCCCCAGCTCGCGCTGACGCTCCCGGGTTCTTTTACTGCTGTGATGGATGATACGTCCGGAGCGGCCAACACCTGGAGCATTGGCAATATAGGTGTGACGAGCAACTATAACAGCTGGACCATAGCGATTTCGTCTGTTAACGGCGGCTATTTGAAGAATACCGCCGATGCCAGCGAGACGGCCACGTACACGATGACGCTTGGATCCTTGGCTTCGGCCAAGAGTCTGAACACCACGTGGACCAGTACGGCTCAGAACAAGACGCCGAAGGCGGGCACCACCTACGCGTTGTCGATCGCGTTCACCGCCAGCACGACAACGTTCTGGCAGACTGGAACCTACAGCGATACGCTTACGGTGACGATCTCCGGATCTTGACGGAGGCGGACCAGGGCACTGACCGGCGGGAGAAATCCCGTCGGTTTTTTAAAATGCCGTCTTTTGCTTTTCCGCTTTAATAGATCGCGTTCACCGTTGATTTCCAAAAGAATTTTAAAATCGGTACGCATCGGTAATTATGGAGTGAAATATAATCTAGACCCATTGACTTATTTCTTATAAATGAAGACAATCTTTTCAACTGATTGAGAAGGAAAAAGTTCTACATCGGGCATAAAAAAAGTACAACTTCTGTTTGTCAGGCATCTTTCTTCCAATCAACATATTTAAAACCTGTCGCTGACAGGAAAAGTTCTCGGAGGCCTATATGAAAAAGTTGGTTCTTCTTCTGGTTGCCACGCTCATCGCCGTGAGTTCGGCTTCAGCCGCGACTCTCGGACTCACTGGAAGCGTTGCGAATTACACAAATGTAACACTTGGCACTTCCTCTATGGCATTTTCTTTCACGGGTGATGGAAGCGCTGGAACCGCTGCAGCCTCTACATCCCTTTTAACGGTTTTTGCCAATACTACTGCCTGGACTGTTACGCTTACTTCAGCCAAATCGGGGAGCCTTTACAGCACTGCTACCACAACGAGTATTCCTTATTATATCCAGGCTGCCCTCCAGGGAACTTTCACTGGTACCGTAACGAATTCTATGTCGAGCACCGTTCTGATGGGCGCGAGTAAAACCATCCAGGCAACCGCGGGCGGCAAAACTCCCAAGCAGGGTGTCGGTTATCTGCTGACGATTTCCATTCCTGCTCAGAATGTGACTGATACACTCTGGCAAACCGCCACAGATTACGCTGATACCATCACCGTTACGGTTATCGGTGCTTGAGGAACTATAGGAAGTAATTGACATGCTTTTAGTGTTGTTGGTACAATTAAGTTGATCAAAGTTGTGATTGTGAGAAAGTACAGATGATCTGCTTCTGTGTTCTGCCTTCTGTCTTTTTCCACACGATAAAAAATCCTGCTTGAGCAGGGTAAAGAATTGTGAGGTGTATATGAAAAAGTTTGCGGTTCTTCTGATCGCTGCCCTTGTGGCAGTCGGCTCCGTTTCGGCGGCATCCAATCCCGATCTCGTGGTAAACGCTACCGTCAGCCCGGTTTTGTATGTTAATGTGACCAATACGCCGATCAGTATTACGTTTCCCGACAACTTCAACAATGCTTCGACAAACCCCAGTGCAGACAAGAATGGAACGCTTACGGTCATCTCAAATAAAAAGGCGTACAAGCTTTCTTTCACTTCTACGAATCTTGGTACTCTGAAGGACCCTGCTATTAGTGGCGTGGCAATCCCTTACACGCTTGCGGTCAGCACTGCAGCTGGTACTACTCCAACCGGAACCGTCCTAACCGCCGTTCAGCTTACTGCGGCTAAGGATGTTACGATTACCGATGGCGGCAGAACGACTAAAACTGGTGTCGATTATGTACTTACTGTTGCAGCCAGCAACCAGGACGACAGCGCATTGCTTTACCAAGCCAGTACTGCTTACACTGATACAATCACTATCACTATTACAGCTACAACCTGAGTGATTATTAAGCAGCAAGGCGTTGATCAATTGATTGTCGCCTTGCTATATGTCCGATTTCCAAAAAGTTTTGGTTGAATAAGTAAATGAAAAAGATAGTATCTTTCTTGATTGCTTTTTTCTTTATTCAATTATCTATTCTTGCCCAAGACAACAATCGTCTTGTCGTGATAGGTGATGTTCCATCAATTCTGCATATCACAATGGCTGATCCCGAGACTATTGATTTGCTGAACGAAAACGATGATGTGATAACCACCAAGGCAGTCAGCAACGCACTTGTCATCAGTAACCAAGCAGCGTGGAAAATGAGCATCAGTTCCAGCTACGCACAGAATCAAGATACCGGAAGGCTCAAGCTTGACGATGGGGAAACCTATATTCCTTATTTATTTGCCATAAAAGATGGGGATACGGTGGTTGTGTCCCGGTTTGCGATCCAGAGTGCTGCCCAGCAGAAAACCGCCTCCAGCGGGGAATTATTGACCTTATACCTTACTTTTCTTCCGCATGTTGGGATTATTTGGCCCATGGGCATCTACCACGATACAATTACAATATCACTATTAGGTGATTGATGGTGTATTGACATGAAGCTATGTGTATTGTAAAAGTCTATCCAAGTATTATGTTTTAAAGTTTTTATGAGGAGAAAGAAATGAAAAAGCCTTTGATTATCGCTCTCTTGATCGCGCTTATCGGCGTACCAGTGTTTGCCACCGACACATTGGTCAGTTCATCGAACATTACCTTGAGTGCGAGTGTGGATTATACGCTTACTCTGAGTTCGACTATACCTTCACCCTCCACACTTGATCCAACGGAAACAAGCAAAAGCTTGGGCAATATTGTTATATCTTCGAACCTTAATGGATATACTCTCACTATTACTTCCGCGAATGGCGGCAAGATGATGTATGGTACGAATGCGTATCCCTATAAGCTAAATGTTGGATCTGTAACAGCCATTAACCTAGCTACTGCATATTCATTGGCACCAACCGGAACACAGCCTGTAACAACCTTGGCGGTCTCCGCAACCTATGCAACCGCGTCGAGCCTGAGCCTTCCTGCTGGTGTATATCAGGATACGTTGACCGTTTCGCTTTATTCACACTAAATTCTGCAACTTTTAGCTATTGGAGCCTGCTGCGGATTTCCCGCAGTGGGCTTTTTTTGGGTCTGCCTTTGAAGATTAATCCACGCAGGCCGATTGCCTTAAAACTTCTACGTTCAGCTCGCTGTGCTTCATTCGGCCTGGGACTACGTTTTGGCCGGCGCCAGCTTGAGGAAATCCGGTTTTTTTGTGGCATAGATAAAATAGTAGCTCTGCGAAAAGATCTCGCCTGACCTGCCTCGAGCATATACTGTAACGATATAGCCTTTCGAACGACCAGGAGCGGGAACATCGAACATGAAGGACGAACCGTTCTCTTTCAATGTTTCGATCCTGGTTCCATTGATGAGCACCTGAATCGAGCCAGGAATGTAGTCATCGATCCCCTCGAGGGAAAAACCTGCCGTCGCAAGCATCCCAGTATATACTTGCAGCGATCCTGGGAACTCCTTAGTGAAATGCAGGGGCCGCTCTTCAGCCTTCTTCACGACCATCTCGGGAGAATGGGTGCTGAGCACGATAATCCGGTTCAATTCAAGGGGATTGTTCAGTGCGTCGTTGTTCGAGCCGAATATGTTGAACGCGAGTGAATACCCTGCGTTTTTGATATGTTGCTGCACAACATTGTTGAGCGCTCCGAAAGGCGAAGCGAACGCGTTTACTGGGGAACCAAGCTTATCTTCGATCAGCCGTTTGGAACGGATGAGTTCCTTATCGAGCCATGCGTCATAAGCCTCAGGAGTCGATATCTCTTTTCCGGGACGTGTCAGATAGGGATGATCAAAGGAATGGCTCCCGATCGCGACTCCTTCTTTGTTGAGCTGTTGCACCTCATCCCAGTTCATGAACCCTTTCTCGTGGCCGCCTCCGATAGCGGTAGGAAAGACGAACAAGAGCCAGGGAATATTCATTTTTTTGAGGATCGGGTAGGCATGTTCATAGATATTCTCATGTCCGTCGTCGAAGGTGATAAGGGCAGATTTGGAGGGAAGCGGCTTGCCCGATGCGTAGAAAGCCTGTACCTGTTCCAGTGAGACAAAATCGAAGCCCGCTGCCTTGAGCGCATTCAGCTCATCGGTCAATTGGGCCGAGGTCACCGAATACGGGGAATTCTTCGGCGACCTGATGTCTATGTTGTGGTAACATAAAACGGTCAGGATACTTTTCGAAGGAGGCAAGCCCGTTTCATGGGAAGAAGGAGCTGCCGAAAGCGTCGCGCCGCCGAGGATGGCGATGAGCATCGCACACAGGAAATCACGCATTGGGAGAGACTATATCAACTTGTCAGGTCGATGAGAAGGAGAATGTCCTTAAAAACAACGATGCCCGGCATTTTTGCCGGGCAATCGTCTTTCGTTCCTTGTCGGGCTGAGAGGATTTGAACCTCCGACATCTTGGTCCCGAACCAAGCGCGCTAGCCCCTGCGCTACAGCCCGTAATAAAAAACCCGTCAGAATTGACGGGTTCAACGCCCAAAGGCGACGCCCGAAGGCGAATCGGGAGCGACGGGGCTCGAACCCGTGATCTCCGGCTTGACAGGCCAGCGCGATAAACCAGCTTCGCTACGCCCCCGTGTTATCGCTGACGAAAATCGACTATACCGGGAACATCCTGTGCTGTCAATAGGAAACGATTATCGCCCCGGATTTTTCATCGATGACGTGGTCCTTGGACGTAAAAGGCGTGCGTAAAAGATCTCCGCTCGAAGGCTTTCGGCCCGAGGGGGGATACTGCACCAGCGAGTAGCCTTCTGCCGAACAGGCATAACGGCCGAGAAGCCTGCCCGGCAGGGGGAACTCCTCCGACACGACGCGGGTGAAGGATTGTCCGCCCGGCTTGGATTTCTGGTTCCCCGGCTGGGGAAGTTCGGCGGGCACGGTGGACAACAGATACGAAAAAACCAGCTTCTCCTTGGATAATCCCGCCTCGTCCGAGAGGGCTTTAAGCCATGGCGGCGTGGCCCCGGTGCCAATCGTGAAATGACACCAAGGATATTTCTCGCGCCGTTTCGGCATGACGAGTTCACGGAAATGCTTGGCTCCCAGAACAGTCGGGCTCTCGTTCCCTGGTGTTTCGAGGCTGCGGAAAATGCCGGGAAGGGGACAGGCGAAGACGTGGGGGCAAGGGGCGGCAGGCAGGGCACCGAAGGTGGAGAGAGCCGCTCGGATCGCGCTGATGAAGGAACCCGATCTCGGATCGCCCGGCTCCATGAGGAAGACCGAGCCCAAGCCTTTGAGATAGCCTAGAAGCTGTCTGGCAGTGAGGGATGCCCGCATGCCGAGAGGAGCCTTGCTCTTCCAGAAGAATTCGTTGAAGACGTTGGCCGCTGTCACCAGATCGACTTTTTCAGGCGGGTAATCTCCAAACTGCTGGTGGAGGAGGACAATTTTCCAGGGGGAGAGGGCGCCCGAAACCCTGGCGCAGATGCTTTCGAAGAGGTTCTGTCCCTGTTTGAGGATTCGTTCCGTCTTGTCGGCACAATAGAAGGTCAGTCGTTTGGAGCGGAGGTCGGATCTGGAGAGATAGAGGGCGATGGGAAGGGTCAAGGGGCCCGAACCGATGTCCATCACCGAGGCTCCATCGTCCAGCTGCAGGGGGAGGGAGGAGAAGATGGAGGCCAGACGGATCAGGTTCCATGGCAGGAAATAGCGCATGTACGCCGATGCGTCGGCAGGTGAACTCAGGTATTCGGCTGTCCTGTGTTCCTTTTCCGAGGTGAGGTCTTCCCAGAGGGATCGGACGCTTCGTCCGAGTTCATGCTTTTGCCTGGGCGTCATGGGCGCGATTTCGTCGAGGATAGAGGGAAGTTCAGTCAGGGCTTTGAGGCAGTCCTCACCGAGCTTGAAGGATTGAAGGGGCTCGAGCCTGGGCACTTCGGTTCTGGGAGGCTCCTGAGCGTGGGTCGAGCGGCCGGATTGGCTATAAACGCTTGGTTGGGTTTTTAGGCCGGGCCGTGGCCTGGGCCTGTCGCCTGAATGCGGTCGGCGCGATTTGCCGTGATGTTCGCTCATGGCTTGATTATACCAGGAAGAGGGAAGGGTATCGAGCCATCCGGCCCAGGCAATTTTTCGACCTTTCTCACGGTAACAGGTCTCGGGGAACTTGCCCGAAGGCTCTCGATCGTTCATACTACCTGAAGACCATGAGGTCGATCCCCACACGACGAAAGGAGAACATGCATGAACGATGCGGATGGCAGTTATAGTCGCGTTTCAGCGATAAGCTGCGAAGCACGCACCGATTCCGAAGATCCATTCCCATGTAGCATTCTTCATGTCGCCGGTTTCGGCCCCTGGAGATGGCGGCAGGCTCGATAGCGTCGCTTCTCCTCCCTCCGACCGGTCACGTGGCGTGGCAATGCGGAGGCGAGCAATGGCTAAACTTTCAGGGCAGATACTTTCCATTCGGGAGAAGATGTCCTCTCCGCAGGATAAAGCCCTGCGCGACAACGAAAAGAAACTTATAAAGATCTGTTTATGCACGCCCGAAGAAGGGCTGGCGGCCATGGCTTCAAGCCAGGGCGGCCTGTCGTCGGAGGAGGCATCGACCCGGCTGGGCCATTATGGACCCAATGAGCTGACCAAGCCGGGCAAGCTGGGCTTCTGGGCTGACATGCTTGAACGTCTGCGAAGCCCTCTTGTCGTCCAACTCCTTGCGATAACCACCATATCCACCTTAGTGGGGGAATACCGGTCGGCCATCATCGTCGGCGCCATGATTCTCCTCAGCGTGGGGCTTTCCTTCATCCTCGACCGCCGGTCGGCCGGGGAAATTGAAGCCCTCGGCAAGCGTGTCCAATCGCGGACTTACGTGCTTCGTGATGGCACGGAGCAGGAGATTAAGACCTCGGAGGTGGTTCCGGGGGACATTGTACTTCTCCAGGCCGGCTCGAGCGTGCCGGCCGACCTGCGCCTCATCGCTGCCAAGGACTTCTTCCTTGGCGAGGCCGCCCTCACGGGCGAATCCATGCCGGTTGAAAAGACATCCGCCATCCAGGGCGGGACACCAGCTTCAGCCCTCCACCTTACCGACGCCTGCTTCATGGGCACCTCGGCGACCAGCGGTACGGCCAAGGCCCTCGTCGTCAACACAGGCGCTCAGACCCTCTATGGCGCCTTGGCCGCGGCCCTCCTGGGAAAAAGGGAGACGACAAGCTTCGACAAGGGGCTGAGCTCCTTTACCTGGCTCATGATCCGCACCATGGTCGTCATGGTCGCCGCCGTCTTCCTGATCGTAGGCCTCTCCAAGGGCAATTGGATCGAAGCGCTTCTCTTCGCCCTTTCGGTAGCCGTCGGCCTGACGCCCGAGATGCTGCCCATGATCGTCACGGTCAACCTCGCCAAGGGAGCCCTTTCCATGGCGAAGAAGAAGGTGATTGTCAAACGTCTTCCTTCGATCCAGAACCTCGGAGCGGTTGATATCCTCTGCACGGACAAAACGGGCACTCTGACCCAGGACAAGGTCATGCTCGAGCACCATGTGGACATCATCGGACACGAGAGCGAGGAAGTCCTCAACTACGCCTATCTGAACAGTCATTTCCAGACCGGCTTGAAGAACCTTCTCGACAGAGCAGTCCTGGAATACGTCGACCTCGACGCCGGCACCTGCCGCCTCATCGACGAGCTGCCTTTCGATTTCCAGCGGCGCCGTATGTCGGTGGTCGTCGAATACGAGGGTGACAACGTCCTCATCTGCAAAGGCGCCGTCGAGGAAATCTTCCGCTGCTGCACATACTACCAGATTGACGAGGACATCTATCCTCTTCTCGACATGATGCAGGCTGATCTCTTCGAGGAAGTGGAGAAACTCAACCGCGAGGGTTTCAGGGTCCTGGGTATCGCCTACCGTGAATTCCCGAAGGACAGGAAGGTCTTCGTGGTGGACGACGAAAGCCAGCTTGTCCTCCTGGGTTACATTGCCTTCATGGACCCCCCAAAAGACTCGGCGGCCGAGGCCATACAGCTCCTCGGGGCTGCAGGCGTCCGGGTCAAGGTCCTGACGGGAGACAACGGCCTCGTGTCGCGAAAGGTCTGCCAGGAGGTGGGGATAGCCGTGGAATCGGCTGTCTCAGGCGAGGAGCTTGCGCGCCTCTCCCCCGAGGAGCTGGCCGCCAAGGCCGTATCCTGCGACCTTTTTTACAAGCTGACCCCAAGCCAGAAGGAAGGCATTGTCAAGGAGCTCAAGCGGCAGGGCCACATTGTCGGCTTCATGGGCGATGGCATCAACGACACGTCGGCCCTCAAGGCGGCCGATGTGGGCATTTCGGTAGACTCGGCCGTCGACGTAGCCAAGGAATCGGCCGATATTATCCTTCTGGAGAAGAGCCTCCTCGCCCTCGAGGAGGGGATCATGGAGGGCAGGCGGATCTTCGCCAACATCATCAAGTACATCAGAATGGGTTCCAGCTCCAACTTCGGTAACATGTTCAGTATGCTGGGAGCAAGCGTCCTTCTGCCCTTCCTGCCGATGAAGCCCATCCAGATCCTCGCCAACAACTTTCTCTACGACCTGTCCCAGACGGGAATACCGATGGATAAAGTCGATTCCGAACTCATCGCCAAGCCCATATCCTGGGACATCAAGAGCATCAAGCGCTTCATGGTGGGGGTGGGTCCGGTCAGCTCGCTCTTTGACTACGCTACTTTCGCCCTCATGTGGTTTTTCTTTGGGGCGCAAAGGGTTCTCGATCCGAACCTCTCCCAGGTGAACAGGGACTACCTCATTCGGCTTTTCCAGACAGGCTGGTTTGTGGAGTCCCTCCTCACCCAGACCCTCATCGTCCATATCATCAGGACGCGAAGGATACCCTTCCTGCGGAGCAGGGCCTCGGCTCCCTTGATGGCCACAACCCTCATCATCGCCGGAATAGGGATCTGGCTTCCCTACTCCTTCTTCGCGCCCGTCCTCGGCCTCGTGCCTCTGCCCGCGGTCTACTGGCTCTGGATAGGGGGCTTCCTGGTCCTCTATTCGATACTCGCCCATTTTATGAAGTTGAGAGTTCTGCGTAAGTCAGAGGGAGGTTGATCATGGATACTGTTCTCGACGCCCTTCAGGAAGGCCGGCTTTTCGAGCTTCCCGAAAACGATAAGACTCACGCTCTCCAGTTCCTGGCCCATGTAATAGAGGCATTTCCCCAGATCCCCACGGGAACCGATATCGTCGGCAACGTCGAGGAGCGGGAAAAGGCGACGAACACGGCTCTGGGTAAAGGCTGGGCTTGTCCCCATGCCCGCGTCGAGTTCGAAGAGGACTTGATGTGCGTGGTGGGATGGAGCCCCGGCGGCATAGACTACGGTGCCGCCGACGGAAGGCCGATACAGATCATCGTCATGTATCTCGTACCCTCCAACCAGCGGAATCATTATCTCCGCGAGATATCCATACTGGCCAAGGTGCTGAGAAGCGCCGTCATCCCGGACAAGCTTCCCTCGATCCACGACTTGAACGAGGTACGCAACTACCTTCTCGACCTGATTGCGGCAAGCAAGGAGAGCGGGGGCCCCGACGCCCGGGCACGTATGATCAGGCTTCAGACCAAGACGGCTGGGCTCGCCGCGGCGGCGGCTTCGCCCGACCTGGCTCGTCTGACCATCGAGCCGGTCACCGTCGTCGTGGGACCGGGGATGAAGACCCTCGCCCTGACACAGAACGGCGCACTTCTCTCCTGGGTGGAATCAGCCGTGGGCCTGGCCGAGAGACTCGAGACCGAGGGGAGTTTCGGAAGCGATACCTGGCGCCTCGTGCGCAGGAACAGCTCCACCTATTCGGGAGGCCGAACAGTCTACGATTGTCTGGGCCTCATCGAGGCTCAGACAAAGCAGGCCTGACCAGTCGAGGCAAGCTAAATCAGCCTCAGTACGCCTGATCAGTCGAAGCTTAGGACGACCTTGCCCGACTCGCCCGAAAGCATGACGGCAAAACCTTTCTCGAAATCGTCGAAGGCGTAGCGATGGGTGATGACCGGGCTGATATCGAGTCCGGAACGGAGCATCGCCTGCATCTTGTACCAGGTTTCGAAGATCTCGCGGCCATAAATCCCCTTTATGAAGAGACCCTTGAAGATGACCCTGCTCCATTCTATTCCAGCACCGTCGGGCAGAAGGCCGAGAAGAGCCATCCGGCCGCCGTTGTACATATTCTCGATCATCTGTTCGAGAGCCTGGGGGCTTCCGGACATTTCCAAGCCAATGTCGAAGCCTCCCACCATGCCGAGTTCCTTCTGGATGTCCTTCAGCGACTCTCTGGACACGTCGACCGTTCGTGTCGCCCCGAGTTTCATCGCGAGGTTGAGCCTCCAGGGGTTGATGTCGGTGACGACGACGTTCCGCGCCCCCACGTGTTTGGCTATGGCCGCAGCCATGCAGCCGATGGGCCCCGCGCCCGTGATGAGGACATCCTCTCCGATCATGTCGAAGGAGAGGGCCGTGTGGGTCGCGTTGCCATAGGGGTCGAAGATGGCGGCGATGTCGTCGGGGATGGACTCATGCACGTGCCAGGCGTTGCTCGAGGGTACGGAGATATACTCGGCGAAGCAGCCGTTCCTGTTCACGCCGATGCCGATGGTGTTGGGGCAGAGGTGGCGTTTGCCTGCCCTGCAGGCCCGGCAGACGCCGCAGACGATGTGGCCTTCGGCCGAGACGCGTTCGCCTATCTTGTAGCCCGATACCGACCTGCCCATTTTCACGATCTCGCCGACGAATTCGTGGCCGGCAGTCTGACCTATCCTGATGGTTTTCTGTGCCCAGGGATTCCATTTCCATATATGGACGTCCGTGCCGCAGATGGCCGTTTTTTTCACTTTTATCAATAAATCGTTGTCTCCAATCGTGGGGAGAGGAACTTCTTCCATCCAGAGGCCAGGCTCGGCCTTGCTTTTAACAAGAGCTTTCATCGCGACTCCTTGGCTTCAGTATACACCGCTTCAGGCTTAAGCGAAGCGCTGTTTCACTTCCGATCCATCATCAGAGAAGAAAGAAGAGTGCGACCCCGCAGACGGCTATCGCTGCCCCGGCGATTTCGACCGGTTTGACCTTCTGCTTGAGGATAATGATGGATGGCGGAATGATGAAGACGGGAGTGAGGGCGATGAGTGTGGAAGCCGTCCCAGCCGCGGTGTTCTGCAGGGCGAAGAGGGAACAGGTTACGCCGAGGAAGGGGCCGACTATCGAGCCGAGCAGAAGAAACTTAAGAACCTTGCCTTCCTTGAGAGGCTTGACGAATACCTGCTTTCCCTGGCGCAGAATGAGCGCCTGCAGCCCGAAACCAAGAATGGCGGTGATGATCCTGATCTGGGTTCCCGAGATGGCCGAATAATCGCCCAGGCCCGCCTTGGAGAAGATCATGCTAAAGGCCTGAAAAAGGGTTGAGAGAAAGGCAAAAAGGTAGCCCTTCAGGGTGGAGGGGGAGTTGGAATTGGCCGCTTCCCGGCCTTTCCTGTGAGAAAGAACGACGATAAGGATGCCGGCGATGACGACGGCCATGCCCAGAAGGGAGAGGGGATTCATCCGCTCGCCGAGGAATATCAGGGCGAAGAAAGCCGTAAAGAGAGGCGTGATGGCTTGAAATACCACGGTGGTCCGCGATCCGATGAGAAGATAGGCGTTCAGGAGAAAATAGTCGGCTATCACGAATCCTAGAAGGCCTGAGATGGAAAGGTAGACCCACGCATGGAGCGATGCGTCCGTCGGGAAAGGCAGACCTCTGCCGAAGGCCGCGCTGATCGTGAGGAAGAATAAGGCGAAGGTTACTTTCCAGAAATTGACCGCGAGGGGGCCAGCCCGATGTGTGACGTTCTCAAAGAAGATGGCTGCCAGGGACCAGAAGCACGCCGTAGTTAAAGCGGCAAGGACTCCAAGCTTTTCCATGTACGCCGAAATATTACCAAAGGTCTAGGCGCGTGAATAGCGGAAATTATTTGACTTTGCGCGAATCTGGTCATACAGTGAGATTTAAGGAGGGACAATATGGCAATAATCACTATTGCGCGAGAGCTCGCATCCCTCGGCGAAGAGACCGCTCAGGAGCTTGCCGGCATCACAGGCTATAAGCTCATAGACAAGGAATACCTGGAAAAGAGCCTCATGTCGATCGGCATCAGCGCCGAGAAGAGGGAAAAGTACGACGAGAAGAATCCCGGGTTCTGGGCATCTCTCTCCCAACAGAGGGACGACTATCTCCACTACCTGAAATCGGCCATTCTCGAGGCCGCGCAGGGGAATAGCTGCATTATCATGGGCCGGGGAGGCTGCGCCATTCTGCGGGGCGTGCCGCACATGCTTTCGGTCAAGATCACCGCTCCTCTCTCTCTGCGCCTGGAGCGGGTCAAGAAACTCTACTCCTGCGACAACAAGCGGGCCCTTCAGATACTCGAGCAGAGCGACCACGACAGGAGCGGTTTCCACAAGTACTTTTTCTCGACCAACTGGTCGGACGCGCGCGAGTACGACCTGACAATCAACACGGCGGGCACCGACCCCGCCCATGCCGCCGTCGCCATCTCAGCCTTGGTCAAGGTTTTTGTCGACAAGGCGAAAGAGGATACGGGCGTGCAGAAGGTGTCCGATCTCGTTCTTGCCCAGAAGGTAGTGACCGAGATCGTCTACAAGAGGAAGGTACTCGTGCATTTCCTCGAGGCGACGGTGGAGAAGGGCGCTGTCGTCCTCCACGGCGTGGCCAATTCCCAGACATCTATCGACACGGCCCTTGCGGCCGCGCACGAGGTTTCGGGCGTCAAACAGGCGGAAAGCGCTATACAGCTGGTGCAGGAATTTACTGTCATGCCCTGAAAATAGGCTGGATCAAGTAAAATAAAGCGCGCTCCAAAATTCTTCCGGGGCGCGCTTTTCATAGGGGCGTGGCTCTGCTATGATCCGGGCGTGGACTACCTGACAAGCTTTCACGGCATTCTCGAAACCCTACGTTCCAAACCTAGCCAAGCCAAGCTTCTCATCGCGGGGAGCATGGGGGCGAAAAAGGGGCCAAGGGTCAGGGAGATCCTGGAGACGGCGAAGAAGACCGGCATCCCCGTGGAACAGGTGGATGCAACCCTCCTCGATCGGATAGATCCAGATAACAAGGGCATCATCCTGGCTCTCCTGGATGGGGATGCCAAGCAGAGCCTCTCCCTCGAAGAATTCCTGGCCTCTGCGCCGGAACAAGCCATGATCATCGTCCTCGATCACATCGAGGATCCCCAGAACTTTGGAGCCATCTTAAGGTCGGCCGACGCCTTCGGCGTCGGCCTCGTGGTGGCACCCTTGAGAAGGGCCTCACCTTTGGGGGACGCGGCTGCCCGGACGAGCGCCGGGGCAGCCGCCTGGATACCCACGGCCTTCGTCCAGAATCTCGCCGATGCCCTTAGGAAGATCCAGAATGCCGGATTCTGGGTCTACGCGGCCGACATGAGCGGTTCGCCCCTTCCGGGTTTTGCCTTTCCTCCCCGAACCTGCTTTATCCTGGGCAACGAAGGGGACGGCGTCTCCAGGCTCCTCCTGGAAAAAGCGGACCAGGCTCTGTCCATACCCATGCTAGGCCACGTGGATTCCCTCAACGTTTCGGTGGCCGCCGCCCTCTGCATGTATGAATACAGGAGAATCTACCAAGGATAAAAAAGGGCGGTATCCAAGCCGCCCCTCTCGTCATCGTATCGTGATCCTTCCTCAGATGTCCCAGATTTTTCTGAAGGGGTGCTCCTTTTCGCAGTACCTGCAGACAAAGGTCGATCCTGATTTTCTCAGGAATTCGGTGGTCACTCCTTCGTTGTGGCTGGGGTTGGAAATGCAGTTCTCGTTCTTGCAGGATATCTCTTCGAAGCCGTAAATACGGGGCGGCATCGAGAGCCTGTACTTCTTGGCCACCTTGGAATCTCGGATCAGATTTAGGGTGCAGCCCGGGGCGATGGCCGCGAGCTTCTTCAGATCCTTTTCACCGAAACTGATGATGTCGGGCAGTGAGATGATGCCTTTATAGACCTCGAGCCCCTTGAAGGAATGGTAGACGCCCTGGCTCGAGCGCACATTGAGTTTGAGAATTTTCCGCACTGCCTCGATGTTGCTCCAGATCGCTTCGATCGATTCACCAGTGGCGATGTGGTCGATGACGATGCCTTCCTCGACGGGCTTGATGCCCACCTTGTACTCGGGCTTGCTGTGTTCTGAGGCCGGAGCTTCAAGGATAAAATCCTCGACAATTTCGGGCTCCATGGCGAAGGATCCATCGAAGTCATGGCCAAGGAGGCCCGAAACCATGCCGATCTCGACGATACGACTCCAGTAGCCGTTGGCCGACTGAGCGTCCCATCGGTTTAAAGGCAGGGCGTCGAGGAAGGTGGGGTTGGTGGGCGCCAGACGGTCGCGGGGGAGGGGATGGTAGAATCGCGCGTCGTCGGGAAGCAGACCCAGCATGTCCTTCCTGAAGGTGACGCTCTTCCGCAGGGAGGGTGCCCTTTCGAGGATGGCCTCGCCCATCCGCTCGAGCTGGAGGCGGGTGAAGTACCAGAGCGACGCGACCTTGCCGGAGGCGAGATATTCGTCCAGGGATTCGTAGACTCTGACTTCGTAGCCGTTGGCTTTCATCTTCTCGATATAGTAGGGCGGCATGGACAGGAGTTCGGGGGCGATCAGGTCGACTTCGACCTGACGGAAGATCCGCAGACCGTCGGCCTTGGAATGTACGGTCCGGCCGTGGTAGAGGTCGCCAGTCAGGGCGATGTGGATGTGGTCCTCGTTCCAGTCGAGCTGCTCGAGGAAGGAGAACTCGTCGAGGAATTCCTGGGTCGGATGCTCGTGCTTGCCATCGCCCGCGTTGATGAAGCCGGGGCGGGGGCCTCCTGAGGTTTCGGCGTACTGGGCCAGGGCACCCTGGAGCCAGCGGCAGGTCCCTTCTAGCTTCGTCCTCAGGATGAAGCAGGAGTCGGAGGAGTAGCCGTACAGCATCTTTATCGCGTCGGTGATGGACTCGTTCTTGTTGAAGGAACTGGTTGCGGCATCGAAGATATTCGTCCTGCAACCAAGGAACTTGGCGGCATTGCGGAAGGACTCACGCGTCCGCGTCGAGTCCTCCATGAAGATGAGGTAGACCTGGTAGTCCCTGTCGTCGATCTTGAAGGGCTTTACGCTTCCGCCTTCGCGTACCAGGGTCTTCAGCTTCCTTGTCTTGCGGTAGAGATATTTTTGCTCATCGAGAGAAAGATCGTTCACCACGGCTATCGTCCGTCCCTTGAATGGTCCGTCGCGATTCATACAGCCTCCTTGCTTCTGACTGCGTAGGGCGGCAAGAGCCGCGCCAGCGCTTCGATGCGGCCTGTCTGTGGGTAGAAATCGAAAAGGACGAGGGAGTCGAGCCTCCAGCCCGCGCCGCGCAGTTCGCCCAGGTCCCTGGCTAAAGTCGCGTGGTCGCAGGAGACGTAGGTTAGGCCGCCCAGGAGAGCTGTCTTCAGCCAAGTCCGCATCTTCGGCGAGAGACCTTCTCTTGGCGGGTCGACGAAGGCCCAGTCGAAGCGCGTACCACCAAGGCCCTCGGCCTTCTTCCCCTGGGCTCCTGTCCAGGTCTCTCCATCCTGAGGGTGGAATCGGCCTTTTCCGGGGGGGACATTGCCTCGCGCTGCTTCGAGGGAAACGGCGTCGCTTTCGACGCAGATGACCTGGTCGAAGCTCGAGGCAAGCCGCGCGGCGAAGAGGCCCGCACCGCTGTAGAGGTCGAGAGCCGTGCCGCCCGAGAGCCCGGCTACGGCCCTATCCACGAGGCGTTCGGCCATGGCGAGGTTACTCTGGAAGAAATGGGCAAGGGGGAAGCTGTAGGTCAAAGAGCCTATCCGGGCGGAAGCCTTGGCCGTTTCTCCCTCGATAAAGAGTTCTTCGCCCTGGGCGAATACGACGAACCTATCCCGGTCGCCAATCCGGCTTCGGAGTTCCTTATAGGGTCTGGCTTTCCTGTTCTGTTTCCTCAGCCATTGATCGAGGGTGGGAACGGTGATGGGGCAGCCCGGAGCCCTGATTGCCAGCTCCGAGCCCTCTCCCATGAAGCCAAGACCTCCGTCCCGAGTCTCGTGCAGCTGGATTCTGTTCCTGTAGGCGTAGGGCGAGCCTGACTCCACGGGGAGTTCGTCCAGAACGAATCCACCTATACGCTCGAAGGTCTCCTTGATCGAGGCAACCTTGAAGGTGAGCTGTGCGGGATAGTCGATGTGCTGAAGCTTGCAGCCGCCGCAGGAACCGAAAACTGGACAGGGAGGACGAATCCGGGAAGCCGCTGGTTCGAGGACGGAGAGAATTTCAGCCCTGAGGTAACCTTTGCCCTGGAGGACGACCCTTGCATTGATCTTCTCCCCGGGGATGGAATAGGGGACGAAGACGACCTGGCCGCCCGAGAAAGCTATGCCGTCCCCGCCCGAGGCGAGTTTCTCGACATCGAGGACCAGCTTTTCTCCAACCATGCTTGGCCATACTACGCCGATTGCCGAAGCCTCCGCAAGTATGGCGTGCCTTCAGACCTTCCGGTTGTCCTATGCCCAGAGCCGGTGACGATGTATAATCGAACCATGAGCGTAACCTTGAGATCACTGGGAGCTGCCGGCGAAGTGACGGGTTCCAAACACCTTCTCGACGTGGATGGGACGAAGATCCTCATCGACTGCGGAGCCTTCCAAGGTAAGAGAGCCGAGTCCGATGCCAAGAACAGGGCCCTCCTCGGCGATATTGCTCCTGGGTCCCTGGACGCCGTCGTCCTCACCCATGCCCACTTCGACCATTGCGGACTGCTTCCACTTCTCGTCAAAAAGGGGTTTTCGGGGAATATCTATTCGACTTCGGCGACGCGGGACCTCGCCAACCTGGTCATGATGGATTCGGCCCACATCCAGGCCAGGGATGCCGACTACTTGTCGCGGCAGGCCGAACAGAAGGGCCAGGTCTTCGATTTCAAGCCCCTCTACGACGACCTCGATGTAGTCAAGACCATAGGCAGATTCGTCACCTTTGATTACCACAGGCCGATCTTCCTTTCGGATACTGTATCGATCGAATTCTTCGACGCGGGCCATATCCTCGGCTCGGCGCTGGTCAAGATCCGAATTAGGAGACCGGGAGGCAAGGAGCTGATCATCGGCTTCTCGGGCGACCTGGGCAGGGCGGGCAAGCCCATAATCCGGGATCCAGAGCTTCTTCCTGGCCTGGATTACCTTGTCCTCGAGAGCACTTACGGCGATAAGATCCACGAGGAGCGATCGGGGGCCATCGAAAGGCTCGCCGACATCATCTCGCGGACAGGGGCACGCGGGGGCAAGGTCATCATACCGGCTTTCGCTGTAGAACGCACGCAGGAGCTCGTCTTCGACCTCCATCTCCTTCTGGACCAGGGCAAGATCCCTGACCTGCCCATCTGGGTCGACTCGCCCATGGCCATCGACGCGACGGCCATCTTCAGCCTCCATCCCGAGTGCTACGATGCCGAGACGAGGGATGCTTTCATCGCCCATTCCAAGAATCCCTTCGGCTTCTCTTCCCTCCATTTTTCCCGGTCCGTCGAGGATTCCAAGGCCCTCAACGGTGCCAAGGAGAGCATGATCATCATATCGGCCGACGGAATGTGCGAAGTCGGCAGGATACAACACCACCTGATGCATAACCTGGGCAGTCCGGCCAACAGTCTCCTTATCATCGGATTTATGGCCGACGGGACCCTGGGGAGGCGGCTCCAGGACGGGGCCAAGGAAGTCCGAATCCACGGCGATTTCTACAAGGTGAACTGCGCCGTCGAGTCGATCGGCGCCTTTTCCGCCCATGCCGACTGGAAGGAGACCATCGGATGGCTCGAAGGCTCAAAGCCGGCGAACCTGAAGCGGGTCTTCCTCGTCCATGGCGAGACAAAAGCCTTGAACTTCCTCAAGGATAAGGTGCTGGAAGTGGGAATCCCCGAGGCGACGATCGTGGTTCGGGGTGAAACCTACTACCTGGAGCCTGATTTAAAATGACCGATCTCTTCGCCGGACTGGACATCGGGGGACAAAGCATTAAGGGAATCGTCGTCGATGCCGGTGGCGTCGTGGCAGCCGAGGCGTCGCGGGCGACGCCGGCTTCATCGGGGGCGAAGGCCGTTCTGGCCGCGGTTTCCGAGGTCGTCCGTGAACTATCCGAGGTCGGACGACTCAAATCCGTGGGCGTGGGAACGCCGGGCGGCGTCGACCCTCAGGGAGTCATCGTTGGCATGGCAGCTAATATCAAAGGCTGGTACGGTACAGAACTGGGCCGGGAGATATCCTCTATGGCCAGCGGCATTCCCTGCGGCGTGCGCAACGACGGCAATATCGCCACCTATGCAGAGTGGGCCGTCCGAGGAGGGAGGACAAAGAACCTTCTTTTCCTCGGCCTGGGCACGGGGATAGGTGGCGGCTACGTCGAGGATGGAAGAATACTGGGCGGCCGGGACGATCGAGCCCCTGAAGTGGGCCACTTCATCATCGAACCTCGGGGACGCCATTGCGCCTGCGGGGTAGAGGGCTGTTCGGAAGCCTACGCTTCGGGCCCCTCCGTAGGAAGGATAGCCGCTGCGTTGGCAAGGGGCGAGGATGCCAGGCTCGGCTCGATAGGCATCGCGGCCGCCGAAGCCCTGCTCGGCAGGCGAGCCACTGAACGCGACTACACGTCCTTCATCGAGGGATCGGCGCTGGCGGCCCGAGCCCAGGCTGGCGAGTCCATAAATGCCCGGGAAGTATATGAAGCATTCGCATCGGGCGATAAACTGGGCGTTTTCGCCGACGCCATCATGATAGAATCTCTTGCCCGAACGACGGCCACGGCTCTGGCCTTCTTGGCGCCCGACCTTGTTGTCTTCGGCGGCGGCGTCATTAAAGGAGCGCCCCATATTCCCGTTAAAGTTGCATCCCTCGTGCCGAACCTCGTCTATCGGGACGCCTGGATAAGCTGCGGCTTCGAGCGGGCGATGCTATCCCACAAGGCCGGGCTCCTGGGCGCCGCATGGTATGGGGCCGCGCAGGCCGCCGGAAAGGACTTTGCGCTTGGGCTCGCCGCGGCGGCCGTGGACCGAGCCTAAGCAGGATGGGCGGCCCAAGCCGCCTTTAATTCCGATCGAGTTTCTCGATCCTCGTGGCGTGCCGCTCGCCCTGGAACTCTGCTCCCATGAAGACATCGATCAGGGATTCCGGTGATTCCCTGTAGGTCACCCTGCCCCCGAAAGCCAGAAAATTGGCGTTGTTGTGCTTCTTGGCCATCAGGGCCGTAAAGGCGTCGTGGACGAGGGCGCAGCGTATACCTTTGTGCCGATTGGCGGCTATAGAAATACCGATACCCGTGCCGCAGAAGAGGATACCGAAATCGTAGCCGCCTTTTTGAAACTCGGCGACAGCCTTGTCAGCTATGTCTGGATAATCGACCCTATCCTCGGTATCGACGCCCAGGTTGGTGACCTTATGTCCCTTTTCCAGGAGCCAGGCGAGGATACGCAGCTTTAGCTCAACGGCTCCGTGATCGTTTGCAAGCAGTACGTTCATGGCGTGATTCTATCGTGAGCCAGCGATTGTGGGCAAGCTTGAAGCGTCGGCGGGATTCGCGCGCGTTCTCCTAGCGAGGAGGCGAAGATTCGCGATGTCATCCGAGCTTCTTTCCGTGCTCTGCCTTTCCCTTATCCTCGTCTGTGGATGCAGCCCCGATTCAGCCGATATCTTCATGCCTGCGGGGGATATCCGCCCGCCATCGATCCTGGCCGCTCGTCAGAGGGCAACTGGCTGTTTCGAGATTGGCTTCGATGAGATTGTTACGCCCGTGAAGGGGAGTTTCGGATTCTCTCCCGAAACTTCCATCGCAACGCCCAGCGTTCAAGGGACCATCATCCTCGTCGCCATCGCACCTGAGGTTAAGGCTGGGGCGAAATGCCTTCTCTCGGGCGAGGCAATGGATGGCTCGGGTAACTCGACACGTTTTATCTTCGAATTTGTTGGTTACAACGCCAGCCCCGCGCGCTTGAGGCTTAACGAGGTCCAGACGGGGAAAAACAGCTCGGCGAGCAATACCCATCGGGACTACCTGGAATTCCTGGCCGAGGGCGCCGGGTCCTTGGGCGGGATCCAAGTGAGATGGGCCAGTTCGACTAAGGCGATGGAGTACAGCTTTCCCTCGTGCGAGGTACGAACCGGGGACTTCATCGTCCTCCATTGTGCCCCTGAAGGGCTGGCGGCCGAGCTGGATGAGACGGGAGCCGATCTCACGCTGTCCGGCGGGGTCGACTCGAGTCCCGGAGGACGCGACTTCTGGGCTTCCTCGGGGGGAATACCGGACGAGACGGGAATCATCACCCTGCGCGAGCGGGAGGAATCATCTCCCGTGGATGGGTTTTTTTATGCCGCCGAAGACAAATCCGGGGAGATCGATTCGGAGAAAATAAGCTCGGAACTGGAAAGTCTCACCTCGGCTGATCTGTGGGTTTGTTCTCCGACACCGCGATGGGAGGATGCCTTTCTCTGGAAAAGCTCATCATCGCGGCCGCTTCTGAGAGAAGCAGAAGGAGGGAAAGAGGGTTGGCGGATTGGAGAAGCGGGAAGCCAGAGTCCGGGAGCGGCTGCCATAACGAAGGCGCCAGCGAAGGCCTCGTCGTCACCGAAGAGTAAAAGAAAAACTTCTAAAAAGCCCTGACTACAGAAGATCCTTGAAAAGATTCTCTATCTCGTGCTTGGGTAAGGCGCCTACTTTCTGTCTGGCAACCTGTCCACCTTTGAAGATGAAGAGGGTGGGGATAGAAATAATGCCAAACTGGGCGGCTATCTCGCTCTGCTCGTCTACATTAACCTTGCCGACTTTCAACTTGCCTTTGTAAGTTTCGGCTAATTGTTCAACCGAGGGGGAGATCATGCGGCAGGGCATACACCACTCAGCCCAAAAATCTACGAGGACGGGGAGGCTGGATTCCAGAACTTCGCTCTTGAAGTTCTCGGAGGTGATGGTTACTTCTGCGCTCATGAGGGCTCCTTGCTCTTTCGGAAGCAGTATTGGTTTTTCTCTGACAAATAGAATATATGCCACAGTTCCCGTCCCGGTCAAATGCCTTGGTAACGATCAAGTATTGTGCAAGGCAGAAAAAAAAGGGATACTAAAGTCATAGCGTCCAAGCAGAAGATGAAAGGGGTATGATCATATGAAGGCTGCTGCGGCGAGATGGACCTTTTCCAGGATAGGCGGCGTTGATCAAGTTGTGCTCAGAGATGGGAACGATGTCGGGAATCTGAAGAATCTCGACCACAAACTCTGGGCTGTGCTAGCCTTGCCGACCAGCCAGCCGGCGTTTGGCGAGTGTCTCAAGATCATGGATATGGACGAGGATGGCAAGGTCAGGGTTCCCGATATTCTTCGCAGCGTCGAGGAACTTCAGGCCGGCTTGGCCAGTCTCGACCAGCTTTTCGATTCAGGGGATTCCCTCCCGGTCGACCAGATTGTGGATACATCGGCCAAAGAGGCTGTTGCCCATCTGCTCGAGGCCAATCCCCAGGCGAACTCCTCCAACCGGATCGGCCTTGCCGAAGTGGATAAAGAGATCGAGATATTTTCCTCCCTGCCCTTCAACGGGGACGGTGTAGTCGATCCGGCTTGCATCGAGGACAGCGAAGTCGCCGGTCTTGCGAGGGGAATCATAGCTGCGGGCTTCTCGGCCGGCGATTCAGCGGGCAAGCAAGGTTTGGCTGCCGTATCGCTCGCTAATTTCATCGATGCGGCGAAGGCCAGGCTCGCCTGGCTCTCCGTCGAACCTTCAAGCCAGGAATTTCCTATTCCAAAGGAAGAACGGGGCAGGGGCTATGCCCTCTTCTCGGGACTTGCTCTCCGGCTGGACGATTATTTCCAGCGCTGTATGGTACTCGCGATGTCTGGTTCGGATGAAGTCGTCGTCGAACTTGGGAAAGTACTGTCGGCCATTGTAGCCGCCGGGCTTGACGCGGACGGGGGAGCTGAACTCGAGAAACTTCCGATAGCCATGCCCAGGGTTTCGGCTCTCCTGGAGTCGGGCGGGGCGATCAACCCTCGCGATGCTAATGCCTTTTCCGCGTTCATGGCTCTCGTTTCCAAACCCTTTAGCCTGGGCCCCAATATTGGCCAGTCAGCCTGGGAGACCGTGAAAAAGTCCTTTGAGAATTATGGCGCATGGGTCAAGGCCGAATCTTTCCCAAACCTCGCCAGCTTCGACAAAGACAACCTCGAGACCATCCTCTCAGGACCTGAGCTTGCGGTGATCGGCGGTCTCATCGAGAAGGACGCGGCCATGGCCCTAAAAGCCGATGGACTCAGGGCTTTGAGAAAGCTCATCGTCATGAAACGGGACTTTCTCTCAGTCCTACAAAACTTTGTTAACCTCGACGACTTCTACAGCAAGGGCAAGGGGCTCTTTAGGGCCGGCCGGCTATTCCTCGACGGTAGGGAACTCAAGCTCTGCCTTGAAGTGAAGAATGTGGCCAACCACGCGTCCATGGCGGGGCTCTCGGCCATGTACCTGATCTACTGCAATTTGACGAGCCACTCCGGCCAGCAGAAATCGATTGTAGCTGCCTTGACCGCGGGCGATGCCAATAACATCTTCATTGGCAGGAACGGCGTCTTCTATGACACCGAGGGGGGTGATTGGGACGCCGTGATCACGAAGATCGTCGTCCAGCCCATAAGCATCAGGGAAGCCTTCTTCAGTCCCTACAAGTGGTTCGCCAAGAGTCTCGAGGACTTCGCGATGAAGCGGGCGGCCACGGCCGAAGCCGCCAACATGGACAAGTTGAAGACAGCCGCGGCCACAACGGCCAACGCCGACAAGGCGCAGGGGAAACCCGAGGTCGCGGGCATCCCAAAGAAAATTGATGTTGGAACGGTCGCCGCGATCGGCGTCGCCCTGGGATCGATCGGCGCCATGGTGACTGGCATCCTGGGTCTGTTTTTCGGCTTGGGCGCGTGGATGCCTATCGGGATCGTGGGGGTACTCTTCCTTATATCTGGTCCCTCGATGATTCTCGCCTACATGAAGCTGAGGAAGCGCAACATCGGCCCCCTGCTCAACGCCGAGGGCTGGGCGGTCAATGGAAGGCTGAAGATCAACGTTCCCTTCGGCGCGACCCTAAGCCACCTGTCGACTCTGCCCGCAGGATCGATCCGGCTGGTCGTCGACCCCTTCGCCGAGAAGAAGAAACCCTGGGGGCTCTACCTCGCTATCGTCATCGTGATCGGCGCGGCGGTGGCGGCCTACTTCCTGGGCTGGATCAATCCTCTCCTGGGAAGATAGACACCAGGATGAAGAGGCTCATAGAGCGAGTCCTTGTCCCGGTACGGTTGTTCGTCGCCTGTGTATTCCTCGCCGCGGACCTTAGCCCCGCATCGGCCGGGGCCCAGTTCTTCGTCCAATCGGCGCCCGCCTTTGCATGGACGAGCGAAGCGCCCCGGTCCACAGTTTTTGCGATCGAAAGGATCGATTACAGCCGATACTACGAGTTCCCCGGATAGGCTGGGAGGGCGAATCCTTGCGTATAGCCGTGGGTGAGCTCAACCTCGTCCACGACATCGTTCCCGGCCTCATCGATATCTCCCCTTTCGCCGTCTTCCACAACATGTATCAGGACGCCTACTCCAACGTCATGCTCGAGGCGTCGGCTGAGGCCAAGCTGGGCCCGGCCCGAGCCTACGGCAAGTTCGTCATGGACGACCTCGTCATGCTCTGGGAAAACGCGACTGTCCGGCCTACGGCCCTGGGGTTCCTTGCCGGCTTCGAATGGAACCTGAAGGAAGGCGCCGCCTACGGTTTCGGAGAGATGCGCGAGAAGGACTACAAACTCAAGGACAGAGGATTTTGCAGGGAAGGCGGTCTCAGCCTGAGCTTCGAGCACTATCGGACCACGGCGTACCTCTACAACAGGGAAATCGATTCCGGCAAATGGACCATCCCCGACCACAGGCTCGTGAGCGCCTCTTCCTTCTACCTCTTCACGGCCAACGCGTTCTGCCTCGGCTTTCCCTGGGGACCGGATACGCGGCTGGAGTTGCTCAAGCTCGATTGGGTAGACAGGGCGCTAAAGGCCAGTTTGAGCCTCGCCTGGCTCCAGAAGGGGGCTAACACGATCGACAGCGGCTACTCCACATCGGATGGCGCTGCCGACTGGTTCATTCTCCACGACCTCGTGATCAGCAACCTGCTGCTCGGACTCGGCGTTGAGGCGAGCCTGACCCGGAATCTGGGGATCTGGGGCAGGACGGAGCTCTGGCTGGGCGACACGCCAAAAGGGAGCCTGGGCGCCGGTCTCTCGATCCGCTATTCCACCCGCTGAACCTCAGATCCTGGCATCCTTCAGCCGGCGTTTCAGCGCGCAGGTTCCAGCGAGTAGCTGAGGCCGTAGGCCCCATAGGCCGTTGAACTCACCCCATTGCTCAAGGTCCCCGCGTATGAGGACTGTCCTGGCAGTATCCGCACGAGGACGGCCCCCGAGCCCCCGTCGGGGATGAGGCCGGCGTGTACCACGGCTCTGGCAAGGGACGAATCGGCAGTGTAGATGCCGCTGCCCCATATAGTTCCGCCTGAGGCCGAGCCAACGAGCCAGATAGTATAGCTTTTGCCAGGAGCGGAGCCCGGGATGGAGGCAGGGTTTCCAGGGTCGGGCATCATGGCCTTGAATTCACTGGCGCCGGCAAAGGATTCAAGGCTGCAACTGCCGCTGTAGGGGCCGTAACTTGCCGTTGTCACGCCGTTGCGCGAGCTTCCTTCATAGGACGACCTTCCCGGCAGCACGGTCAGCTTTACGATTCCCGTCTGCCCGGGGGACAGCAGACCCGCGTGCACTGCCGCCGTGGCTAACGAGGAATCAATAGTGTAGACGTCATTGCCCCAAACTCTTCCGCTTGTCGAACCAGTGACCCTGAAGTAGATAACCGCCCCAGGTACAGTTCGGATCTTCGTCAGAACTGTCGGATCCTCGAAACCATAGACGCGGACGACGGCGGACGTCGCGGGAACGGAAGGGATATTCGCTTTCGAGCCTTCGGAACTGAAAAAGCCCTGCGAAGATGGCAAGAAACGCAGAAAGCGGAAGCTCATACCATATGAACCCCAGGACGCGCTTGTAACTCCGTTTGAAACACTCCCCTTATACGAGGATTCACTTGGCAGAACTTCCACGATGATCTGTCCCTTTTCACCGTTGGCCAGGGCGCCGGCGTGGACAGCCGCAGCCGCCAGGCTGGAATCGCTCGTATAGATGCCCGAACCCCAGATTGAGCCTCCGGCAGCGCTGCCCGTCATGGAAAGAACGAGAATCGAGCCCGGCAGCAAGCCTGGTACAGCCTTGAGCGAAACGAGATCCTGGGCATACGCGGCACCTGGCGACAGGACGCACAGGGCGAAGATAGCCAGGACTGCGACCATGCTTTTTCTCATAACTTCCTCCCATAAGGGGGCACAACCCTCTTTCGAGAATCTTCTGAGTACATGGTAATGCACCCAGGAGAGATATTCCTGTCTGAAAGAGAAAAACCTTCATTCCGGTCGATCGCGGAACCTTGAAACTCCAGGAAAAACATTGACAAGATATCAAGCAATCTTTATTATTAAGCTATCTTATCTATTTAAGGATCTTATATATGTCAACCGAAACGGAATTTCAGCTAGTCATGCGCGAATGGGTTAGGGAAACGACCCGCCAATCGATGCGTGGCTTCTTTCGGTATATCAAGGACAGCGGCCTGTCCATGTCGCAGGCCAGCGCCCTCTTCAACATCAAGCGCCACAAGGAAAACGGGGTCACGGACTTGGGGGAAGAGTTGCACATCTCGAGCGCGGCAGCGAGCCAGATGCTGGACAAACTCGTCCAGCAGGGCATCGTAAGCCGGAGCGAGAACCCCGAGGACAGGCGAAGCAAATGCCTGAGCCTGACCGACAAGGGCCAGGAAATCCTCCAGCAAATCACCGAGGCCCGTCAGCTCTGGATCGACGAACTGGCGCGCGAGCTTTCCCCTGATGAGATGGCGGACGCGTCGAGGACGATATCCTGGCTTCTAAGCAAGACAAAATCCATCGCTTCGGAGATCCAAGGCTCCGAGTGCGGCGGTAAAGGAATGGACAGAGCATGATTCGTTTATTTCGCTATCTAAAACCCTACCTGGGATACATCGTCCTGGTCGTAGCGCTTCTCTTTCTCCAGGCCAACGCCGACCTGGCCCTGCCCGACTATATGTCAAAAATCGTCAATACGGGCATACAGCAGAGCGGTATTGCGGATTCGGTTCCCCAGGCGATTGGTGGAAAAAGCTTTGATAAGCTCACGCTCTTCCTCTCTCCGGAAGAGAAGGAGATCGTTCTTTCCGCCTACGAGGCTGTCGAGCCGAGTACCGAGGCCTACCAGAATCTCCTCAAAGACTACTCCAAGGCACAAGGCGAGACCATCTATATCCTGAAGAAGATTGATGACGGGACGCGGAAGACTCTCGACGGCCTCCTCGGGCCCGCCCTTACGACGGTCGCCTTCATCGAGACGGCCTCTTCCGATCCTGTCAAGGCCGGGACGATGGCCCAGGGCCTGGGCATGGACCTGTCCAGAATCCCTGCTGGTATGGATCTCTTTTCGGTGCTACCGATGTTGCCCGAGGCCCAGCGCTCAACCATCCTGACCGGGATCAAGACCAGGGTGACAGGCATCGATCCCTCCCTCACGGGACAGATGGGCATACAGGCGGTTAAGCGCGAGTACGAGCGGCTCGGACTCGATGTCACCAGAGTCCAGACAGGCTACATCCTCAGGATGGGCGGACTCATGCTCCTCCTGACCCTCCTCTCGGCCCTGGCCACGGTCACCGTGGGTTTTTTAGGCGCTCGAACGGCCGCCGGCTTCGCTCGCGACCTGCGCGCCAATTTCTTCAGGAAGGTGGAAAGCTTCTCCTTCGCCGAATTCGACAAATTCTCCACAGCCTCACTCATCACGCGATCGACGAACGATATTACGCAGATGCAGATGGTGACCGTGATGGGCCTGCGCATGTTCTTTTACGCCCCCATCATCGGTATAGGAGGCGTCATCAGGGCGACAGGCAAGGCTTCATCGATGTGGTGGATCATTGCCCTCGCGGTCGCCATCATCCTCGCCGTTATCCTTACCGTCTTTATATTTGCCCTGCCCCGGTTCAAGAGCATTCAGAAGCTCATCGACAAGCTCAACCTCGTCGTCAGGGAGAACCTCTCGGGTATGATGGTCATCCGCGCCTTCTCGATGCAAGGCGAGGAGGAAAAGCGCTTCGACAAGTCGAACAGGGACCTCACGGGCACGATGCTCTTCATCAATCGCATCATGGTCATCATGATGCCTCTTATGATGCTGATCATGAACCTCGTTTCCCTCCTCATCATCTGGACGGGCGCCCACGAGGTTGCTCAGTCCCAGATCCGCATCGGCGACATGATGGCCTTCATGCAGTATGCGATGCAGATCTTCTTCGCCTTCATCATGTTGTCGATAATGTTCATCATTCTGCCCCGAGCCTCCGTGTCAGGTGGCAGGATAGCCGAGGTTCTGGAGACGGAACCAAGCATCGTCGACCCTCATGCGCCTGCGAGCCTCGGTGAGGATTTCACGGGAAAAGTCGAATTCAAGAACGTCAGCTTCAGGTATCCGGGGGCCTCCGAGGACGTACTCCACGGAATAAACTTCACCGCGAAACCAGGCCAGACGACGGCCATCATCGGTACGACGGGTTCGGGAAAATCCACTCTCGTCAGCCTCATTCCCCGCTTCTACGACGTCAGCGAGGGAACGATAGAAGTGGGCGGTATAGACATCCGGAAGGTTGCCCAGGCCGATCTCCGCAAGAAGATAGGTTTCGTGCCCCAAAAAGTCTCGCTCTTTTCCGGGACTATCGAGTCGAACCTCCTCTACGCTAACGAAAAAGCGAGTTCCGGGGAGATGGATCTGGCCCTCGAGATCTCCCAGGCAAAGGAGTTCGTGGATGCCAAGCCCGAGGGAAGAGGACTCGAGATAGCCCAGGGCGGAATCAACGTCTCAGGCGGACAGAGACAGCGGCTGACCATCGCGCGAGCTCTTGTCAAGCAAGCCCCCATCAACATCTTCGACGACAGCTTCTCGGCCCTGGACTTCAAGACAGACACGAAGCTGAGGCAGGCCCTGAAGAGCCAACTAGGGAACAGCGTAGTGTTCCTCGTCACACAGCGTGTGGCGGCCATCAAGCAAGCTGACCAGATCCTGGTAATGGACGAGGGAAGGCTCGTGGGCGTAGGCACGCACCACGATCTGATGGAGACCTGCGAGGTCTACCAGGACATTGCCCTGTCCCAGCTGAAACAGGAGGAACTAGCATGAGCGACGCCGATAAAACATCAGGATCCTCAGGGACTGGAAGGCCGGCGATCAGGCCTGGGCACATGGGAGGCAGAGGGATGGGCCCCATGGGCGGGCGCCCCGGGGGTGGTCCCATGGCCATGATGAAAGGCGAGAAGGCACGCGACTTCAAGGGCACCATGAAGAAGCTGCTTGCCTACATGAAGCCCTTCACCACCTCGATAATCGTAGTATTCATCTTCGCCATCGGATCGACGATCTTCTCAATCGCCGGTCCCAAGATTCTCGGCAATGCAACGACCAAGCTTTTCGAGGGCGTAATGTCCAAGATTGCCGGCTCGGGAAGCGGCATTGATTTTGGCTATATCGGCGGGATTCTCCTGACCGTGCTCGGCCTCTACGTCACTTCAGCCGTCTTCAATTATATCCAGGGCTGGATAATGTCGGGTGTCTCGATCAAGATCAGCTATCAATTCCGGAAGGACATACTGGCGAAAATTGACAGGATGCCCTTGCGGTACTTCGACGGGACTAACCACGGCGAAGTCCTGTCCCGGATGACCAACGACGTCGATACGGTCAACCAGACCTTGAGTCAGAGCCTTACCCAGATGATCACTTCGGTGGTCACTCTCCTCGGTATCCTCGTCATGATGCTCTCAATCAGCTTGACCATGACCCTTTTGGCCGTACTCATCCTGCCCCTGTCTTTGGTCTTTATAAAGCTCATCATCAGCCAGTCGCAGAAGTACTTCAAACAGCAGCAGGACTACCTTGGCCACGCCAACGGCCTCGTCGAGGAGATGTTCGGAAGCCACGCCGTGGTGAAGGCCTTCAACGGCGAGGAAAAGAACATCAGGCAATTCGAGGGCATCAACGGCTCGTTGTATTCTTCGGCCTGGAAATCCCAGTTTCTCTCGGGGATCATGATGCCCATCATGAATTTCGTCGGCAACCTTGGTTACGTCGGGGTTACCATACTGGGCGGCTACCTGGCCGCAAAGAAGGCGATCACCTTGGGAGACATCCAGGCATTCATCCAGTACGTGCGCTCCTTCACCCAGCCGATCAGCCAAATCGCGAACATCTCCAACGTGCTCCAGCAAACGGCCGCAGCCGCGGAGCGGGTCTTCGAGTTCCTGGCCGAGAAGGAGGAAAAGCCCGAAAGCACCTGCGAGTGCGATCCTGCCACAATCAAGGGCCTGGTCGAGTTCGACCATGTCCACTTCGGTTATCTCGCCGATAAAACGATCATCAACGATTTTTCTGCCCGGATAGAGCCCGGCAGGCGCGTTGCAATCGTCGGACCGACGGGCGCGGGCAAGACGACCATGGTCAAACTCCTGATGCGCTTCTACGACGTCAACTCAGGGGCCATACGCGTCGATGGCGTGGACGTCCGCGATTTCACCCGAGCGGCTTTGCGGCGCCATTTCGGCATGGTACTCCAGGACACCTGGCTCTTTAACGGCAGCATCATGGAGAACATCCGCTATGGCCGACTGGGCGCCACGGACGAGGAAGTGATGGAAGCAGCCAAGGCGGCGCACGTCGACCACTTCATCCGAGCTCTGCCCCAGGGCTACCAGACCGAGCTGAACGAGGAGACAAGCAATATCTCCCAGGGCCAGAAGCAGCTCCTCACCATAGCTAGGGCCATCCTCGCGAATCCGCCCATGCTCATCCTCGACGAGGCGACAAGCTCGGTCGACACCCATACGGAAGTCCTGATCCAGAAGGCGACGAACAATCTCATGAAGGGCCGCACCAGCTTCATCATCGCCCACCGCCTCTCGACCATACGCGACGCCGACTGGATCTTCGTCATGAATCACGGCGACATTGTGGAGCAGGGTACCCATGACGACCTCATTGCCGCCGGAAGCTTCTACGCAGGCCTGTACAACAGCCAGTTCGAGAACGTGGAGATCGCGTAAAGGACGGCGTGTCCTGGCGCAGGTTCGACCTGCGGTCTGAAATAGGAAAGGCGCGGCATTAGCCGCGCCTTTCTCTTTTCCCGTTTTGGAAGAAAGATTCCTCGCTGAATGTTTACCACTCGCCTTGTCCCACCTTTCCAGCGAGGGCGTGATAGGCCGCAGTCGCGGCGCGCCTCTTTGAGAGCACTGCGCCTGCATCCTGATTCGCCCCGAAGCGCCCGGCGGGGATGATTGTGTCGCATTCGGCCTCGTCCATCGCCCTGACTGCAGCGAGAAGGGGGGCTTCGTCCTCGGGCGGAATGCCGATGAATCCATGCTTGTCGGCGTGGATCAGCGTGCCCTCGGCGATCCGTACGCCGAAGACCTCGACTTCCCCGCCCCAGGAGAGGGGCCAGGCGTAGAGGTGGCCCACACAGAGGCGGCGGGCCAGGGCCTTGAAGCCGGCATTGGTCATCTCGTCGATGTCCCGGACGGCTCCGTCGACGATGGTACCGACGCAGCCCAGGGCGCGGTGCGTGTTGGCGCTCACCTCGCCCCAGAAAGAGCCGAGGCCGGGCGGACTCCCGAGATCGCGCATCACGATGATCTTGGGTCCTTCGATGGAGGCGACATGTTCGTACCATTGGTCCCAGGCATCGGACAGTTCGCGGGGGCCCGACGGATCGGCCGGAGCAATCGTCACCGTCACTGCCCTGCCGACCATGATGCCGAGGGAGGGCGTGAAGTCCTGCGCCTCATCCCTGTTCCACAGCCCCTCGAGGCGGTCGCGCCGGGTTATCGCCTCCCAGCCGTTGTAGACGGTGGGACTGTTCCAGCGCTTGAGCTTGAGCATGTCGCCTGCGCCCAGGCGAACAGGGTTTTCGGTATCGCGCATTCTGTGTCCCTCCTTGGTCTGACCGCAGGCTGGCCGACCGTCGATCAACGGAGCTTACCATCAGCTGACCGAACTGTCAAAACTGGCGAGACGACAAAAAAGGCGCTCCTTTCAGAGCGCCTCTCTGTGCTTTTACGATAAACGGCTTTGAACTGGATTTAGTAGTCCATGCCGCCCATACCGCCCATTCCGCCGCCGCCCATTCCGCCGCCTGAGGGGGAAGCCTTGGGCTCGGGCAGATCGGTGATGGCGCACTCGGTGGTGAGGAGGAGAGCTGCGACCGAGGCCGCGTTCTGGAGGGCGCTGCGGGTTACCTTGGCGGGGTCGATGATGCCGACCTTGACCATGTCCACCCATTCCATCTTGGCAGCGTCGAAGCCGATGCCCTTCTTCGAGGACTTGGCTTTGTCGGCGATGATGGATCCGTCCACGCCGCCGTTCTCGGCGATCTGGCGGATAGGCTCCTCGAGGGCGCGTTTGACGATCTTGAAGCCGACTTTCTCGTCGTCGGTCATCTTGATCAGGTTGACCTTCTCGAGAGCCACGGCGGCCTGGATGAGGGCAATGCCGCCTCCGGGCACGATGCCTTCGTCGATGGCTGCGCGGGTGGCGGAGAGAGCGTCCTCAACTCTGTGCTTCTTTTCTTTCATCTCGACTTCGGTGGCCGCGCCAACATTGATGACGGCGACGCCGCCTGCGAGCTTGGCCAGGCGCTCCTGGAGCTTCTCTTTGTCGTAGTCGGAAGTGGTGTCCTCGACCTGCTTCTTGATCTGGCCGATTCGGTCCTGTATGTCCTTCTGCTTGCCGGCGCCGTTGATGATGGTGGTGTTGTCCTTGTCGACCTTGACCGTCTTCGCGGTTCCGAGCTGGGAGACTGTGGTGCTCTCGAGCTTGAGTCCGAGTTCCTCGGAGACGACTTCGCCGCCGGTGAGGATGGCGATGTCCTCGAGCATGGCCTTGCGGCGGTCGCCGAAGCCGGGAGCCTTCACGGCGCAGACGTTGATCGTGCCGCGGAGGTGGTTGACGATGAGCGTGGCAAGGGCTTCGCCGTCGATGTCCTCGGCGATGATGAGGAGGGGTTTGCCCTGCTGGGCTACCTTCTCGAGTACGGGAAGGAGGTCCTTCATGTTGGAGATTTTCTTGTCGTGGATGAGGATGAGGGGATTCTCGAGCACGGCGGTCATGGAGTCACGGTTGGTGGCGAAGTAGGCCGAGACATAGCCACGGTCAAACTGCATGCCCTCGACGAAGTCGATGGTGGTCTCCATCGTCTTGGACTCTTCCACGGTGATGACGCCGTCCTTGCCGACCTTCTCCATGGCGTCGGCTATCTGTCCGCCGATCGAGGTGTCATTGTTCGCGGAGACTGAGGCGACGTTGGCGATTTCTTCCTTTTCCTTGATTTCCTTGGAGTTCCGCTTGATCTCCTCGACGGAGAGGGCGACGGCTTGGTCGATGCCTTTCTTGAGTCCCATGGGATCCATGCCGGCGGCGACGGCCTTAAGACCTTCCTTGACGATGGAATAGGCGAGGACGGTGGCGGTGGTGGTCCCGTCGCCGGCGATGTCGTTGGTTTTGGTCGCCACTTCCTTCAGGAGCTGAGCACCCATGTTCTCGAACGGATCCTCGAGTTCGATTTCCTTGGCCACGGAGACGCCGTCCTTGGTGACGGTCGGAGCGCCGAATTTCTTGTCGAGAAGGACGTTGCGGCCCTTCGGGCCCAACGTGACTTTTACCGCCTTGGAAATCACTTCAACGCCGACGAGAAGCTTGCGTCTCGCGTCTTCGCTGAACAGCAGTTGTTTGGCCATAGTGTTACTCTCCCTTGAATAATTGATTGATGACCAATAAGGTCCAGACGAATATACCCATAATCGCCTTGAATGACAAGATCTCCAGGCAAAATACTGGTAAAAATGGGAACTGTTTCGTATACTAACTATATGGACGAGTATTTGCTCATGGGCTACGTCTTCGGATCCTGGCGCAGAAGGGCCGCGGAATCCCTTCTTGTCTTCGGAATCACCTTCCATCAATTCCAATTGGTCCGCCTGGTGCGACGGAGGGGGGGCTTGAGCCTTTCATCGGCTGCCTATGAGCTGGGCATGGACAGGCCCAGCCTCACCCTCGTCGCACGCAAATGCATACAGCAGGGCTGGATCGAGCGGTCGCCATCGGCCTTGGACAGAAGATCCTTTCGTCTATTATTGTCGGGGAAAGGGGAGGAACTCCTCGACCGGATCGAGACAGCCCAACCCTTCTTGCCCGAATCCCTGGGCGACGCCTTCGACGTCCTCGGTTCGGAGGAGAGGGCCGAGCTGCGCCGAATGCTGGACAAGGCCGCGCGGCGTGCCCGGGACCTTTATCGATGAGGATCGGCGGACAAGACAAGGCAAGCGCCCCCGTGCTAGAGTGGTAACCGTGAAGAGTACCTTGGAAACCCTCTATTCAGACGAATCACTCATCGTCGTCTTCAAGCCCGCCGGCATCCTCTGCATCCCCGACCGCTACGATTCCGAGGCTCCCGTCGCCCTCGATCAATTGGAGAAGGACTTCGGCCGGCTCTTTGTCGTGCACAGGATCGACAAGGACACTTCGGGCCTCCTTCTGTACGCGCGATCGGCCGAGGCCCATAAAGCCTTGGGCGAGCTCTTCTTTACAAGGGCGGTCGAGAAGGAATACCTGGCTATCGTCAGGGGAAGAACCATGGAGGATAGCTGGGACTGCGGGCTTTCCCTGCGGGCCGACGCCGATCACCTCCACCGGACGATTGTGGACAAAAGGCGGGGAAAGGATTGCTTCACCCGATTCGAGACCATGGAGCGCTTCGGCGAGTTCAGCCTCGTCAGGGCTCTGCCTGAAACGGGGAGGACACACCAGATCCGCGTCCATCTCACCGCGACGGGCTACCCCATCGTGGCTGATCCCCTTTATGGGGACGGCAAGCCTATTCTTCTGTCGAGTCTGAAACGAAAATGGAAAGGTGACCCCTTCGAAGAGAAACCCCTTATCGCGCGGACTGCCCTCCACGCCCGGCGCATAGCCTTCGCGCATCCAGCCGACCGCCGACCCATGGTTTTCGAGGCAGAAGCCCCCCGCGACTTCGCGGCTCTCCTCGCGCAACTCCGGAAACTGTAGGTCGGTAAGTCTCAGTCCCCTATGAGGTACCGGTCGCGGCCGGTTTTCTTGCACTCGTACATTCGCTTGTCGGCCCTGGCCACCAGACTTTTAAGATCGTCTTCCCGCTCTGATATCGCGCCGCCTATCGAAACCGTGACGGAGAGTTTCTCCTCGGGTCCGATGTCTATCCATGCATGCCGCAAGAGTGTGCAGATGCGTTCGGCGATCTTGGCCAGATCGGCGCCGCCGCAATTCGGGCAGAGGACGACGAATTCCTCGCCGCCGAATCGAACGACAGCGTCCAGGGAACCGACGGCCCCGGCTATGGTCTTGGCCGTCATCGTGAGAATCCTGTCGCCGTTCAGATGGCCGTAGTCGTCGTTCACCCTTTTAAAATGGTCGATATCGGCGAGCATAAGGCCGAAATGCAGGCCTTCCTCCTTGAGGGCGGCGAATCGGGTCTCGGACATGATATCCAGGTAGCGGCGATTGCCCAACCCGGTGAGGGGATCCGTGAGGATCTCCCGTTTCAGGCTTTCGAGTTCGGCGAGCAGGGCGTTTCCGTCGCTTCGGTCCGAAAAGATCTCCAGGGAACCCACGATGCTTCCGTCGTTATCGCGCAAGGGGGCCGATCGGACGAAGACGGGAAGGCGGTGCCCGTCCCTGTGGTGCAGGTAGACTTGCGCTTCCCTAGAATTACCGTCTTCCATGGTAGCCAGGAGGGGACAGCCGTGCAGGCAGAGCTCGGTTCCATCGGCCAGCACATGTCGCAAGAGGTTGTCGGAACACTTCCTTCCAACAATGTCGTCGGCTCGGTAACCTGTCAGTCTTTCCGCGGCCTGGTTCCAGAAGACGATTCTTCTGTCCCTGTCCACCGTGTACGCTCCCTCGCCGAGAACTCTCAGGATGGTTTTAAGGGAGTCTGAGTCTACATTAAATTCAGGTTGTTGTGTTTCCATTGTTACCGCCCGGGGAGTTTGATCAGATGATAGCCGAACTGGGTCTGGACGACGTCGGAGATCGATCCGAGGCCGAGGCCTTTACAGACCACTCCGAAGGCAGGGACTATCTTGCCTGGACCGAACCAGCCAAGGTCGCCTCCTGAGGAGCGGGAGGGAAGGGTGGAGTGTTCACGCGCCAGGCTTTCGAAATTCGCCCCTGTCTTGAGCCGCTTTTGTCGTTCCTGAGCGAGGGCCCTGTTCTTGGCGAGAATATGGTTGGCTCTCCATTCCATAGCGTTCTCCTATCTCCACGCACCGTGGAATTCTGCGATTTTCTTTACGACTTCTTCGATCTGGTCGGCCGGGGGCAGGATAGTCGTCCTGAAGTGGGCTGTCCCCGCGGCTTGGCCGAAGCCCGTCCCCGGCACGACGCAGATGCCCGTGTCCTCGAGAAGGGCCATGCAGTAGTTCTCATCCGTCTTGCCCGCCGGAAGCTGGATGGTCGGGAAGGCGTACATGGCACCCGCGATGGGCTGGCAGGAGTAGCCCGGGATGCGATTGAGGCCCTCGGCCAGGAATTTTGCCCGCCGCGCGAGTTCGGCGAGGATACCCCTTCTTTCCTTGTCGTAGGGTTCCCAGGAAGGGTCGCCGGGGCGGGGCGGCTTGACCATGAGGTAGACGAGGATCTGGCCGGGAAGGTTGGCGCAGAGCGAGACGGACTGGAGCTTGGTAATCTGGGCCAGGACCTCGGAAGGGATGTTCCTGACTTCCATGTAGCCGCCGCGCTGTCCGCATTCCCCGAGAAAGCCTTTGGAGCAGGAGTGAAAACTGAAAAGGCTCACTTCCTTTTCGTCCAGCTCGGCGAGGACCCTGGCGAAGGAGACGAACGCATCGCCCTCACTGTAGACATTCTCCTGGTACACCTCGTCGGCGAGGATTGAGAGGCTATGTTCCCGGGCGAACGCGATGACCATGGCGATGTTGTCCCTTGAGAGGAGGGAACCCGTGGGGTTGCCTGGATTGATAACGCAGAGCGCCCTCACTCGCGTGCCCGAGGTCGAGGCCCTCCTGTAGGCTTCGTCGAGATTCTTCCGCGACAGGCTCCAACCGGCGGACTCGTCGAGGTAATAGCCCACCTGGAGGCCACCGTAGAGGGTGATCGTGGCCGAGTAGAGGGGGTATTGGGGGATGGGGATCATGATCCCGTCCCGCTCGGAGGCGATGAGCAGGCGCAAGGCGGCCTGGACGCCCTTGGAAGCCCCGTCCGTTAGGTAGATATGCTCCGGGTCGGACTCGACCTTGAGGACAGGATCGGAGTCCCGCTTCGCTATGAAGGAAGCGACGGCTTCCCGGACGAATTTTAGACCCTTGGAGTCCGAATAGGCGCCGAGGCCGAACTTGGAGCCCGTCAATATGGTCTTCACCGTTTCCTTGACGTCGTCGGGGAAGGCGCCGGGCGCCTTTTGTGCGAGATTTGGGCACTCAGCGAGGGCCAGAACCTGGCGCATGTAGCTCAAGGGCTTCTGCCCGAGGGACTGGGGGTTGCCGATGTTGCAGTAGATGATCTTCCTGCCCGATCGCTCCAGTTCCTGGGCTTTGGCGACGATGGGGCCGCGTACCGCGTATTGTGTCGCCAGGACTGCTTCGCTAAGCTCGGAAAGGGTCAGTGGCATAGCTGCTCCTTAAAGTAGGATGCCCGCAAAGGATAGGGTTGAAAATCGAGTATAGCCGAATAGGGGATGCGAGTCAAACTTGACCTTGCCCCCGCGACAAGTATATACCAATTCCATACCGCCGGATTTTAAGCGGTCCGGATTCCGCCGTGGAGGTTCTCATGCCCGTCAATCTGAAAGGACGCAGTTTTCTGACCCTGAAGGATTTCAGCCCCGAGGAGATCCGCTATCTCCTCGATCTTTCGGCCGATCTCAAGGCCAAAAAGCGTTCGGGCGTGAAAGGGAATTCCCTCTACAGGAAGAACATCGTTCTCATCTTCGATAAAACTTCGACCCGCACGCGATGCGCCTTCGAGGCGGCCTGCTGGGACGAGGGAGGCAACGCGACCTTCCTCACCAACTCCCAGATGGGCAAGAAGGAATCGGTCGAGGACACAGCGAAGGTTCTGGGCCGCATGTATGACGGCATCCAGTACCGGGGATTTTCGCAGAAGCTTGTCGAGGACCTCGCCCGTTACTCAGGCGTTCCTGTATGGAACGGCCTCACCGACGAGGACCATCCCACCCAGATTCTCGCCGACCTTCTGACGGTCGAGGAGCATGTCGCCAAACCGCTTGACAAGGTGAAGCTCGTCTATTGCGGCGACGCCCGCAACAACATGGGCAACGCCCTCATGATCGGATGCGCCAAGATGGGGATGAGCTTCGTGGCCCTCGCACCCAGGGAACTCTGGCCCAACGAGGCTCTAACCGCCGAAATGAACAAGATAGCCGCGTCGACCGGCGGCAAGATCGAGTTTTTCGACATCGGCAAGGTGGACCAGGCTCTGGCCGGCGCCGATGTTCTTTATACCGACGTCTGGGTATCGATGGGTGAGGAAGCCAAGTTCGCCGAACGGATCGCCCAGCTCGAAAAGTACCGCGTCACCATGGACTTCGTCCTGAAAACAGGGAATCCAGACTGCGTCTTCCTCCACTGCCTTCCCGCCTTCCACGACACCGAGACGGTTGTGGGCGCCGAGATCGCGGCCAAGCACGGCATCAAGGAAATGGAAGTATCGGACGAGGTCTTCCGATCGCGGCACTCCGCTGCTTTCGACCAGGCCGAGAACAGGCTCCACACCATCAAGGCTGTCATGGTCGCCACGATAGGGGATATTTGATATAGAATCTGATGGATAATGAGGGCGCCTGCCGGTAATGGCGGGCGCCCTCATTTTTATAACGGAAAGCCGTCCTTATTCGTAACTCGAACGCAGGTGGCGCACGACCATGTCCTTCGACAGGACTTGGAGTCCGGCGCCTCCGGCTTCGAAAGCCGCTTCCTCACGGGGGATGAACCTCAGCCGCCGCTTCTCACCCTTTAGCAGATGGAAACCCGAATCCTCGAAGCGGCCCTCGAGGGCCGGAAGCTCGGGCGCCACGTAGAAGGCTGGAGCCTGGACGGCCTCGATCGTCAGCCAGAGGCTTCCGTCGGTCGCGACGCCGATTTTCGCGTCGATGGCGGGATTGGCCAGTTCGCAGCGTTTGGGTTCGGCGAGGAAGGCTAGCGCCCTGCGATTATTATAGTCTCCGATGGACAGGAATTCCGCCTCGACGAAGAGCCCCCGGGCGGAGCCGGGGAATTCGGCTTTGGGAATGGAGCAAAAGAGAGCCGAGGATTCGGCATCGACCACGGCCGGGCCCGACAGGCTCGAGACGAGGCGTCCATCGAAGTCCCTGAAGCCGATCCTATACTCCCCCTTCCAGGGAAGGTCCGCATCGTTTGCCGCCCGCAGCTCGAGGCCCTCCTTCACGGCGCAAAAGGCGAGGAGCCGGGAGTCGTAGAAGCGTTTGGCCTCGTACTGGAGGAGCTTCCACGACCCGTCGTACTCGAGACTGGACCAGCTCGTGACCGGCCACACATCGTTTAGCTGCCAGTAGAGAGCTCCCGAGCAGCGCGGTCGATTTGTCCTCCAGTACTCGACCGCCGTCTTAATGGCAAGCGCTTGCTGGACCTGGGAGAGGTAGAGGGTGGAGGGGAAGTCCTTGGGCATCCGGAAATAACGCAACATGGTGTCCATGATGAGAGAATTGCCTTTCGGATGTCGCTGGTGGCCTTCCATGGCCGGCGACGTGACATTCAGCCCCGAGGCGGGAGCGAAGTTCTTTATGGTTCTTAAGGAGGGGAAGGACTGGAAGCCAAACTCCGAGCAGAAGCGGGGTTGGACGCTCAAGTAGTCGGAGAAAGGCCTGCCCTCGTGCCATACCTGCCAGAAGTGCATGTCGCCGCGCTCGTCCGAATGCCAGTTGTCCGAAAAGTCGTCGGGTCCCGCCGAGGGGCTGGAGGGCCAGAAAAGCCTACCGGGGTCGAGTTCATGGATGACCCTGCCCAGTACGCCTGCGGTGAGCCTGTCATAGTCGACGATGTAACGCGCCGGGCTTTTTCGTGATTCCTCGTACCAGGTGATCGCTCCCAGGGCTTCGTTGTTGCCGCACCAGAGTGCGAGGCTGGGGTGGGAGGCCAGGCGCTTGACCTGATGGCGTACCTCCTCCTCAACCTTGGCGAGGAAGTCGAGAGACGAGGGATAGAGGGCGCAGGAGAACATGCAATCCTGCCAGATCATAATGCCCAATTCATCGCAGATAGCATAGAAATAGTCACTCTCGTAGCGTCCCCCTCCCCAGACGCGGAGGCAGTTCATCCCCGCCTCCGCCGCCGACGTAAGGAGGCTGCGGAGCCTCGACTGTGTCCAGCGTGAGGGCAGGGCATCCGCGGGTATCCAGTTGGCGCCTTTGGCGAAGATTTTATGTCCGTTGACCATGAGGACCATCTCGCGGCCGATGGCGTCCTCCTTAGTCCGTACCAATAAGGATCGGAATCCTATGGCAGTCTGAACGACATGTGGTCCTATGGCAGAAGGGCTTTCCACCGGACCGAGGGAGACCTCGAGCCGGTAGAGCTTCCTCTGACCGCAGCCGTTCGGCCACCAGAGCCGGGGTTTCTCGACTTTGAAAGTCTCCGAGACGAGATTCGACCCCACTCCAAGCTTGACCTGCCGCAGGATCTCCTTCTCTTCGAATCGGATACCGACGAGGGCAGGACCGGCTTTCATGCAATGTACCTCGATCGAAACCTTGAGTTCAAAGTCAGGGCCGCGCTCGGCGCCCAGCTTGACGTCCATCTCGCCTACGGGCTTAGCCTCGGCCTTGAGGTAGTCGATCCGGGGGCCGTCGACGGCGGTCAGTTCCAGCCAGTCGTAGATTCCTCCCGTCATCAGACAGGGGCCCCAATCCCAGCCTCCCATGCACTGGGCCTTGCGGACAAGATTTCTGTGGGGAGAGGAGATCGGGTACGTCGATGCAGGAATGGGGTAGGGAAGGGCTTCCGCCAGGGCTTGCGCAGCGAGTTCAGGCGAGTGGATGAGGACGGAAAGTCTGTTGAGTCCGGGGACCAGGTATTCTGCTACCTCGCGCCTGAACCGCGTGAACATGTCCGAGCTCGAACCAAGGCTGGTGCCATTGAGACTTATATCAGCCATGGTGTCCACGATCTCGAGATCGAGGAAGACTCTTCCGGCCGAAAGGAACTCCTCATCGACGGAGAATTCCTTCTCGAGGAACCAATCCTTGCGTCCGACCCATTGGACGGCCGATTCATCCTCGCCTGCGTAGGGGTCGGATATCAGCCCCGCGGCGAGGAGGGCTGAGACGATGTCCCCGGGCAGTTCGATGGGGACTTTTTCAGGCGCTCCCGATTCGCGCAGATTCCAGATTCCGGCCAGGGATAATTTTCTCATCGTCGACCTCCGGGGGTAATTCTAAAGTCTTCTTGACAGTTCCGTAAGATGGGGGTATATGATAATTGATTGGTTAAATCAACCAATTAGGGTAGACAGGCCCGCAAGAGGAGCAGGGAACGATGGTGAGAGGCGGAGATTCGGGAACGAGGACGACATCGCGCATTTTCCGCGCGATCTGGCGCAATCCCGGGATCAGCCGAATCGACATCGCCAAGCTTCTGGAACTCGATAAATCGACGGTGACGAATCAGGTTGGCTTCCTCATGGATGCCGGACTCGTCGAGGAGAAGGATGAGGGCGAGGCATCTTCCAAGGGCGGCCGCAAGCCCATCCGACTCGCAGTCAGGAAGGAATACGGTCGTTTCATCGGCATCGAGGTCCAGGTCGGGCTCTGCGAGGCCGTCGTCGTCGATGCCTCGGGCGCCGTCCTTGCATCGGAACGCAGTCCCGTCGAAATAGAGTACGATAACTTCGCCGACACTATCGTCAACATGGTCGAGGAGACCGAGTCGGCATACTGCGGCGACTCCATCCTTCTCGGCGTCGGGGTCGGCACAGCCGGTCTCGTCGACACCTATCGCAACAGGATCCGATACTCGGTTCCTCTGGGTATTGCCAAGCCCTTCGACTTCGCCGCGGCGACGGAGGGCAAGATATTGGTACCTCACTGCATCGACAACGACGCCAATTGCTGTGCCTGGGGCGAGCTCGCCTTCAACAGGAAGGAAGAGCTGAAGGACTTTCTCTACGCCCTCGTCGAATGCAGGCAGGACCAGACCTCGCTGCGCTGCTACGGAGGCATCGGTGTGGGCTTCGGCATCGTCCTGGGCGGCAAGGTCCATACGGGTTCCCACGGCTACGCGGGTGAATTCCGATCCGTCCTCTGCGAGGGGAAGAACGACCTCCAGTTCTCCCTGGGCAAGGAGGAGCTCAAGGCGATGCGATCGGACAAGGTCATCCTTGAGCGGGCCATCGAGGAGCTCGCCCGGAACATGGCGATGCTGATCAACACCATGGACTTCCCCAAGGTCTTCATAGGCGGCGACATCGAAGGTCTGGACGTCGATCTGCCAGCGATGCTGCGTAGGAAACTCGAGGAGAACTGGATGTATCCGACCTCCAAGAAAGTCGACATCGATTATTCGAGCCTCAAGGACAAGGCCGTCGCCTACGGGGCGGCGGGTATGGTCTTCGAGAGGCTTATGGCCCAGCACAGGCCTCTGGGCCTGGACCCACAATTTGGCTTTACGGCCGGCAGGCAGACTGCCGCGGCCAAAGCATAGGAATCAAGCGGGCAAAGGTCCCGCTCCAAGGAGGTTTTTATGAAGAAGGCGATTCTCGCGCTGATGGCGATCGCCCTCCTCGTGGCGGGTGCCGCCGCGCAGGAGAAGGTGACTCTCAATGTCCTCAACTACCAGCAGGCCGACCAGGCCGGCTATCAGGAGGACGTGGCGATCTGGCAGAAATTCCAGGCCGACAATCCCGACATAACCCTGAACATGGAAGTGCTCTTCAACGAGCCCTACCATCAGAAGCTCCAGGCCTATGCGGCCGCAGGGACCCTCCCCGACGTTTTCTACGTTTGGCCAGGCGCCCGGAGCGCGGTCATCCATGAGAAGAAATTGGCCAAGGACCTGAACAAGCTTCTCGGCGCCGATTTCCTCAAGGATTTCTCCGGAGCAGCCACCAATCCCGACAACCAGCTGGGAAAGTACCTCGTCGAGCTGCCCCAGTCCTTCACCTACACTTCGGTTATGTACGTCAACAAGAAACTACTCGCCGACAACGGCTTCGCCCTGCCCAAGACGTATGACGATCTGAAGAAGATGGTGCCCAAGCTCAAGGCGAAAGGTGTCAATGTCGTCATGCTCCCGGATAAAGACGGCTGGCCCATGCAGTCCTGCCTCTTCTCCACGGTTCTTGGACGCATGGCCGGCGATTCCTTCGTCGACGCCATCGTCGCCGGCAAAGCCAAATTCACCGACAAACCCTTCGTTGATACGCTGACCGTCATCGCTAATCTCTACAAGGACGGCATCATAGCCCGTGAGGATAATCAGGTCGGCTATGGCGAAGCACCCGGACTCTTCGTTTCTGAAAAGGCCGCGATCTACATCGACGGCGACTGGAGAGCAGGCGCCTACATCACGGACAAGGCTTCGGGCAAGGCCCTTATAACCCCCGCAGCCCAGGAATCCGATTTTGCCCTTCGGCCGTCGCCGGAACCGGTTGGGCAGCCTCCGCTTCCCTCCCTGTTGGATCAGCCAAGGAAAAAGCCGCGGCGCGCCTGATCAAATACCTCTATTCCAACGAGGTCCAGGCGATCCGCTATGGCACCGGCGCCTATGTCCCTACTCGCAAGGGCGTCAAGGCTAATGTCGAACCGCTCGTAGCGAAAGTGCCGGTATTCTATGCCGACAATCCCAAGACCTGCTATGTCTTCGACGGCGCCTTCGACCTCGCGGTCTACAACGTCGTGAACGACGGGCTCATCGCGATCGGCCTCGGCACTTCCACCCCCGAAAAGGTGGCCGCCGATGTGCAGAAGGCCTTCGAAACCTGGAATGCAAATAAAAAATAGATAAAAAAATGCCGTGGGCTGTCCACAAGACAACGTGGACAGCCCTAAAAGGCTTTGCCATGGGACCGCAATGAAAAAGACGAGACGAATCGACCGAGAGGAGGGCCGGGCCTATTGGGCCTTTATCCTCCCTGCCTTCATCATCTACTTGCTTGTAATGGCTTTCCCCATTGTCCTCTCCGTCGTTCTCTCCGTCTCGAACTATTCGGGCGGAAAGATGTTCGGCGGTGAGAAATGGGGCTTTGCGGGCTTTAGCGCCTATATCCAGGTCTTTAAGGATCCATGGTTCTGGAACGCGCTCAAAAACAATCTCTATATCGTTTTGATCTCCGTGTTAGGTCAACTTCCCCTGGGCTTCATTTTCGCCTACTTCATCTACGCCAAGCTGGTCAAGGCGCCGGGCTTCTGGCAGGGCATCCTCTATGTGCCCAACATTATCTCGGTCATCGTCGTCGCCCTGCTCTGGCAAACCATCTTTTCACCTCACGGCCCTATAGCAGAGGTGATCAACAACATCCACGTCGCCGCCTTTCAGAAGCAGGTAAGCGCCATCTTTACCGGCGCCGGGGGATTCTCTACGTCGGATGATGTCCTGCACAAACTCCTGGACCTGGGTGGACCGGCGGGCAAGGGGATGTTCACCAATCCTATCCCGGAATTGAGGGATCTGCTTTCCTCCTATTCCGGAGCTCCTATGAAGGAGATCCTCGGAGCCATCTCCAACCTCTTCGTCCAGAAATGGAGCCCCACCTTCCTGACAAAGCCCGATGTGGCCATGCTCCCTATCCTCTTCGTCATCCTCTGGATGTACACGGGGATGTACCTCATCCTTTTCCTCGCCAACATGCAGAAGATCGACGCGCAGATCATCGAGGCGGCAAAGATTGACGGTGCTAATGAATCGCAGATCATGGGCTACATCATCCTCCCCGCCCTGTCGGGTACACTGGTCAATTCGGCCATCCTGGCTATCTCCGGCTCCCTTTCGGGCTTTGCCCTCATATTCGCGATGACGGGCGGAGGACCCTCGCGGGTGACCGAGAATCTGGCCATCTACATGTACAACAACGCCTTCCTGGGCAGGTCCAACTTCCCTCTCGCCAATGCCATTTCCCTCATCATGGTCCTGATCAGCTTCCTCCTTATCGTGCTTACCAAAGTCGTCGAGAAGCGTTTCGGCGGAAAGGAGGAGTGAGATGGGCACAAACAATTTAGACAGTGGAACCATGGCTGGCGCAGGCGAAAAGCTCGAAAACTTCGGCAGGATCTTCTTCAAGATCTTAGCATACTCCATCATGATCGTCTTCATGGTCATGACCATCTATCCCATCCTTTGGCTCATCATGAACTCCTTCAAGGCGACGAGGGAATTTCAGGTAAGCCAGATGCGGCTGCCTATCGATCCCACTTTGAACAACTACGTCGAGGCCTGGAAGATGGGCGAATTTGGCAGGCTCTTCCCGAATTCCATCCTCTACACCTTCGGTTCCACGCTCGGCATCATTCTCCTCTCCCTGATGGCTGGCTTTGCCTTCGCAAAACTCCATTCGCGGGCGACGAAGCCCATCTACAACTCCTTCGTCATTGGAATCCTTCTCACTACCCAGACCCTGATGATTCCTCTCTTCCTTGAGGTGAACCTCCTCCATATCTACAACACGCGGTTATCGGTCTTCCTTGTCTATATCGGCGCAGGCCTGCCCATCGGGATATACCTCGCCACCGAGTACATAAAATCCATTCCCACCGCCATCGTTGAATCCGCCCGTATCGACGGGGCCGGATTCTTCACGATACTGCGAAAGATCATTGTGCCCATGAGCATCCCGGTCGCCACGACTCTGGCGATCCTCAATATCTGTTCGATCTGGAACGAGTTCGCTCTCATCAACATCCTCGTATCCAAGACAGAGCTGAAGTCCCTCCCCCTGGGCATCTACAAGTTCTCGGGATCTCTCTCCACGGACTATGGAAAGCAATTCGCCGCCTTGACCATAGGCATGATTCCTATGCTGGCTTTCTACATTGTGTTCAGGAAGCAGATAACGAAAGGCGTCGCCGCCGGTGCGGTGAAGGGTTGAACATCATGAAAAGTCCTCTGCGCAATGACGGTTTTCCTTCCGATTTTATCTGGGGCTGCGGAACCGCGAGCTATCAGATCGAGGGGGCGGCTAAAGAAGACGGAAGAGGGCCTTCCATCTGGGACGAGCAGGCCTCGTTTTCGGGGAGAATACTGGACGGGAGCGATGGTTCGCAGGCCTGCGATTCCTATCATCGCTACATGGAGGACATAGAACTCCTTAAGACCCTGGGCGTCGGAGCCTATCGTTTTTCCATAGCCTGGCCCCGAATACAGCCCGAAGGCAGAGGAAAGCCGCTGAATCCGGGACTCGACTATTATTCCCGTCTGGTCGACGCGCTTTTGGAAAAGGGCATCGAGCCGTGGGCTACCCTCTACCATTGGGACCTGCCTCTCGCTTTGGAGCGTGCCGGGGGCTGGACTAACCGCGAGACATCATATCGTTTCGTTGAGTACACGGCGATCATGTTTGAAAAACTCGGCGGCCGCGTAAAGAGCTGGACCAGCGTAAACGAGCCCTGGTGCTCTGCCTTCCTGGGATACCAATATGGCGAGCACGCCCCGGGCTTGCACGACCCCAAGGCCGCCATCGCCGCCGTCCATCATCTCCTTCTGGCCCATGGCCTCTGTGCCCAGGCCCATAGGGACAGCGGTAAGGGCGGTGTTTTCGGCATCGTCATCAATCCGTCGACCCCGAGGCCGGCGACAGGGTGTCCTGGCGATCTGGCGGCCGCCCGCAGGGCGTCTCTCGAGCGGACGGCCCTCTGGCTGGACCCTGTTTTTGGCAGGGGATACCCGAAGGAATACACAGATGCAGCTCCGGCCGAATTCCCCGTAAAGACCGGGGATATGGACCTCATAGCCAGTCCCGTCGATTTCATAGGTGTCAATTATTACGACGAAAACGTCGTCGCGGAATGCAAGCCAACGCCTGACGCACCTTGGGGATACGCCAAGGTGCCGAGCTGGCAGGAAAAGACGGAGATGGATTGGTACATAGTGCCCCAGGGCCTGCGCAGGGTGCTTCGACATATCTCCAGGGAATACTCGCCAAAAGCGATTTACGTGACCGAGAACGGGGCGGCTTTCAAGGACGAAGTCTCAAAGGACGGCGGGATCCACGATCCGGGCAGGATCGACTATCTGAAGAGCCATCTTGGCGCCTGCAGGGAAGCCATCGTCGACGGGGTTCCTCTTCGCGGATACTTCGTCTGGAGCTTGCTGGACAACTTCGAGTGGGCCTGGGGCTACACGCGCAAATTCGGGATCACAGCGGTCGAACCCGGCAGTTTCGCACGGAAACCCAAGGATAGTTTCTACTACTACCGGGACGCCGTCGCCGGTTTCGGATTGGACTGAATGGACAGGCCTGAGCCAAATAAGAGCCGGGGCCGCCGCAGGGCTTAGGTCGATATGTTCCCCACGCGCTGTATTATCCTGGCCTCCTGTGCTAGACTTGTCACAGTAGGTACCTTACGTGAGCGAAACAGTAGATCCCCGCCCCAAGGCTGAACGCGCTTTCCTCATAGGCATCGAGTTCGAAGACATCAAGAAGGAAGAGGCGGCGAGTCTGCTTCGTGAACTGGGAGGATTGGCCACAAGCCTCGGGCTTGAGATAGCCGGCTCTTTTCCCGTCAAGTTGAGGGAAAGAACAGGGAGCCTCCTCGTCGGCACGGGCAAGGCCGATGAGATAGTAGCCGCCGCCAAGGCCGAAAACGCCGACTCTATCGTCTTCGATCACCAGCTCACTCCCTCCCAGCAGCGCAACTGGGAGGATCTGTCGGGCCTCAAGGTCTACGACCGGGCCGAACTCATCATCAAGATATTTTCCTCAAGGGCTCTCACCAGGGAGGCGAGCCTCCAGGTCGAACTCGCGCGGCTCGAATACTCCCTGCCACGCCTTACCCACTCCTACGGAAGTCTCTCCCGGCAGCGGGGAGGGCGCTACGGCACCAAAGGCTCGGGCGAGCAGAAGCTGGAGCTGGACAGGCGGAAAATCGAGCTTAGGGTCCACGAGATCAAGGAAGAAATGAAGGACGTTCACAAATCGAGGGACGTACAGCGGAAGAAGCGCGAGAGGATACAAGTGCCGAGAGCGGCCATCGTCGGCTACACCAACACCGGCAAATCGAGCCTTCTCAACGTCCTCACCGAAGCCCAGGTCCTGGCCGAGGACAAGCTCTTCGCCACCCTCGACCCGACGACGCGGAGGCTCATCCTCAGGTCAGGCGCGAGCCTTCTCCTTACCGACACGGTGGGCTTCGTGCGCAATCTGCCGCACGGTCTCGTCGACGCCTTCAAGGCAACCCTAGAGGAAGCATCGAGCGCCGACCTGCTTATCCACGTCGCCGACGCATCGGACCCTGAGGTCGAATCACGCATGGCGACGACTGAGAAGGTTCTCTCGGAGATAGGGGCAGGGAATCTGCCGAAGATAATCGTACTCAATAAGATCGATATCGCCGAAAGGGGAATTGTCGACACCTGGCAAAGGCTCCATCCCGATGGTCTGCCCATTTCGGTCAAGACGAAGCTGGGGCTCGAAGGCCTCACCGCCCTGATCGAAAAGATGCTCACCGCCGGCATGGAGGAAATCATCGTCGCCATTCCCCATTCCGAATACGCCCTTGTGCCTCTCATCAGGAGGGAAGGATCGGTGATAGAGGAACGTTCGGAGGATGAGTGCACTGTTGTGAGGTGCAGGGTTCCCGAGAGGCTTATGGACAGGCTGGGCAAGTACCGCCAGTCCTGAGAATGGCCGGCTGCCGGCACTCTCCCCCGCCCGAGCCTAGGTTCGCCGCAATCCGCTTATTTCGCCTGATGTGAAGCTCCTCGTTTTGCCGTTCTTGTCCTTCAAGAGGAGGGCTCCTGAATTTGCGACACCAAGTATAATGCCTCCCTCGCTCTGCCCGAGCAGGGGGTGGCCGACCGTGAAGGCGACTTCCTCGCCCACGGCCCACATCAGCTTTTCGTAGTCCTCTTTCCACGTTTCATCGGCCAGGAGAGAAACAAGAGCCTGGCTGATGAGAAAAGCCAACTCCTTTCGCGCCTTTAAACCATAGCCATGCCGTTCCTCGCGGCCAAGGGCCTCGTCGATGCTCGTAGCCTTACAGGCGAGCTGGTCGGGGTAAGCGGCTCGGCTCAGGTTGAGGCCAATACCGGCGAAAAACCATTCATTCGAGAATTCGCAGAGAATACCCCCCATTTTTTTATTCAGCGCCATGAGATCGTTGGGCCATTTCAGCCGTATATCGAGGCCAGGATAACGCGAACGGAGCGCGCAGGCCCCGGCGAGACCCACGCGCAGGGGGAGGGCGGGGAGTCCTTGGTCCAGGCCGCGCAGACCAAGGGTAAAGAGAAGGGATGCGCTTGGGCTTCCCGACCAACTCCTCCCTTCGATCCTTCCTCGTCCGGCTATCTGGCTGTCGGCGAGGACGATGAGCGCTCCCGTTCGGCTGCCTGCCGCGGACTCCCTGGCCAGACCCATGGTCGACGCGGTTTCGCCTACGTGATGAAAGGTGAATTCCATGGCTCAACCCTAGCCGGGAGTGGAGGGATTTGCAAGGAAGCCCAAGGGGCTTATGGGGAACTGAGTCAACTCCCGGGCGAGCGGAGCGCTTTCGGCAAGAATGCCTACGACAAAAAGCGTCTTCGGCTTGCTTTCCCCTTGCCTGAGTATATGATGTACGAAGCGACCCGCTTTGTCGCTTTGCCGCCGGTCGCCAACCGAAACGCCAAGGAGTCCAGCATGTGCGGTATCATTGGGTATTCCGGTCCGCGAAAAACAACGGCGATCCTCCTGGAAGGGTTGAGGCGCCTTGAATACCGGGGATACGATTCGGCGGGCATCGCCTTGGGATCGGGCAAATCCCTCCGCATAGTCAAGACAGTTGGCAAGATAGCCGCCCTTAAGGCGGCCATACCAGCCGACCTGGAAGGCAACTGGGGCATTGGCCATACACGATGGGCGACCCACGGCGGCGTGACCCAGATCAATGCCCATCCTCACATGGACGGAAGCGGAAAGCTGGCCGTCGTTCACAACGGAATCATAGAAAACCACCATGCCCTCAGGGCTATGCTCGAGAAAAAGGGCTGCGTCTTTGTCTCCGAGACGGACACTGAGGTCATCCCCCATCTTATAGCCCAGTATTACAAGGGTGACCTCCTCGAAGCGGTCAAGGAAGCCCTACCTAAGCTCCAGGGAACCTATGGCATCGCCTGCATTCACGCGGATGAGCCTGGGCGGATCGTGGGAGCCCGGAATGGCAGTCCCCTCGTCGTGGGTGTTGGTTCGGGCGAGATGTTCCTCGCTTCCGACATTACGGCCATGGTCGCCTATACCGACAAGGTCATCTATCTCAACGATGGGGAGATCGTCGACTTGGGGGTGGATCATTACTCGATAAGCAACAGGGAGGAGCGAAAGGTCGACAAGAAGATAGACCAGATCACCTGGGAGCTGGGATCGATCGAAAAAGGGGACTACCCCTGTTACATGGAGAAGGAGATCTTCGAGCAACCCGAATCCATAGAGCGAGCCTTAAGCGGGCGACTCGACGCGGAGAACGCTACGGCCAAGCTGGGGGGCCTCAACCTCGACCGAAGACAGCTCTCGGCCGTGGGCAGGGTCAAGGTGATAGCCGCGGGGACGAGCTGGCACGCCGGCCTCATCGGTTGCCAGCTTCTCGAGGGGCTGGCGCGGCTGCCATCCCAGGCCGAACTCGCGAGCGAGATCCGTTACCGCAACGCGGTCGTCGAAAAAGACAGTCTCTGGTTCACGGTGAGCCAGTCGGGGGAGACGGCCGATTCTCTCTATGCCATGCGGGAGATACAGCGCAAGGGTGCCACGGTGCTGGGCATCTGCAACGTGGTGGGATCGACTATAGCGCGGGAGTCGGACGGCGGCATCTATGTGCATTCCGGCCCCGAGATCGCCGTCGCGTCAACCAAGGCCTTCACGAGCCAACTGGCCGCTTTCTACCTCTTCTCCCTTCTCATGGCGCGAATGAGACATATGGCCAGGGAGGATGGAGCGGCTTTCCTGGCTCAGCTTCAGAACGTGCCTTCCCTTGTAGCGGCTGCCTTGAAGCAAAGGGACCTCATTCAGGCGGTCGCGAAGAAATACTGCCATGCCAAGGACTTTCTCTTCCTCGGCCGGGGCATGCTCTATCCGATAGCCTTAGAGGGGGCGCTTAAACTCAAGGAGATCAGCTACATTCACGCCGAGGGCTGTTCGGCCGGCGAGATGAAGCATGGGCCTATCGCCCTTATCAGCGGCGAGGTACCTTCGGTCTTCCTGATCTCCGACGACTATCTGCGTGAGAAAACCCTGTCGAACATAAGGGAGATCAAGGCAAGGGGCGGCCCCATCATCGCCGTGGGCGTCGAAGGGGACGAGGAAGCAAGGCGGGTAGCCGACGATTTCATACCCGTGCCGCATTCGGATCCGCGCTTCTACCCCTTCACGATGGTTGTACCCCTCCAGCTCCTCGCCTATTTCTGCGCCCTCGAACTGGGACGCGATGTCGACCAGCCCAGGAATCTCGCCAAGAGCGTCACCGTGGAGTGATGGACGCAGGAGTGCGCTGCGGGGCCCGTTTCCGAGAGACCTTCGGGGAGTTTCAGAGCGAGGCGATCAGCTTGACGTAGAACAGCACGCAGCGGTCGAGATCGGAGAGCCTCACTTTTTCGTTGTCCCCATGCACGCCGGCCAGATCCTCCTTGGTCTGGGGAAGGCAGGTGAAGCGGTACATGGCTTCCACCACGTTCCGGTAGTGCTTGGTGTCCGTGCCTGCGCTGAAGAGGAAGGGGACGCAGGCCGTCTCGGGATGGGAAGCCGCGAGCGCGGCTTCGATGAATCTCCAGCCCTCATGATCCGTGCCTGATTCGTCCGAGGGTTCGACTGCGTGGCCTTCGCGCTTGGCCTTGGCTTCGACGCCGAAAGGCCTCACCAGGGAGTCTATGCGCTCGATGACCGATGCCGAACTTTCCCCGGGCAGGATGCGGACATTTACCGTAGCCTCGGCATAGTCGGCGAGGACATTCTCCTTAGGACTGCCTGCGAGCATGGTGACGGCGTTGGTGCTGCGGATGAGAGCGTTCGTCGTCGGCGCGGCCCCAAAAGCGGTGAGGATGAGGGGTGCGGTGAGCCAGAGGTTGCTGAAGAGGAAGCGGTAGGGTTGGGCTGACTCGGGGGCGAGCTTGATGAGAAAAGACCGCAGGGTCTTTGTCAGCCTTGCCTTCGAAGGCTTGGCTTCTAGCGCGACGATGGCTCTCGCGAGGTTGCCTGGGGCTGTCCGCTTGGGAGGCATGGAGGCGTGGCCTCCTTCGCCCTTGGCCCTGAGGACGAGGTCGATATAACCTTTTTCGGCGACCCCGACCAAGGCGAGGTCTCGTCGGACGAAAGAGAGCATCCCCAGGGAGATCGGTCCTCCCTCGTCGATGAGGAAGGATGCTTTCACTCCCTTTGAGGCGAGGAGGGCGCCGATCGCACCAGCGCCCCGCAGGCCCCCGACCTCCTCGTCGCCGCCGAAAGCTAAATAGATGGTCCGTTTTGGTTTAAAACCTTCTAAGATCAACGTCTCCGCCGCCTCGAGAATGGAGCTGAGGAGAACCTTGATGTCCTGGGCCCCTCGGCCCCAGACTGCGTCCTCGGCTATGTCGCCCGAAAAGGGACCATGCTTCCAGGTATTGTCATCCTTGGCCGGAACGACGTCGAAATGGGCACAGAGGAGACTTGGCTTGAGGCTTGGATCCATGCCCTTCCACGTAAAGAGCAGGGCTCGCGGCGAGGGTTCTTCCTTTTCCATAGTTGCGTGGACTTTGGGGAAAAGCTCAGCCAGCTTATCCTTCAGGTCGGAAAAGGCTTGTTCGTTCTCTTCCTCGGGCTTAAAGGCCGATATGGTCGGCAGGCGAATGAGGGCCGACAGCTTGCGCGGCAGATCGGGGTAGGCCGGCTGGGGCTTTTGGGCTTCCATGGGATTTCCTTCCTTTTCGGCTGAGTATGGAATAGCATGGGGCCCAGGTCAACGATGGCCTGGAATCAAAGCCAGGACCCGAAAACGGAGGGCGAGATGGGAAACGCACGGGCAGGGATACGGATATCCAAGAAGGCCTTTCTTACAAGCTTTCTCGTCCTACTCGCCCTCATGGCTGGATCGGGTCTGCTCGGCATCCTCGTGCCCTCGGGATGCTACGAGAGAGTTCCGGGCAGCTCCGGCCTCCAAGTCATGGCCGACTCCTATCACGAAACAGAGAAAGCCACGTATCCTGTCTGGAGATGGCTGAGCGCCCCCGTCGAGGTCCTCTTCTCAGAGGACGGCCTTCAGGCTATCGTCATTATCCTGTTTATTATGATCGTCGGGGGATCCTTCGCCATCCTCGACGCGGCTAAGGCCTTGAAGGAGGCCGTGGCCATCATTGCCACGATGTTCTCCTCCCGGCGCTATCTCCTTCTCGCGGCGGTGACTTTCTTCTTCATGACCATAGGAGCCCTCCTCGGCATCTTCGAGGAGACCATCCCCTTGGTGCCCGTCGCCATCGCCCTCGCCGCCTCGCTGGGCTGGGATATCTACGTGGGCCTGGGCATGAGCATTCTCGCGACAGGCTTCGGCTTTTCGGCTGCCATAGCCAACCCTTTCAGCATCGGGACGGCCCAGCGGCTTTCGGGCCTTCCCCTCTTTTCCGGGGCGGGCTTCCGCGTCCTCGTCTTTATCTCTGTTTTCGGACTGTATTATCTCTGGCTTTCGGCCCAGGCGAGGCGATCGGAGGCCAAAGCTGCGGGGATTGGAGAGCCAGTGGACCTTGCCGCTGACAAGGCCGCGGAAGCGGCGGCCGCCGATGCATCGGCGGCGGGTGAAAGAAATAAAGTGGGATCTGTCCCTCCTCCCCATCCCGAGCGGGGAGCCCTTTTCTTCGGAATCTCGACGATCATCCTCGTCCTGGTCATCCTCTTCGTTTCCCTGACGCGAAGCCTCGCCGATTACTCCATGCCCATTATCGCCCTGGTATTCCTTATCTCCGGGTTCGGGTCGGGCTTGGTCTCTGGTCTTAACTTCAAACGCTGCCTATCCTCCTTTCTGTCCGGAGTAGGGGGGATATTGCCGGGTGTCGTTCTAATCCTCATGGCCATGGCGGTGAAACACATCATCGTCTCCGGCGGTATCATGGACACGATACTTCACGCGGCAGCCGGCCTCATCGGACATTCGAGCGGCTACAAAGCGGCAGTCCTCATCTATCTCTTCGTCCTAGGCATGAATTTCTTCATCGGCTCGGCCACGGCCAAGGCCTTCCTCCTCATGCCCATTCTCGCGCCCCTCGCCGACCTCGCCGGTATTTCCCGCCAGATCGCCGTCCAGGCCTTTGCCTTCGGCGATGGTTTCTCAAATATGATCTATCCGACCAATGCTGTCCTCCTCATCGCCCTGGGCGTGGCGGGCCTTTCCTGGCCTGCCTGGTTCAAGCGTACCTGGGCTCTCCAGGCGGCGACCTTCATCCTCACCATGGGTCTTCTCATACTGGCTGTCTTCATCGGTTACGCATAAGCCGGCGAGAGCGAACGATTCTCTGTCCCGAATTCATTCCGAATGGAGGATTCCCGAAGTTCCCTAAGCCGCCTTTCCCAGGCTATACTGCCCCTATGGCCGAGTTCGTCCACCTCCACAACCACACTGACTTTTCCCTTCTCGACGGCGCCGCCCCGGTCAAGGAGCTCGCCTCCACGGCCAAAAGGCTCGGCATGCCCGGTCTGGCTATCACGGATCATGGCAACCTCTTCGGCGCACTCACTTTCAATAAAGCCTGCATCGAGGAGGGGCTCAACCCGATCATCGGCTGCGAGTTCTACATGGCTTCAGGCTCGCGAAAAGAGCACTCCGAAACCGAAAGCGGTAACAAGTACTGGCACCTCATCGCCCTTGCTCAGGACTATGAAGGTTATAAAAACCTGATAAAACTTTCTTCCCTCGCCTACACCGAGGGCTTCTACTATAAGCCCAGGATCGACGATGAGATACTCGCGGTGCATTCCAAGGGCCTTATAATTTCCAGTGCCTGTCTCGCCGGGGAGATTCCCTCCCTTATCCTCGCGGGTCGCACCGAAGCCGCGGAGCGGAAGGCACTTTATTACCGTGGACTCTTCGGCCCGGACCATTTCTATCTCGAACTCCAGGATCACGGACTGGAGGAGCAGAAACTGGTCAATAAGGAGCTGATCGCCCTGTCACGACGCCAGGGGATCTCCCTCATCGCGACCAACGACTTGCACTACATCAAGAAGGAGGACGCGGTCGCCCAGGACATCCTTCTGTGCGTCGGAACGAATAGGAAACGCGCTGATCCGGGGAGGATGCGTTTCCCTAACGACCACTTCTACCTCAAGACAGCCGAGGAGATGGAATCCCTCTTTCATGAAACCCCCGACGCTCTCTCCAACACCCTCAAGATCAACGAGATGGTCAAGCTCAAGATCGACTTCCCCGGTCCCATGCTCCCCGACTACGAAATACCTGCAGAGTTCGAGTCCCCTGAAGCATACATCAGGGATCTCACCTTCAAGGGTTTGGCCGAGCGTTATCCCAACGCCGGGCAGGAGATCCTGGACAGGACCGAATACGAACTTTCCATCATCATCAAGATGGGATTCACCGGCTATTTCCTCATCGTCTGGGACTTCATCCACTGGGCGAAGGAGCACGATATCCCCGTGGGGCCGGGCAGAGGATCGGGAGCGGGCTCCATTGTCGCCTACTCGCTGCGAATCACGGATATCGATCCCCTCAAGTACGATCTCCTTTTTGAGCGTTTTCTGAATCCCGAACGGATCTCGATGCCCGACTTCGATGTGGATTTCTGTTTCGAAGGCAGAGGCGATGTGATCGACTATGTGACGCGCAAGTACGGGACGGACAGGGTGAGCCAGATCATCACCTTTGGAACCCTCAAGGCCAAGGCCGTAATCAAGGACGTATCCAGGGCTCTGGACATCCCCTTCGAGGAAGCCAACAATATTGCCAAGCTCATCCCCGAAGATCCCAAGATGACCCTCGAGACAGCCTTCGGCATGGAGCCCAAACTGGGCGTACTCGCCGCGGATCCCCGATATCAGGAACTTTTTAAAATTGGGGCGAGGCTGGAGCACCTCCACCGGCACTCCTCCATACATGCCGCCGGCATCGTCATCGGCAAGTCGGAGCTGACCGATTACGTGCCTCTTTACAGGGATCCGAAGACCGAGTCCATCTCGACCCAGTACACGATGGAGTGGCTGGAAGACTGCGGCCTCGTGAAGATGGACTTCCTCGGGCTCAAGACCCTCACCCTGATCAAGAATACGTTGAAACTCTTGAAAAAACACAATATAGACCTCAGGGAATCCGATATCCCCGAGGATGACGCCAAGACATTCCGCCTTTTGGGAGAGGGTAAAAGTACTTCCGTATTCCAGTTTGAATCTTCGGGCATGCAGGGCATCCTCAAAAAGGCCAAGCCCGGGTCGATCGAGGATCTCATCGCCCTGAACGCCCTCTACAGACCGGGTCCGATAGACAACATCAACCAATTCATCGATTCCAAGAACGGCAAGATCCCCATCGAATATCCCCATCCTTCCCTCGAAAAGTACCTGAAAGGCACCTATGGGGTCATCGTCTACCAGGAACAAGTCATGCAGGTGGCGAGGGAGGTGGCGGGTTATTCCCTGGGAAGAGCCGATCTCCTTAGGAGAGCGATGGGTAAAAAGAAGAAAGAGATCCTCGACAAGGAGCGCGAGCCCTTCATCAAGGGCGCCATCGGGCGCGGGTACAGCAAGGAAGACGCGGAGCGGATCTTCACCATCCTCGAACCTTTCGCCGGCTATGGGTTCAACAAGTCCCACGCCGCGGCCTACTCGGTCATCGCCTATCGCACCGCCTACCTCAAGGCCAACTATCCCGCCGAGTTCATGGCCGCCAATCTCACCAACGAGATCAACGACACGGACAAGCTCACCCAATACATAGCCGAGGCGAGGACCATGGGCATTAAAGTGCTCCCTCCCGATATCAATTATTCCGAAGCCATGTTCAGCGTCGAAGCCAATGATATCGTTTACGGTCTCCTGGGTATAAAGGGCATAGGCCAGGGAGTGGCCGAGGCTGTCGTGGAGCAGAGAACGGCGAGGGGGCCTTTCAAGGATTTTCTGGAGTTTCTTTCGAGGATGGACAATGCGGGGCTCAATAAAAAGATCCTTGAATCCCTCATCAACGCGGGCTGCTTCGATTCCCTGGGCCATCGCCGGAGAGAGCTGGTCCTCAACCTCGAGAAAGCTCTCGATTGGGCGGCCAATAAAATCGAGTACGAGTCCTCCCGCCAGGGAAGCCTTTTCGACTCGGGCGACGAGACTGTTTTTCCGCCTTTCGCCATAGAACATTCCGAGGAATACGTAAGGCAGGATCTCCTCGACTTTGAAAAGGCTCTCCTGGGTTTCTACTTCACCGGGCACCCTATGGATGAGCACAGGATGGTATGGGAGCGCTCGTCGACCCTCGATCTCGCCCACCTCGAACGGGCTATCCAAGGCAAGGAATATATCGTTGTCGCCCTGATGCGGGACTTCAAGCAGTCCATGACGAAACAGGGAAGAAGGATGGCTTTCGGCACGCTCGAGGACTACTCTGGCTCTATCGACGTCGTCTTCTTTCCAGAAATCTTCGATCAACTGCAAGCCCAGTTGGCTGCGGACAGGGTGTACTGCTTCAAGGGCAACTTCGACGGCATCCGCGGCAAGCCCTCCTTCCAGGTGAAGGAGCTGCTCGATCCCGCGACCCTCAAGGAGCGGTCCTGGCGGGAACTCCACCTGCGCCTTTGCCCTCCAGTCGAGATGAAATATAGCGAGGAGGATCTCCTGGCCCTGAGAGATTCCGTCTTCTCCCTCCATGGTTCCTGTTCCCTCATTTTCCACATTCCTCTTTCAGGAGACAGGGGAGAGGCTATCGTCAGGGCGGGGGCTCATGTCGCCTGCTCGGCCCTCGACAAGGACATGGATTTCCTCAAAAGCCAGCCTCTGGTGGGGGATGTCTGGAGGGAATGAGCAGTGTTACGAAGTTTTGATACGGGAAGCGAGGAATCTTGGACTCAGGTTTTTCTGGCCTGATCGAGGATCCAGTCGGCTAGTTTTTCCCAGGAACGGAAGCTAAAGTCGGCCTGAGGTCCTCCTCCCCTGCCGAACAGGGCTGTCCTCATGCCCAGGGCTTTAGCGCCAGCGCAGTCGTATCCGTATTTATTGCCGACATAGACCATCTCGTCGGGAGCCGAGCCAAGGGCTTCGGCAAGGGCCTGGAAGGGGAAGGCTGAAGGCTTCAGGATCCCATAGTCCTCTGAGCAGAGGGCGGTCTCGAAACGACTGGAGAGGCCCATCGCCTCGAGCTTGGCCTTTGGGGGGAGATCGGAGAGAAGGCCCAGCCTCAGTCCGCATGTGGCCAGCCTGTGGAGGCAAGGGCCTACGCCTGAATAGGGAGCGAGGAAGGCAAAGCGCTCCGCCATGGCCTCATACACGAAACTGTCGATCTTCTGCGAGGCTTGGTCCGGGTCGATGCCCAGGCGGAGGGCGACGAAGGCTGCCTGCTTTTTCTTCCAGCCTTCAGGGAAGGGCTTTCCCTCTCCTGCCTTCCTCAGTATCCGTCTTGCCTGGCCGTAGGCCACGTACAAGCCTGGATGCCGCAGGGCAAGGTCGCAGGATAGTGCATACAGCCTCCACGCAGGGTAGAGAGTCCCATCCAGGTCAAATCCAACAGCTTTGATAGCCACCCTTCCTTAGTATCCGAAGGGTGACCCTTTGTCCAGCCGTCCTGCTAAAAGTGATCGCTATCTTCTCCGTGAAGGAAAACCGGAAATGACAGACCGGTTCATGACTGACCATATGCGGCAATAGCCAGTTGAGAAGATGGCGAGAGTTCTTGCGGTGAGCTCGTCGGGCCACTCTGCATGGTGAAAACGAAAACCATCATCCATGACGGAGAAGAATCTCGTCTTGGTAGAGCAGATTCGTGCCATCCAGAAACGTCATCGACGACGGTATGGCAGTCCCCGGGTATGGCAGTACCTCCGGCAGCAAGGCACGTTAGTCGGGGGCACAATCATGTCGCCCGTCTCATGCGGCTCAATGATCATAATTCCCGTTTCTATAATAAGGCGTTTCATAACTGGGCAACTTGCGCGCAATGGCGAAGAAAAAGGCCGTGCACTGAGGGAAGTGCCCGGCCTTTTTCTTAGCGATTCCAGAGATTATTTCACGTGCTGCGTTTCATGCTTGTGAGTCATCAATTCCAAGCAGGAGCCGCTCTGGGTGGAGCGTTCCCAATAGCACGTGTGTAGGAGCTTGTGGGACATCGCCGAACCGGGCTTCTCGAGGAAGTTCTTGTAGATGCGCGCCACCTCGGGGTTCTCGTGCGACTGGCGCTTGGCGGCTCCGGCGTCCTCGCGGTACAGGCCCTCGCCGCGCCGGGCCCGGTCGGCTATGCTGCAGCCGTACGGCTGACCGCCGCCACCGACGCAGCCACCTGGGCAGGCCATGATCTCTATGAAAGCGTATTCGCTCTTGCCGGTCTCCGCAATCTGCTTGCGCACCTTGTCCATGAGCTTGCGCGCGTTGCCCAGGCCGTGGGCCACGGCAACCTTCACATCCAGCTTGCCCAAATCCTTGGTGGGGATGGATAGGGTGCCTTCCTTGATGCCTTCCATGCCGCGCACGATCTTGACGTCCAGGTTGTCCAGCGACTTGCCCACCAGGATATAGTAGGCGGTGCGGATGGCCGCTTCCATGACGCCGCCGGTGGCGCCGAAAATGGTAGCCGCGCCGGTATAGGCGCCCATGATGTCGTTAGCCTGCTCCTCGGGGAGGTTCTTGAAATCAAGGCGCGCTTCCTTGATCATGCGCACCAGTTCGCGCGTGGTCAGTACGTAGTCGACGTCCTGGAACCCTGAATCGTTCATCTCGGGGCGTTTTGCTTCGAATTTCTTGGCCGTGCAGGGCATGATCGAGACGGAGACGATGTTGGCCGGGTCGAGACCCTTTTCCTTGGCAAAGTAGGTCTTGACCAAAGCGCCGAACATCTGCTGCGGCGACTTGCATGTAGAAGTGTACTCGCTGAAGTCCGCGAAATAGGTCTCCATGAACTTGATCCAGCCGGGCGAGCAGGAGGTAATAAGCGGCAGTTTGCCTCCTGACTTGACGCGCTCGATCAGTTCGGTGCCTTCCTCCATAATGGTCAGGTCGGCGGAGAAATTGGTGTCGAAGACGTAGTCGAAGCCAAGCTTCTTGAGGGCGGCATACATCTTTCCCACCGTCACCGAGCCCATCTCCATGCCGAACTCCTCGGCCAGGGAGACGCGGATGGCGGGGGCTTCCTGGACCACGACGATTTTTTTGGGGTCGAGGATGGCGTTCCACACCTCTTCGGTCTCGGACCGCTCGCGCAGTGCGCCGGTCGGGCAGAAGACGGTGCACTGTCCGCAATTGACGCAGGAGCTGTTGCCCAGCCCTTGCTTGAAGAAAGTGTTGATGTTGACCTCGAAGCCACGGTCGGCCATGGAGATGGCGTTCACGGTCTGGATATCGCTGCAGACATTCACGCAACGGCCGCAAGCGATGCATTTCCGCGGATCGCGCCAGATCGACACGCTGGAATGGTCGGCGGGCTGATCCTCGACCACCTTGGCGTAGCGGTTAGGCTCGACGCCCATGAAGTTGGCCAGGTTCTGAAGCTCGCATTTGTTGTTGGAGGCGCAGGTCGGGCACTCCACGGCATGGTCGGAGAGGATCAGCTCGACCAGGGACTTACGCAGGTTGCGCAGTTGTCTTGAGTTCGTCACAACCTTCCAGCCTTTCTCCACGGGCGTGCAACAGGCACGCTTCAACGCCGGAGAGCCCTCGATCTCCACAATGCACACGCCGCAGGAGGCTGTCGGGTTGAGGTTCTGGTGATAGCAGAGGGTCGGTATCTCGATTCCCAGTTGCTTTGCCGCCTTCAGTATGGTGGTCCCGGCGTCCACCTCGATTTCCTTACCGTCGATATACAGCTTTACTTTAGCGTTGTCCATGGTCATACCCTCGCTTCCTCAGTCGTCTTATTGACACAAGCGTCGAACTCGTCGCGGAAATTCTCGATGGCGCTCTTGACGGGCGTGATCACCGATTGACCCATCGGGCAGAGCGAGGAGCTTAACATCACCTCGGCCAGGCGCAGCATGGTGCCGATGTCCTCGGGCAAGCCCTTGCCCTGGCGCAGCTTCCAGGCCAGGTTCAGCAACTGACGGCACCCAATGCGGCACGGCGCGCACCGTCCGCAGGATTCGTGGGCGTAGAACTTCAGGATCGAGAAGAGTATGTCGACGATCGAGGTGTCCTCGTTCATCACCAGCACGGCGCCCGAACCGAGCACGGCCTTGTTCTCCTTCAGGCTCTCGAAATCCATGTGCACGTCGAGAAGTCTCTCGGGAAGGAAAACGCCCGATGCCCCGCCTAGCAACGCGGCCTTGAATTTCTTGCCGCCGGATATTCCGCCGCCGTACGAGAAGATTATCTCACGCAGAGGAGTGCCCATCTCCACCTCTATGAGGCCGGGGAATTCGACGTGTCCGAGTATGGTGAACACCTTCGTGCCGCTCGACTTTTCGGTGCCTATCTTGCGGAACCACTCGCTGCCCTGCACGATGATCGAGGGCACGTTGGCGAGTGTCTCGACGTTGTTGACCGCGGTCGGCTTCTGCCACAGACCGTTGGTCACCGGGTAGGGTGGCTTGATGCGGGGATTGCCACGTTTTCCTTCAAGCGACTCAATCAAGGCCGTCTCGTCGCCGCATATATAGGCGCCGGCCCCTTTCTTGATTTCCAGGTCGAAGGCGAAGCCCGTCTCCAGCACATTACGGCCGATGAGGCTGTACTCGCGGGCCTGGTCGATGGCCTTCTGCATCCGCTCGATCGATAGCCTGTATTCACCGCGGATATAGACGAAGCCTTTGGTAGCGCCAATCGCATACCCGGCGATGACCATGGCCTCTATCAGCTTGTGCGGATCGCCTTCCAGGATAAGGCGGTCCTTGAAAGTGCCCGGTTCGCCCTCGTCAGCGTTGCAAATGACGTACTTCTGATCGCCTGACGCGTTACGCGTGGCTTCCCATTTTAGCCCGGTGGGGAAGCCCGCGCCGCCGCGGCCGCGTAGTCCCGACTTCTTGATCTCGTTTATGACCGCTTCGGGAGTGACCCTCTCGACGAGTATCTTTTCAAGGGCGCTGTAGCCGCCCGATGCCAACACCTCGCGGATGTCGCCGGGGGCGATCTTCCATGACTTGTCGAGCACCACCCGCTTCTGCTGCCGGGTCAGCCCGGTGCTATACAGGGATTTCAGGCCGCCTTGGATGTCCAGGACGGAGTGCTTCAGACTCGGGGGGATTCGCCCCTTAAGCAAATGCTCGCTTACGATCAGGGCGACATCGCCCGGGCGCACGTTGGTATAATAAATTCGCTCTGGGTAGACCACCAGGATGACGCCCTTGCCCAGTATGCCGACCGTGCCGGATTCGACGACCTTCACTTCCTTTTCCAGGCCCTTTTCGAAGACCTCCTGCTCCAGTTTCCTCTTGACTTCGAACACTCCGGCTTGGACGGTACCCTCGTCCACCGGCACCAGGATATGGGTGCGGTAGATGCTCATTTTACCCTCCTAAGGTCTTCGATGATCTCTTCGATGCGCGGCACCGTCAGGTTGCCGTAGACCTCGCCGTTAATCATCATGGCCGGGGCAACGCCGCATACGCCGAGGCAGGAGGCCATTTCCAGGGTGAACAGGCCATCGGCGGTGGTCTCGCCGAAACGGATGCCCAGTACCTTGATCAGCTCCTTGGAGATGTCGGTCGAGCCGAGCAGGTGGCATGGCGGGGATTGACAGACGCGTACGATGTAGCGCCCGCGCGGCTCGAGGCTGAACATGGTATAGAACGTGGCCACGCCGTATACGTAGCTGGCCGGCAGGCCCAGGTACCCGGCCGCGGCGCTCAGGCTGTCGGCGCTCAGGTAGTGCCGTTCGTGCGCATCCTGCAGGTCGTGCAGCAGGCCCAGCAGGTTGTCCGCGCTCTTCTCGTATTTTTGCAGGATCTCTTGCGTGTTCATGTCGTTCCTCACAGCATGGCCTCGATCCGCGGCGCCTTTTCTTCGGTCGCCGCCAGCGCCGCCGGTTGGTTGCGGTCGCAGTGCAGGCAGCGGCGCGCCTCCTCGACGGCTTCGTCTAGGGAGAGGCCGCGATTGACCTCCATGGCCATTTTGGCAATACGGCTTTCGGCACGTTCCAGGTGCGGTTTGCGGCGCGGCAGCGGTTTCAGGTATGACTCCTCGTCGTAGGATACCAGCACCGGTTTGCGTTCGTGGTCGAACAGGCGCCCCTCGTAGCCCAGGTACTTGTCGATGTTGACGGCCGCCAGGCGACCCTGTGCAACGCTCTCTATGACCGTGGAAGGATTGATGGCGTCGCCGCCGGCGAATACGCCCGGAACGTTCGTGGCTCCTGTCTGTGCATCAACGGCTATGTGGCCGCGATGGTCCAGGTTGATCTTGCCACCGGTCAGGCCGAGGCTGAGTCTCTGGCCCAGACAGGGGATGATCAGGTTGGCGCGGATGTTGTACTCGCTGCCATCCACCGGAATCGGCCGGCGTCGGCCTGAATCGTCAAAGTCGCCAAGCTTGGTCTTGATACAGCGTACACCGCTGACCTTTCCGCCGCTCTCGACGACACGTAGCGGATTGGCCAGGAAATCCATCTCGATCCCCTCCGCCTCGGCATCGACCACCTCATCGAGCTGGGCGGGCATCTCGGTACGGGTGCGGCGGTAGACGATGCGCACATTGTGAGCGCCGAGGCGTTTCGCGGAGCGTGCGGCGTCCATTGCCGTGGAACCGCCGCCGACTACCACCACGTCGTCGCCCACATCCAGCAGTTGACCGAGGTTGACCTGGCGCAGGAAATCTATGCCGCTGATAACTCCTGGTAAATCTGCGCCTTCGACGTTGAGGGGCAGGGCCTGATGGGCTCCGGTCCCGACGAAGACGGCCTTGAAACCCTGGTCCATAAGCGCTTCGATTGAGGAGACGGGCGACCCGAGGTGTATCTCCACTCCGGCGCGCTCTATGACGGATATTTCGGCTTCAAGCTTGTCTTTGGGAAGGCGGTAATCGGGGATGCCCACTTTCATCATGCCGCCTGCAACCGGCAGGGCTTCGTAGACCACCGGCAGGTAGCCGAGCCGAGTAAGGTAGAAAGCGCAGGACAGACCGGCGGGACCGGCGCCTACGATGGCTACCCGCTCCTTCTTCGGCTTTTTGGGCGGGGTGAAACCCATGCCCTGGTCGATGGCCCAATCTGCGAACAAGCGCTTGACCTCGCGGATGGCAATAGCCTCGTCGTATTTGCCGCGTGCGCATTTCTTCTCGCAGAAAGCGGGACAGACCCGTGCGCAGACAATCGGGAAAGGATTGTGTTCCATGTGCCTGAAGTAGGCTTCCATCAGCCTGCCGTCACCCATATAGGAAATGTATGCGGCCGCGTCGACGTTGGACGGGCAGGCGTTTTCACAAGGCGCATTGTAGAGCGCGGCGCAGGTGCCGGCCGAGCATTTTTTATTTTGTATATGCTCGAGGTACTCATGCTTGAAGTACATTAGCGTGGAGATGACCGGGTTGGGAGCCCCCTGGCCGAGGCCGCAGAGCGACGTGGCGCGTACCGTGTAGGCCAGCGACTCAAGCTGATCCAGATCGGCCATCGTGCCTTCGCCGAGGGTGATTTTCTCGAGCAGTGCGTGCATGTGCTTTAGGCCGATGCGGCATGGTACGCACTGGCCGCATGACTCCTCGAGTGTGAACTCCAGGAAGTACTTGGCCATGTTGACCATGCAGATATCCTCGTCGAGGACGATCAAGCCGCCCGAACCCATGATCGTGCCGAGCGCCTTGAGTGATTCGTAGTCGATAGGTGTATTCAGATACTTGGCCGGGATACAGCCTCCCGAAGGGCCCCCGGTCTGGACAGCCTTGAAGGCCTTGCCGTTCGGGATGCCGCCGCCTATGTCGAAGACCAGTTCACCCAGGGTGATGCCCATAGGCACCTCGACCAGGCCAGTGTTGACCACATTGCCCGAAAGGGCGAAGACTTTGGTGCCCTTGCTTTTCTCGGTGCCGATGGAGGTGAACCATTCGACGCCGTTATTGAAGATATGGCGTATCGTCGCCAGGGTCTCGACGTTGTTGATGACCGTAGGTTTGCCCCACAGGCCGCGCAGCGCCGGGAATGGAGGTTTGGGCCGGGGTTGCCCCCGCTTGCCCTCCACGGAGGCGATGAGTGCCGTCTCTTCGCCACAGACGAAAGCGCCCGCGCCCATGCGCATCTCGATGTCGAAGTCGAAGTCGGTTTCGAAGATGTGCTTTCCGAGCAGGCCCATGTCGTGTGCCTGCTTGATGGCGACCTTGAGCCGTGCGACGGCCAGTGGGTACTCGGCGCGCACGTAGACGTAGCCCTTGTTGGCGCCGATAGCGTAACCGGCGATGGCCATGCCCTCGATCACCGTGTGCGGGTCGCCCTCCAGCACGGCGCGATCCATGAATGCGCCAGGGTCGCCCTCGTCGGCGTTGCAGATGACGAATTTCTGGTCGCTCTCGTTCTGGAGCGTCAGCTTCCACTTGAGGCCTGTAGGGAAACCGGCGCCGCCGCGGCCGCGCAGACCGGACTTCTCTACGGTGGCGACTACCTCGACCGGGGTCATCGTGGTGAGCACCGTGCCCAGCGCCTCGTAGCCACGCTGGCTGATGTACTCCTCGATGTTCTCGGGGTCTATCTTGCCGCAGTTGGCAAGTACTATCTTCTTCTGCTTCTCGAAGAACGGAATCTGCTTTTTCTGCTCGACGATTTTGCGCGCTTCGGGAGCCATCCAAAGCAGGTCATTTACCGGCCTTCCTTTCAGGAAATGTTCCTCGACGATTCGTGCCGCATCGTTTCCCTTCAAATTGATGTAGAAGGAGCCGTCGGGATAGACGACCATGACCGGTCCAAGTTCGCAGGGACCCATGCAACCTGTCTCGACGACGTTGACTTCCTTGGTCAGGCCCTTTTCCTCGATCGCCTCTAGCAGGTGCTTCTTGAATTCGTGACTCTGCGAGGAGATGCAGGCGCCTCCACCGCATATTAGGACATCCAGACGTTTGTTCATGACGCCTCGCCTTTAGCTGTTGACTTCGATGACGCTGTCGGAAACGGGGTTGCCGTTGACCAAGTGCGCGGCCACGATCTTGCGGGCGATGTCGATGGAGACGTTGCCGTAAACTATCGTGGGTTTGCCAGCCTCGTAGATGGTGACTATCGGCTCGGAGGAGCTCAAGCCACGTTCTCCGGCCTGGCTGACGATGATGTCATGCAATTCGCGCTTGGCCACCTCGTCCAGCAACGTTTTCAGGGTTTCGCGGGCCCCTGCAGCGATGCCGCTGGTGCCCATGCCCACCACCACCTTGATGCGCGCCTTGCCGTCGCGCAGTACCATTTCCTTCTCAGTCTTTTCCCGTATCTTGCGCAGATCTTCAATTTTCATGCTGACCTCCTTCTGTCAAATAATCGCTGATTCTTTCTTTGCGCAGCTCCCTCAGGATCTGGATGGATTTTTGCGGATTGAGACGGCCGTACACCTCTTCATCGATCATCATGACAGGAGCAAGGCCGCAGGCTCCGAAGCATCGAGCCGTCGACAGGGTCAGGAAGCGATCGGGTGTAGTACCACCCACGCGAATGCCCAGTTCCTTCTCCAGGGCCTTGAGTATCTCTGAGGCTCCCTTGACGTGGCAGGCGGTGCCCAGGCAGACGTTGACGATGTGTTCGCCGATAGGCTCGGTACGGAAGAAATTATAGAAGGTGACGACGCCGTATACTTCGGCGTGGGGAAGGTTCAATTCGCGGGCGATGAAATGCTGGACCTCAGGTGGAAGGTAGCCGAATATCTTCTGGGCACGGTGCAAGACCTGGATCAAAGGGCCGGGTGTCTTGCTGTTCTCATTGATGAACAGCTTCAGCTCCCGGTACTCAGCATTGTCAGGAATATGAATTTGCTCTGTTTCCATGAATATCTCCTATCGTTTATGGGTATTGGCCGTGATGATTCATGGTCAGGTTGATGTGCTAAGCAGGTTGAAGAGCCGGCCGCAGAGTACGAACGCGTCTGAATCCCCCTGAAGCATGAAGATGCCTTCCTTCCCGGCCCGTTCGAGTACGCTCGCCTCGGGGAGGTTTCCATGCGGTAGTAGGATGGCGGCGACTTTTTTCAACTGCGCGACGGCGATGATGTTGAGGTGTTGTTGGACGGTGATCCAGATGCAACCTTCGGCGGCGTTCGCAATGACGTCTGAAAGGAGGTCGGCGACATATCCGCCGCTCACGGGCCTATCGCTCCCTCTGGCCAGGACGCGTAGTCCCAGTTTTTCCGCTACTTCGCTTACCACCATGACTATCAACTCCCAAGTAAAATCTATTTAATCTCTTGGCGTATGAGTAATGGCATCAATGAGATATAGCTGGAATCGGTATCAATGATGTTTTACGATATGGCGGGAATGCAATTCTGTCAAGAAATATATATCGAAAAAGAAGCATCCAATCATCAGGATTATAATTGCCCATTGGCATACGACATGCTACACTTTATTTCCAGTTGGGGGTGCATATGACCGACTTTTTTAAATGCTCCGATTGCGCGCGCATCATAAAGGTGATTCAGGAGGGCAGGGGACAGCTGATATGCTGTGGCAAACCCATGCAGCCGCTCGCCAATTTTGAGTCGGTGGACAATATCCTCGAGTTCGCCATTGAGAAGGAAGCCGAGGCGCACGATTTCTATGTGGAATGGGCCGGCAAGCTCGAGCCTGAGCATCTAAAGCAGCTTTTTCTCGCCTTCGCGGCCGAGGAGCAGAAGCACAAGGAAAAACTTGAACGCGTCAAGAAAGGCAGTACCTTCCAGCCCGCTGCGGCCAAGGTCACCGACCTGAAGATAGTGGACTATATGGTTGACATCGTTCCGACTCCTGATATGGACTATCAGGAAGCGCTGATAATTGCCATGCGCCGCGAAAAAGCTTCCTTCAAGCTGTACAGCGACCTGGCTGCCATCAGTGGAAACGGTGACATACAAACCCTGTTCCTTGCGCTCGCCCAGGAAGAGGCAAAGCACAAGCTGCGTATGGAAACCGAGTACGAGAAGGATATCTATCGTGAGAATTAGGATGTGCCGCAGTTTTTCGCTCGGCACGGTAACCGCACGCACGCGATTGCCAACGCCGAATACGGAGCTATAGCATGCTGGTTCGGGATGTCGTCAGGTTGCTGGACGCCGAAGTCCTTTCCGGCGAGGACAAGCTTGACGTCGAGGTCAAGTGCGGAGGCGCCGCCGATATGATGAGCGACATACTGTCCCTCTGCGGTCCTAACCAGCTGGTGCTCACCGGTTACGTCCACCCCCAGGTGGTCCGCACCGCCCTGGTTTCGGAAGTGCTAGGACTGGTATTCGTACGTGGCAAGGATATTCCCCCGGAAACCATCAATCTTGCACTCCTGAGCAACTTCCTCGTGTTGCGAACTAAAAGCTACATGTACACCTCCTGCGGAAAACTTCGGGCCGCCGGCCTGCAGGGTATCGATGAACGATAAGGTTGATCTGGCAAGGTATGCAAACCTTTTCGAAGATATCCGCGCCGCCGATATCATGACTGCCATGGTGACGTCCTTGCCGCCCGACAAGAAGATGTCCCACGCCAAGGAGATGATGAATATCAAGCGGATTTCCGGCATCCCCGTGGTTGATGCGTCCTGCCATCTGATTGGAATAGTCACTGTCGAGGACATCATTCACGCTCTCGAGTTCAACCGCCTGAGCGAGCCAATCCGCAACATGATGACGCGCAACGTGGTGACGATTCACCTCGACGATCACCTGGCCAGCATCGTCAACACTTTCGAAAAGCATCACTATGGCCGGTTTCCCGTAGTTGACGATAACAACGTACTCTGCGGCATAATCAGCCGCGAGGATATCCTCGATGGTGTGCTTGAAAAATTCAACCTCATCTACGTGCATGACCAGAAGCGCATTTCCACGCTCAATTCTGAATATTCCATAATCACCGGCAAGAAGCTGACGATGGACACCGCGGAGTTCCACTACAATATCGACACCAGCGATTTCGACGCCGCGGGTACCGGCGCGGTGTTGCTCAAGACCTTCCTCGCGAACAAGGGGTATTCATCTGAAATAATCCGACGCGCGGGAGTAGCAGCATACGAGGCCGAAACCAATGTCATCATACATTCACATGGATCCGGCGACATTTATTGTTTCCTTCACGATGACATGGTCATGGTGCGGGTGCTCGACAACGGTGTCGGCATCGACAACATGGAAATGGCCATGAAGGAGGGATACTCCACCGCACCCGATTACATACGCGAGCTGGGTTTCGGTGCCGGCATGGGTATTACCAACATGAAACGCTTCAGCGACAAGCTGGTCATCTTGTCCGAGAAGAACGTCGGTACGCAGGTCGAAATGATTTACTACCTTCCAGGCCCCGCTACGCCGCCGGCGTAGGGAATGCCCAGCGCGTCAGCCAAGCAGAGGACGCAGGTTGGCGGCGAAAAAATCACGCAGGAAAGAGTAGACCTCGGGATGCGACAGGTGCAGGCCTCCAGCTTGCTCGCGGACCTCCGCGCTTGAAATGGCGAATTCACCATGATCGCTGCAGTACCTGAACTTCAGGTTGACATCTTCAAGGGTCACCAGCAATTCAAGCATTGTATCGGAAATGTCACCCAGCGGCGGGCAATCCCAGTGGCTCTTTTCGAGTCGCGCCTGCACCGTGGTGCCGCTGCCCGGCTGGCTCTCCAGTTCGAAATCGCCGTGGCAGGCGCAACTGGTGGCCTCGAGCAGGGGCAGGCCCAATCCTACCTTTTTGAATCCCTTGCTGGTGTAGAACGGATCGCGGGCACTGGCTGCCGTCTGTGCATCCATGCCCCGGCCGTCGTCCTGAACGCTCAGCATTATTTCGTCGGAAATGGATGAATCGCGCAGGCTCACTGTTACCGTGTGCGCACCTGCGGTGACCGAGTTCTGCACCAGGTCGACGATATGGAAGCAGATGTCCCTGACCATGAGTTCAACCTTCCTTGCGTACAACGTGGTATCGGCCCGATTGTGCGGCCTGGTAAACCGAGGCAAGCGTTGCCTCGTCAACATCGTAGACAGTATACACCCGTCCTATGTCGGCCAGAAAGTGGGCATCGGAGTTGCACAGCAGACGGCGGCCTGCAAGCTCGGGATGAGCAGCAATCGCCGCGGAGAATGACGTGCAATACGAAATCTCGAGCGGACAGTCCACCAGCTCGGGCGGCAGAAAGCCGAGGTTGGCAAGCAGGCTGGAATGAGGACTTTCGACGTGCGACGGAATGATGAACCCGCCGAATTCGAGTACAAGGTCTTCCAAAGCGCCTATCGACAGGTCCAGGCTGTTCAGCAACAGCTTCGCTTCGACTCGCACGATGGTATCGTCGATGTCTACCACCACCTGGTCGCCGAAATAGTCTGGATTGTTTGCCACATCCGGCAGGAAGGGATAAGCCCGGCTGTAAAACGCTTCCGCCGCCCGCGGGTTGGGCAGCAAACAGAGCAGATGCACGTCCTCGCTTGTCTGCGCTTCCATGCCGCAAATCACCGACAGCCCCCGCAGGGCACCGTACGCCGAGGCATGCAAGGCGTTCTCGACGCTGTTGTGGTCCGTGACCGCTATCATGTCGAGGTGTCGCTCAAGCGCCCACTCGACAATGGCCCGGGGCGTACTCTCCAACGAACCGCAGGGCGACAGCGTCGAATGGATGTGCAGATCGGCGGCGATCTTCATGATCAAGCTATCCTAATTGAACAGGCTGGCGACTGTCAAACATCACCTTCGCCCGTATGAGCTCTTTCTGTCCGATCGGTAATTTCCCAGCCATGTTCGCTCCTGGCTGCTATTCTACCAAGGGGACATTGTCATAGAGTTTCAACAACTAAACCACTGCACGTCGAAAACAGAGCTAATAAATATTCTAAAACAAAGGACCGATATTTGTTGCCAAAACGTCGACCTTGCGGAATACTGTTGTAATGGAACGAGTCGGAGACGAGGCCGGTGAGCATACGAGGGCCTCGAATTTTCCCTGTCCGTGGCCCGCCAAGTTTTCCAACCCGAAAGTCAACCTTCTGGCACGGAGGCTGAAGAGGATCTTCGAATCCCTTCCCCTCCTAGGCTATCTGGGCAAGGAAGAAATCGCCGACTATGCGTATTACGAGACGATCATCGTCGAGTCGCTCAACCACATTGACGAGAAGGCCAAGGCAGGTCTCATCCAGGCCTTGGATACAAGAGACTACCCCAAGATCCTTCGCTACCCGGGAGGCGTCGCACGGATAGCCGTCTATATAGGCAGCTTCGATCCCTTCCAGCTTACTCATCTCGCGATAGCGCTCCGCCTCCTGGCATCGAAAGAAAACCATTCGGACATCGTCATCGTCGTGCCCGAGGGTTCCTCCAATTCCGACAAGCCCAGCAAGACAGACTATCCTTTTCGCTACCAGATAGCGAAGGCCCAACTTGCCGGTCTCTTCGAGCCCTTCATCCTTCCCCTCGACATAGGGGCGAACGCAGACACGATAGAGATTGTCCAACGTCTTATTGCCATGCACTCGGGGTTGAGGCTCGAGCTGACCCACCTAATAGGCTCGGACGTCCTTCCCATAGCGGCGAAATATATAGACGCCGACCTTTCGGTGTGGAGGAAGCAGGCAGCCCTGTCGGGGGTCGATTACGTCCATTCTGTCCTCGTGGCGAGGAGAGATACAAGGGGAAGCCTCGCAGGAGACATGGAGGCAATCAGGGACAGGGGCGTTGAACTCTTTCTCGAACGCAGGGTCGTGGGCACGCCCTCCAGCACAGACTTCAGACAAAACAGGGCCATCACTCTCGTCCTGCCCACTGAGGCCATCAGGGACAAGCTCGAGATACTCTTCCGCTATAATATGAACAAGCCCTGGTCTTCCTGAGTAGGCTCACGAAGCTTGCACAATTGACGCAAGGCGGAAAGACAAAGGCGGCGGCTTGAGGCCCTTATTTATCTGAGGTCAGCGAGCGGTATATCGGTTGCATCAATTCTTCGAAGGGATGAAAATAGCCTGTGCTGTTTTTTTGTAGGCGGTGACGGTCTCGTTAATTCCAGAACCCATTTTCTCCATCACGTCTCCTGCCAACATGAGGCTTCCGTGAGCTTTGTCGGTTACGCGATCGACTTCCTGGATAACTAGAGGCAGCGATACCCGGAGCTTGTCCGTCGTATCCCTGAGATTGCCGCCGATCTGTTCCATATCGCCGATTATTACCGGCATTGTCTTAAAGGATTTTTAATGGATTCCTGATTTTTTTCTATCAAGGGCTTGAAGATTCCCACTATTTTTCTGGATATTCCAGAGGATCAGAAGCATAATAGCGCCTGCTACTATTCCCACAGCGCACACGAGGAAGATCATCAAATCCTGTAAGGTGAATTGTATGAGCATGGTCTTCCCCTCCTAGCTTTTTTTCTTGCCTGTCGCAGTCTTGGGACTTGTCGTGTTCTGCAGTTCCTTTACGGCGCGATGGGTCTTGGCCTTCAGTACTTCCGCCTTGGTTCTGACTTTCTCCCTTACGACCCCTATCGTATTCGCTGCCTTTTTCTTCAACGCTTCCAGAGTTTCTTACCCCGACTTGGGAGCATACAGAATTCCCCTAACCAGCCCCATAGTCGCGGCGATGCCCATAACCACGGCAAATCTGAGCGTAGTCTTGGTCCGCTCTTCTTCCTTTTTTTCCCCTGTTCATCAGTTCTAAAGTGTTATATGCGAAAAAGTGAATACAATATTGAATCCAACCGTCCTATTTCTATAGTTCGCTGGACAAGCGCCGCCGACACCCGATCCGGCAATAAATACATGTTTATTGAGAATTAATTTGACAAACACCGTTCGCTGCATTATTAGGTCATTGTTCTATTTTAAAAGCACACCCAAGGCATCCTGGCAAGAATGCATAGGAGCATGCTTTGAAAAAGACGCTACTTGCTGCTGCAGTTGTCGGAGTCCTACTCGAAGGCTGTTCGCCTTTCGCATTTAATATTAAGAATTACTTATATAAGGAAGAAGCCTTTAATCGAGCTTGGAGAGAGGTGTCCTCCTATAAATACATCTATGACTTCGGCGAGTATTGGGAAAGCACCATGGAATTTGAAGCGAGAGGGAGCGGCGATTGCGAGGACTTCGCGATCGATCTCATTTACCGACTCGGCGAAACCGCGAGCTCCGTGTGCATCCAAAATACCGATGGCGGCTTTCACGAAATCGTAAAATTCAATGATCGTTACCTGGAACCGCAAAGATACGGAATGTACTATAGAAAAGGAGAC
>JAPLSO010000051.1:0-150145 GCA_026398595.1 Spirochaetota bacterium | reverse complement strand
GTTACGCCGATACGCTGGGGGTGGCTACCCTTTGGGGGGTAAAGTCCTTGGAGGGTATTTCCCCCAAGGAACATGATTCCTGCTTTTTGGCATTCGGCAGCTAGCCTGACTCTTTTTTACATTTATCGTTTCCAGATACCACAGTTGGTGAACACGTTATGTGCGCTAGCGAACAGACTATATCAAGAGCAAGTCGCAGAATCCAATTAATGGAATATGCCGCATATGGCATAATATAACGCATAGGGTTAATTAAAACGCACTATTATATATATTATACTATATTTACTTGTATGCTTAACTTTTGTGCACTATAGTGCATTGTTGTCGTTCCATTAAGGAAAATTTATGAACCAGCCCCTTCGCATTCTGATAGTTGATGATTCCGAAGATGATGCCGACCTCATTATAAGAGCCCTGCATAGCGGCGGCTATGATGCCATTTCGGAAGTCGTGGATTCTTCAGACAAAATGCTCAGCGCATTGGAGCATCAGAACTGGGATGTGATTGTTTCCGACCATGCCATGCCGCATTTCAACTCGCCTGCGGCATTGAAGCTGGCCACACAAGTGCGCCCGCTCGTGCCATTTATCATCGTTTCGGGAGAGATAGACCTCAATCTGGCTGTCTCGCTTATGAGAGATGGAGCAAAAGACTACATAACAAAACAGGAATTGCCACGATTGGTACCGGCAATTGAACGTGAGCTGCATGAAGTAAAATTACGTAAAGAAATTCAACGTATAGAGAGTGCCCTGAAACGCTCGGAAACCCGTTACCGAAGGCTCTTTGAAACCGCCGAGGATGGGATGTTGATACTCGACGCGGAAACAGGCCAGATACTCGACGTGAACCCATTTCTTATCAGGATAATGGGCTATTCCAAAGATAATCTTCTGGGAAAGATGCTCTGGGACCTCGGTTTCTTCCATGACGAAGAAGAATCAAAAATGGCTTTTGCGGAACTGCAAAACAAAGGATACATCCGTTACGAAAACCTGCCCCTTGAAACAAGCAGCGGGAAAACGATTTCCGTCGAATTCGTCAGCAACACCTATACTGTCAATGATATGAAAGTTGCCCAATGCAACATACGTGACATATCCCGGCATGTGCTGGACGAAAAAGAAATCAGCAAACTCAATGCGGAACTGGAACAACGTGTACTGGAACGCACGCACCAGCTCGAAGCCCTCAATAAGGAACTTGAAGCCTTCAGTTATTCGGTGTCCCATGATTTACGCGTGCCTCTGCGACACATCATGTCCTACACGGAAGCTTTGAAGGAAGATATCAGTCGCACACAGAGTACCGGGAGCGGCGAACTGATCGAGAAAATCCGTACTTCCACACAACGGATGGAAAATCTTATCAGTGCACTCTTGGACTTGTCTCGCCTCTCTCGCCAGCCTCTTGAACGGAATACCGTGGATCTGAGCGCCATGGCTCATCTCATAACCACTGAACTGCTGCAAAGCCAACCTGACCGCCAGGTTACGTTTACCATAGCTGATGGCATACTTGGTCATGGAGATGCCCTGTTGCTGCGCAGCGTACTGGAAAATCTATTTGGCAATGCCTGGAAGTATACTTCCCGTCATGCCACTGCGAACATTGAATTCGGCGCTACGCTGCAAACTGATGGGAGCGAAGTTTATTTTGTGCGTGATGATGGCGCGGGTTTCGATATGGCCTACGCCGACAAGTTGTTTGGAGCGTTTCAGCGCCTGCATAGCGAGAAAGAATTTCCCGGCATTGGTATCGGCCTGGCGACCGTGCAGCGGATAATAAATCGCCATAACGGACATGTGTGGGCAGAAAGTATTATGGGGAAAAGGACTGTATTCTATTTTACCCTAGGAAAGGAATGAGACTGTTCAAACGGCGATTACATCGGGAAGGAGGCGGAGAAACTCTTCCCTTACTACCTTGTAGCATTCGCATACGCGTGCCTCCAGACCTGGTCTGTCCAGAATGCTAAGGCATCCTCGGCTGTAGCTTATCAAGCCTGCATCCTGGAGTTTCCCAGCGGCTTCGGTCACGCCCTCACGCCGAACCCCCAACATATCTGCGATCAGCTCCTGGGTCATATTGAGCACATTCCCCGACAGTCGATCAACACTCAGAAGAAGCCAACGGCAGAGCTGCTGGTCGATGCTGTGGTGTCGGTTGCAGATGGCGGTCTGGGCCATCTGGGCTAGCAGAGCCATGATATACCGCATGAAAAGATGCTGCATGGCCGGATCGCGGTTGAATTCCTGCTTGAGCAGATCGCCGCGCATGCGATACGCGGAACCTTCGCTCTGGACCAATGCGCGGCTCAGCATTGACGCCCCGCCCATGAAAAGGGCTATACCTACGACGCCCTCGCGGCCGACTACGGAAATTTCCGCGGTTGAGCCGTTCTCGAGCACATTCAGCAAAGACACGATCGCCGTCGTGGGGAAATAGATAAAATTCGATAAATCCCCGGACTCGGTTAAAATTTGCCCGAGAGGCAAGTGAACGCGTTCGAGATGGGGAAGCAGGCTCTCGTATTCGTCGCCGGGAAGGGCCGCAAGCAGGTGATTCTGCCGCGGATTAGGCGGGTAAGGCGGACTGTTCAGGATAGCCATTTGCACCTCCTTCCACACGTGATGATGCACCGTTGATTCTATCAATTGGGGGACCCTTGTCAATATTGCATTCATATACCGCATAAAAGATCCCCCAGAGGAAGGTGTATGACTATGTGTCCTGTCGCACAGATGGTTCCGGGAAGATCGCGTACCTTATACTTACAGGAAGGCGACGTGGGGCGGCTACACTCTAGAAGCCCTCGATCTTCCGGTAAGGATGTCTGTGTGAACGAGAATTCGGGAAAAATAGAAAAATCGACTATGAACCGTTCTGTCAGCGAAAGACCTTCAGGTGATGGCAATCGGGGTGTAGGGAATGTCTGCGAAACCCCAAGAGTGATCGAGCTTGGCTATGCCTCCGAGCCGTATTGCTACAACGACAAAGACTTTTTGGGACAGATTTAAAGACCTGCAATTTGTCTTAATACAAAGCATTACGAATATACCTCATCCCAATAAATTTCTTGATTGGTGCGGATTCTGAATGGAGGCAAGCACTACTCCGCGCCTGAGTATCATCCTAAAGTACCTGCCGATGACGCCAAGGGTATGGCCATCTACAGCTACATAGCCGCAAAGCGTTTCAATGAGGAGAAAAAACTCATGAAAAAATTTATCCTAATAGGCTTTTTAACCATGCTCTCCGTCGGGATCATTACCAGTTGCGCACAGCCCGTGGTCGGGGACACGACAGCCCCCACCGTGACTTCAGTGATTCCCCTTACTACATCCGTAGCTGTACCAATCAACGGATACATAACAGCCACCTTCAGCGAGGCGATGAACCCCGCGACGATCACCTCGACGAGCTTCACCGTAGTCGGAACGACCGCCGCCGCCGGCACCGTCACTTTGAATCCCGCCGGAACCACCGTGATTTTCACACCGTCGGCCAATCTGGCAAACAACACGGTCTACACGGCCACGATCACGACCGGAGCCCAAGACATGGAAGGCAATGCGCTTGCCGCTGCCTATGTGTGGACCTTTACGACCAGTGCCCTGGAGACGGCCAGCCCGGCTCCAGTAAACCTAAGGACAGCCGGAGATTTCGTCCTTCTGGCAAAAACGGGAATCTCGACGACTGGGGCGACGACCATCGTAGGAGATCTCGGAATCAGCCCGGCGGCCACGACCTACTTAACCGGTTTCTCGCAGTCGCTTGATGCCTCGAACCAGTTCGCGACCGCAAGTATCGTTACCGGTAGCCTCTACACGGCCGACATGACGCCGCCTACTCCGACCAAGATGACTACGGCCATCAGCGACATGGAAACCGCGTTTACCGATGCCGCGGGGAGGACCTTGCCGGCCTTTACCGAACTTGGAGCTGGCGATGTCAGCGGGCTTACCCTTGTTCCCGGTCTCTATAAATGGGGTACCGGACTTCTGATAACGACGGGTGTCACCCTTTCGGGCAGCGCGACCGATGTCTGGATTTTCCAGATTGCGCAGGACCTTACCGTAAGCAGCGGCGCCATGATCACTTTGTCAGGTGGCGCCTTGGCCAAGAATATCTTCTGGCAGGTTTCCGGCCAGACGACGCTTGAAACCACGGTCGACTTCAAGGGAATCGTCCTGTGCCAGACGGCGATAGTGATGCGTACCGGTGCGGTTTTCAACGGCAGAGCGCTTGCCCAGACCGCGATTACTCTGGACGCCAACGCCGTCACGAAGCCTTCACTCTAAAAAGGGGTTCCTGCCGATTGCCGTCGTATTGGCGGCGATCGGCAGAAACATCACCGCAAGGCATTTTGATGAGGAGAGAATCTTCATGAAGAAATATATTGCACGTTTACTTATCGCAGGCCTGATGGTCGCGGCGATTGCCGGATGTACCTCACCGGTTGTCATCGACGTCACGGCGCCGACTGTTAGTTCTGTTGTTCCGGCCAATGTCGCAACGGATGTAGCCGTCGGTGGAGTAGTTACCGCCACCTTCAGCGAGGCGATGGATTCCGAGACCATTACCGATGCGACCTTCACCTTGGCAGGCGTAGCGCCTGTTGCGGGAGCCGTGGTCTTGAATGATGCCGGTACTATGGCGACCTTCACTCCCGCAGCCAATCTCGCGTACAGCACTTCCTATACCGCCACTATCACTGTTGGAGCCAAGGATCTCGCCGGCAATGCCCTGACGAGCAGCTATATCTGGAACTTCACTGCCGGCGCAACTGCGGCGTTAGGCCCCGCGCCTGTAGCCCTTGGATTGGCTGGAGATTATGCGATCCTGGCAAAAACGGCGATTTCAACTACGGGGACAACGGCAATAACGGGGAATATCGGAGTCAGTCCGGCCGCGCAGAGCTTCCTGACCGGCTTTTCCGAAACACTTGATGCCACAAATGTATTTGCGACCTCAAGCCTCGTGACAGGGAAGCTGTATGCCGCCGACATGGCGGTTCCTACCGCCTCCAATCTGACGACGGCGGTCGGCGATATGCAGATTGCGTATACCAATGCGGCGGGGCGGGTGACTCCCGATTTCACGAACCTGGGAGCGGGAGACATAACCGGCTTGACCCTGACTCCCGGCCTCTACAACTGGGGCACATCGCTCCAGGCAACCTCGGCTTTCACTATCTCAGGCGCGGCGAATGATGTCTGGATCTTCCAGGTTGCGGGTGATCTCACCATCGGCAACGGCGTAATCGTCACCCTCTCAGGTGGCGCGATGCCCAAGAATATCTTCTGGCAGGTCGCTGGTCAGACCTCACTGGGAACGACAGCTAGCTTCAAGGGTGTCATCCTGTGCCAGACCCAGATTGTAATGCAGACCGGTGCAGTCTTGAGCGGAAGAGCCTTGGCCCAAACCGCAGTGACGATGGATTCCAATGCTGTCACCGAGGCTACCTTATGAAAAAAAACCTAGTCGCAGCACTGTTCTGTATGCTCCTGCCGCTCGGCGCCTTCGCTGACGGACTCTACGGCGGCATGGATGTCTATTACGCAAGCCTCGTGAGGCCTGTCGATGTTGTGGCACTCGATACCGCGGGTCTCAATATGGCTGACTTCGCCTTTGGCGGTGAAGCGCGGTCTATAATCGATCCGTTCTGGGGAAGCGCCATCGGGCTCTATACACCTGGCGACGTGAATCTGCCGCACCATATCGATATCCTTCTGGACGCCGGTCTTGGCCTCAGCCTGAGCATCGCCCATGCGGGCGTTGGAATCGGACCCGATTTCGGCCTCGAATTCGGCAACGGCGCGACGCAGTTCTTCAGGACGGGGGCCAATCTTCGCCTAACGGGCGATGTCGTGATCGGACCATTTCTGCTTGGCTTGAATTGGGTGAGCGAAATAGCGTTCACCCGCGCCTCGATCGCCGATGCGTTCATGAACCCATACGGCAAGCTGGGTGTTTCACTGCTCTACAGTTTCTAGATCGGACGGATCCACTAGGAGGATCAAAATGAATGGAATAATCGATATCACGGTAGGAAGAATCAAGGAAGCCGTAGGGGCGCTGGCCAACAATGAAGAGCTTCGTAATGAAGGCAAGGCTGACCAGGTTGCCGGCAAGGCGGAAAAAGCTGTTAAAGACACTGTGCGGAAGATCAAGGAAGAAACCCGGGAGAGTGTCGGAGAGAAGCGAATTGCAGACATGAATGGAAAGCTGGATATCCTGAAAGGTCGGATCAAGGAAGCCGCGGGAGTGCTGGCGGATAACAAGGATCTTCGCGATGAAGGGAAGGTCAACCAGGCGGACGGTAGGGCAAAGGAAGTTGTCGAGGAGACTATCCAGGCAATCAAGGAAAATGCCCAGAAAGCCATCGACAAGGCCAAAGGTTCCGTAAAGTAGCATAAAGTAAATAGGGCAGGGCCGGGGCCGATGATGCAAGGACCGGTCAAGCCTTGTCTCTGAGGCGAGAATTTGAACAAGGTAAAACGATGTGCCAAAAAGGTGCATGCGCTTAAAAAGGAGAAAACATGAAAAAGTTATTGATCGTACTGTTGCTGGTCTGCCTGGCGGGCGGCGCCGCTTATGCCCAGATACCCGTCAACATGGACAAGGGAGACTTGGCAGTTGCCGCCGGCGTCAACTTCGGCTGGGATTACGGTATCGGGGCAAGCGTTGAATATATGTTCGCCCGCGTCAATATCGCCGATGCCGTTCCCATCACCTTCGGCGTCGCGCTCAGGGGCGGAGTAGGTTTTATCTACAGCACCAATTACATCGTCGCTGGCCTCGCCACAGCCCACCTAAGCCTTGGCTTCATTCCCGATATCCCTCGATGGATAAAGAATTTCGATTTCTATTATGGCCTTGGATTGGGTATTGGTGCAGGTTCTCATTTTGGCATCGGGGTAGGCAACAGCGGGGGGCTAGCATACTATATTAAGCCAAATCTCGCGCTTTACTCCTCAGTCATCTACGTTCGTTATTTCGAGAATAATCCTGGTGGAACCGGGTTTGGAAGCGTCGGTCTGATCTTCAAACTCTAGTCCACAGGAGGAATGATGATCAAAAAAATGAGACTATCGAAACGCGAGCGCGAGACAAAGCGCTCAACCATCTATATCAACGAAAAGCTCGGTGCGCTTCTCTCGAAATACATGCACCGGAAAAACGACGACAGCAGAAAGAACGAAGGGCAAAGCGTAACCATCACGCGCATCATGGATCGCTATGATGTGTTCATGAGGATAGAGCGGCGTACGCTCAGCGATCTGTTCAGCCTCGATGAACTGAGCCTGTTGAACGGAGCCGCCTTGTACAAAATCTACGATTTCGCCGAGGGTATCTTCGGCGCAGTACTTGATGACGCCATCAAGGAGGTCGACAGCATTTTTCTGCAGCACCATGTCGACCGTGGTAATTGCATAAAGAAATTAAAGGGACTGACTTCAGGCCAGCAATTGGCTTTGGTGGACTGGCTCGAGGATATGCGGGCTCCAGCCGACTGATTCAGTTCTGACTCACGGATGATCCTAAAGTACCTGCCAATGACGCCAAGTGTATGGCCATCTACAGCTACATCGCCGCAAAGCCTCACTGATCAAGGAAGGACAAATGAAGAATTTTATCAAAGCCTGTTTTATCGCAGTGCTTTTCACCGGCTTCATGGTCGGGTGCGCATCACCTGTCAATAACCTCACCGCGCCTACTGTAGGTTCCGCATCTCCGGAGGATGCAGCTACAGGCGTGCCTCTCAATTCGCTTATCATCGCCACTTTCAGCAAGGAAATGACCGCGGCAACCATCAACGCCACCACATTTACCTTGACGGGTCCTTCCGCAACGGCAATTGCCGGCACCGTGACTCTGAATGATCTCGGTACAACGGCGACTTTCAGTCCTGCCGGAACATTCGCAGGCAACACGGTCTATACTGCCACGATCACCACCGGAGCCCAGGATATGCTGGCCAACCCTCTGGCCGCCAGCTTCGTCTGGTCCTTCACAACCGGCACGACATCGGCGGTTAGCCCCGCCTCTGTGGCCCTCGGAACCGCGGGCAATTTTGTCATCCTGGCAAAATCGGCTGTCTCAACCACAGGAACTACGGCAATCACGGGAAATATCGGAGTCAGTCCGGCCGCGCAGAGCTTCCTGACCGGTTTTTCCGAAACGCTTGATTCCACGAATGTATTTGCCACATCGAGTCTCGTGACCGGAAATTTGTATGCCGCTGACATGGCTGTTCCTACTCCATCCAATCTGACCAGGGCCGTCAGCGACATGGAAATTGCATATACCGATGCAGAGGAGCGGGTGACGCCCGATTTCGTCAATATGGGAGCGGGAAACGTCAGCGGGCTCACTCTTATCCCCGGCCTCTACAAGTGGGGTTCCGGAGTCCTGATAGCGACTGATGTCACTCTCTCTGGCGGCGCCAATGATGTCTGGATCTTTCAGATAGCCGAAGATCTTACCGTGAGCAATGGCGTCATGGTCACCTTGTCAGGTGGCGCAAGACCTGAGAATATCTTCTGGCAGGTCGCGGGCCAGGCCTCCCTTGGAACGACTTCAAACTTCAAGGGAATCATCCTGTGCAAGACGCAGATTGTGATGCGGACCGGCGCGGTGATGAACGGCAGGGCCCTGGCCCAGACAGCCGTCACCCTGGATGCCAATGCGGTTACGAAGCCCGCCCTCTAATCTCCGTGAACAGTAAAGAAAAGGACCCGAAAGGGTCCTTTTCTCTTTACCTGTGTACAGTCGATAACCAGATGAACGGGTCAAATCAGCTTGAATACAGCTTTCAGAAGCCAAATGATTATCAGGATAATCGCTAGCGCAAGTGCAATATGAATGAGTCCGCCCAAAGTGATACTGGTGACTAATCCCGCAACCCAGCCAATCAGCAAGATGCAAGCGATGATCAGAAACAAGTTCATGATAACCTCCTTCTTCTACTGTCGTGTAAGGGTCCGTGAAAGCCCACCCGAGGTAGCCACGAGGGTCATGGTTGAATTGTCGGAATTGAAGGTATAGAAATCGCTTCCCTCCGAAGAGTCGGACCACGATGTCGTGAGAATCGAATCGGCGGAACTCCAGGTTCCTGTCTTCACCACCCCCACTCCGAGAATGGTCGTTGTTTCGGAACTTGTGCCATCGGCGTTGAACACCGAAGTATTCGTAATGCCCAATGCGCTGATCTCCCAGGTTCCGATTACCGGGTTGACCAGGGGTCCCAATAGATTGCAGCCGGCCAGAACGACGATAAAGAAAGCGGTAATTGCGATAAGCTTCTTCATAGGTTTTCCTTTTATCAAGTATTAACAATATAAGTATTTAAAATACTTTTGTGTTACTGAACCACTACCGTATAATAATCCTCGATGTCCCTCGATTGCACACAAAACACAAGTACAACATGTTTTGCTTCAATTGATCGCATTTTCCATCCATTGTGTTTTCCAGAGTCGCTGTAAAGCTGCTGGGATGAATATATATATTTCCTTATGGTCCCATAGGGTGGAATGACCGTTGCATCCATGGGTCTTGCCGAATCTTCATATTTCTGGCCTTGTATGAAAGGAGAAAATGCCCCGTTGTTATATTTTAGCGAAGACTTCCCCCATACGACGAGTACAGGGCTATTGGTGGTATTGCGGAACACAACGCTGAAGCTGGTTATTCGGTCATGCCCCTTTTGCCCTTGCGCATTACCATTGCCATTCCCTGGCCCAGAGTACGCCCAGGCCGGTTGTACCGATATGGTAACCAGACTGGTCTTGCTTTCAGATTCTCCTAAGGTAATGGCTCCCAGAAGGTGAAGTTGTGCCGGCATGATTGTACATGATGTAAAAATGACGCTGGTGGCGATACCGAGAACCAAGACTAATTTCTTCATTTTTCCTCCTGTTTGAATATCGGGGATACTATCTTGGATGATTGACGAACGGGCTGCGCTGATACTTTCGATCTCATCGGCCTTGCGAAATTATTATGCATTTCAGAACAAACTCCATCTGTGCGGCAACGCACATAGTTGCTTGAGTCTGCATATCAGCGCTATCGGACGGTAATTCCCCGGCAATGTCTGGAAGCACAGTGGACAACGCTCCTATCAGCGGCTTGCCGCATATTGCCGGGAGTTTACTCTTCCTGTCTTGCTGGGGTACTCTTGGGTCATGAAGATGGTATTTTTAGGCCCTCCGGGTGCGGGCAAAGGCACTCTTTCCTCCCTTGCTTCCATGCGGCTCGGTCTTCCCCATATTTCGACGGGGGATCTCTTCCGTGAAGCTGTGCGGCGCGAAACTAGACTCGGGGAAAAAGTCAAAGGCATCATAGCCGAGGGAAGACTTGTCCCGGACGACCTGACGATAGCACTCGTGCGTGAAAGACTCGCTCAGCCCGACACGGCCTCAGGTTGGATTCTCGACGGCTTTCCGAGGACAATACCCCAAGCCGAGGCGCTCCAGGCTGTCAAGCCCGTCGATCTCGTCGTCGATTTCGACGTCGGCGACGAAATGATCCTGTTCAGGCTTACGGGCAGAAGGGTCTGCGGTTCCTGCGGGAAGATCTACCATGTCGCGACCATGCCTCCAAAAACAGAAGGGATCTGCGATGTCTGCGGTAAGCCCCTCGTGATCCGCCCCGACGACAGAGAAGCGGCGATCCGCACACGGCTCGCCGCCTACCGCGAGCAGACACAGCCCCTCGTCGCCTGGTACGGGAAGCGAGGCCTCATCGCGAGCATTGACGGCTCGGGAAGCCCCGAGACCGTATATAGGCTCTTCTCAGAAGCCCTTACGAGGCGCGTCGGCTGACGATGAGACCGCGTTTTCCCATCGTCCTCTTCCTCGGACTAGTCACCTTGGCCCGGGCTGCGGCTCCACAGGCCCAGCCCGTTCAAGGCATAACCGAAGGCCGATGGTCGGGCAGACTCACCATCAAGAGCGCGAACCGCGCCGCGGAACCTCTTTCCGCCGAGGTGAACCTACGGATCCTGGGCCCTGCACGCGGGGCCCTTTTCGATATACCCGAACAATCCATGTATGGTTATCCTTTGGACGAAGTGAGCTGGTCGGCCTCGAGGATTCACTTTGTCCTCGACGCCCTGGGACCGGACGAGGAACTGCGATTCGAGGGCTATTACGCATCATCCCCCCTTCCCCAGGGCGGGGGATCATCCAGCAAAGACGGTTTGATCATCGGAACGGCTGCATCCAAATCCTGGAAGAGCAGCTTCCTTTTACGAAGGACCGAGCTTCCCGCCGTTGCTGGTGAAACCTTCATGGAGATTCCCGTAAATGGAGGGAGCCTTCCCGGCAGCCTCCTTGAACCGAGTCAGTGGTGGGGCAGGTTCCCCCTTGTGGTCCTCTTTGCCGGAGCCGGGGCTGCCGACAGGAACGGAAACAACTACAACGTTCCCGGAATGTCGAACAGTCTCGCCCAGATAGCATCGGCCTTGGCCGCGAGGGGTGTGGAAAGCTTCCGATTCGATAAAAGAGGGTCAGGGGAGGCCTACGTCCTCGAGAAGGGCGGCGTCCTGCCGAGCCTCGAGGAGCTCGCCGACGACGGAGCTGCCGTCCTGCGCCAATTTCTGAAGCAGGAGGACCATCCGAGGATCATCGCGGCAGGCATGAACGAAGGGGCCTGGGTGGCTGCCATGGCACTCGCCAGGCTCGAGTCCGAAGGACTCTCCGTCGACGGTCTGGCCGTCATGGCGGCTTCGGGTGAATCCCCCAAGGAGAGTCTCGAAAAAATGCTCGAGAGTCTGGACGAGGCGCGAAAGGAGGAAGCGAGCAGAATCGTCGCCGCCCTGCTTACGAACGGCACTGTTCCCGAGCCTTCCGAGACGCTGGCCGAATTCTTCGCCCCCTCCCGGCTTGCCTGGCTCTCTTCCTGGCTGGCTGTCGACCCGGCCAAGCTCTTCGCCTCGGTCAAGGCGCCCATACTCTTCATCTACGGCGACTCAGACCTCCAGGCGGACAAGCCCTCATTTGAGAGACTTCTATCAGCCAGACCGGCCTCAGCTGCCCGCCTTGTGCCCTCCATGAATTACGCGTTGAAGACCATAGGCTCGGAAGAGGAGAATTACGATTCTTTTACCAATCCGGCATTTCCCGTTTCGACGGGCCTCGTGGATCTCCTGGAGGCCTTTGCCAAGGCCAAGCCCGCACCCGGGGGCACGACGCCTTATCCCGGTCCAAGCTCCCGCTGATTATCCGCCGAGAAGCGCGGAGACGATGATACGCCTCAGTTCCTTGCTGTCCAGCTCTATTCCCCGCACCACGTAGCTGTCATTTTCCTGAACCGGGGAGAGCGCGGCGGCCTTGGAGCCCGATCCGAAGAAGCGGTTGGCAGCAGACACCCAGAGGAAGCGTATGACCGGGCGATATGCTCGGGCCGATGCCTCGTCTTTCATGAGGATACGAACTTCCACGGTATACGTTGGAGCCTGGGCCGCTGCGGGGTCTTTCCCCACGAGGAAGGTTTCGGTGTACGAAGCGGCCAAGGCTATGCCCTTGAGCGGAATGGCCGCCGTTTCCACGGGAAGGGAAAAGGAACTCAGGAGTGTCGGCCCATCGGCGGCGATGAAAAGATCGGAACGGGAGATCCCGTCGAAGGCGGCGGGGTAGGGGGACAGGGATGGGGCCGTCACAGCAGGCCTCATGGCTTCCGTACTTAAAATGACTATCCCCGGGGAGGGAGGACGGATAAAGAGTGGATATTTCGTGGACTGGTAGCCGCCATCATCCATCCTCCTCCAGTTTCCGTCGAAAGCCAGGCCCATCCTCATGGATAGAGGCGCGAAATCTCCGATGAGGACAGCTTCCATCTTGATGGTATTTGTCCCGAGCCCCCTGATTCCCGCGCCGATCGTCCTCGAACGCTTTAAAATCCCATCCAGGGAGGAGAGATCCACCTTGCCTTCATCCTTTTTCCCTCCGCCCTGAATATCAGACAAGCGATTTTGGTCGAAGCTTTTCGAAAGCTGGATCATCTCTTTCTCTCCGAAGCCGGCGATGAGGTCCCTCAGAACGGTGCCTGAGAACCGGAAATATATCTGGGGATCGTATTCGAGTCGCGAAGCGGGCTCGACAAGATAGATTTCCTTGGGAACAAGTGTGCAGCTCGATACGAGGACGACGATAAGGACGAGAAAGACAGCAAGCGTCCGTGCACGGTTCTGAGTCTTGGAGAAAACGATCATGCGATACCTCGTTGGGAGAAAAGCGTGAGACAGAGGCCGCGGTGATTCCGCGCCGCCTCGTTCCATTGGGCGAAGAGAGAGCCCGAATAACGCTCGCTTTCGATGGAGCCGCGATCAGCCCCGAAGGTCGATTCGGCCTTGGCTGCCGCCTGCGCCAGCCAGGTGGATCCGTCGTAGCCCGCCAGGGGGTAAGGTCTCCCCTTTCCGAGGATCCTCGCGGGGCTTGCTCCAGCTTTAAAAGCCCAGGATTCCGGGATATATGGCGGTACTTCCAGATCGACGATATAGTCCGAAGCCCGGGCAAGCGGGTCCCGCGACCTTCTGTCCTTCCAGAGTTCGAGGAGCTTTCCCACTATCAGGCTTTCGTCCGCGAAGCCGGCGTGCCTGAAGGTTCTCAGGAAGCGGTAGATCCTGATCGCGGCTGCGGCACAGCGTACGGCGTTGTCCACGGCACAGAACGCATCCTTGAGCCGGGGATCGACCCAGGATCCGCGCGGATCGTCGGGGTTCCCGAGGGCTTGGAGGTGGCCGACTGGAGGAAGGCCTCCCCGTCCTAAGGAGTTCTGCTCTTCCTGGTCGGCGGAGAAGTCCTGATGGGCCCAGGTGTCGGCGTAGGCGTGGAGAGCTATACCCATCCTGAAAAGTGATCCTGTCCTGAGGGCCGCGATGAGTATTTCCCTGGCGAGGGGGGAATCGGCCGTCACAGGCCAGCGTCCTGGCCTTTCTGAAGTGGAAGGGACGATAGATCTCCCTGCCTACATACTCGTTCCAGAATAGGTAGTTCTGTGTGACCTCGGTGCGTTTGTCATCCTGGATCAAGATGATCTTCCAGGGGGCAAGGCATTCGTCCACAAGTTGGCTCGATATAGCGATGATCGAAGCGTCGGCCGCGTCGAATCCCGCGTTTCTGGCGAGGTAGTAGAGTGCATAGTAGTGGAATTCGATATTCATGCGTTAGAGAAGTATGCCGCACCGGCGGCATCGCGGCAACCATTCAGCACGGAAGGGCCATTTCTTTATGGCAACTTTCTCCGTCCGGTGCTAGGATCCTGTGAAGGGAGGACACATGGCTTTAGAAAGAACCTTCGCGATGCTCAAGCCGGGTGTGCTTTCAAGGCACGCCGTCGGCGAAATTATATGCAGGATCGAAAGAAAGGGCTTCAATATTGTCGGGCTGAAACTCATGCGCATAGCAAGGCCCCTCGCCGAGAAGCACTACGCCGAGCACAAGGCCAAGTTCTTCTTCGGCGAACTGGTCGATTACATCACCTCGGGTCCCGTTATCGCGATGGTCCTCGAGGGCGAGGAAGCCATCGCCCTCCTCAGGCGGCTCTGCGGCTCTACCAAGCCTCTCGAGGCCAGCCCAGGTACCATAAGGGGAGACTACGCCATGCACACGAACTTTAACATCATTCACGCCTCGGATTCCCCCGAATCGGCCCGGCGTGAGATTGGGCTCTTCTTCGCCGAGGAAGAGATCCTGGACTGGAAGGACGGCAATGATGTCTGGATCTGAACTTGCGCCAACCTGGGATCTGGATGCCATCTATCCCGGCTTCAATTCGGAATCCTATAAAAATGCCAAGATCGAAGCCACGGCACTGGCGGCCGAGGTTCTGGATTTCCTTAAATCGACAACCTCGCTGAAATCCGGCGAGGATTGCCGCGCCTGGCTCGTAAAAACTCTCGCCCTCCTGGATAGGCTGGGCTCGAGGATGGAAACGCTCTCGGCTTATACCTACGCGCGATTCAGTACGGCAACGGGCGATCAAGCGACAATCACCGAGCTCAACGCCGTTGAGGAATTGGCCCTCCCAGCCAAGAAGGCCGAGGTCCTGTTCAGGAACGCCCTCGCCGCGCGGAGAGACAGTCTTGGACCCCTTCTCGCTTCCGATCCTGAACTTGCTCCTTTTGCCTTCTACCTTTCCGAGGAACTTCTCTTCCAGTCCAGGCAGATGACCCCCGACCTGGAGGACCTTGCCGAAGACCTGGGGAGGAGCGGAGCCGACGCCTGGTCGAGGCTCCAGGACGCCGTGAGCTCCAAGGCCTCGGCCCTGTGGGATCGAGACTTAAGGACAATAAAGACCGTGGCCGAGCTGAGGAACCTGGCGGGCGACCCGGATCGCGCGATCCGCGAAAAGGCCTACAAACTCGAACTCGGAGTATGGAAATCCATGGAGATTCCCCTCGCGGCGGCCTTAAACGGGGTAAAGGGGACGACGATAGCCCTCAACGGCAGGAGAGGCTGGGAGGGTTCCCTCGAAAAGTCCATAGCCCAGGCGCGGATAACACGGGCTGCACTCGACGCCCTCATCGAAGCAATGGAAGCTTCTCTGCCGCTCTGGAGGCGTTACCTCAAGGTGAAGGCCCGGGCACTGGATCTTCCGAGTCTCGCCTTCTACGACCTTTTTGCTCCCGTGCAGGTGAAGGACCTGGCCCCCCGCCGGTTCTCCTGGCAGGAAACGGGGAGTTTCATCGAGGAGAAGTTATCCTCCTTCGACCCTGCCATGGGGGCTTTCGCCGCTCGAGCCTTCTCCGACGGCTGGATCGACGCGCGTCCGCGGGAGGGCAAGACCGGAGGGGCCTATTGCACGGATTTTCCCGATGCCAAGACAGCCAGGGTCTTCTGCAACTACGACGGCAGCTTTTCCTCCGTGTCCACGGTGGCCCACGAGCTTGGACATGCCTGGCATCACGAATGCGTCAAGGAAAAGCCCTATGCCTTGACGCGCTACCCGATGACCCTCGCTGAGACAGCCTCGATCTTCGCCGAAACCATTGTCTCCGAGGCCGCGCTGGCGGCTGCCGACCCGCGCGAGCGTCTCTATCTTGTCGAGGCGCACCTCCAGGACGGTTGCCAGATCATCGTCGACATCCTCTCCCGCTTTTATTTTGAAAAAGCCGTCTTCGAGGCGAGGAAGTCAGGCGAACTCGGACCTGAGCAGCTCTGCTCCCTCATGCTCGAAGCTCAGGAAAGGACCTACGGCGAGGGCCTCGATCCCGAGAAGCGCCATCCATACATGTGGGCGGTCAAGGGTCACTACTACATGCCCTCGCTTTCCTTCTACAACTTCCCCTACGCCTTCGGCCAGCTTTTCGGCCTGGGCCTCTACGCCTCCTATGAGGCCGAGGGCAGGGCTTTCGCGCCAAGGTACAGAAAGCTTCTCGCCGACACCGGCTCGGCCTCGGCGGTCGACATCACGGCCGGAGCGGGGTTTGACATCGAGAGCGTCGATTTCTGGAAGGGATCCATGGGCCTCTTCCGCCGGCAGATAAAGGAATTCGAGAGCCAGGCAGTGTGACGCTAGGAGGCCTATGAACTTTGGGACGGTGTTCCTGGGGCGGAAATCGGTCCGCGCATGGAAGGACAAACCCATCCCTGCGACCATCAGCCCTTTATAGCCAAAGCCCCCTTCGTCCTCGTCTTCCTCGCCGATTACGCACGGATGATGGCTTTTTACGAGGCTTCGGCTGTTCCTGACCTCCTGGCGCGACAGGGCGAAACCATGCTCCGTCCCCGTGAATTCGATCTGCTCTTAGCCTGTTGCGACGCTCTTATCGCCGCCCAGACGGTGGTCACCGCGGCTGAAAGCCTCGGGCTGGGGTCCTGCCACATCGGCGACGTGATGGAGAATTGGGAAAAACATCGCCGGCTCCTCGAGCTGCCCAAGTACGCCTTTCCCATCACGACGCCCTGTGTCGGCTGGCCAACAGCCCAGCAGCGGGCCAGGCCTCAGCCTTCCAGGCCTCAGCTTTCCAGGCCTCAGCCTTCCAGGCTGGACAGAAGTCTTATCGTCCACAAGAATCGTTACAGGATGCCTGGGCGCGAGGAACTGCCTTCGATTTTCGCTGGGGGGGAAGAGCTCGACAACAGGATCCGCCGTAGCGGAAGGAGCCTCTGGGTCCGTCGAGGCCGAAAATACCGGCATGGCTTTCTACACAAGGAAATTTTCGGCTTCATTTGCCCTAGAGATGCGCAGGAGCGTTTCCGCCATGCTCGAGAACTGGCGCTAAAAGGGGCGGCCGTCCTACCGCCCGCTCTATTCCGGAAGATCGGCGCTTTTAGTAGACGGCTAGAATCGAAAGCACCTTTTCCTTGCCCAGGGTTCCCAGGAAGCCAGCGAGCCTCGGCCCCTGGTCCTTGCCGATCAAGGCATGGTAAGCGGCCTTGAAAAGGGTCTTGCCATCGGTTGCCGCGGCGGCAGCGGCCGCGTAGATGGCCTCGGCCACTGCCTTCTCGTCGGCGAAGGTCTCAAGCCGCGCGACGACGTCGTCCCGCAGATGCCGGACGGCCTGCGTCTCGATATCGGAGAGCTCGGCTTTCTGGCCAGGCTTGCTCACGCTGAACCTGAAGTCCTCGGGCGCGCATTCGTTCACCCAGTACCAGGCACAGGCTGCCCGGGTACGGATACCCTCTATTTGGCAGGGCTTGAGTCCGGGCAGGGAGGCGAGGACAGCCTCGACATCGCCCTGGTGAATTTGGAGGAGGGAGCAGAGGTGGCGGAAAGGAACCTGGTAGGGAGCTTCCGCTGGGACAACCCCTACCTGGGAGAGTTCATAAATCCGCCGTTCGTAGGATTCATGCTCTTCGCCCTTGGCCTTCTCTGTACCCCAGTATATCCTCTCCGTCTTGTCGTAGTCCTCGTAGATCTTGATGACATCGAGGTCGAAGCTTATGACGAATTCGGTATTCGGCCGCGTGCCCGCGAAGAGGTAGCGCACCAGTTCGGGCTGATAGACTCGCAGGAGGTCAGGCAGGTCGACCACCTTGCCTTTCGAGGATGACATTTTGCCCGGCGAGCCTTTGATGCCGATGAAATCATACCTGAAAGTGACGGGAGGTTTGCGTCCGTAGACCTCTTGGACGACATGCTTGGAAGTGTCGAAGCTTCCGCCCTGGGAATGGTGGTCCTTGCCCGCCGGCTCGAAATCCACCTTTTCGTAGTTCCAGCGCATGGGCCAGTCGACGCGCCAGAAGAGCTTGGCGCCCTTGCGGGTGCGGAGATCGCCCTTCTCCTTATGGCCGCATTCACATTTGTAGGAGAGACCCCATTCGCCGTCCCAGCCCTCTATCTCCGTCGTGTCCTTGTTGCAGGCCGAGCAGAAGACGGAAACCGGCCACCATTCGCCTTGGATTTTGTGGTCCTCGTCCCTGTACTGGTCGAGGATAGCCTTGAGATGTTCGCGCATTTCGAGGGCGCGGCGCATGCCTTCGGAGTAGCGCCCCGAGCGGTAGCGATCGGCCTGATGGAGGAATTCAGGGAATATCCCTACCTTGGGAAGGATGGATTCGACGTCTACCTCATGGTGACGGGCGTAGGACTCGTCCCTTCCCCAGGGGTCAGGGACCATCGTTATGGGGAAACGCAGGTATTTTTCCAGGAGTTCGGGTTGGGGCATGTTGAGGGGAACCTTGCGGAAGACGTCGTAGTCGTCCCAACTGTAGAGGAATCTGACCTTTTTACCTCTGTCGCGCAGGGCCCTGACCACGAGATCGACCGAGATCATTTCGCGGAAATTGCCAACATGAACGGTACCCGAGGGAGTAATGCCCGAGGCGCAGGTATAGGAATCCCTGTCGCCCCATTCCGCCAGAATCTTTTCGGCTGTCTGATCGGCCCAATGGGAAGCTCTTTTCTGTTCCATGGACTCGAGTATAGATCATGAACTGCTTCAGTGGAAATGGGGAGAGGCCCGGCGGGAAGACCCGCCAGGAGGCGTGCCGGGAGATTAGTATCCCGGCGAGACGAGGGTGCCGCCCTTCATGAGGAGGACTTCCCGGCCGTCGGGCATGAGGGCTGTTATAGTCGGTTTCCTTACGAGACCGTCGAGATGGATCATGGCGGGAGCGTCCTCGTCGTAGTTTGAGCCTAAGGCGAAGTGGCAGGTGCCGTAAACCTTTTCATTCTCGAGCATCCTTCCCGAAATGCGGGCTGCCCGGTTCAGCCCGATGCCCAGTTCCCCCAGGTGCCGCGCGTTGGTGGCATAGCGCAGGGCTTCCTCGGGCTCCATGCCCCGCTTCGCCAAAGCGCCGGCCATGTCCATGCCCTTCCGCAGGGCCGTTTCGAGCCGTTCGGCCTCAGCGCCGCCCTCGATGCCGAGGACGAAGCCTCCCGAGACCGTGCATTCAATAGGCTTTTCAATCACGATATCGCCTACGATGTCGGCGACCGATCCGTCGAACACAATCCTGCCTTCGGCTGTCTTCAGGGAAGGCGATATGAACACTTCGCCCGCAGGCAGGTTGCCGCCCAGCCCCTGGCTCCTGAAATCTCCATCGTCGACCATGGCTTTACGCCCCAAGGCCCCGACGACGATATCGGTGCCCGCGGGCGCCTGTACCTGGAAGGCGACAGCTTCGTCCATCGCCGCCTTGAGAGCGGCCGCCGCGCTCCGCATCCAGGAATAATCCACGGGGACGATTCGGGCGAACATCTCCACGCTAACCCCCGGCGACCAGAACGCTCGCAAAACCCTGGTCCCGTGGAGGAGATAGTGGAAGATGTGGTCGTAGCTCTTCCCGTCGGGAGCCTTGAGCGGAACGGTTAGCCGATGCCTGTCCTTGCCCAGCTTTTCCTTCGAGAGCGAGGCGAAGGCCTCGGGACGCAAAGCCAAGGCTTCGAGCACGTACTCCTCGGCGTAGTCGCCCTGGCCTTTAACGGGCTGGACAAGGAGGCTCGGGACAGCTCCAACATCCGCGGCCGCGTCGACCAGGGCCCGGGCTATGAGTTCCTGTTCTGTCCCCGGATTGGAGACGACGAGGAAGCGTTCCCCGCTTTGCAGCTTCAGACAGTCGACAACGGCCGTTTGGGCCGCCTTCTTAAGCGCAGTGGGCTTCATGCGTTCCCTTGAACAGCGTTCGAGCCGCGCTTGTAGATGGGCACTCGCGATTGAGGCGCGAGGTCCATGCCGTCCCGGTCGCCGCGTTCGAAAACCGAATCGGCGATCAGCTCGCGGGAGGGCAGGGAGTAGAACATGCCCTTGTGGCCCATGGCAATCCCGTCGCAGACCGCAGGCAGCCCGAAGTTGAAGGGCACGCCGCCGCCGGCCGCTATCGTCTTTATTCCCGTATCCTCGATGGCCCTGAAGAGCCGGGAAAGCAGAATATCGATGGCCGTCTTCCTGAAACTCGCGGCGATGTTCTCGGGGGTCGCCGGACCTGGGCCTCGCCGGTAGTCCTCGAGATGATGGATGACGGCGGTTTTAAGTCCGGAATACGAGAGATCGTAGCGGTGGTCGCCCTTATGAAAGGAGGGAAGGGGAAAGATATAGGTCCCAGGGTCGCCTCGCTCGGCCAGTTCGTCGATTACCTGGCCGCCTGGATAGCCGAAGCCGTAGTACTTGGCCACTTTATCGAAGGCCTCGCCCACGGCATCGTCCACCGTGGTGCCGAGGATTTCGATGCTGTCGAAGTCCTTTGCGATGCAGATGATGGAATGGCCGCCCGACACGAGGAGACCGAGAAAAGGATAGGTCATCGGTGCGCAGAGCTGGGGGGCATAGAGATGGGCGAGCATATGGTTTACGCCCTTGAAGGGCTTGCCGAGGGCATAGGCCATAGCCTTTCCGAAGGAGAGGCCGACGGCGAGGGAGCCGATGAGGCCGGGATGGGAGGTGGCCGCGATGCCGTCGAGGTCGCCAGGTTCAGTTTCCGCGGCTTTAAGGGCCTGCCGTACGATGCCACCGATCCAAGTTGCATGGATCCGGGAGGCGAGTTCGGGTACGACGCCGTTATAGGCTCGATGCTGGGGGATTTGGGTAGCCACGATGTTCGAGCAAATCGTCCTGCCGTCCTTGACAAGGGCGGCTGAGCATTCGTCGCAGGAGGACTCAATTCCCAGGACGAGCATCGCCGTCCTCCGCTGCGCTCCTCAGCATGAATTTTGATATAGTGGACAGCGAATAGCCCTCTTCGATCAGCCTCGGATAGATGTCCATGAGTGTCTGCGCGAGCTCGGACGACCATACATGGCCGATGAGAACGGAGGCACCCCTGCTCGAGGCTAGCTTTTTGCCCTCGTCGAGGGAGTGAAGGATGGATTGTCTGTCTCCCGAGTTGTCCAAGAACACGTCGCGCTCCCAAAATGGAATCGATAATTCTGCGCAGAGCCCGGCCGTGGCCGTTCCCGGCGCCGTGAGTGAGTCAAGATAATAGATACCACGCTCTTTGACAAGATCGAGTATGGCTGACATCAGGCTTTTCTCTCGTGTCACGGCCGAACCCATATGGTTGTTGACCCCCTTGGCCTGGGGAAGGGAATCCAGATTGGAGGCGAGGACAGTGGCGGCTTCCTTGCCGTCCATCCCCAGGGTGATGGTTCCCGGGCCCGGATTCTGTCCCCCCAGCGCTTCCATGGGCTGATGGAGGATGACTTCCTTGCCGGCGTCGGCGGCGAGCCGGGCCGACTCGGCGCTATGATCGATCCCGGGAAGGACAGCTACAGTGAGGGGGAAGGGAAGGTCGAGAAAGGGCTTGAGCTGTCCGAGATTGTAGCCGACATCGTCGATGACGATGATGAGGGTGGGACTGAACTTACCCTCGGTCTTGACGGCAGTAGCGATAAAGGTTTTTGAAGGCCGCGCCGGTGCCGGTGTTTCAACCTGCCTGTCCTTTTGATCACCATCAGCCGCGGGACCCGGTTTGGCGGGAAGGAGATCCTCGTAGCCCTTTGGAATCTCGACGACGTATTCAGGCTGGCCGTAGGGCCATTCCGTCGTCGTTGAAGGAACCTGATCAGCCGGGGAGGCCGGAGGCGAGGCCCTCCGCTCCGAATCGATCGCTATAGCCGCGAGGGCGGCGATGAGGGCCAGGACGGCGGCAACTGCCCAGGGCCAGCCCGCGCGCTTTTTCTTGTTCTTGAATTTCTTGATTCTTGCGGAACGCACGGGCCAATACTACTCGGCTGGGGAGAAATGGACAAGCTGTGCCTTGGGTTTGAGCCGCTTTAGGCGCTGAGACAGAGATAGCCTTTGGATGCTTCAGCCTGGAGCTTCTTCAAGGCATTTTTCTCGATGTGGCGGACCGTCTCCGGCGAAAGTCCCATCTTCCCGCCCATCTTCTTGAGCGAGACGCGGCCTGAACCCTCTAGCTCGAAACGCTGGCTGAGGACATCTCTCTCCCTCGCCTGGAGAAGAGAAAGAAGATGGCGGGTCTGCTCTTTCACGATGAGTTTGTCGAAGGCTCGCTCCGGCGCGTAGGTAAAGTCTTCGTACAGGTCGAGGAGTCCAGGGGAATCCTGATCGGTGGCTGCTTCGAAGCTGCCCATCTTCTCGGAAAAGAAGAGGACATCATCAAGTTGTTTCGGGTCGACCCCGAGCTTATCGGATATCTCCTTCGTCGTCGGCTGACGCTTCAGGGTCTGGCTCAGAATGCTCTTTTCGGCGTGAGCCTTCTTGATGAGTTCCTCCTTGCGATGGGGGAGCCTGATGGTTCGTTCGGTGTTGACGAGAGAACGACTGATGGCCTGGCGTATCCACCATGCCGCGTAGGTGGAGAATTTGACCTGACGCCCGCCATCGAATCGTTCGGTTGCCTTGAGGAGGCCAATGTTCCCTTCCTGGATCAGGTCGATCAGGGAAAGCGAAGGGTTCCACATGGACCGGGCTATCCGCACGACGAGGCGGAGGTTGGCTTCGACCAGTCGCCTGCGCGCATCCTGGTCGCCAGTGGCGATCTTCTTAGAGAGAGTATCCTCCTCCTCCCTCGTAAGCAGTTTTATCGACTTCATCGATTTGAAATAGCTGGAGAGACAGGCATCGTTCGTGGCTAGATGGTTCATGGCGTACTCCTCACCATATCTATAGCAAGTCGTATGCCAATTTATCGATGATATAAAATATTATATAACTACATAATATAGAAACAGTAGCTTCGGGTGGTCCTTGCTGGATCCAATGAGAGATACTACTATCTGCGGCAAAAGTATGGGAAAAGATACGGCTTTTCCGTCACCGCTGTATCCTTCCTTATATCTGCGGGGACGGGACGCCTGTCTTTCTATTTCACGTATTTGCGTGGATCGAGGGCTTGGCCGTTCTTAAAGATGCTGAAATGGAGATGGGGACCCGTGCTCTGTCCCGTGTTTCCCGAGAGACCAATGATCGAGCCCTGGGTTACCTTTGATCCTTCATGAATCAGTATGGAGCTGAGGTGGGCATACATGGACTGGAATCCGCTCGAATGCTTGAGGATGATATAATTGCCGAAGATGGAGTTGTATCCCGTATCAGCCACGGAACCATCGCTCACCGCCTTCACCTTGGTGCCCTTGTTGACGACGATGTCGAGGGCGGAATGGAAGGTTCTCAGGCCGGTGAAGGGGTTTTCCCTGAAACCGAAGGGGGAGGAGATCGTGCCCCTGGCCGGCCAGATGAACTGTTCACCGTAGAAATTCTTCAAGCTTGCGGAGGTCAGCCTTGCGTTGGGAATAAAGAGACTCTGGCCGCTTAAAAGGTATCCGCTGGATAGATCGTTGGCATCGGCGATGCGTGTTATATCAGCCCCATAGGCCTTGGCTATGCTCTGGAGGCTATCGCCTTTTCTGACTTTATAACTCACCCCATTCATATTCGGAATCTTGATCGACAAACCGGCGTGGACGGAGCTGGCACGCTGAAGGTTGTTGGCCGAGATGATCGTGTCCTGCCTCAGCCCGAAGCGCTTGGCTATTCTATCCAGGTTGTCCCCGCTTCTCACGGTATAGATCGAGATCTTCACGGATACCGGGATGGGCGGAAGGGAGGCGCCATGGATTTCTTCGGCGTTGTCATCTTCAGGATCGATATAGGAGAGGAGGGAAGCCTGTACGGAATCTTCGTCGGGGAGAAGAAGGTCGGAGGAGGCGAGGGGGAATTTCCTGGCCGACACAAGGGCATTCGCGCCGACGGATATCGTCAGAAGACCGGCAAAACCCAGGGCTGCGAGCTTGATAGCCTTGGCCCGGGGCATCTTTGCCTGGTTCAGCCTTTCCTTGAGTCCAGTGAACCATCCGCCCAGATCGGGCGGCTTTCGGGCGATCCCCGCAAGTTTCCCGCCTGTCTTTGAAATCCAGACTCCCAGGAGAGCCGGAAGCTTGGGTATGGCTTTCGCGAGGGAAGAAATTCCTTTTCCCGAACGCTTGGCGATAAACGCTGTTCCTTCATTGGTATAGGATCGAAGGCGTCTTCCTTCTTTTCTGAGCAGGGAGAAGGGATGGATGGGGCTGGTCGACCTGGTGAGCTTGGAGTTGCTCCATAAGGCGCGCCAGGAAGCGCGCTCGAAGGGCTTCTTTTCCTTAAAGGTGGTACGTTTCTTTTGCCCTGTTTTAGGGAGATCGGAGTCGAGTATAGTAAGAAATGGACGCGAACGGCGTACTGTCGCTTCCCCAGCGTCTCCTTCGGTGCCCTTCATAGGTTTTTCGAGTATCGGCACGTTCATGCCGATATATTAGTTCGGGAATATCAATGTCGAAATATGCGTCGCGGAAAAAGGCAGGGACAAGCGCCCCAAGGCTCGGGCTGGGACTAGCCTTGGGCATCCTGCTGTTTCTCCTCATACGCTCGTCCTTCCTGGATCTGGCCTTGGCATCGGGGAACTCCATGATGCCGGGTATCAAGGAGGGAGACATCGTTCTCATCTTCAAGGCTGCCTATGGGCTCAGGCAGCCCGGAGGCGGGTATCTGTTCCTGTGGTCTCGACCGAAGAACCGCGAAATCGTGGCTGCCATCAAGCCCGTCGAGGGTACGATGCTGATAAAGCGGGTGTCGGAGGAAAGGGAATCGCCGGCTTTGCGGGATCCGGTTTTCCTCATGGGCGATAACATTTACGCATCGCTTGACTCAAGGGAGTTCGGGGCTGTGCCGATGAACAATATACTCGGAAGGGCTTTTCCCATCTCCGGTCCCTAGGCCCCAATCTCTGGAAGGAAGCGTGAAGAAGATCGATAAACGTCTGACCCCCTTGCTGGGAGTACTGGGCTTGTTCGCATGCCTCATCTTCGCCCGCTATGCCCAACTGGCTTTCTCGCCCGCCAGGAGCATGGCCTCTGACGAAGCCCTCGAGGGTGAAAGGGGTTCAATCGTGGACAGGAATGGTCACGCCCTCGCCATGGATGTCCCCAAGTACGACATCTCGGTCTGGCGTCCGGCGACGAATGTGGGAATTTTCGAAAAGGAGATACCTCAACTCGCCTCGATCATGGGTGTGCCGGCGGACCAGCTTTTAGCCAAATACCGCGACGGGAACCAGAATTATTTCTACGCGGCCAAGCGCCTCGGCTCGGAGAGCGCCGAGCGCGTCAAGGCGGGTATCAAGGCGGGCAGGTACAAGGGCGTCCAGGTGGATGAGATATCGGGACGACTTTACCCCGAGGGCAAGCTCGCATCCCACCTCGTCGGTTTCACGGGCGAGGGCAACGCCGGCCTCGATGGTATCGAAGTTAAATACGACGACAAGCTCAGCCCAAAGCCAAGGAAGGCTGGGGACGGTACGGGGAGGCTCCTGGATTCCGAGGCCAAGAAACCCCAGGGTGACAAGGTAATCCTCACCGTGGACGCCAACCTCCAATTCTCCATCGAGGAGATCATGGACCAGGCGATCAAGGCCAACGGGGCCGAATCGGCTTTCGCCGTGGTCATGGACGTGAGGACAGGTGAAATCCTGGCCTATGTGGGCGAACCCGGTTTCGATCTCAACGACTACGGGTCATATTCCTCCGAAATGCGGAAAGACCCCTTGAGCCTCTTTTCCTACGAGCCGGGCTCGGTGTTCAAGATCTTTTCAATGTCCTCGATCCTGGACATTGGGGCTATCGACGAGAACACGATCTTCGACTGCGACGGAGCCTATCGCAGAACGCTTCCAAACGGGGAGAAGATCGTCATCAAGGACCTGGGCGTCTATGGCAAGCAGAACCTCTCCGGCATCCTCGCCCATTCCAGCAACGCCGGCGTGGGATACGCGTCCGACCGGATATCGGAGGCCGACCTTTTCGCGAGGCTCTCCTCCTTCGGTTTCGGCATGAAAACAGGGGTCGGTCTTTCCGGCGAAAGTCCAGGTTTGCTCAGGGATCCCGAAAAATGGTCGGCCCGATCCAAACCCACCATAGCCATTGGTCAGGAAGTCCTCGTGACACCCCTGCAGATGATAACGGCTGCCGCGGCCATAGCCAACGGGGGACTTCTCCTCAAACCTACGGCCGTAGCCAGGATCGAGACAGCGGACGGGGAGATTGTCTTCAAACACGAGACCCAGGTCGTGAGGCGGGTCGTCTCCGAGGAGACGGCGAAGACCATGATGAAGGCACTGGAAACCGTGGCGAGCCTGCAGGGAACAGGCTGGAGGGCCAAGGTCGCCGATGTGAGGATGGCCGTGAAGACGGGAACAGCCCAGATGATCGACCCTCAATCCAGGGCCTACTCTGATAAGGACTACATCGCGAGCACTCTGGGCATCTTCCCCGCCGACGCGCCGAAAGTCGCCCTTTACGTCGCCCTCGTAAAGCCGAGGGGAGCCTCGTATCTGGGAGGACAAATAGCGGCACCCGTTCTCAAAGAAGTGGCCGAAGCCGTTCTCTCGATCATCGACCTGAATCGGGGAAAGACCCCCACGGTCGTCCATAATGGCGATGTAAGCCTCCCTCTCGTGCGCCGAGCCAATATCGGCCTGACCATGCCTGATCTGGCAGGCTATTCAAAGCGGGAACTCCTTCCCCTCCTCGAGCGCTCCGACCTGAAGGTTATCATCGAAGGCGAGGGCTATGTGAGGTCGCAGAAGCCCCTCCCGGGCGAGAGCGTGAACGATGGATCAACGATCTATTTCCGTTTAAAATAAGGGCCTCCAGGCTGGCCTGGGGCAGCCTGGCCCCGAAGGAAGAGCTATGAACAGAGACAACGCGATACTTTTATGGAGAGAGTACAATACGGACGATTCCCTTTTCAGGCACGCCCGGTCGGTCGAAGCGGCCATGCGCCACTTCGCGGCGAAATTCGGCGAGGACGTCGAATTCTGGGGCATCGTCGGCCTTCTCCACGACATCGATTACGGTCAATTCCCTAAGGAACATCTAGCCCATGCCCGTCCGATCCTTGAAAAGGCAGGCTGCGACGAAGTCCTTATCCGGGCTGTCTTGAGCCATGGTTGGGGGCTCTGCAGTGATGTGGAACCCATCCATAGAATGGAGAAGGCTCTCTACGCCGTCGACGAACTGACAGGCTTCATCGCCGCCTGTGCCTACGTGCGCCCTTCGCGGAGCGTCCTCGATATGGAAGTGAGGTCGGTCAAGAAGAAATGGAAAGCGGCCGGTTTCGCCGCGGGTGTACGGCGCGACGTCATCGAGAAGGGGGCAGCTATGATGGGAATCAGCCTCGACGACCTCATCGCCGAGACTATTCTCGCCTTGCGGCCAGCTGCGGCCGAGATCGGCCTCAAAGGCTCCCTTTAGGTTCGTATAACCGACAGATCGCCGCAAGCCGCGGCCAGATTGACCGAGGCCGGTCTTGGCTATACAGTGGCCTCACATTCACGCCCGGAAAGAGGATGAGGCTCCGATGCTCGAGAAAATCACGGAAAAATTCATCGACGTGTTCCGCTCAATCGGCGGAAAATCGTCGATCAGCGAAAAAAACGTAGAAGACGCTGTCGACCAGATCAAGCTCGCCCTCCTCGAGGCGGACGTCAACCTGAGGGTTGTGCGCCGTTTCGTCAACGCCACCCTCGAGGAGGCCAGGGGCGAGAAAGTACTACGCTCGGTGAGCCCTGGCCAGCAGTTCATCAAGATCGTCCACGACCGGATGGTCGGTCTCCTGGGCGATGAGCATAAGGACCTGGCGCTCAAGGGACCGGACACCCAGTCTGTAATCCTCCTCCTCGGCCTCCAGGGTTCGGGCAAAACGACGACGGCCTCCAAACTCGCCTATCGCTTGAAGAATCAGGGACGAAAGGTCCTTCTCGTCGCCTGCGACCTCGTACGGCCAGCCGCCGTCGAACAGCTTGTCGTCCTCGGTTCGCAGATCGGCGTGGCCGTACACAACGAAGACACCAAGGACCCCGTGAAAGTGGCAATGGGAGCCCTTGCGCGCGCCAAGCGGGAGTCCTTCGACACGATCATCGTCGATACGGCGGGAAGGCTCCAGATCGATGAAGCTCTGATGGAGGAGCTGGCGCGGGTAAGGGACGCGGTGCGGCCACTCGAAGCCCTTCTCGTCGCCGACGCCATGACGGGCCAGGCTGCTGTCGACATAGCTAAAACCTTCGACGATAAAATCGGCATCACAGGTGTCATCCTCTCCAAATTCGATTCGGACACGAGAGGCGGAGCAGCCCTCTCCCTCAAATCGGTCACAGGCAAAGCCATCAAGTTTATCGGAACCTCGGAGCGGCCCGAGGGTCTCGAGCCCTTCCACCCTGAGCGTATCGCCTCAAGGATTCTGGGCATGGGCGACATCGTCTCCCTCGTCGAGAAGGCCCAGGGCGTCTACGACCAGAAGGAGGCCGAAGAGCTCGAGCGCAAATTGACCCAGGAGAACTTCACCCTCGAGGATTATCTGGATCAACTCCAGAAGATGAAGAAAATGGGCTCGATGAAGTCCATGCTGGACATGATCCCCGGCCTCGCAGGCCAGATCGACGAGGACAAGATCGATCTCGAAGGAATGAAGTACGAGGAGGCCATTCTCCGTTCGATGACCCCCAAGGAAAAGCGGAACTATCTCATCATCGGTCCCGCTCGGCGAAGCCGGATCGCCCGCGGTTCGGGGACTTCGGTGGCAGAGGTCAACAGACTCCTCAAAAAATTCGAAAAATCCAGGACGATGATGAAGAAAATGGTCAAGAACAAGAGCGCAATGGCCAAACTCATGGCGGGACAGGGCGGCAAGCCCTGACAGGTTCCGTCCTTTGGGTCTTTACACTTCTTTTAATTTCCGGTATAGTACGCGAACCATTTCGTTTGGAGTCCAATTATGTCGAGAGTATGCGAAATTTGCGGTAAAAGCACGATGTTTGGAAATAACGTCTCCCATGCGAAGAACCGTACCAGAAGGACTTGGCTCCCCAATCTCATCGCGGTGAAAACCAAGGTGGACGGCACGGTGAAGACCGTAAAAGTCTGCGCGAAGTGCCTAAAAGCAGGGAAAATAGTCAAGTACGTCTGATTTTTGGCGCCGGGGCGGAAACGCCCTCGGAAGCTCTTCTCCATAAGCAATAAAAAACCGCCTTTTGAGGCGGCTTTTTTTAAGTCTGTATGGCGCGTGACCCTCAGCCTACCAGCGTCCCTTTCCTCCCATCATGCCGTTCCCGGACATCATGCCCCGGTACATCCCACCAGGCTGGCCGATGCCAGCGCCATTCGAGCCGAGGTCGATGGTCCTTCCGTCGATAGTAAGGCTCGTGACTTTAACGATATAGCAGTCTTTGAAATTCCTGAGGGCTTGAGCGTAGCCTTCGACTTTGACCGTCGCGTTCTCGACGAGACCGGGGATGAAGCCAAAGAGCCAATCCGGGATCATTACCACGTAGGTCTTGGCCTCCTGCTTGATCGCGACCCTTCCGGAGACAAGTTCGAGCTTGCCTTCGAGGTTGATCTTTTCGAGTTTGAGGGAAGGCGTCTGGGGTTTGCACGCATAGCCGCGGCCGTATCCTGGCGCGTTGTTCCAGTTCCGGCCCTGTCCACCGGACCAGGGCTGAGCCGAGACGGCTCCAAGGATCATAAAGATCATCGTGATGACGACAAGGGCTTTTTTCATCGTGGACTCCTTAAGACAATGAGGCTGGGGATTGCCGTCGTCTCGATCTGTTCTCGATTCCAGTCCCCGGTATATCCGCACAGGCGTACAAGGTATATAATATAAAAGTTATGTCAATAGTTACAGATTTCTGATTAAATTTTAAATGTTTATATCATTGATAAATGGCAACTTTTCAACCACTGAAGGACAGGGATTCCTGAGTGCTGGGAGCAAAAAAGAATGCCCGTCTTTGGTAAAAATTTCCCAGCTCCTGCCAAAAAGGTCTTGAGGCGCTTGAACGCGATTCAAGCTTTCAATGTCCTATGTCGATACTGTTGTGAGGTTCTTCCGCAAAACCTTGGATGGAGTATTCATGTTCCCCAGACGATTTTTCGTGGCTCTTTCGCTCTGTCTGGCTTTGGCCGCCGATATCGGAGCCGCCGACAATTCCCCTTATCGCCTCTTTCCCGCTCTTTATAAGAAGAGTTCTCTCTTCAACCTCCCCCAGACGGTGGACAGACCTTCGGTCCCCGGGGCCGTCGGCTCATTGGCCGAAAGGATACCCATCCTGGCCAACAACACGGTCGTCGCTTTCTACGGCCACCCTTTCTCGCAGAAAATGGGAATACTCGGACTCTACCCCAAAGAGGAAGTAGCTGCCCAGGTGAAGGGCTGGGCTCGGCAATACGATGAGGTCAACGGCTCAGATGGCGCCATAGCCGCCTTCTATCTCATCTACGGCACCTGCTGGCCGGGCGGGGAGATCGGTTATCTCAAGGATTCAGTGCTCGAGGACTATATCCAGTACGCCTTGAGCCAGAACATGCTCGTCTTCGTGGACCACCAGATCGGCAAATACACCGTGAAGCAGGCGATGGAGCGCATTCTGCCCTTCCTGAAATATCCCAATGTCCACCTCGCTATCGATCCCGAGTGGAGGACCCTGATCCCCATGAAGGAAATAGGCTCGATTACGGCCGAGGAGCTCAATGAGGCCGAAAAGCTCATGCAAAACTACATCGTATCGCAGGACATTCCCGGGATAAGGATGCTGGTCGTCCATCAGTTCCACGAGAAGATGATCAGGGATAGGGAGAGGGTGAGAGCTGACCAGGAGCGTGTCCTTCTCGTCCATACTGCCGACGGTTTTGGAAGCCCCTCGCTCAAGCGGAGCACGTATTCCCTGGTCGCGAAAGCCGACAATATGCCCATGAAAGGCTTCAAGCTCTTCTTCAAATCCGATTTCCCTTTGGCAGGCTACGACAAGCCTATTTTAAGTCCTCTGGAAGTCATGGAACTGGAGCCGCGTCCGAGTTTAATAATCTATCAATAGGCCTGTAACTTCGCCCTCATTTTCTGTCGATACTCAAGAAGGGATTCCCGGATTTGCCTTCTGCCCGGCCGTAGGCGGGCGTTTTGCTTTGTTTTTTTTAGGAATCCGTGATACCTATCTTTAGTAATCTAGTGTCACCTTGAGGGAGAAGACCCATGCCCAGCGCCAAACGAACCACGATAGCCCTTTTTCTCGTCGCCTTCGCGGCTCTTCAATCGAGTTTCGGATACGACCCTCCTCAAGGGGCCTTTTTCCTCCGTTCCCTTTATTCGCCCTGGGGGCTGGCATCGACGCCGACGACGACAGGCGGTTCCTCTTCCTGGGCTGATCTCCTCAACCCCTCGGCCACAGGTGCCGAACAGCTTGTCCAGGCTGCCGCTTCGTACACAGGAATATCTGACCTGGGACTTGCGACACCGTCTCAGGGCTGGGGGTCGGCAGCCGCCCTCTCCCTCGTCCTTCCTGCTCCCTATGGGGTCTGGGAGGCCAGCGCTCTTTTATTCTCCACTCCTGCCGCGATGACGAGCATGGGACTGGGCACCTATGGAAGCCTTAGGGCAGGCATCTCAAAGGCACTTCTGCCCAATCTTCTCGTCGGAACTTCCCTGGGCGTCACGATGGGCGGTAATGGGAGCTTCGGCTGGGGCCTCGGTCTCGACCTGGGCGCGACGTACTTGGCAGGGAACATCGGCTTTCTCAAGGACACCCGGTTCGGTCTCTCCATTCTCGATATAGGCAAGGGATATTCGACATCGCCCCTCACGGGCATCCTCGGAGGTACGGCCTCATCATATCCTTCGGCCTTTACCCTCGGTCTGGGCGGAAGAGGATACCTCTGTCGCTCCAGCGACTGGAACCTGGACGCGGGAATCGATCTCTGGAGCCCCTCCTTCCAGGACCTCGACCTGGATCTTTCCCTGGGCCTCGGCTTTCGCGAGTATGCGACCCTGAGGCTCGGCTGGTCCGTCGGCCTGCGCGACCTTTTAGCGAATTCGGGCGCCGGTTCGGGGAGAAGCCTTCTGCCCAGTTTCGGCCTTTCGGGGACCATCCCCCTGGGCGGCGGCCTCAAGCTCGGCCAGACGAAGAAATACCCGGATGCTGATCTAAGCGTGGCCCTTGGCATGGCCCCCCTCTACGATTCGCTCTGGGCGACCGGCGCCGGCTTTTCCCTGAGCTTCGGGATAATGGACAAGGATCCACCAAGGATCGAGGCTAAGTGGCCCGTCGCTCCCCACGGCATAGCCTACATCTCCCCGAACGGCGACGGATCGGGGGACAGCCTGGATATCCCCCTCAAGATAAGCGACGCGCGTTACATAACCAGTTGGCAACTCATCATCGAAGACAAATCTTCAGGCAAGGTAATGAGGACGATCGGAGCTTCGATCGACAGGCCGGATTCTATAAGAGCCCTCCTCGGATTCGATACGCTCAAGAAGGCCCTGCTTTTCATAAAGCGGAGCGTCGCCGTACCCGAGGTCGTCAAATGGGACGGCAAGGACGATAAAAGCCAGACCGTCCCCGATGGCCCCTACACCGTGAGCCTCTTAGCCTCGGATGACAACGGCAATGAGAATCCTGAATACCAGAGTTACATCACCGTCATTGTCGATACAAAGAAGCCTCAAGCGAGCTCAACTCCACTCAAAGAGTCCAGCGACGAATCGACAATCCTGAGCCCGGACGGGGACGGGAGCAAGGATTCGATAGCCTTCCGCAACACGGGTTCGGTAGAAAATGTCTGGAAGATCGAGATAGCCGATGCGAAAGGCAACGTGGTCCTAACGGAGGCGACCACCGAGCGGAGCGCGCCGAAGGATTATACCTGGGACGGGACCGCCAACGACGGGAAGCGGGTCCCCGATGGCATCTACAGCCTGAGGCTTTCGACCAAGGACGAGGCCGGCAACTCGGCATCGAGCGTAGTGAACAACATCGAGGTGGATACCTCGAGGCCGGCTGTATCCATCGCCACGGATGACACGGTGATGAGCCCGAATGGCGACGGCGTCAAGGATTTCCTCAACATCATGCCGAGCGTCGAATCCTTCAAGGGCATGGAATCCTGGGAGATCGCCGTCATCAACGAGGAGCGAGAAAAAAAATGGTCCGTCGGGGGTGACGGCCAAGCCCTTCCCAAGCAGAGCTATCGTTTCGCTGGGCTCTCCAATGAGGGAGAGGTTCTCAAGGATGGCGAATACGAGGCTAGGATCAATATAACCTATCGGAACGGATATAAGCCGGATAAGCTCTCGTCCTCCTTCTCCTTGGACAAGACCCCTCCTGACGCATCGATAGTCTTGACGGACAAGGTCCCGATCTTCAGCCCGGACGGCGATGGAAGCAAGGACAGCTTCGGTTTCGCGATGCAGTCATCTAAGGAGGATAGCTGGAACCTCGTGGTGCGTGACGCCTCGAAGAACGCTCGGCTGACGAAGCGTTTCACTCAGAACCTGCCCGATTCTTTCCTCTGGGACGGCAAGGACGATCAGGGCAAGACGGTGCTCGATGGTGAGTACGAGGTCAACATTTTCGCCGTCGACAGGGCTGGCAACAGCTTCTCAACGACTTCAGCAAAAGTGAGTGTCGACACGCGGCACCCGGTCGCTCAGCTTTCCGCGGACAAAGATGCCTTCAGCCCCAATGGGGACGGCACAGCCGATAGCGTCAAGTTCACGCTCTCGGTCAAAGACAGGGCTGGGCTCGTCAACTGGAAGTTCGCGCTCTCCGCCAAGGGCAGGACGCCAGGCAATGCCCTGAGTCTCGCAGGAACAAAATCGGCGGACCTGGATTCCCTCTATGAATTCAATGGCATGGACTCAAGCGGCAAGAGTCTCCCCGAAGGGAGCTATATTGCTTCTCTCGATCTCGAATACATCAACGGCTACAAGACTCATGTCGAAAGCCAGGAAGTCCTTCTCGACAGGACCTATCCTGCTGCCAACATTAAACCGGACCAGAAGGTCTTCAATCCAGCGGGGAACGCCGACCAATCCACGGTCAGCTTCATCCAATCCGGTTCCGAGGAGGATCTTTGGCTCGCTAAAGTTGTCACGGACAGCGGCGTGACGGCGAAACGATGGACCTTCCAGGGCAAGCTTCCGACCATAGTATGGGACGGTAGCGCCGACTCCGGACTTCCGGCCCCAGACGGCGCTTACAAGTACATCGTTTCCTCCACCGACAGGGCAGGGAACGGCTTCACCTCCGAAGAGTTCCCCATAGAGATCGACAGCGTCAAGAAAGAGCTGAAACTCACTACGGCCACGATGGCCTTCAGTCCGAACGGCGACGGAATCAAGGACAAACTGGACATAGCGGCGGACGCGACAGCCTCCGCCAAGGTCGCCGCCTGGTCGCTTTCGATCTATCAGTCGGGTTCGACGGATAAAAGGGCCCTTAAAACATGGGCTGGCAATGGACAGCTTCAGAAGACATTCTCCTGGGACGGCGTGGCCGATTCGGGCATTCAGGTACCCGACGGCGCCTATATGGCCGGCCTCGAAATTTCCTATCCTAACCGCGATACCGCCAGGACCGGGGTCGGGCCATTCGTGGTTGACAGGATTCCGCCCAAAGCCTCCGTATCGGTCTCGGCCGGACTCTTCTCGCCCAACGGCGACGGCATCCTGGATCAGACGATCCTGCGACAGACAGCTTTAACGAATGATCAATGGAAGGGAAGCATCACAACGGCCAAGGGTGAGGCAGTGAGGAGCTGGAACTGGGACGACAAACTCGGCGATCAGGTTTGGGATGGCCTGGACCAGCTGGGAAGCCTTGTACCTGACGGAACCTATTATTATGAGATGACCTCGGCCGATGCGGCCGGCAATACATTCTCCTCGGGCAAATTGCCCATCGGTGTCGAGACGGAGAAGAAGACCGTGCGGCTCGACGTCGACCAGGTGGCCTTCAGTCCCAACGGCGACGGGACCCGCGACGAGCTCATTCTCGCCTCGGTGGTCCAATCGCCCGATCGAGTGAAGGACTATGCGCTAAAGGTGATGCCCCAGGAAGGGCCGGCAGCCATGACGGCTGTACGAACCTGGAAGGGGACAGGTTCCGTTGCGCCGAAACTGGTCTGGAAGGGCGAGACCGACGCTGGACTTCAAGCTCCCGACGGCAAATACGAGGCGAGTTTGACCATACGGTATCTGAACGGCGACGAGCTTGAAAGTTCGACGCCCATGTTCCTCGTCGATAGGATAATGCCCAAAGCACAAGTCTCGGCTGACCTGGAGATTATTTCGCCCAACGGCGATGGCAAATCCGATCAGGTGCGGTTTACACAGAGCTCGACGCCGGGTGACGACTGGAAGGGGACGATTGCCGGTGCCGACGGAAAGGCAGTGAGGACCCTCAGCTGGAAGAACGAGGTGAGCGACTTTATCTGGGATGGGCGGGACGATGCCGGGGCCATCGTGAAGGACGGCCAGTACACCTATAAAGTGGATTCGATGGACGCGGCGGGAAACCGCGGGCAGAGTGCGGCTCTCGTAGTGGCTGTGGAAACTGAACAGAAGGCTGTGTCCATGACGGCATCGATGCTCGCGTTCAGCCCGAACATGGACGGTATCAAAGACAATCTGGCCTTCCAAGTGAAGGCGCAGTATCCCGAGCGGGTGAAGCAGTACGACCTCTTGATAACGCAGGACGGTCTCGGAGTGTCGAAGCTGCCGGTGAGGAGCTGGAAGGGTTCGACGGACCTAGGAACGCAATACGTATGGGATGGTTCGACGGACTCTGGAATTCAGGCGCCTGACGGGCAGTACCGGGCCAAGCTGACGGTGCTGTATAGGAACGACGATCTGCATCAGATCGAGCTGGGGCCGATCACACTGGACCGTATAGCGCCGAAGGCGACCGTGAGGTTGTCGGCGCAGATTTTCTCGCCTAACGGTGACGGTAAGGCTGATATGGTAGATATCCTGCAGGAAGGGCAGCCTGGTGACCTGTGGCAGGGGCAGATAACCTCGGCCTCGAATGTCGTAGTGAAGAGCTGGAGCTGGAAGGACAAGCTGGAAACGGTGAGCTGGGATGGAAGGAACCAGGTCGGGGCTCAAGTGGCCGACGGACAGTACTTCTATGAGCTGAAGTCCGAGGATGCCTCGGGGAACAGTTTTATCTCGGGCAAGCTGGCGATCGAGGTAGATGCGGCCAGAAAGGCGACGCGGCTGGATATAGACCAGCGGGCCTTCAGTCCCAACGGCGACGGAATCCGCGACGAGCTCCTTCTCGCCTCGGCGGTTTTAACGCCGGAGCGTGTGAAAGACTACGAGTTGAGGATTGTCGCGCAGGAAGGGCCGGCTGCCATGACGGCGGTGCGGACCTGGAAGGGGACGGGATCGGTATCGCCGAAACTGGTCTGGAGGGGCGAGACCGACGGTGGGCTGCAGGCTCCCGACGGCAAGTACGCGGCTTCCCTGACCATACGGTATCTAAATGGCGACGAACTTGAAAGTTCGACGCCAACATTCCTCGTCGACAGGATAGCTCCCAAGGTTGAAGTCGCAGCGAACCTGGATATCATATCGCCTAATGGCGACGGAAGGTCGGAGCAAGTGCGGTTCACGCAGAGCTCGACGCCGGGGGATGACTGGAAGGCAGCCATTGTTGGAGAAGACGGGAAGGTAGTGAGGAATCTTTCATGGAAAGACAAGGTGAGCGACTTTGTCTGGGACGGGAGGGATGACACAGGTACCATCGTAAAGGATGGCCAGTACAGTTACAGCCTTGAGTCGACGGACGCGGCAGGGAACCGAAGCCGGAGCCTGGGGATTGTGGTAGCGGTCGAGGCAGAAAAGAAGTTCGTCTCCATGACCGTTGCGGGGCTTGCCTTCAGTCCGAATGGGGACGGTATCAAGGACAACCTGATCTTCCAAGTGAGGGCACAGTATCCTGAACGTGTGAAACAGTTCGATCTGACGATAGACCAGGGCGGGCCGGAAGTGTCGAAGCTTCCGGTGAAGAGTTGGAAGGGGTCGACGGATATCGGGACGCAATACCTGTGGGACGGTTCGACGGACTCTGGAATCCAGGCACCCGACGGGCAGTATCGAGCCAAGCTTACGGTGCTGTACAGGAACGACGATCTGCGTCAGGTAGAGCTGGGGCCGATCACGCTGGACCGGATAGCGCCGAAGGCGACCGTGAGGCTGTCAGCGTCGATTTTCTCGCCAAACGGTGACGGCAAGGCTGACACGGCAGACATTTTGCAGGAAGCCGTACCAGGCGATCTGTGGCAGGGGCAGATAACCTCGGTCTTAAACGCTGCAATAAAAAGCTGGAGCTGGAAGGATAAGCTGGAGACAGTGACATGGGACGGAAGGAACCAGGCCGGAGCGCAGGTGGCCGACGGTAAGTACTATTACGAACTGAAGTCCGAGGACGCCTCAGGGAACAGCTTTGCCTCGGGCAAGCTGCCGATCGAGGTGGACGCTGCCAAGAAGACTGTACGTCTGGACATCGATCAGAAGGCCTTCAGTCCCAATGGTGACGGAATCAAGGACCAGCTCTACATCAACATACTGGCGCCTAAGCCCCAGTCCATATCCGAGTATGAACTCGGTGTCTATGCCTTCGACCAGCAGGGTAAGCGGCAGACAAGTCCTATCAGAATATGGAAGGGATCATCCGACCTTAAAGACCAGTATGCTTGGGATGGAAAGACGGAATCTGGCATCGCGGCTCCTGATGGACGCTACCAGGTGAATTTTAGGCTTCTGTACAACAACGGCGACGCCTTCTCACTGATCAGCCCCGAAGTACTGATCGATACGATAAGCCCTACCATCTCGGTGGACGCGGTACCCATGCTCTTCTCCCCCAACGGGGACGGAATCAAGGACACCATGACCTTCAGCCAGCACTCTAATGTCGGCGACGACTGGACGGGCAGGATACGCAGCGCTTCAGGCACGGTCGTTAAGACCTATACCTGGAAATCCGAGGTAAAATCCTTCCTCTGGGACGGGAAGGACTCGAGCGGCGCCATCGTGAAAGATGGTCAGTACAACTACGAAGTGACGACAACCGACCTCGCGGGTAACTCGGCTTCGGCCAAGATCACGGGAATAACCGTGGACGCGACCAAACCTAGAGTATTCGTAAGCGCCTCCGACCTGGGTATGTCACCCAATGGGGACGGCCTCCGTGACGAAGTCTCATTCACCATCGTGGTTGAGCAGAGAGCGGGGATTGAATCCTGGAGATTCTCGCTTATCGATAAACAGGGCACGGAGAAGAGCTATTTTGGCGGCACGGGCTCCGAAGTTCCTTCCAGGCTCATCTGGGACGGAAGGGACCTCCAGGGTCAGGTCGTCCAGGGTGAATACCTCGGGAAACTAGTCGTGACCTACGCCAAGGGCGATATTGCCACGGCGACGAGCGCCACTGTACTGGTAGACGTCGATCCGCCTGCCGTCAGCATCAATGTAACTCCCGAATATTTCAGCCCTGACGGCGATGGGGACAGTGATACCTTGACCTTCAATATAGGGGTCGACACGGCAGCTGGCATCGTGGACTGGAAGCTTGAAGTGGATGAGACAGCCATCGTCGAGTCTGCCAACCCCGAAGCCGAGAAGTCCGAGCGCCTCTTCATGGACTGGAGCGGGAAAGGCAATCCGCCCGCGAAGATAACCTGGAATGGCCTCTCCTCGCGCAAGGAACTCGTCGAATCGGCGACCGATTATCCGTTCAAGTTTGTCGCGAGGGACGCGCTTGGCAACACGACGACCGTGTCGGGTGTCATAGCCGTGGACGTATTGGTGATACGTGATGGTGACAGGCTCAAGATCAAGGTACCCTCGATCGTTTTTAGGGCCAACTACGCAGATTTCAACGGGCTTCCGCCCGACATTGTGGCCAGGAATGAAAAGGTCGCGGCGAGGATAGCCCAGATATTGAACAAGTTCCCGGATTACAGGATCAAGATCCAGGGCCATGCCAACAATGTTGGCAAGATGCTGGGTCAGGCGGTGGCTAGGATACAGACCGAAGAGACCAAGGAGCTTATTCCCTTGTCCACCGGAAGGGCGGAACTTGTGCGGACCTTACTCGTCCAGAACGGCGTGGATTCACGGCGCCTGAGCGTCGAAGGGCTGGGTTCGAGCGAACCAGTGGTGAGCTTCATGGATGTTGAGAACCGCTGGAAGAATAGACGGGTCGAGTTCGTGTTGATAAAGAACCAATAGACAGGGATGGGCGATCCCCGCGGGGATCGCCCATGTAAAAGAAGAGGGGGTTGCCTGTATAGGCAGCCCCCTCTTTATTCAGGATTCTTTATCGTTTTTTCTGGAAGAGATCCTGCACAGTGTCAGCCGCAAGAAGACGGGATGCCAGATCCTTGTCCTTGAAAAGGAGGGCGATCTCGCCCAGGAGTTTGAGATGATTCTCGGGTTTTTCGTCTTCGGGGACGAGGATGAGGATCAGGACTTTAATCGGCCTATCCAGCAAGGAGACGCGGAAGCCCGACCGCTTGGATCCAAGGCAGAGTATAGGGGCATCGATGCCTGGTGCCCTGTCGTGGACAAGAACAACCCCGGGCTCTATTTCGATGGGTTGGCGCTGCACAATCTCCGTGAGCCGAGAACCTAGTCTGCTCGCAGCCTTCCTGTCGAAGGGGAAGGCGGATGCCACGAGCTCGAAGATGCCGTCGGCGATCGCCGAGTGGTCCATGTTGACACGGATGTTGCCGCGGGCGGCCGCCTGCTCGAGTATGCCGCTGAGCTGGGGCCTTGATCGGGTTGAAGGCTCAGGCAAAGAGGATGATGCTTCAGCGTCGAGCGCGGATGAAGCTTGATGGACCTGACCTTCTCCCTTTCCCGCCATGTAGACAAGAAGGAGATTGGCCTCGGGGAATTCCTCTCCGAGCCTATGAGGAAGGCGTTCGACGGCAGGATGCCAGGATGCCTCGCTGGGCCTGGCGCTGAAAAGGATGAAAAGTTTGGCAGGGGAGGGACTTTTCTTGATGCCCTCGCCGATTTCTTTCCAGGAATCGATTTCGACAAAGAGGAGGGCGGTTGGAAATCCTGCCTGGGTGAAGGCCGCAGCCAGCCTTTTCCCATGCCCCTTGAGCGTGATGAGATGGGCCCTGGCATGCAACTTTCTGGCGAGGAGGCTGATCGAAGTGAGGGCTTCAGGAAATCCTGGGTGACGGTCGCAGAGCGAAGGAAGGATGATGATGATGTGGGAAGTCATGTTGAAGGGCGCCACGAGTCGCGCTACGAAGATCATACGATCCGAACTCGAGACGATCTGTTCGATGACTGAGCCGAAGAAGGCGTTGGAAAGCCTGGGCGGCTTGTTCCAGCCCACGACGATGGTGTCGGCATCCTGCTCCGTGGCGCTCTCGAGGACTCCCTCGGCTGCGTTGAGCGCGGTTTTGGAAACAGGAATGACGGAGACCTGTGAGGCGGCTCCCTGCATTATGGCAGCGGCGAGCATATTCTCGGCGAAATTACGCGACTCGCCCTCGGACTCTCCGCTCGACACGATGGCGCAGGGGAGAAGGGGAGAGGAGGGCTCCGAACTATGAAGGAGGATACCTAGTTCCATCAGGTTGCGGGCCGAAGCAGGATTCGAAAGGGCCACGAGAATACGGTTTTCGCCCCTGGAATCGCCGAGCGTATCGACATTGTCCTCGGCGTTGAAAGTCGTCGCTGCCCGGTTCGAGACCCAGGAGGTGATGAGGCTCGAGGCTATGAGGAGAACGATAGCGCCTGAGACGAGGGGTTGATCGAGAAGGCCCGAACTCCCCGCAACGCTGGCTACAGCCAGCGAAAAGACGCCAAACGAGGAGGAGAAGCCGAAGAGGAGGCCCCTATCGGCCTTGTCGTATTTCAGAAGTTTCGCGGCGATAAAGGCTACGAGAAACTTCGAGCCCAAGCCTACGACGACCGAACCCCCGATGAGGAGCAGGGGGAGACTGAGAGAGGGGACCTTGGAAAAATCGGCGGAAACGCCGGCAAAGACGAGAAGGAAGGGGGCGAGTATAGATTCTCCGATGAAATCGAGGCGATTGGAGATGGGTTTGGAGCTGGTCAGAAGGGGCGCAAGGAGGATGCCCGCGAAAAAACCGCCCATATATTCGGGTACGCCCGCCAGAGGGGCAAGGGCGGCGCTCGCGTAGATGGCCAGGAGGGCGAAGACGGCGTCTGTCTTGCCCTGGGTTCTCGTCCTGCGTGCCACCATCGCCACCAGAGGCGAAAGGAGGAGACCGAGTCCGATGAAATAGACAAGTGGGAAAACCAGGGTCTTGAGGCTCAAAGGAGTCTGAAAGATGGGCACCAGAACCTCGACGCAGAAGAGGATGACGACGACAAGGATCTTGGCAAGACCTGAGCCCGCCCTGGCGATAAGGGCTGAGTCGCGCGCCGAGAGTTCGGGGCGCAGCCGCAGACCAGGTGCCATTGTCCCCGAGGACGCGAAGAACGCGCCGAAAAAGAGGGCGGAAAGGACGTTCTTTCCGAAGAAGAGATAGCCGAAGATGAAACCTACGGCGAAGGGCAGCAGGAAGGTCAGGGCGCCGAAAAGCAGGGTCGCCTTGGGCTGTCTGCGCAGCTGCTCGGCGCTGAACTGGGTTCCCGCCGAGAAGAAGATATAGACGAGACCGATAGTCCCCATGAACTGAAGGAGGATATTGGGCTCGAGGACACCGGCCACCTGGGGACCGAGGAGAATTCCGAAGAGCGGTATGGACGCGACGACAGGTATTCCGGCCACGTCCGAGAGAAGGGGAGCGATGACGGCGATGGCCATGACAAGGGCGAAAATGCCTGCCGGCTCATTCACGGAGTACATAAAATTAGTGTAAATGCTGAATCGATCCAGCGCAAGCGAAAAGGCTTAAAACATCCCAACGAAACAGACCTCGGGTTCCAGCCGGAAACCATAGGCCGAGAAGGCTTTTTCGGCGGCATACTCGATGAGGGCCTTCATGTCGGAAGCTTTTGCCGAGCCGAGGTTGACGAAGATATTGGCGTGGATGGGGGAAACCGCGGCGTCACCGATTCGAAAGCCCCTGAGACCCAGGCTGTCGAGAATGGCTCCCGTGGGTTTGCCAAATCTTCTATCGTTCTTGAACATCGATCCGGCAGAAGGCCATCTGTAATGACCTTTGGATATCCTGTCCTTCTTCCTCGCACGCATTACGGCGGCGATCCCTGGGCCATCTTTCTCCTCGAGCCTGAACAGAGCGCCAGCGACGATCCAGCCCTCCAGTCTCCCCCCGGGCTGGAAAGGGGAGTGTTTATAGGACCAGGCATCGGGCGAAAAGGCGAAACTCCTGATCTCGCCCTCGGGCGAAAGAGCGAGAATCTCCTCCGCGATCCCTGATATATCCATTTCATAGCAGCGGGCATTCATGTATAGCGCGCCACCGAGGCTGCCCGGCATCCCATAGAAATTCTCGAGTCCCGAGAGTCCGAAAGCCAGGCAATTTTCACAGAGAAGGTCGATCGGGATGCCCGCCTCGGCCCATATGCCGCCGGACCGTCGCGAGAGCTGCGTGAGACCGCCGAGGCTGAGGACAGCATCCCTGATTCCTCTGTCGCCGACGAGAATGTTCGCGCCGCCGCCCAAAACGAAGAAGGGAACCTCCTCGGCCCTAAGGACGCCGAGCGCCGCCTCGAGTTCGGCCAGGCTGCCCGGCTCGACGAAGAGATCGGCAGGCCCTCCAATCCTGAAGCTCGTGTGGTTTTTCATGGGTTCGCCGAAATGAACCCTCTCGGGGCCTATATTGATCTTTTGGGCGATTTGACATAGGTTTTTCATAGTCTCTCCTATACTGATGAAGGCGAGCCCTGATTTCAAGCCCGCCTTACAAGGATGTCTATGCCCGCACTCAGGCTCTTCAACTCCCTCGGACGGAAATTCGAGGATTTCGTCCCCATCGTCCCCGGCAAGGTGGGGTTCTACGGCTGTGGCCCGACGGTGTACAACTATGCCCACATCGGCAACCTGAGGACCTATGTCTCCGAGGATATCCTCGTGAGGACGCTGCGGAGGTTTGGCCTGGAGACGAACTATGTCATGAACGTTACCGACGTCGGCCATCTCTCGGGCGACGACGACACGGGCGAGGACAAGATGGTCCGAAGCGCCGAGGAGCGGGGCCAGAGCGTTCTCCAGATAGCGAAGTTCTACACCGATGCCTTCTTCGCCGACCTGGACAGGCTCGGGATCGGGCGGCCGACAATTGTCTGCAAGGCGACCGATCACATCCAGGACATGATCGAGCTCATCAAGAGAATCGAGGCCAATGGCTTCACGTACCGTTCGGGCGGCAATCTCTATTTCGACGTTTCCAAATTCCCGGCTTACGGCGAGTTGGCCAATCTCAAGCTCGAGGACCTGAGGGCTGGGGCTCGAATCGCGATTGACGAGAACAAACACAACCCACTGGACTTCGTCCTCTGGTTTACCAAGTCGAAATTCGAAGGGCAGGCTCTTGTCTGGGATAGCCCCTGGGGCAGGGGTTACCCTGGCTGGCATATTGAATGCTCGGCAATGAGCATGAAATACCTGGGTGAGAACTTTGACATCCACGCCGGCGGCATCGATCACATCCAGGTGCACCACACCAACGAGATAGCCCAGTCCGAGGCCGCGACGGGGAAGAAGTGGGTCAATTATTGGCTCCACGCCGAATTCCTTGTCCTAGACAAGGGCAAGATGTCGAAATCCTCGGGAAGCTTCATCACCCTTCAGAATCTCATCGATGAAGGCTTCGACGCCCTGGACTATCGCTATTTCTGCCTGGGTGGCCATTATCGCAGCCAGCTCAGTTTCTCCCCTGAAGGGATGAACCAGGCAAAAGCATCGCGGAAGGCCATTCTCGACAAGGTGCTGGAACTTCGCCGCATGGTTGGTCCAGCTGCTCTGCCTGAGCTCAAGGACCTCAGGGGGATCGCGAAGGATCGTCTTGCGCGTTTCGACGAGGCCCTCGCCGACGACTTGGCTGTCCCCAGGGCCCTGGCCGAACTATGGCAACTGCTCCGCGACCCGGCTGTCGAGCCAGCCGACGCGCTCGCGGCCGCCTATGACATGGACAAGGTGCTTAAAATTGGGCTGGCCGATACCCAGGAGGCAGAGGCTGGGATGGACGAGGTCGAGGTGGCGAGGATTGACGCACTTGTGGCCTCGAGAAAAGAGGCGAAACGGCGCAAGGACTGGGCCGCGGCGGACGCGATACGGAATTCTCTCAAGTCTGAGGGAATCGTCCTCGAGGATGGGTCTGCCGCAACGACGTGGAAGAAGCTCCAATGAACTCAGAGTAACGAAAAGGAATGAGTATTGTTATCTCCAGGTAGGCGTAAGGACGGACTCGACCCCAGATCCCTCTATGAGTCCAACTGCGACATGCTCCTCAAGATCGCCTGCAGGATAACCAATTCAACGGAGGCGGCAGAGGACGTGGTCCAGGAAGCCTTCGGCAAACTGGTCGAGAAGCACATGGCTTTCCCGACTCCTAATGACGCCAAGTACTGGCTCATCAGGGTGGTTAAGAATGGGGCAATCAATTACGCCAAGCGCAAGGGCAGGGAGACAAGAGCCTACCAGAAGTGGTGGCAGAGCAAGGCTTCTCCAGTCGAGGACACAGAAGCCGGATCCATTTCCCTCAGGGAGACAGGAACCGAGGCAGGCGTCCAGGCCTCCGTAGAGGAGGATGCCCTCAAGGCCGAATCGGCCGAAGAGATAAAGAGGCTCCTCGGCGACCTGCCTGACAAACTGAGGATCGTGCTGATACTGAAGGAATATGGCGGCATGAATTATCGGGAAATCGGAAAAGTACTCGGGATCAATGAAGGAAACGTCAAGGTAAGGGCTTTCCGCGCACGCGAGGCTCTTCTCGCCCGCATGGAAAAGGAGAACGGTCATGTGTCCCGATAAGGAACTCCTTTCCTCTTTCGTCGACGGCGAAATCCCCTCTCCTTGGAGGGAGAGGATTGAAAACCACCTGGCCGGCTGTTCTTCCTGCTCATCCACAGTGCAGGCACTCCAGCGCCTCAAGGAGAACCTCCAGAGAGCAGAGAGCGCCGATGAAGCCAGACTCCTAGACGAGGCGGCTGCCAGGATAGCAGCCTCCGTGGACTTTGAAGCCTCGAACCCTAGCCACAGCGAGAGATTTTTTACCCAGCTCTGGTCATGGAAAGTATCCCTGCCCATACCTTTCCTCGCCGCAGGCGCCGCTGCCCTCCTCCTCGCCGGTCTGGCTCTTGGAGCTTTCCGGCCCCCCGCGTTAAAAGGCGCTATGGCCTCGACTACCCGGACGCTCCAATCCCAGCAGGTTTCCCTCGCATCGATAGCTCGGAATGTCAGGCAGACATCGCTTCAGCCCGTCATGATTGACATACCCGCAGAGTCCGTCTTCAGCCAGTACGGCAACCCGGTCATCATGTCATTCGAAGAGCCCTCTATCCAGGAAGTCAGTACCACCTCGGCGGGGGACAGGTGAAGCCGATGGGAAAGATAGCCTTGGAAGAGCCCAGGTTCAAAGCCCTGTCATGCCTCCTGTTCTTCCTGGGCATAGGATCGGCCTTCGCCCAGGCGCCGGGAGGCATCCTTCAGCGTCAGGGAGGCCCGGCTGGCCTAGACATGCCAATAGCTCCGCCCCCGGCCGCCTCGGCCAAACAACCCGCGGAGAACCCCGCAGCGGAAATCATCATCTTCAGAATACGATCCGCTTTTTCCCTCACACCCGTCATGGTGGCATCTCTCCAGGCCAGAGGCTCTGATCAGGGTTCGGCTTCGGCAAGCGCGGCCCCGAACGCGCAGAAAGGGGAATCCTCCGCTCCGGAGAAGAGCGTCCTGATAAGCTGGAGCAATGCCCTTGCCAGGGAAGTGCCTTTTTCCGTCCCCCTCGACGTCAGGCTGGTAGGAAAGAATGTACTCGCCCTCGTTCAGCTTACGCCCATCGAAATCGGGGACCAGGACATCAACCTCCTCGTCCAGGGCCAGGTATGGGTCCAAAAGCCGAATGGCATGCTTTCCTTCAACACCTCCTTCCAATCCCTCAACATAGCACTCGGGTCGCGGCTCTACTTCTATCCCCTCGGGGTGGACGCCAAGAACGGCGCTCCAATAGCCGTGGAGATAAAGGTGGACAGATCACCCCAGCAGTGAGGGGGAGGGGGAACTCTGCACCCGACGAGTAGGAAAGTACCCAAGGCCACCTTCGTTATCCCCGGCTCCATTCTCGTCCTCGTCGCCGCCTTGCTGCTCGGACGGTCTGTCCTCCTGCCTAAAATAAGCTCGATTCAGCCCATCTCATTCGAGCCCGGGGCTTCGGTCGTCATCCGAGGCCAGGGTTTTGGAGAAAAGAGAGGAACAAGGGGGGTTGAACTGGATGGTTCCCCCCTCACCGCGGCTTCCTACCTCTCCTGGTCGGATGAACGCATCGAGGTCGTCATCCCTTTTACGGTGGATTCAGGCATCCTGCGGGTTTTCGGATCCTTGGGGTCAAGCAACGCTGAAATCATCGTCTCGAGGCGCGAGACGCCCCAACCCCCCTCAGGGGACGCTCCTGTCCCGGTACGTCCCGCCATCAGTTCCATCGAACCGGAGGAGGCCAGAGTCGGCGATCTGATCGCGATCAAAGGCATAGGCTTCGGAAACAACCTGCAGTTCAGCTCCGTGAGGTTTTCACTGAACACGGCCGCTTTCGCTTCGAACTCCTCTGCCCCGGGGACGGGAACTTTATCCGAAGCTCCTAAATGGGACTATGCCGAACCCAAAGCCAACCAATCCATGTACGAGGCCTGGGACGACAAGGAGATATCCGTCAGGGTACCCGAGGGGGCGGGGTCGGGGACGATCGTCGTTAGAACCCCCCAAGGTGAATCACCACCCTTCAGCTTCAAGGTGAGCCCCGGCTCGGGGAAGAAATATATCTATGAAACTGCCGTCTATACCATCGAATTCGGCATCGACATCCAGAATGAGCGGCTCAATCAAGGTGGCTCCATCCTGCTCTATCTGCCCGAGCCTGTCTCATCTTCCTCGCAAAGCCTCGATTCCATCCAGGACGAGGGAATGGCTCCCCTTCCGGGAACCCAGGCAGGGATCGCCGTGTATAAAATCGAAGGGGAGGGCTCGGGGGAGGAGAGGGTGCGGCGGACGGCCAGGCTCACCGTGAATACCGTGGAAACCGATCTCGCTTCGTACAAGGACGGTTTCAAGGCTGGCCAGACCCCAGATTTCCTCACGCCGTATATCGCGGAAGAACCGGACATTCCGGCCGGAGCGAAGGAAATTGTATCCCTATCCTCGAGAGTTGTGGGCAAGGAAACCAATCCCCAAAGAAAGGCCGCGCTGCTCTGGTCCTGGATGAAGAAAAGCCTCGTTTGGGACGGGGGATTGTCCGGTGCCAACAGGAGCGCCATCTCGGCCCTGAGAAACGGCAGGACCGATGCACGTCATTATGTTCTCCTCGCCTGCGCGCTATTCAGGGCTTCCCGTGTGCCGGCTGTCCCGATCTCCGGCCTTCTCGCCATGAAGGACGGGGCGACCCTGCCCCATACCTGGATGGAGTACTACCTTCCCGCCCTAGGATGGGTACCCTTTGATCCAGTCCTGGCTACGGGAGCGAAACCCGGGGGATTTGACGCTGGATTCGAGGAGGCTGGGCGTTATTTCGGGTCGATCGACAATCGACACATTGCGATAACGAGAGGCAGCCTCCGGATACAGCCCAGCCTGCAGGGATCGAAGCTCAAGGATAAGGGCCCAGCCTGGAGCCTGCAGACCCTCTATGAGGAATCCTCGGGGGCTTCCTATTCGAGTGTCTGGGCATCCCCGCGCCTGACCGGGGAATACTGAAGCCGAGGAGCGTTCCACGTCTTTCTTTGGCTGCGGATGCTGTCCTTAAAAAACCTCAACCTTTGTACGGCCTCCGATGACTTGCCGGTCGAGTACTGATATACTTTTTTGGACCTAACTGCAATCCGGAGAGAGCTCATGCCCAGTATTGAATCCTACGATCCCGAACTATGGAAGATGATGGAGGCCGAGGCCGGCCGTCAGCGGGACAAACTCGAGCTCATCGCGAGCGAGAACTACACATCCAAGGCCGTGATAGAAGCCGTGGGTTCCATGCTGACCAACAAGTACGCCGAAGGCTATCCCGGCAAGCGTTATTATGGCGGCTGCGAGTATGTCGACATGATCGAGAATCTCGCGAGAGACAGAGCTAAGCGGCTTTTTGGTTCAGACCACGCCAACGTCCAGCCCCATTCGGGCAGCCAGGCGAACATGGGGGTATTCTTCGCCGCCCTCGAGCCGGGCGACGTTATCCTGGGTATGGACCTGGCCCATGGGGGCCACCTGACCCATGGTGCCCCCGTCTCCTTCTCAGGTAAATTGTATGAAGCCTACAGGTACGGCGTACGTCACGATACGGAGACCATCGATTACGACCAGGTGGCCGCGCTTGCGAGGGTTCACAAGCCTAAGATGATCATCGCCGGGGCCTCGGCCTATTCGCGCGTCATCGACTTCGAGGCTTTTAGACGGATCGCGGATGAAGTAGGAGCCTACCTCATGGTCGATATGGCCCATATCGCCGGCCTCATCGCCGCTGGAAGGCATCCGAGCCCCATCGCCGTAGCCCATTTCACCACGACGACAACACATAAAACCCTGCGCGGTCCACGGGGTGGGATGATCTTCGTAGGCAGGGATGGCGCGAACGACAGGGGCATCCGAACAGCCAAGGGCAACGTACTCAAAAAGTGGTCCGAGATCATCGACAGCAGCGTGATGCCGGGCATTCAGGGCGGTCCCCTTATGCATGTCATCGCCGGCAAGGCGGTCGCCCTCAAGGAAGCCCTGGAGCCGGGTTTCCCTCTCTACATCGACAAGGTGCTGAAGAACGCATCCATGATGGCCGCAGCCCTGGTCTCAGGCGGGGCGCGGATCGTATCGGGGGGGACGGACAACCACCTCATGCTCGTCGACCTGAGCCCCCTCGGCATAAGCGGAAAGGAAGCCGAACACTGGCTGGACGAGGCCAACATCACCGTGAACAAGAATGGCATACCCTTCGACACGAAGAGCCCTTTCGTTACGTCGGGCATTCGAGTGGGTACTCCCGCGGTAACGACGAGAGGGATGGGCGTGACTGAAATGGAGACCATTGCCGGATTCATACTCGACGTACTCAAGGCCAAGGGAAATGCCGCCGTCCTCCATTCGGTGAAAGAAGCTGTCCTCAACCTCACCGCGCGTTTCCCCCTTCCCTGATCGGATATGGCGGGAGACCCTCGGATGGAAGATTCTCCTCCCTGCGGAATGGATAAGGCCGCATCCTTCCGAGGCATTCTCGATATGGAACTCAGGAATCAAGGCTTTTTCAGCTGGGGCTTTTTGGACAAGGAAGCCTTCAAAGCGGTGATCGACGATTCGCAGGCCAAGCCCGCGGCCTTCGCGCGCTACGGAATCGACGAAACCGAGAGCGTCGTCGTCGTCGCCCTGCGCTACGGCGAGGGTGAATTCGATCCCCCGGCCTGGGCCGCAAGTAGAGCCTCGGAATCGAGCGAGGCTGTCTTCGTCGAGATTGCGCGATTCGCCCGAGCGAACTGGTATGGTGAAATTCTCGCGAGGCTGAAAGCAGCGGTCGAAGGTCTGATCGATGCCGCTTCGGGGATGGGCTTCGCGCTTCCTCCCTCGAGGCGATGGAAGCGACTCGTGAATTCGGCCCTTCCCGAACGGGATCTCGCCCTCGGTGCGGGTTTGGGCGCCCAAGGGAAAAACGGCCTCGTGATCGCGGATCGACGCGGGAAGGGGGATGTGAAATCTTCCTCGGCCGTGCTGCTCGGGCTCCTCCTCTGCCCGGCGGGCTTGGGCAGGGCGCCTAAAGCCGTCCCCGCGCACGTTGCACCTTGTGGATCCTGCAGGAGCTGCCTGGACGTCTGCCCTACGAAGGCGCTGGGAGGCGAGGAAATGGCATTCTGCCGGGAACTTTGCCTGCAGAACTGGACGGCAAGGGATCTGGATCCGCCTCTAGCCGTGGAGGAGAGCATGGGCTCGATCCTCTATGGCTGCGATGCCTGTCTCGGAGCTTGCCCCTACTTCCGTACCGATCCAGGAGCGCGAACGGAACTCGGGATTCTGGGTCCGAGGCTCCCGGTCGACTTCTTCATGGACGCGGCGGACTCAGATATCAAGAAGCGCCTTTCCGGGACTGCCCTGGGCCTCTCCTGGATGTCGGTAAAAGGATTCCGACGCTGTGCAGTCAGAGCCTCCCGGCTCGGCCAAGCCCCGACCTGATGCGCTTTTCCGCCTTGCCGGCTATACTCCATCCATGACCATTGAAGCCATGAAAGCCCGTTCGAGACTCATGACGCTGACGCGAGCCTTCTTCATCGACCGGGGATACATCGAGTGCGAGACGCCCCTGCTTTCGCCCAGCCTGATCCCTGAATCCTGCCTCGAAGCCTTTGCCACCGAGTTCATCCACCCCTACAGGCCAGGCCTCCCCCTCTATCTCGTACCTTCGCCCGAAATCTGGATGAAGCGGCTGATCGCGTCGACAGGACAGAGCTTTTTCCAGATCTGCAAAGCCTTCAGGAATGCCGAATCGATAGGCCCCATCCACAATCCCGAGTTCACGATGCTCGAGTATTACCGCGTAGGCGCGGACTCAGGCTTCAACATCGGCCTCACCGAGGATCTCTTCTCCGTCCTGTCCACGGAAACTACGCCTGAACGAGCCAAGCCGCCGTTCAGACGGATGACCATGGCCGAGGCTTTCGCGGACCTGGCTGGCCTCGATCTGGACAGGCTGGGGGAGGTGGCCGCCATGAGGGAGGCAGCTTCCTTGAAAAGTCTCATCGTCAAGAAGGAAGCGACCTGGGAGGAGGCATTCAACATCGTCTTCCTCTCACTCGTCGAACCCCGCCTTCCTTGCGACCGTCCTCTCGTCCTCGACGAGTATCCGGCCGGAATCGAGTGCCTCGCGAAGGATATCCCCGGCAGGCCCTGCAAGGAACGCTGGGAACTCTATGTGGGGGGCATCGAGGTGGCGAACTGCTTCACCGAGATGGGCGATAAAGCCTCCGTGGAAACATACTTCGCCTCCCAGGGCGCGAAGAAACTGGACAGTCTCGTACCCCACAAGGTCGACGCGACCTACCCCTCGATATTCGAGGGTTTTCCCCCCTGTTCGGGGGTCGCGGTCGGCTTCGACCGCCTTGCCATGGTTCTATCGGGAGCGAAGCGGATAGAGGAAGTGATCAATTTCCCGTTTTTGGAGTTTTAATTCAGGGGTGAGCGCGCCCGGCGAAGGTCGGGGCCAAGCGCGGTTTGGTGCCTGACGCAATCCCGAGTCCTTTACACAAAGTCTTGTTCCACAGTAGGATGGCTTCGGTCCGAGGGCGGAAATCCGCCTGTAGGCCGAGGTGTTCGTTTGCCCCGATCCTTCCGGGACAAATAAAGGAATAGATCATGGTCCGCGGCGGCGATATCAATCAAGGAACCTGTCTTCTCATCAATAACGTTCCCCACATCGTGGTGGACCGGGAATTTGTCAGTCCCGGCAAAGGCTCGGCATTCGCCCGCGTCAAGGCCAAGAGCCTGAAGACAGGCAATGTCATCATGCAGACGATCAAGACAGCGGACTCCGTCGAGGATGCCCAGGTCGATCTTGTCGACTGCCAATACCAGTACTCCGACAGCGAGAACTTCATGTTCATGAACAACGAGACCTTCGAGCAGTTCGGCGTTTCGATGGAAGTGCAGGCTGAAAAGAAGCCCTACCTCAAGGAAGGTGAGACCTACACCCTGGTCATGTGGGAAGGTGAGGCCATCGACATCAAGATTCCCTATAAAATGATCTTTACTGTCGTTGAAAGCGAGAACTACGTCAAGGGCGATACGGTATCAGGCGCCACCAAACCGATCACGACCGAGACCGGGCTGGTGGTCCGCGTCCCCCTCTTCATCAAACAGGGCGAGCGCATCCTCGTCAACACCGAGTCAAACGACTACGTGGAGCGCGTCAACAACTGAAGGCCTCCTGGCCGAGCCTCTATCGGCCCCCGCCTCCCCGAGGTGACCCGATGATCGACCTCGACCCCTTCGTCAACAAGACCGTTGACTTCGCTTACAACGGTTGCCGACTCAGCTTCAATTTATCCCATGCCCTCTTTTCCTCCTTCGATATCGATACGGGCACGAAATTCCTCCTCAGGGAACTGGCCAGCGAGGAATCCATCCTCGGAGCCTCATCCATCCTCGACGCAGGCTGCGGTGTGGGCATCATAGGCATCACCTTTGCGGTGGCATGTCCAGGGGCGAGAGTCGTGATGAGAGACAGAGACCTCCTGGCCTGCGCCTTCGCCGAGCGCAACTGCCGGAGAAACGGCATCCCGGCCTTGCGGCTGAACATCGGAAGCGCTCCCCCTGCGTCAGTGAACGAGAGAGGCTCGGAATCTTCAAACGAACAATTGCAGCCGAGAGTCATCGTTGCCCCCGGCCTTCTCGGCGAGGATGACCCCTTCGGCCCCTACGATGTCATCCTGTCTAACCTGCCTGCCAAGGCAGGGGCGGAAATCCTTTCCGGGTTCCTGCGAAAGGCCTCGGAGCGTCTCCTTTCCCCGGGAGGCTGCCTCGCCTTCGTGATAGTCAACAGCCTCGCGCCTCAAGTCGACACCTGGATCGGGGCCGCGGGTCTCGGACTCGTCAGGAAGAGCGCAGGCCCCGGCCATACGGTCTTCATCCTGAGAAAGGCGGGTCCGGAGCGAGTTACCGCTGCTGCGTCTCTTTCCCGTTCGCAGATGAACCCAATCCGAGCTTCGCCGAGCTTCGCCGAGCTGGCCTTGGCGGCGGGCTTCTACATCAGGGTATCGGGGCCGCGTTCGATTGGCCGCTATACGATCGAAGCCTCGGGCTACCGGGGACTTCCCGAGTTCGACACGAACGGCTATGCCACGGACCTGGGCGTCGAGGCACTCGAGCGGGCGGCCTCAGGCTCCCTCGTCAGGGATTTCCTCGTCATCGAGCCGGGCATCGGCCTTTCGGCTCTCTGGGCATGCAGATCCATGGGGCCGGAGCGAGTCCACGCCCAATCCCGTGACTATCTCTCCCTCATCGCCACCGGGGCCAACCTCGCGGCTTCCTTTCCCCTGACTTCCTATATTCCGAGAACTTCAATTGAGGACGAGGCCTTGCCCGATGTCTCCATCGACGCCGCTTTGGTCTTCCCCGACGTCACGCCCAGGGTGGATCCGGTTAAAAGCTGCTGGGAACTCCTTGCGAGGACGACCAAACGCGGAGCGGCCGTGGTCATCGTCACCGACTCCCAAGCCGCGTCCCGCTTTGAAAAAGCCAAACCCGTGGGCTTCAGGCGAACGGATAAGAAGAGAAAAAAGGGCCTCGCCTCCTGCTCCTTCATGAGAGAGTGAGTTCCCGGCAGACCGGTTAATAGTAAAACACTGTATTAGAAGCCGGTATTTCCTTGCAAACGTCGAAAGCTTAGTGTAAAAGTGATAGATAGAGAGGCACTATGGACTATCTAAAGTTTCTTCATGCTGGCCTTGCGGCCTGGGTCAAGGAGACGGCCGAACTCTGCCAGCCGGATAAGGTTGAACTCTTTGATGGAGAGGATGCGAGCTATGGCAGGCTCTGCGCACTTCTCATAGAATCAGGCACCTTCAGAAAACTGTCCCAGGAATTGCGACCTAACTCCTTCCTTGCCGAATCCGATCCTGCCGACACGGCGAGGGTCGAGGAGCGGACCTTTATCTGTTCCAGAGAAAAGGACGAAGCGGGGCCAACCAACAACTGGGTTGAGCCTCAGACGATGAAGGCCAGAATGAAAAGCCTTTTCGCCGGATCCATGTCGGGAAGAACGATGTATGTCGTCCCCTATTCCATGGGACCCGTGGGAAGCTCCATAGCCCGTATCGGCGTCGAATTGACCGATTCGGCATATGTGGTCGTCAACATGAGGGCGATGACGAGGACGGGCCTGCCTGTCTTGAAAACTCTAGGGAAATCCGGAGAATTCGTCCGCTGTCTGCATTCCTGCGGGCATTCTGAAAAATCCAGGGGGAAATACGATAAAACCTGGCCTTGCGACCCCGAACGTATGGCCATCGTCCACTTCCCTGAGGAGAGGATGGTCTGGTCCTATGGCTCAGGCTATGGCGGCAATGCCCTTCTCAATAAAAAGTGCTTCGCCTTGAGGTTAGCCTCGGACAGGGCGCGCGACGAAGTCTGGCTCGCCGAGCACATGATGATCGTGGGCGTCACCAACCCCGAAGAGAAGCGGCGGTACTTTGCCGGTGCCTTCCCTTCGGCTTGCGGAAAGACCAACCTGGCAATGCTGCAATCATGCCTCCCCGGATGGAAGGTCGAGACCGTGGGAGACGATATAGCCTGGATGCGCTTTGGCGGCGATGGAAGGCTTTATGCCATTAATGCCGAGGCCGGTTTCTTCGGTGTCGCTCCCTATACCTCGGCCAAGAGCAACTTCAACGCCATGCGCTGCATGGATAAGGACACGATCTTTACCAACGTCGCGCTGACGCCCCAAGGCGATGTCTGGTGGGAGGGCATAGGCTGGGACGCTCCCGAGGGAACAATAGGTTGGGATCAAGGAATGGCAGCAGACGGGCAGGCCGTACCGGTCCTAGGCCAAGCGAAACCCCTGGCACATCCCAATTCCCGCTTCACCGCCAGAGCCTCGAACTGTCCCTCGATAGACGCCAATTGGGACAATCCGACAGGCGTCCCGATCTCGGGTATCATTTTCGGTGGAAGGCGGTCCACGACTGTCCCCCTCGTCTACGAGGCCCGGTCCTGGAGCCATGGTGTCTTCGTGGGTTCGACCTTGTCGAGCGAGACGACAGCAGCCGCAGCCGGACAGGTGGGCAAGCTGAGAAGGGATCCCTTCGCGATGCTTCCCTTCTGCGGCTACAACATCGGCGATTATTTTGCCCATTGGCTTTCGTTTGGGAATATGCAGGGACTTCAGTTGCCCAGGATCTACCAGGTCAACTGGTTTAGGAAGGGCGAGGACGGGAAATTCCTCTGGCCAGGTTACTCCAATAACCTAAGGGTGTTGAAGTGGATGTTCGAGCGCTGCGAAGGCTCAGCGGGCGGCGTCGATACCCCCGTGGGCTTCATGCCCTCTCCAGGCGACATCGATACCGAAGGTCTTGGGCTCAGCCCGGAAAAGCTCGAGAAATGCCTCGAGATACACAAGGAAGACTGGATGACAGAGGTCGCCTTGATCCGAACCTTTCTCCTTGGCCTCGGTGACAGGGTGCCCAACCGACTCTTCAAGGAACTCGCATACCTGGTCGAGCGCCTGGGGCCGCGTTGATTTTTGAATTTCCTCGCGCAATTGAGTATACTAAACCTATGAAGAAGTGGGAAAAGATCATCCTCGAATCCAAAACGCCGCAAGAATACGTCGAGAATTCGTTGCGTTCGGGGCTCGCGCCTTCTGAGAAGGCGCGGCTGGCCCGGCTGTGGATGGAATCGACCGGATTCAACAAGGATGCCATCCTTTACGCGCGGAACCGCAACCCCTACTGGAAACTCAAGAAGATGGAAGGGGCAGGCGAGAGGACGCGACGCCGTCTCGTCCTCCACGACTATTCGAGGGGAAGACCCAAGGCCTGGAACGCGAACATGCTCGAGGAATTTCTCAACCTGAACCACAAGGATGCCTCGGGTAAATACCTGCGCAAGGACTGGGAGCTGGCGAATCACTTCTCAACTTCCATACCCTCCATTCAGTATCTTCGCCGCAAATACCTGCGCGTGAGGGTACTCCTGGGTCCGAGGGCGAGGAAGGAAAAGATCGTCGAGTACCTGGGGAGTTCTGAGGTTGTTCTGTCCAGGGCGGATCTCAAGAAAGGACGCTGAGGTCTAGGTCTCAGGAACTTCCCGCCCTTCCCTGTTCCTGAGTCTCCAATCCCCTTCTATAGACGGTATGACGTGTGCTCTTCCGATCTGGTCGGATTCGACCAGAGCGAAAGCGTCGGTCCTCGCTTCCTTGAGCAGGTCGAAATCTCGGATGGGGTCGGCTATCGTCAGCCTCAGGGAGCCTGACTGAGCAGTGCCTAAGAGCTCGCCGGGTCCTCGTATCTTGAGATCCTCCTCGGCGAGGGCGAAACCGTCCGACGAGCTGTACAGAGCCTTGAGGCGCTGGATTGCGTCGTCGGAGAGCCCCTCGGAATAGACCAGAAAACAATAAGACTGATACTCACCTCTGCCCACGCGGCCCCTGAGCTGGTGAAGCGCCGAGAGGCCGAAGCGCTCGGCATGCTCGACCACCATGACGGCCGCGTTGGGCACATCCACGCCTACTTCGACCACAGTCGTGGCGACGAGGACTTTTGCCTTGCCTTTTATGAACTCTTCCATGATTTCGGATTTACGCTCTTCTTTCAGTCTGGAATGCAGCAAGCTGACGTCGAACTCTGGGTAGATCTCCTCGGCGAGACGCTTCGCCATGTCTTCGGCTCCCTTCAGATCGGACTTTTCCGATTCACCGATGAGGGGATAGACAAAGAATGCCTGCCGTCCTTCGGCCAGCAGCTTTCTCACGAACTCATAGACCCTTGATTCGTTTCCCTGCCGCGCCAGGTGTGTGACGACAGGCTTCCTCCCGGGGGGCACACTCCGAATGGTGGAGACCGCGAGGTCGCCGAAGAGGGTGAGGGCGAGGCTGCGAGGAATGGGCGTAGCTGTCATCATGAGCATGTCAGGCAACCTGCCCTTCTCGTAGAGGGCTGTCCGCTGGGAGACACCGAAACGGTGTTGTTCGTCGATGACGACGAAGCTCAAGGATCTGTAGGCCACCCCACGGGAGAAAAGGGCATGGGTCCCGATGACGATGTCTATTCTTCCCTCGGCGAGGGCGGAGAGGAGGGAAGGCCGTGATGCATCCTCGACGTTGCCCGAGAGAAAGGCGAGACGTACGCCGAGGGGTTCCACGAGGCTCGCCGCTACTGCCGCGTGCTGGCGGGCGAGGATCTCGGTGGGAGCCATGATGGCGGACTGTTCGCCCCGCTCCACGGCGTGGAGGGCCGAGATCAGGGCGACGATGGTCTTGCCTGAGCCGACGTCGCCCTGGAGAAGCCTCGCCATGGGGTGGGGGGCATCGAGATCGGAGCCGATTTCCTGAATTGCCTTCTTCTGGTCCTCGGTGAGCTCGAAGGGAAGGCGCTCGATGAGGCGGCGGGCCAGGATGCCCGTGGATGGTTTGCGTTCGAGGTTCTGTGCCTTCCGGGCTGAAATCCTGAGGGCTATGCCCAACTGGAATTTGAAAAGTTCCTCATAGGCCAGGCTGCGCCGTGCCGCCTCGGCCTGGTCCTGGTCCAAGGGAAAATGGGCCGCGGATAAAGCCTGGGCTTTTCCTATGAGGCCGCGACTGGCCGCCAGCTCGGGGTCTATCTCGTCTTCCACCCGTCGGCCGTACATCTCGAGTGCCGACCGCACGAGCCTGCGCAGGGAACCCTGGGCCAGGCCCTCAGTGAGGGGATAGAGGGGTAAAAGACCAGCTTCCGGCTTTTTGCCAGCCTCGATTTTCTCGACGTCGAAGCTCGAGGACTGGATCTCCCCGTACCTGAATTGAAAGCGGCCGTGGACAAGAACAGTCGAGCCGACAGGAAGGCTGCGCTCGAGAAAGGGGCGGTTGAAGCAGATTAGGCAAGCCTCGGAACTTTCGTCCCTGACGCGGATTTTGAGCGTCTTCATCCTGCCGAAACCGAACCACTCGTGGGAACTGACCTCGGCTATGGTCAAGACGGGGCGGTCATCGGTGAAGCTGGCGAAGGGAATGAGGGTCGAGCGGTCCTCGTAGTCCCTGGGGTAGTGGATGAGAAGGTCAGCTATCGTGTTTATTCCTATGCGGGCGAGTTTCGCCGTCGCCAGGGGGCCGGCTCCCCTGAGGGTGGCCGCGGGCTGTCTCAGTTCGTGGAGGAACACAGGCCTAGTATACCGCGGCGGATTCGCATTGTACACTTTTCGCGCGTAGCTGCCTGAATTACTCAAGGCATGCAAGGCTGGACGCGGAAAGGAGAAAACATGCGCGAAGAGACCAGGCGCCTCGCGGTGCTGGACAGGGAACGGAGCCTGCTGACCCATATTGGAGCCCTCTTGGGCTGGGACCAGGAGACCTATCTGCCTTCGGGCGGCGTGGAGGAAAGGGCGGAACAACTCGCCCTCATCGAGGGACTGGCCCACGATAAGGCCGTTGTCCCTGAAATCGGGTATCTTCTTTCTTCCCTCGAGGCTGCCTCGGATCTCGAGGAGAGAGAAAGGGCCTACCTGAAGGTAGCCCGCCGCGAATATGACAGGGAAACCAAGCTCCCCGCTTCCCTCGTCACCGAGAAGGCTAAAAGGACAAGCCTCTCCCAGGCGGCCTGGGTCGAAGCCCGACGGAACGACGACTTCAGGAGCTTCGCGCCCCACTTGCGCAAGATGATCGACCTCAACCTCGAGATGGCCGACGTCCTCGATCCCGAGGTCCCGCCCTACGATGTCCTCCTCGACCTCTACGAGCTGGGAAGCGATGAGGCTTCGATAGCCGCTGTATTCGGCAGGATGAAAACCGACCTCATCGCTATCCTGGACAAGATTCTCGGTCGTCCCCAGGTAGATGATTCCTTCCTGCAAAGGAGGGTTCCTGCCGAGGCTCAGGCTCTGATGAGCGAAGATATCATGGATATCCTGGGTTTCGACCGGACCAGGGGGAGACTGGATACCACGGTCCATCCCTTCACGACAACCCTCGGCGCCCGGGACGTTCGAATCACGACACGATATATCGAGGACTGCTTCCCCTCGAGCGTGTTCAGCACCATCCATGAGACGGGCCACGCCCTCTATGAAATGGGGATCGAACTAGAGCCCGAGTTTGCCGGGACACGGCTTGCCGAGCCGGCCTCGATGGCCGTCCACGAATCCCAGTCGCGATTCTGGGAGAACATCGTGGGCCGATCCCTGCCGTTCTGGAAGAAGAATTACAAAAGGCTGACTGCCCTTTCAAGGGGAGCCCTTGACGGCGTCGGCGTCGAGGCCTTCGTCAAGGCGGTCAATAAGGTTCAACCCAGCCTCATCCGGACCGAAGCCGATGAGGTCACCTACGGCCTTCATATCATCGCGCGGTTCGAGCTGGAATCCGACCTGGTATCAGGGAGGCTCCAGGTCGCCGATCTGCCCGAAGCATGGAAAGCCAAAATGAAGGCCCTCCTTGGCGTCGATGTCCCTGATGACGCGCGAGGCTGCCTTCAGGACATCCACTGGTCGATGGGTTCGATAGGGTATTTCCCGAGTTACGCCCTGGGCAATCTCTATGCCGCCCAGTTCTGGGTGACCATGAAAGATGAGATTCCCGGATTGGAAGCGGGGATCGAAGCCGGCGATCTAGTCACCATACTTTCATGGTTGAGGAAAAAGATACATTCACGAGGCGCGGCCTTGACTCCGGCAGAAATCATCTTAGAGGCTACCGGTTTCTCCCTGAATCCAGGGCACTATACCAATTACCTGGAGGAGAAATACTCGGCTATTTATGGTTTTTAATATAAGCTGAAGCTGTCAAGTGGCCGTGGAATGAAGTTCTCTGCGGCCGTCGTGATTCTACATCGTTTTCCAGAATCTGTAGTTCGTTTTTTCGATCGTATCGACATCGAGAAGAGGGTAGAACTTCGTCTTTCCCGGGACGGCGAACATGAAGCCATGGCTCAGCGTCTTGTAGGAAATCTTATCGATCGGGCAGTCCAGGGATATTCCCTTGACCTGCTTGCCGGGGGTCCGTTTCAGTTCCATCGCCGCGTCGTGGAGACGGGCGGGGTGGATACCGGGTACGAAGCTCGAAAGGAAGGGATTCGCGTCGAATTCGGCGACGAAATCCTCGATATCGAACTCGAGCCGGGTAAAGAACATGGCCGGCGCCCCTTTGCTATTCTTGGGGTCGGTGATGAAGGTCGAGAACCGCATCATGTCGTAGCGTGTCAGCACCATGAAACGTACGGGGTTGACTTCGACCATGATGCCGAACTCCTGACTGCCCGAAGGGGGGAGATCGGTCGAGGATTTAAGGGAGAGATACTCCCCCGAAGGGTTGCAGAAATATAAAAACCCCAGGGCATCGAAGTCGATATGCTCGAGAACCCTATAGCTCATGATGAACTTGGTAGCTTTCAGGCTGCCGTCGGGATGGGGGATGAGTTCCTTGTAGGCGCCTTCGATGTCGAAATAGGGGTGCCTGAAGGAAGGATCCATCTCGGCGAAGATGAGACGGCCCTCGAAGTAGCGTGATGAACCCTGGACGTAGTGGCGGACGAACTGCCCGGGTTCGAGCTGGGACGCTATGAGGGAATGATTGGGATGAAGTACGAGATAAAGATGCTTGTCGGACGACATTCTTCCTCCAATCCGCGGGCCCTACGGGGACGCGATTCTGTCAGCTAGCCGCTATCCTCAACCTTTGGGATGCTTTATTCACTACGCGGGACCTGGGGCTGAAGCCTGGCTTCGGCTGCCCTGGCATGGGCTTCGAGTCCCTCGAGGCGGGCGAAATCCGCCGTGTCTCCGGCGAGAGGTTCAGGATCATCCATCTCGAGCCACGTCCGCGCCCTCAGGAAATTCAGGACCGAGAGACCTGAAGCAAAGCGTGCCGCTCCGCCTGTGGGCAGGGTGTGGTTGGGCCCGGCCCCGTAATCGCCGAAAACCTCAGCGGAGATGCTTCCCAGGAAGACTGCCCCAGCCGACTGAATCCCCGCGGTGTAGGCGGCCGGATCTGAAACCTGGAGTTCGAGGTGCTCGGGACTGGTCAGTTCTGCGAAGGCCATGGCCTTCGCAGGGTTGGCCTCGACGAGGAGCCAGCCATTGCCCAAGGCGGCCGAGGCGACGGAACGGTTAGGCTCGGGAAGAAGGGCGAGGCGTGCTATAAGTCGTGCCTCTAGGGCAAAGGCGAAGGCCTCCGAGGAGCAGATGATGGCGGGAAAGGCTGCCGTGTCATGCTCGGCCTGGGCGAGGAGATCGGCCGCGGCCTTGTCGGGGTCGGCTCCGTCATCGGCGACGATGAGAAGTTCAGAGGGACCGGCCGGCGCCTCGGTGCCCACGACGCCGAAGAGTTGACGCTTGGCGGTGGCGACATATCTTCCTCCCGGCCCGACGATCATGTCGCAGCGGGGAAGGCCGACGCCGAAGGCGAGGGCGGCTACGGCGTGGGCTCCACCGCAGGCGAGGAAGCCCATGGCGCCCGCGATATAGGCCGCTCCGAGGCTGGCCCTGCCCGGTTTGGGACCGGCGCACCAGACTTCGCCCACGCCGGCGACGACGGCGGGTACGACGGTCATGAGGGCTGTGGAGGGCAGGGAATATCGCCCGCCAGGCACGTAGCAGCCGACGCGCGAAACGGGCACGAATACGTGCCCGGCGCGGCCGCCCGGCACCTTGAAGTTCAGGTCAGAAAGGCAGGAACGCTGGGCGGCCGCGAAGGCCGCGATGCGGCCTTTCGCGCGTTCCAAGAGTGCCCGTGTAGCAGGTTCCAGTCCTTCCCAAGCCTCGCGCAGACCCTCTCTCGGGATCAGGAACGGAGATCCCGGCTCGAGTTCACCCAGGGATTCAGCCCAGCGCCTCAGGGCGGGAAGGCCTTCCTCCCTCACCTCGAATATAGCCTTGGCTGCCACAGCGTCCACCTGGGCATCGAAGAGGCGTCCCCGGGGACTCGGATCCTCCCCGGGCCTTATCCTTCTCAATGGATGCCCGTCCATGTCTGGCCTCCGTCCGAGGACTCGTAGCCGGGCTTGGCGTTCCCGGGCCTCCTCTGCACCTTGTAGGACCGCCTCTCGAGTTCCGACTCGATGTCGATCAGCCTGGCCCCTTCGCGAAGGGCCTTCACCAGGGAGAAGTAGATGACGTCGGCGGCTTCGAAGGCTGCCTCGACCGAGCTGGAAGTCACGACGAGCTCGTCCGCCTCCTCCCTCAGCTTGGAAGCCAGCAATCCGGAGTCCGTGAAAAGTCTCCGCGTGTAGGAGCCCTCGGGGGCAGTCTTCAGCCTTGCCGCTATCGTACGAGAGAGCTTTTCGATGCCATAGCCATCGTCGAAGCAGTTCCGCCTGTCAAGGTGGCAGAAGCCGTGTCCCTCCTGACGCACGGTGAAGCGTATGCAGTCCCGGTCGCAGTCCAGGTCGGCTCTGAGAAGACGCTGTCCGTTGCCCGAGGATGAGCCTTTAATCCAGAGTCCTCGCGTCCTCGACCGGTAAACGCCTTTCCCGGACCCGAAGGAGGCATTGAGGCTCTCGAGATCGGAGTACACAAGACCGAGGAAGCGGCCTCCCTCGTCGCAGACCGCCGTGGACCAGAGCCCATCGGGCCTGTCCGTCTTCAAAGGGGCCGAGAAGGCCTCGGCCAGGCTCAAGGAGCCCAGCGCAATGGCAGTCCCCGCCTGGACATCGGCTCCCAGGCTGTCGAGTTCGGCGATTTGGGCCCTTCCTTCGGCCCCGCCCATGGCTCCGCCGGCGAAGGTCACCCGCGCCCCCTTGGCCGCCTCGATGAGACTTTTCGCGCGTGTGAGGTCGAAGCCGTTCATCTCGCCTTCCCGGTCGATGATCGTGAGGAGAAAACCCGAGACCCAGGGCTTGAGTTCGGCGATCTTTTCGATGAGCTTGGCCTGGGTGGCCAGGGTCCAGCCCTCGACCATGATCCTTTCCCGATCAGAGTCCAAAGCGGCGATCAGCCTCTCCCTCGGCAGGCCCGAGAAAAAGTCCGGATCGGCCTTCGTCCCGATCATCACGGATCGCGCGCCTGAATCGAGGTAGCGCAGGGCCCTCTCCTTCGTCCGGATGCCCCCGCCTACTCTGCATGCATATTTTGAAATGAGGGACAGAACGATCGCCTCGTTCGAGCCTGAGCCCAGGGCTGCGTCCAGGTCGACGACAGCTATCTCGCCCGCCCTGGATAGGCGTTCGGCGACTTTCTCGGGGTCGCCGACGTCGAGGGGCTCGTGCCTTCCGCCTCGCAGCTGAACAGCCCTTCCACCCTTGATATCGATGCTCGGTACGATCACAGCCTCACCTCCACACCATTTTCGGACAGGTATTCTTTGAGTTCAAGAATCGACAGTTCTCCCCTATGAAAGACTCCAGCCCCCAGAATAGCGCTCGCTCCCGCCTCGACACCATCGAGGAAGTGCTTTGGGAGAATGGCTCCGCCCGAAGCGATGACGGGTATGCCGGATGCCTCGGCGACAGCCCTGACCAGATCGACGTCGTATCCTAAGCCTGTACCATCCCGGTCGATTGACGTAAGGAGAATCTCCCCTGCTCCATTCTCCGCGCAGGTTCGTGCCCACGCGATAACATCGAGTCCGGTCCCTGTCGTTCCCGCATCCACGACCACCTCCCAGCCTGAACCCCCGCGCCTTGCGTCGATAGCGACGACGACACACTGAACGCCGAAGCGTCCGGCCAGCCGCGACACGAGGTCGGGATTGCGGACGGCGGCGCTGTTGACCGATACCCTGTCGGCTCCGGCCTCGAGAAGTCGCTGGGCGTCTTCGAGGCTCCGGATCCCTCCTCCGACCGAGATAGGAATGGAGATGGCTGCCCTGACAGCCGCCACCGCCCCGAGCGCCGTCTTCCGTTCCTCGAGGGTCGCGCTGATGTCGAGGAGGGCTATCTCGTCAGCTCCCTCGGCCTCGTAGCGGGCAGCGAGGATACAAGGATCGCCCGAATCGACCAGGTTTTCGAACTTGACGCCCTTGACGACCCTTCCGCCCTTGATGTCGAGACAGGGAATGACGCGGGTCGCCGTGCCTCTTGCCTTGATATCGATCTTCATGGTCGTGCCTCCAGGGTTTCCAGACCCATCCAGCGCCGGAACAGATCGAGCCCCCAGGGCCCGGAAAGTTCGGGATGGAATTGGCAAAGGAGGAGGAAGGGAAGGGCCTCGCCTTCCTTGTAGGCCTCGAGGGCGGCCACGAAGTTCTCGCCGTAGCTGCTCTCCGCCGCCTTCAATCCCAGGGGACAGTCCTTCACCCGATAGGAGTTGGCGAAGTATGCCCAGCCCGCTTTCAGCAGGGTGGGACCTAAAGCGGGGCTCACCCTGTTCCAGCCGAGCTGGGGGAGGGGAAGCTCCACCCTGAACCGCCCGACCTTCGAGGAAAGGAGGCCTATACCGGGCACGCCCGGACTTTCCTCGCTTCCGGCGCAGAGCATCTGCATGCCGAGGCAGATTCCCATGGTTGGCTTTCCCTCTTTTGCCCGAGCCAAGAGAGCCTTGTCCAGTCCCTTGGCCCGCAAGGCGGACATAGCCGCGCCGAAGGCCCCGACCCCGGGAAGGAGGGCTTTTTCAGCCGAATACAGAGCCTCGGGATCGGAAGTGACAATGGCTTCGACGCCGGCCCTTTTGCACATCGCGCCTACCGACGCGAGATTGGCCGCCCCCGTCGCCGCGACATGAAGCCTGGGTTTACAAGAGTTCATGTCCCGTACCCCGTTTCAGTCTCGTCCTTCCTCGTTACGCTTAAGACGGCTGGACCTTTCGTCGAATTGATGCCCCTCGTCTTTCCTTCCTTGAATCCGGGAAGGGGGGAGAGGGCCTGCCTGAGCGCAAGGGCGAGAGCCTTGAAGGCCGCCTCGGCCTTATGATGGTCGTTCTTCCCCTTGAGTACGTCGACATGGAAGCAGATACCGGCGTTGGCGGCGAGGCTCTCGAGGAAGTGTCCGATGTTCTCGGCCGCGATGTCGCCCAATTTTTCTCGGCTGAGGTCCAGATCGATCTCTGCCCAGGGTCGTCCCGAGAAGTCGACGACAGCCCTTGCGAGGGCTTCGTCGAGGGGGGCAAAGGCGGAGCCAAAACGTGTCATGGCCCCTCGTTCGGCCGCTGCCTCCTTGAGGACCGCACCCAGGGTTATGGCGATGTCCTCGGCTGAGTGGTGGTCGTCCACATCCAGATCCCCCTCGCAGGAGAGGGAGAGGCTCCATCCGGCGTGGTGTGCAAGGCTCGTAAGCAGATGGTCCAAGAAACCGAGTCCTGAATTCAGGTCGATCTTGCCCGGGCAGAGGCGCAGCTCGATCTCCACCCGTGTCTCCCCGCTCACGCGTTTGGCCGCGAATGTCGAAATCTTGGATTTTATCTCCATATCTTCCTCCTTCAAGGCACGAGCTGGCTGAGCTGTGTGACGACGATGTCCGTGCCTCCCCTGCGCTTTATCTCGGGTATGAGGTCGGCGAGGCTGTCTTTGGGGGCGGCAACACGGACGGCGAAATCCTTGCCTCCCTCCAGGGGAGAGAGGGTAGGCGACCTGAGGCAGGGCAGTATGGATATGACGGATTCGAGGTCTGCCGCGGACACGTTCACTTCGAGCATGACCCTCCGCCTGGCCTCGAGCACGGACTTGAGGATGAGAACGAGGGCATCGGCTGCCCTGCGTTTTCCTTCATTGGCCATAGCCCTCTTCGAAGCGTAGAGCCGAGTCGAGCTCGACATTATGGTATCGATGATCGAGAGGCCGTTGGCCTTGAGTGTATTGCCCGTCGCGCAGTTGTCGACGATGAGGTCGGCGTCTTCGGGAGGGAAGACCTCAGTGGCCCCGTAGGAGCGTATGAAGACGGCCCCGGGGACATTGGCTTCCATCCAGGTCTTGGTGATATTCTCGTACTCCGAGGCGATGACGGGGCTTCTTCCGCAGGCTCTAGCCCAGGCCGCGGCGTCCCGGGGCAAAGCGCCTATGCCAGCGATGAGGGCATCGGGGGCGGCTACCACTACCCTGACCGGGTCCATCCCTGTATCGAGGAGTTCGACGAGGTCACCATCCAGCTCGCGCACCCAGTCCGCGCCGGCGAAGCCCAGGTCACGCGAACCGCTGGCCAGCATCTCGACGATGTTCTGGGGTTTCAGCAGTTTGGCCTCGTGGGCGCCGTTGCCCACCTTGGGACGGTACTCCCTTTCGTCAACGCTTACGGCAAGCCCCGCGTCAGCCATGAGAGCTATTACCTTGGACTGCATCCTTCCCTTGGGAAGGCCCAACCTGAGTACCGTATCCTTGTCGCCCATTGCGTTCTCCCTTTCCGCTTCCAGCATGGTCAGCCAAATAAAAAAACGCCGGCTTTTTCGGAAGCCGGCGTTCATTCTTCGCTTGTACCCCCTTTGAGGGGATCAAGCCAAAGCGCAACCCGGCTCGCCGAGATGGCTGCCGTGGTGATGGATCCTGAGAGTCTGTAAAGCTTCGATCGCGCCCTGCATGATGCTATCGATAAAAACATAAACCCGCCTGCATTGTCAAGAGGAGGGCGGCTGGCATCCTGAGCCAAGGTTGCATAGGTATGCGGAAAAGGCTACTATCAGAGCCGCATATGAAGGATGTATCGCAACATGACAGGGGGGAAGGAGGTTCGAGCCTCGTTTACCCCGTTATTTCGAGACGCTCGGGCGGGCTTTCCCTGGGCGTCAACCTCTTCCCCGGAGGGAAGCGCTGCGGCTTCGACTGCCCTTACTGCGAAGTGGCGCCCTCCCTGAGCGAAAAGGAATTCTCCATCCCCGGGCTGAAGACTGAGTTCCAGCTTTTTTTCGAAAACGACTATCCCAGGAGCTGGTCGCCCAAGGTTCTGCGCGACATCTGTTTCTCCGGCAACGGCGAACCGACCCTCTCCCCAAGCCTCGGCGAGGCCCTCGATGCCTGTGCCGAAGCCAGGCGAGCTTATTCCGATGCGGCGGGGAATGCCTCCATCCTCCTCATTACCAACTCAACGGGTTTTTTGGATTCCGGAGTTTCCAAGCTTCTTGAGGATTTCGCTTCGCGCGAGGGCCTCGCCGTCTGGGCGAAACTCGATTCGGGCAGTCAGGAGGGCTTCGAAGCCCTGTCGCGGTCGACCTTCAGGCTCGACGATATCTGCGCGGGAATAGTCTCCTTCGCGCGGAAGGTTCCCATTGTCATTCAGACCATGGTCTGCTCTCTCGGTGGCAGGTTACCAGGAAGGATCGAGGCCGAAGCCTATGCCGATCGTATTTCGGCCCTCATCGAATCGGGGGCGAAGATCGAGGCACTGCATTTTTATACGGTGGCCAGGAAACCACTAGAAGCCTGGGCCGAGCCTATTCCTGCCGGTGTCATTGCCATGTACATGGGAATGGTCGGCGGCAGGCTCGATCCCGGAATTCCACTTTTAGGCTTCGACGAGCGCGGTGAGCGGCCCATCCTCCTGTGATTGATCTCCACTCCCACTCTACGGCCTCCGATGGTTTCCTCTCCCCGACCTCGCTTGTGGCATTGGCGGCGAAGACAGGGCTCAGGGCTCTCGCCCTCACCGACCACGACACGGTAGCCGGGGTGGCCGAGGCGCGGGCCGCCGCGGCCGATCGGGGCATTGCCTTCGTCTCTGGTGTCGAGATTGAGATCGACTTTGACCCCGGAGAATTCCACCTCCTCGGTTTGGGTATAGACGAGGAAGACAGCCGCCTCCTTGAGGCCATGGCCTCCCTGGCCAAAGCCCGTGTGCGGAGGAACGAAGCCATTGTCAATCTTCTGAAAAGCGATGGTCTTGATATCGATCTCGACGAGATAGCCCGGATCGCCGGCAGCGAGAGCCTGGGCAGGCCTCATATCGCGGAAGCCCTGCTCAGGCATAAAATCGTCCGGACAAAGCAGGAAGCCTTCGACCGCTTCCTTGGCAAGGGCAAGCCTTTCTACATGCCCAAGGACTGTTTATCTTTATCAGAAGCCCTGGAACTCATCGCCGCATCGGGCGGTGTAGCCGTGGCCGCACACCCCTATTCGCTCTTCGTCGGAAAATCCAAGCTGGGAACCGTCATGGACTCTTGGAAGGATGCGGGCGTGAAGGGGATAGAGGCCTATCATCCGGCCGCCAAGCTGGGACAATGCAGAATCCTCGAGGCTATGGCTCTGGAGAGGGGGTTCTTCGTCACCGCAGGCTCGGACTATCACGGTCCTGACAAGCCCGTTTGGGGCCTGGGCAGGACGGCTGGGGGCATTCCCATCGACGATCGCTATTTCGGCGGGATCTCGGCTTCGCTGCCTTCGCTCCCTCGGCTTTCGCTCCTGGACTGAATCACCTGCTCGTAGAGTTCCACCGCGTCCAGGAAGACGATTACGATGAGTGGGCCGAGGATGAGGCCGTTGAGACCGAAGATTTTTAGGCCTCCCAGGATCGAAAAGAAAATTAACAGAGGATGGATCCGCAGCCTTTCGCCCAGGATGACGGGCTTTAGGAAATTGTCCACAAAGGACACAAAGAAGGCGGCGAGGACAAGGAAGATGACGGCTCTCAGACCATCGCCTGTCAAAGCGATGAAGATGCCTAACGGCGCCCACACGAGCGCGGCGCCGACCATGGGTACGAAGGACGCTATAGCGGTGAGGGCTCCCAGGACGAGGGAATGCTTCAGGCCGAAGACGAGGGCGAGAACAAACATGACCGAACCCTGGTAGAGGGCTACGAGAAAGAATCCCAGGATGAGCTGGCGGCCCGATTCCTTCATCTTTTGCATGAACATCTGCGTGTAGCTTTTCTCGATAGGAATGGCAAACACGATGGTTCCGACCAGGCTCTTCCCATCCACGAAGAGATAGAAGAGGGTGAAGACCATGAAGGCCAGCTCCACGAGGAGGGAGGCGATGTTCTTGAGTATCGTACCCGAGAATCCGATGATCCGGTTCGAACTAGCCGCGATGAAGGACTTGACCTCATGGGGTATGTTGATGTTGCTGAGGTCAACCGATCCGCCCGAGACCCGGTAGATGAAGCCCCCGACGGGACTGGTCTGGCTGAACGAGAATACATCGGGGTGATCTTCGACGAAGCGTACGGCAGAACCAAGAAGATCGACGACTTGCCTTGCGAGAGATATCAGGAGATAGCCGAAGGGGACGACGAAAATGAGGACGCCTAAGACCGATAAGAGGCCGGCCACAAGGTTCTTGGATAGGGAATGTTCGCTCTTCGATCCGGGACCGGGCCGCATTTTCCGCGTAACACGTTCGAAAAGCCTCTCGAGGACGGCATAGATGAGGCTCGACCAGAGAATGATGGTCAAAAACGGATAGAAAAGGCTGGCGACGAGGAGAAAGAGGGCCAGGAAAAAGATTACAAATACCGTACTCTTCGTGCGTTCCTGCGTCATCCGAGAAGGATACTTCAAGCTGATCAGCTTGTCGAGCCGATACCCTTCGCCGGCCGCGGCTTTCCGCGAGCCGGGCTCGCGGGCTATGATGAGGCTATGGGTGAACTCTTCATGGTCGGTACGCCTATCGGCAATCTGGGCGATATTACCTTGCGCGCTCTTGAGGTTCTAAAGAATGCCGACGTCATAGCCTGCGAGGACACGCGGCACAGCCTCAAGCTGCTCAATCATTTCGGAATATCCAAACCCCTCGTCTCCTGCCACGCCAACGACGAAGCGAGGGCAGCCCTACGGATCGTCGCCCTTCTCGATGGAGGCAAGAAAGTCGCCTACTGCACCGACGCGGGGACTCCAGGCCTTTCCGATCCCGGCGCCGTTCTCGCGGCGGCGGCGCGCGCCAATGGGCACCGTGTCGTCCCTATCCCCGGTCCTTCGGCATTGGCGGCCTTGCTTTCCGTATCGGGTTTTGGCGGAAGGGCACTGCTCTTCGACGGCTTCCCCTCGCCGAAGGCGGGCAGGCGCAGAGCCAGGTTGTCTACACTCCTCGAGCGCGGGGAGTCCTTCGTCCTCTACGAGTCGCCCTTTCGGATCGGCAAGCTCCTGGGCGAACTCGCGGCATTGGATCCGGGGCGCAGGATTTGTCTGGGCAGGGAGTTGACCAAAATCCACGAACAGGTCCTCGTCGGTACCGCGGCTGAACTTGCGGCCTTGGTGGGCGTCCAGGGAATTGTCACAATTCCGGAAAAAGGCGAGTTTGCCCTCCTCGTCGACGGCAGGACTTCCGAATTAGCCCAGGAATCCGAGGCCGGCGAACCATGATGGCCCTCTCCAAGCTATCGAGGCTCCACGGGGTCGCCCTCGAGCGAAAGTGCGCCCTCCTTCTCGAGGCGGCAGAACGGGATATCGCCGTCTCGCCGGGATACGGAGGCAGCGGTTCGGACGGACTTACCCTGGACGGACTGAGCCCCGCCGATTCGGCCTTCGCCTACGCGGCCGCGATAGCCGCTTTCCTCGCCGCCTCGCCCGAAGCCTCGCCTGAGGCGGCCGCGGCCGCCCGCGTTTATTCGATCGCTATCGGCCCGGGCGTGCCGCTCGCCAGCCACCGTGCCGTCCTTCGCTCCCTCAACACCTTCAGGCACGAACTCAGGCTGTCCTCGGGACAATCCACCGCCGACTGGGACCTCATAGACCGCGGGCGGCAGGCCGACACCGGCTCTCGGCTAGGGCGCTTCATCCCGGGCCTTCGGGTATTCCTCGAGGATATCCGCTCGCCCTTTAATGTCGGAGCCATCATGAGATCGGCTGAGGCGTTCGGCTTCGAGGAGGCCCTTCTCTCCCCCGGCTGCGCCGATCCGAACCATCCCAGGGCAGCACGCTCATCGATGGGCGCCGTCAACCTCATTCCCTGGCGCCGATGTGCCTTGGCCGACCTTTCGGTTCTCGGCCCCATAGTCGCTCTCGAACTCGGCGGCACGACGCTTGATGACTTCGTCTTCCCGCCGCGGGGCGTTCTCATTCTGGGCTCGGAGGAGCTGGGCCTGTCGGATCCTGCCTTGGGCCTTGCGGGCGATAGCCGGGTGAGCATTCCCATGCTGGGGCTCAAGGCTTCGATCAACGTGGCGGTCGCCTTTGGCATAGCCGCGCATGCCTGGATTTCCTCGTGTACGAGGACATTAATTTCGCGTTGACCACCGTATAAAATCGGTTTACACTGTTTCAACTAACATAACCCCATAAGGGAGGCATCATGGCCAAGGTAGAATTGAAGAAGATCGGGAAGGTGTACGATGGCAACGTCCGCGCGGTCCAGGACGCGAACGTCACCGTCAACGACAAGGAGTTCGTCGTTCTCGTCGGCCCCTCGGGCTGCGGCAAGACGACGACCCTGCGCATGGTCGCAGGCCTCGAGGACATCACGGAGGGCGAGCTCTTCATCGATGGAAGACTCGTCAACGACGTGCCGCCCAAGGACCGCGACATCGCGATGGTGTTTCAGAATTACGCCCTGTACCCGCACATGTCCGTCTACGACAACATGGCTTTCGGACTTAAGATCCGCAAACTGCCTAAAGCCGAGATCGAAGCCCGCGTCAAGGAAGCAGCCCGCATCCTCGACATCGAGAAGCTCCTCGAGCGCAAGCCCAAACAGCTTTCGGGCGGACAACGTCAGCGCGTCGCCGTCGGCCGCGCCATCGTTCGCAAGCCCAAGGTCTTCCTCTTCGACGAGCCTTTGTCCAACCTCGACGCCAAGCTGCGTGTCCAGATGCGCGCCGAACTGATCGAGCTTCACGACCGGCTCCAGGCCACGATGATCTACGTCACGCATGACCAGGTCGAAGCTATGACCATGGGCGACAAGATCGTCGTCATGAAGGACGGACTCATCCAGCAGATCGGCTCGCCCCTTTACATTTACAACAACCCGACCAATAAATTCGTGGCCGGCTTCATCGGCTCCCCCCCCATGAATTTCCTCACCGTCAAGGTGCTCGAGGAGGGCGGCAAGCTCATCATCGACGAGGGCTCCTTCAAGCTCGAGCCCGCCGCCGCTCATCTGGAGCTTCTCAAGGCCTATATCGGCAAGGAAGTATCCTTCGGCATCCGCCCCGAGGATCTCGATGTCGCCAACCAGGCACTCGAAATAGGCGTCATCAAGGCCAAGGTTACGGTTGTCGAGCCTCTCGGCGCCGAGATCCATCTCCAGGCGACTACGCCTACCCAGGGCATGGTGGCACGTATCGATCCCCACCACGTCTACAAGCACGGCGATCAGATCGTCTTCGCCCCCGTCATGGCCAAGGCGCGTTACTTCGACCGCGAGACAGAAAATTCCATCGTCCCCGTCAAGTGGAACGAGCAGGAGTGAGGCTACGTCGCGGCGCCGCCGGGGGGGGCCCGGCGGTAGCAGGTCCAGAAAAGCGAGGACCGCCCAATAGGGCGGTCCTTTTCGTTTCATGGACTCGATTCCGGCCTTGGGATCCTAACGATCCATCTCTAGACAACGGTCCTATCCTTGCTTGTGAAAAACCCAGAGAGTAGGATGGTTTTCATCCTGCACCTTTGACGGGAAAAGGAGTCCATCCATGCAAAAGAGAAGCTTCTGGAATTCGGCTGTCATCCTTGCCCTCCTGATGATCTGCCTTTTCCCGGCCTCGGCCCAGGTAAAAGGTACCTACGCGGCCGTGGGCTTTATGGGATTGAGCCCCGTACTTGCGGACGCCCTTGCGTCCTACTCTGTCGCCGACACTCTCTACGGCGGCACGGTGAGCTTCTCGGTGAAACCCTGGTTCACGGTGGGCGCCGACGTTCTCTACTTGGGCGATGTTTACTATGGCAAAGATTCATTCGGGGCCTTTTCGGGTCCCGCATCCTGGACGAAACTCTCGAAGCTGGGCTCAGTCTCGGGAGCCAAGGCCAACTGGAAATACTTTGAGTCCCTGATCTACGCTCCCCTCACCTTCAACCTCACGATTCCCTTGGGTTTCATGAAGCCCTACATCGGGGCAGGCCCCGCTTTTTACTTCCACTTTCCCTCGACCAACGAAAAGGCCGATTTCACGGCCTACATGAGCGGCCATTACGGGGACGGGCAGAGGATCAGGACGGGACTTACGGCCCGGGCCGGCCTCGATATCCTTCTCGCCCATTCCTTCTCCCTAGGGGTGGGCTATATAGTCCGCGAGGATCTCCCCGCCAAGGTTTTCGAGCATCTGGCCGACCCGAGCTTTTTCCTTGAAAACGGATATGCCTTTCTGACGGCCAAGGTGCTCTTCGAGTGAGAACCCTCGACCTACTGGTGAAAGCCGGCTGCATCTACACGGTCGACGAAGTCTTCTCGAACGTCGAAGCCATGGCCATCGATTCGGGTCGCGTCGTCGCCCTGGGAAAGGCTGTCGATCTCGAGCAGGCCTTCCTTTTCCGCCGCAGGCTCTCCCTGGGGAAGTCCTTTATCTATCCCGGATTCATGGATCCCCACGCCCACTTTCTCAGCTACGGCCTCCAGTTGGAAAGGGCCCAGCTCCTCGGGTCCAAGTCCTGGGAGGAGGCTGTCGAAAGGCTCAAGGACTTTGGCGCTGCGGCGAAAGAAGCCTGGGTCATCGGAAGAGGCTGGGACCAGAACCTCTGGCTTCGGGCGGAATTTCCCGACAGGGCTCTTCTCGATGCGGCTTTCCCCCAAAAGCCTGCCGTGGCTTTCCGCGTCGACGGCCACGCGGCCATGGCCAATGCCGCTGCCCTCGCTGCGGCGGGCATCGATGGTTCGACGCGGATCGAAGGCGGCGTTATCGTCCTCAAGGAGGGAAGACTATCAGGCCTGCTCCTCGACAAGGCCGTCGACAGGATCAGAAACACCCTGCCTAAGCCCGGCGAAGCATCGACACGGCGAGCCCTTCGCGGCGCCCAGGCGAAATGCTTCGAGGCAGGCCTGACCTCGGTGTCCAACGCGGGTACTGAGATGGGAGAAGCCCTTCTCATGGAGAGAATGCTCGACGAGGGTGAACTTTCGATCGGGATCTACGTCATGCTGATGGCCACGGAAGATAATTTCGCCCGCTTCGTCGGTGGCCCCCTCGTCAAAGACAGGCTGAGCGTACGCTCCTTCAAGACCTTCGCCGACGGTGCCTTGGGCTCGCGAGGCGCCTTTCTCCTCGAACCCTACGCCGATGACCCCGGGAACCGGGGCATCCAGACGCTCAAGGCTGAGGATCTGGATACAGTCTGCGCCTTTGCCGCCGCTCATGGATTCCAGGTGAACAGCCACGCGATCGGCGACGCCGCCCTGCGTCTCGTCATCGATGTCTACGAAGAGTACCTGAAGCCCGGCAACGCTCTGCGCTGGCGCATCGAGCATGCCCAGCTCGTCCATGACGAGGATCTTCCGCGCTTCGGCCGCCTGGGGATTATCCCCTCCGTGCAGACCACCCACGCGACCTCGGACATGGCCTGGACGGAAACCCGCCTGGGCCCGGCCAGGATGGGCAGATCCCACCGCTATCATGATCTCCTTAGCCAGAACGGCTGGCTCGCGAACGGCTCGGATTTTCCCTTCGAGGGGATCGAACCCTTGCGTGGATTTTGCTCCGCTGTTTTCCGCAAGGACGACGGGAGACTGCCTGATGGCGGCTATAGGCCCGGCCAGGCGCTTTCCCGCGTGGAGGCCCTAAAAGCCATGACTATCTGGGCAGCGCGAGCGAATTTCGAGGAGAGTGGAAGAGGCAGCCTCGGGCCCGGAAAGTGGGCCGACTTCACGGTTCTCGATATCGACCTCCTTAAAGCCGGTGAGGAAAAACTTTGGGGCGCCAAGGTGCTGGGCACCTTCGTCGCCGGAAATGGTGTTTTCAGGCATCCGAATCTGCGGGAAGCTTGATTCATCCCCAATTGGAACCTATTATTTCGCAATATGGTGTTCTTCACTTTCCCTGGAGGTGAGATATGGATTTTGGAAGACTGATCGTCGCCATGGTGACGCCTTTTTGCGACGATCTCGAACTTGACCTGGGCAAGGTCGTCGCGCTGGCCGAGCGTCTCGTCGCGGACGGGGTCGAAGGTCTCGTGCTCTCTGGTACGACGGGGGAATCACCGACCCTCTCCAGGAAAGAGAAGACCGACATCATCCACGCCGTCAGGAAGGTGGTAAAGATCCCCCTTATCGCCAACGCGGGAACGAACGACACGAGAGCCTCCATCCAATTCGCCAAGGACGCCGAAGAAGCAGGCGCTGACGGTCTTCTTCTCGTCGTTCCTTACTACAACAAGCCCGACCAGGGCATGCTGTACGACCATTTCACCGCGATCGCTTCCTCGGTGGATATCCCCTCGATGCTCTATAACGTCCCGGGGCGCACAGCCGTTTCGATCCGACCCGATACCGTCGTCAAGCTCTCCCGCGACGTCCCCAACATCACCATGCTCAAGGACGCGGCCGGCGTCCTCGATGACACGACGGTCATCATCCGCGACGCTGCTCCGGGCTTCCGCGTCTACACGGGCGAGGATGCCCTCGTTCTGCCCACGCTCGCCGTCGGCGGCTACGGCGTCGTCTCGGTGGCCGGCCATGTGGCGGCCAAACTTATGAACCAGATGATAGAAGCCTATCTCGCGGGCGACAATGCGACGGCCGCCTCCATCCATATCCGCCTCCAGGCCATCAACAAGGCGCTCTTCCTCCAGCCCAACCCCGTGCCCGTGAAGAGGGCCCTCGCCCTCTGCGGCTTCGAGGCGGGCCCCTTAAGGCCGCCTCTTGCGTCGGCCTCAGAGGAAGTCACCAAGGCGCTTAAAAAGGCGCTCGAGGACCTCGACCTGATCTGAAAGAGAAAGGACAAGCCGATGCCATTGATCGTACAGAAATTCGGAGGAACTTCCCTCGCCGATTCGGCCTCGCGGGAGCTTCTCGCTTCAATCGTCGCGCGATCCATCGCGTCAGGAGAAAGACCTGTCCTGGTCGTCTCGGCCATGGGACGCCGCGGCGATCCTTACGCGACCGATACGCTTCTCGACCTTCTCAAGGAATATCCGGAAGGGACCGACGGACTTACGGCCGACCTCATGGCCTCCTGCGGAGAGGTGGTCTCGGCCTGCCTCATCGCCGCCCTCCTGAATTCCAGGGGCATCAGGGCCCTCCCCATGACGGCATCAAGCGCCTGCATAGGCGCTTTTGGCCCCTTCGGCGACGCGGCGCCCGAAAGGCTCGATCCCGCCAGGCTGGAATCGACCCTGAAGTCGGGTTTCGTCCCTGTCGTAGCAGGGTTCCAGGGTCTAGATAGCGAAGGGCGGATCCTCACTTTCGGCCGGGGTGGAAGCGATACGACGGCTGTCGCGATAGGCGCTGCCCTGGGCGCGGATTTCGTCGATATCTACAAGGATGTTCCGGGGGTTGCCAAGGCTGATCCTCGGCTGATCCCGAGCGTCCCCTTCATGCCCTTCCTCGACTATGACTCGATGTTCAGGCTGGCCAGGCATGGGGCGAGGGTACTCCACGACAAATCGGCAGCTCTGGCCAGGGATGCCGGGGTGAGACTCAGGGTGAGATCAACCTTCAAAGAGGGAACGGGGACCTTGATCGGATCTCTTGAAGACGGCCGCTTGCCGCCTGACTTCATCGGGTTATCCAGCTCGCCACGGTCCGAGGGAGGCTCGAAGCTGACCGCCGTCTTCGCGAGAGGCAGGGGGCAGGAATTGAGAAAAACCGCGCTGGACTTCGCCGACGGCTCCGACTTGGGAGTAAAGCTATTCGATTCGGATGACCCTGATGTGGCCGCCTTTGTCTGCCCGGCAGTGGTGGCGGCTGAATTCGCGAGGGGACTCTTCGCTTTACTTGAGGGATAAATCAGGAGAGAGAAACCGCTCTTCGCGGCTCACGGCTATTAAGAAGGCGAAATCCCCTTAGGATCCCGCCTTCTTTCCGTTCACGGGGTTGGAATCATTCCTCGGTCTTGATTTCCTTCTTCGCCTTCTTTTCGGCGCGCTTTTCCTTCAGGGTCTTCAACGGTTTCTTCTTGTCCGATGACTTGGGCTTGTCTTGCGATTTCATACAGTAACCTCCATCTTCATGGCGCTTTCTCTATTATCGGCAGAGTCTTGCCCTTGATAAAATTTCTTAGGTCGCTTTCTTTTCAGGTTCACCCTTCCTGACCTTTCCCATGAAGAAGAAGGCGACCATCATACAGGCCGCGGCGAATATGAAAATTGCAGAGTAGCCGATCAAGTCGATAAGGGCCCCGGTGAACGGCGGGGAGCTGATCGCGGCCGTCTGGCTGAAGGTGTAATAGAGTCCCGGTAATCGGCGGGGAACTGATCGCGGCAGTTTGGCTGAAGGTGTAGTAAAGACCTGTATAAATACCTATTGTCCCGAAAGTGGCCATCTGCCATAGCATGGGAAAGGAATTCGTGATCACCGTGATCCAGAAGATGCCGAAAAGGAACATGATCCCAAGGAGGGCATAGAACCTGACAGAGGAGCCGAGGGAGACGGCAAGCGGGCTCGAGATGAAGCTTCCGACCAGCAATATGCAGGCGAGGACAACGAGGGCTCCCCTGATCGCCTTCCTGCGTCCGATCCTGTGCGCGATATATCCGGAAGGGATGGCAAAAAGGGCCTGCGAAATGGCGACGATTCCGGCGGGGAGGGCTGCGTTGGCCTGAGAGGTTTCGAGCACCTTTTCGCAGAATTTGCCCAGGAAGGGGAGAATGCCCTGGTAGCCGAGGAACCAGAACAGGATGGAGAGGAGTATCCAGAGGGCGCTCTTGTCCTTCTGCCCAGCTATCTGCTTGAGCGATTTGGAGAAGGGAACTTTCTCTTCGCCTGCGCTTTCGGTATTGGTTTTCTCACGGACAAAAGAGAAAACGAGGATCGCCGAGATCACGACGAGGATTCCCGCTATGGGGAAAGGGAGCCGGTACTTCGTGTTCCCGATGAGGGGAAGGTTGAGATTGAGGCCCATGAGACGGGCAAGGCCGAGGGTGCTGATGATGGCGCCCAAGGCGCCCATTGTGTTGATTACTCCGTTCGCTTCGGAGCGGTACTCGCCGGGGATGGTGTCCGGCATCAGTGCCACGACCGGCCCACGGACCGACTGCTTGAAGATGTTCAGACCAAAGACGATTATGAGGATCGAGGTCAGGGCATTCATTGCCACGCGAGGATCGGTGATGAGTTTCGCCGTCTCCGACGTCATCAGCGCCTGCGGGATGGAGAAGGGAATGAGAGAAAAGCAAATTGCCGAGAGCGGGAGGAGAACGATGATATAGGGCATGCGCCTTCCTATCCTTGTCCTCGTCTTGTCCGACCAGACCGAAACGATGGGAATGAGGAAGACGGCGAGGATGTTGTCGAAGGTCATGATGAAGCCGGTAATGGTGTTGATGAAGCCCTCGAGGTTTTTCTTCCCTTCAAACATCTTCTCAAAGATGTGGCCGAGAAAGATGGGGAGATAGGTGTCGTAGAGGATATCCATCATGCCCATCGTGAAGAACCCGAAACCGATAAGGAAGGTGAGGCCCAAGTATGGCCTGAAGCCGTGCTTGTCATCTTTCATCGAGCGCTCCTTTTGGATTTTCGATATATATTACACCGAAAGGCCGTATTTTTAAGGGGAAAACTGTAGAAGGGCCGAAAGCGTCTTCCATGAAGGTTTTATATGCTTCAAGCCGCGCGCTCGGAACGTAGGCCTGAACGGTGCCGGCGAAACCGCCTCCGTGCACCCTGGCAGCTCCCTCGCCGTGAAGGAATTCCTCGGTGAGGGCAAGGGCGAGGGCAATGCCCTGTTCGCGCGGGTTCTTCGAGGACTGGACGTTCTGGAGGTACTTCCAGCTCGAGTTCCCCGAAGCTCTCACGATGGACAGGAAGGCGCCGATGTCGCCTTTCTCCATTGCCTCCGCCATAGCTAGGGGGCGCTTCGTCTCCGCGGCGAAGTGCCAGGCGCGGAGGAAGGCCCGGTCGCCGCAGGTCGAGCGGATATCCGCTGCTTTCGCCAGTAGGTCGGATTGTCCTATTCCCTCGAGGACGGGGCGGCCAAAGAGGCTGGCCACAGCCTTCATCTCCCCCGGTATGGCCGCGTATTCGTCGGTAAGATCGGCATGGCTTCCTCCCGTGGAGACGATGACGAGGGAGAGGCCATAGTTTTCCGGATCGAAGCGGCGCGTCTGGGCCTTGGGACCGCTCGAGCCGCCGAAATCGATCGCGACGACGCTTCCTAAGGCGCTCGCCATCTGGTCCATGAGGCCGCAGGGCTTTCCGAAGTATTCGTTTTCGGCATACTGGCCCGCCATCGCGAGTTCCGTGGGCGATGCTTCCAACCCCGAAGTTGCCGAGATGATCGCGGCGATGAGGACCTCAAAGGCCGCCGAACTGGAGAGTCCGGAGCCTGGCGGGACAAGGGAGGCTACACAGGCCTGGAACCCCATTAATCTTGTCGCTTTGCGGGGGGAGGACATGGCGGAAAAGCGACCTTGAGCGAGGGCGGCGGCCAGGCCGCGGACGAGCCCTTTGGATGTGTTTCTTTCATGTGTTTGGATATCGAGATCCGAAAGGTTGAGTTCGAAGCCGCCGAAACCTGCGGAATGGATGAGAGCCCTGCCGTCATCCCGGGACCGTACGACGGCTATGGTGTCCATGTCCACCGAAGCGGCAAGAACCCGACCTTTATTGTGGTCGGTGTGGTTGCCGCAGAGTTCGGTGCGGCCGGGGGCGGAAAAGCAGCTTTCCGTGCCGGTCCTCCTGCCTTCGCCAGGGAAGAACTTATCCATGGCTCGGCTGAGGTTCTCGAACCTGCCGATCTGATAGTTAAGCCTGTCTTTTCCGTATAGATCGGCGAGGGATGATAGAATAGGGATGGTCGTGGGAAGAGGCTTTCGCGTATCGTTCACGGAACATCCTCAATAGCTGTTTTCGATCCACCCCCAGTATGCCGGACATCCTCTGCTTTGTACAGGCTGGCTTCCGTGGCCGCGGCCTTTTCGGCGAGCTCCACATAGTCCGCGGCGGATTGGAGGATTCGTTCTACCTCGGTGTCGGAGATCTTTCGCACCCGGCGCGCTGGACTTCCGAGGAGGAGACTTCGCGGCGGGAATATCTTTCCCTCGGTGACGAGGGCTCCAGCCCCGACGATGCTTTCGGCGCCGATCTCGCAGCCATTGAGAAGGATCGATCCCATGCCAACAAGGCAGCGGTCGCCGATCTTGCAGCCATGGACAATGGCGCCGTGGCCGACGGTTACGTCCTTCCCGACGAGGCAGGGCAAATCGTCGGCGACATGGAGGACGGCCCCATCCTGGATATTGCACCGTTCGCCGATCGAGATCGACGCCAGGTCACCTCGCAGGGTGCTGTTATGCCAGATTGAACAAAGATTGCCCAGGCTCACATCACCTGTCACCGAAGCGAAATCGGAAACGAAAGCCGGCTTCCCTTTTTCCATGGACCCTCCTTTGCGTTTCATCGCGCTATAGCAAAAAGGCGGCCCTGGGGCCGCCTTTCATTTATAAATAATAGAAAGCTTATTTTGCGGCCTTGAGCGCGTCGACTGCGAGGCCCACGAGCGTGACATGAATCGAGGCGCCGGAGATCGCATCCGAGGTTCCGTCGGCTTTAACCGCGATCTTCGAGGGATTTCCCGCTTTCACGATGGCCTCTTCGACGGCGTTGGCCTGGACGTTCCACTCGCCCTTCTTGGCGACCTTGCCCATGCCGTAGCGGCCTTCGGTCGCCTCGACGATCTTGGACTTCTTGGTGGCGTCCTTGTAGGTGCCGTTCCACACCACATCGACGATCGAGCCGTTGACGACCGTGACGAGGACGCTGTCCTTCCAGCCGGAACTCTTGTCGAAGTCCGCCTGCTGGGCGAAGTAATAGCCGTTTTTGTAGCTTCCTTTGGCGACGGGGGCCGAAGCGAGGGCCTGCTTGGCGAGGGCGAAGAACTCGGAGACCGTGATGGTCGCGCCGGTGATCGCGTCGGTGTGGCCGTCGGAACCGATCTTAGAGAAATTTATATCCTGGGTCTTGACGAGGTAAGCGGCTGTCGCCTTGGCTTCCGTATCCCACTCGGACTTGATCTTCGAGGCCTTGATCATGCCGTACTTGCCGGAGGCCGCATAGAAGAGCTTGTCCGCGGCGCCCGCGATGTTGGAGACGCCGTTCCAGGCAGCCTCGACGATCTTGCCGCTCGAGACGGCGACGGTGACCTGCTCTTTCCATCCGGTGTTGGAATATTTGGCGCTCTGCGCGAAATAGACGCCGTCCTTCACCTTGGCGAGGTCAACCTGGGCGAAAGCCGTCCCTGCAACGCAGGCGAGGACAAGCGCGAGACTTATCAATCGTTTCATAGGTTTCTCCAATAATGAAAAATTGTTTATATATAAGCATTGAGATGGAAAAATGTCAACGCATGGGGATAACCCGACTCGAATCGGTCCGAACCTTCCTTGACAGCGGATCGAAAGCTTCCTAGGCTTCCAGAAACCCCGGAGGCCGGGTCTCAGGAGGACAAGGGATGAACCAGTTGGCAGAGGAACTCAACGCGATTTTAGCGGGATCAACGGCTGGAAGGCTGCTCTCCGACTTGGGGAAGCACATGTATTTCCCCAAGGGCATCCTCACCCAGAGCGCCGAGGCCGGCGAGAAAGCCCACCGCTTCAACGCCACCATCGGTATGGCCTACGAGGACGGGAAGCCTATGATGCTCGATGCCCTGCGCGAGGCTCTGCCTACCTTGAGCCCCGAGGAAGCCGTGGCCTATGCACCCACGGGGGGTGTCATGGCATTACGAAAGGAATGGAAGACGGCTATGTCGCGCAAAAATCCCTCCCTTGCAGGGAAATCCTTTTCCCTCCCCGTTGTGGTGCCGGGCCTCACCGCCGCCGTCTCCTATATTTCTGACTTGTTCATCGATCCGGGCGACGAAGTCGTCATACCCGACATGCACTGGCCTAACTACCGGCTCATCGTGGAGGAGCGTAAGTGCGCCAAGGGTGTCACCTTCCCGATCTTCTCCTTGGGCGGCTACAATGTCAAAGGCCTCGAGGCCGCGCTGCACGGGACTAAGGGCTCCAAGGCCGTCTGTCTTCTCAACTTCCCCAACAATCCCACGGGTTATTCGCTCACCCTGAAGGAAGCCGACGCCATCATCGCTCTCCTCGTCGCCTTGGCCGATGGGGGCAGGGACGTCCTCGTCATCGCCGATGACGCCTATTTTGGTCTCCAATATCAGGAAGGACTGTTACGGGAATCCATCTTCGCCCGCCTGGCCGACGCCCACGAGAGGATTCTCGCCGTGAAAGCCGATGGCCCCACCAAGGAAGATTATGTCTGGGGCTTCAGGACGGGGTTCATAACCTTCGCGGGCAAGGGTCTCTCCGAGGCCGCCCAGGATGCCCTTGTCAAGAAGACCCTGGGGATAATCCGTTCCTCGGTGTCGAGTTCCTCGGGCCTCGCCCAGCATCTCCTTCTAAAAGCCCTCCTCTATCCCGGCTATGAGAATCAGAAAACCCGCTATAGAAAAGTGCTGGAAGGGCGTTACCGGGCGATGATGGATTATTTCTCCAAACGTGAGCTACCTAGTTGCCTCGAGCCTCTTCCCTTTAATTCGGGATATTTTATGAGCTTCCTGTGCAAGGGGATCTCGGCCGAAGCTTTACGTGTTGAACTGCTGGAGAAGTCAAGCATTGGCACGATCTCCATGCAGGACAAGTATCTGCGCGTAGCCTTCTCGAGCCTCGAGGAAGAGCATATCCCTGAGTTCCTCGACATTGTCGTGGCTTCCGCGGAGAAACTCGCGAAAAAGGCTTGAATCGCGGACGATACGGCGGCCTCAACGGGCCGCCTTTTTATTTCCCTGAATTCAAATTGAGTTCCACCAGGATAGGCCGGTGATCCGAAATGGGAATAGGTTTTGCCGCAGGCAGGTCTGTGTAGACCAGGGCTGAGCCCGGTTCCAGGGCCGCCGCCGCTTTGGGTGACAGGATCAGGTGGTCGAGGACGGAACGATAGTGTTTGTCAACGAATGTGGGCACCTGAGGGCTCAAGTCCTCGATTGGATCCTTGAAATCATTGGATGGATCTGAATCGTCCTTCAGCATCAGGAGTCCAAGCGTAGAATCAGGCGAGCCCCGATCGCCGGGGTTGGTCGTGTTGAGGTCGCCGGCCACGACAACAAGGCCCGACAAGGTTCCCTGGGCGATATCCTTCCTGACGAGGTTGGCCTCGGCCTTGGCTTGCGCCTTTCGTATGGCTTCTGAGTCTTTATCCGACATCGCCTTGAAATGGAATATGAAGAAATCCAATTTCTCGCCCGCCGCCTCGACGACGGCATGGAGGCCTGGTCTGGGCCAGGATTCCGAAGAACCGGGCTCGAGTACGGACTCCGAAGAAAGAATGGGGCTGCGTGAAAATACAGCTATGTCGTCCTGTCCCCCCGTCTCGACCGATGTCTGGTACGGCATGGCCCAGCCGGCTTTAGCCAGGGCAACCTGAAGCAGTGCGATATCCCCTCCCTTTTCATCGTCCTGCTGGATTTCCACGAACGCCGCCAGGTCGGGCTTGAGTTCAGACAGAACCTCGGCGATGGGCTCGTGGAATGAGAGGCGCTCGCCCGTCTTGCTGTCCGTGGCCGCGCAGTCGCGCAGGTTCCAGCTCAGGATACGGAAGGGACGCGAGGAAGTATCGGTCCGCGGGGCAAGGAAGGGGGCCGACCCGCCTGACAGGCCCGAAACCTTGGGCTTGTCCGCAGATGACGACTTGGCCGGGCTGGCTGCAATCGTCGATACGCGGCTATTTGCCGTACCCTTGACGTTGAATACGAAAAGGCTTCCCACTACTCCGATGATGAGGAAGGCAGGCAGGACTGCCAGCAGACCCCGCAGCCTCGGCCGCGCCGAGTTCTTCATCTCAGGATATACGATGCGAGCGGCGGGAAGCCGTTGAAATAGACCGAGGAATAGCTCTGGGTGTAGGCCCCCGCGGTCAGGATGTAGACCCTGTCCCCGATGCGTGCATTCTCGGGCATCATATACTGTGTCTTCTCGTAGAGGATGTCCATTGAATCGCAGGTCGGACCGGCGAGTATAACATCGACGGCTGTGCCTTCGCCTTCGAAGTAGATCGGGTACTTGATGGCCTCGTCCAGGGTTTCGATGAGGCCGCCGAATTTTCCGATATCGAGGAAGACCCAGGGGTAGCGCTCGTGCACGGATTTCTTGGCAATATTGATGATCTCGGACACGATGACGCCCGAATCCCCAGCCATGGAGCGGCCCGGCTCGATGATGATCTCCTCGGGCCAGTCGTTCTTGAAGGAGTTGTCGAGGAACCGCTTGATGTCCTCGGTGTATTGAGCGAGGCTGTCGGTCGGCTCGATGTAGTTGGCGGGGAAGCCTCCGCCCATATTGATCATCTTCAGATCGACCATGAGATCGTCCCTGGCCCAGGCGAAGAGCTGAGCCACCGTGGTGAGGGCGCTGGACCATTGGCCGACGTCCCGCTGCTGGCTGCCGGGATGGAAGGATATCCCATATGGTTCAAGACCGAAGCGCACGGCTGTCTTGATGAGTTGCCGCGCTAGATCAGGGTGAGAGCCGAACTTCTTCGAAAGGGGCCAGTCGGCGCCTAAGCCTTCGGTGAGGAGTCGAAAGAACACCTTCGATCCAGGCGCCGCCCTTGAAAGCTTGTCGAGATCGGTGATCGAATCGGTGACGAAGAGCCTGACTCCTTTTTCGTAAAAATAGGCAATATCCTTCTCTTTCTTGATCGTGTTGCCAAAACTCATCCTTTCTGGCGGGATTCCCAACCTGATGAGTTGGTCGAGTTCGTAGCGCGACGCGATGTCGAAGGATGAGCCTAAATCCCTCAAAAGGGAAACCACGGCGTCATCGGCGTTGGCTTTAACCGCGTAATAGATCTTGGCGAAGGGCAGATACCGCCGCAGATCTTCGTAGTTCTTCCTGATGATGTCGAGATCGATGACGAGACAGGGGGTTTCCTTGTCTTCCGCGAAGGCCTTGATACGCTCGAACCTTTCGCGTGACATGAAAGATTCGAGCTCGAAGTGGTACTGGTCTTTCACAGCCGTACCCCTCTTCTCGCGTTGATACCCTTCCCGGTTAAAGTCCTAAGGAAGGGCGGTCCGTCTCACCGGGGTCCGGCGACGTTTCCAAGGTCAACAATATCCGCGTACTTGCCCAAAGGTCAAGCATTATAGTATTACCTCAGCATGACAGGATTTTTCATCAAGAAAGCGTTCTTCGACGGCTGGGATAATCTCTTCGCTCTTGTCGCTTTTAATGCCGGGTATCTGCTCTTAGCGCTTGTATTCATAGTGGTTCCGCCTGTTCTGGGAGCGGGCGATGCTCTCTCTCTGATCGCCCTCTGCCTCGGCGTCCTGGCTTTAGGCGTCTGGCACTCCCTCACGGCTTACGCCGTGGACGGTATCGCCGATTATAAAAGTACGGGATTCCAAGAATTCTTTTCGCGTATCGGAGAAGCCTGGAAGCCTGGAATAGCCTTCGGTCTTCTCTGCCTCCTCGTCATTTTTTCCTTCATGGTGGGCATACCCTTTTATTTGGGGATGAAGAGCTTTATCGGTCTCTTCCTCGCCAGCCTTCTCTTCTGGGTCAATCTCACCTTAGTCCTCGCCTCCCAGTATTTCCTGCCTTTGGCAGCGCGACGCGGCGGGAGTCTCAGGCGGAACGCCCGGGTCGCCTTCACGCTACTTCTGGATAACCTGGGTTTTTCCTTCTTCCTCCTTCTTTACAACACCGTCACCCTCGTACTCTCGGTAGCCCTTGCCTTTTTGGCCCCAGGCTTCGCGGGCCTCGCCCTCGCCAGCGCCGACGCGGTCAAATTGAGGCTTAAGAAATATAACTGGCTGGAAGGCAAGGACCCTTCGATGCGAAAACAACGCGTCCCCTGGGTGGAGCTCCTGGAGGAGGAGAAGGACCTCGTGGGCGAACGTACCCTTAAAGGGATGATTTTCCCCTGGAAGGAGGGGAAATGAACAGATCAACGCGGAGGGAACCGGGTTCCAAGCCTCCCGCCCGCCCGAACGCCCAGCGCTTCGATTCCGTACAAGCTGAGGTGAAGCCCAAGAAAATCGATCGTTTCGCCGAGAGGGCTGAGCGCGCCCTGTCCTCGGTTATCTTCGTCCGGCTTCCCGAGGAAGCGGTACTGAGCCTCGGGATCGAAGGCTTTGACGTGAAAATACCCCTTCCCGTCCAGACGCCGGGCAAGATTGTTAAATTCGACCCATCGATGATAAGCCCCGAGAGCGTGATGGCCGGCATCCTCAGGGTACTCGCCTGGCAGCCTGACCACGCGCAAGCCCCACGATACAGAGCGCTTATCCGAGCGCTGCGGCCGGAGCTCCTTGCCGAGCTGTCGGATGCCGGGCTCGCGAAGGCCCAGACTAAGGAATGGGATCTCGTCGAGGAGATCCTCCTCGCCCTGGAAGGACTCTATCCCGAGGCTCCGGAACCCATCCTCGATCTCGCCCTCCTCAGGGAAGAGCACGCGAAACTCCTGAGGGAGGAATTGAACGAGGATAGGGCCGAGGAGGAAGAGGACCTCGCCCTGGGCTGCTATCGGAAGCTTCTCGCGATGGAGCCGCCTTTCGCGCCCGCCTACTACCACGCAGCCTTTTTTTACCTCAAGGTTAAGAACTTCGATAGGGCGGTCTCCCTTTTCACGAGTTTCATTAAACGGGGAGAGGACAAGGATAAGGTGGCCACGGCCAAGGAGGCGCTGAGGAAGCTTGGGGAACTTGGCTACCTCGATAACGCTTTCAAGGAAGCCTACGACTTCATCCAGATGGGCCAGGAGGAGAAGGGGCTTGAGCATGCCAAGGCCTTCGTCGAAAGGAATCCGGGCCTCTGGAACGGATGGTTTCTCGTAGGCTGGGCTTCGCGGCGGCTTGGAAACTGGGCCGACGGCGCCGAGGCCTTCGAAAAAGCCGCCATCCTCGGCTCCCAGGAGAGCGACACGTATAACGAGCTCGCCCTTTGCCAGATGGAGCTGGGCAACTTGGACCAGGCAAGGGTCAGCCTGGAAAAGGCCCTTCGCCTGGAGCCTGAAAACGTCAAGATCATCGTGAACCTGGGCGCTCTTGTCCTTAGAATGGGTGAGAAGGGGGAGGCCCTCGGATTCTTCAGGAGCGCTCTGGAGATAGATCCCGACGATTCCCTCGCGGCTGAATGGATCGCTAGGGTTTCGGGCGGGGAAGACTAAAAAAGAGGCAAACAATTTGGAAGGCGCGGCGAGAGAAGCAATCGAGTTCGCCTTGTCCTGTTCCGAATGGAACGCTCCGCCCGAGGTCGGCCTTCTCGAATCCTTGATTTCAGGCGCCTCGGCTGCTTTAGCCGGCGAGAAAGGGGAAGGCCGCCCGCTATCAGGTTCCGGACTTCCCGGTGGTTTGGTCCGCGTCTCCGACGTAAAGATCATCATCATCCCCGATCTCCACGCGCGGCCGCGTCTCATCCGCGATCTGCTGCGCTCGCCTCTGCCTGGAAGCAGCGCTCAGGTGGCCGAGGCCTTGGCAGCGGGTGAGGTTTCGGTGCTCTGTCTGGGCGACATCATCCACTCCGAAGGCCAGGAAGCGGCCGCGCGATGGATAAAGGCCGCCGACCGGATCGTTAGGGCCCGCGGTCTCGAGGGCCTTCTGGGGCCGGAGATGGAGGCGGAGATGACCTTGTCGCTTTCGGCCCTCCTCGAGGCAGCCTTCCTGCAGATTCTCTTCCCGGGTCGATTCCGCTGTCTCAAGGGCAACCACGACAACCTGGGGAACCGATCCACCGAGGGGGACAGCCCCTTCGGCAAGTACAGCCTCGAAGGCCTCATGGGGGCCGAATGGTTCACTGCTCGATATGGCCAGAAGGCCATGGAGTTCGTGCGGAGCTATGAGCTTCTCCTCCCCCTCGTCGCCGCGGGAAGAAGCTTTTGCGCGAGCCACGCCGAGCCGGCTTTCGCCCTCGGGCCTGAGGACCTTCTCGAATACCGCTTCCGGCCCGATCTGGTGCGCGCCCTGATCTGGACCCGCGACGGCGAGGCGGAAGAAAGCGCCGTCGCGGCCAGCCTCGAAGCCATCCTCGGCCCGGTCGGCCGCAGCCGTTTTTGGGTCGCCGGGCACAGAGCCCTTCCCCTGCGATTTCACCTCAGGAAAGAGGATGGATTCCTTCAGATCCATGACCCTTCCCGCAGTCAGGTTCTCCTCATCGATGAGGGAAAAGAGCCTGGGCAGGCCGAGGTCAAGCTCTATTCGGTCGACCCAGAGCTGGGCTTGACCGAATCCGTGCGGATATCCCCTCGGTCTTGACCAGAAGGGGTCCCATCACTAGTATTTTCCCATGGCTTCGCGCAAAAAAAAGACTTCTCCCTCGACGAACGTCGGCTGTCTCGTGCTTTTAGTCGGGGGAATCATTCTGCTGGTTGTTTTCGCCATAAAATTCCCTGACATCAAACAGACCCTCGAAAAGACCAAATTCCTCGATTTGATCACGCAGCGGATAACGACGACCAAGGTCCCCCCGGCCTCGAAGACAATCCAGACCACCGTCCAAGACGCGATTCCAACGACTGCAAACCCGGCCAACTTCCCCACACCCAAGGGCAAGTCTGAACCTTCCACCACAGTCCAAGCTCTTCCCCCCGTCGAAACGGTGTCCTCTATCCAGGGTTCCACCCAGCAGATAAGCCTATATTTTCCCCAGACAGACGAGAACGGTTTCAAGATGGAAAACGACCGCATCTCGATCAGCAAGGTCAGACGCACCGTGGCCTCGAGCGACTCGCCGCTTTCGGACGCTATAAAGGCCCTCCTCGCCGGTCCGAGCGAGGCGGAGACGCGTTTTGGCCTCCAATCGCTTGTTCCTAACGGGACAAAGCTCCTGGGCATCTCGCTCAGGGGAAGCACAGCTGTCATCGACCTGTCCGAAGCCTTCATGTTCAACCGCTATGGGACGGAGGGCTTTGGCGCCCAGCTCAAGCAGATCGTCTATACTGCCACGGCATTCACTTCAGTCCAGGATGTGCAGATCCTCGTCGAGGGGAAGGCGAGAGAGTATCTCGGCGGCGAGGGAATCTACATCGGCAAGCCGCTCTCCAGGAACAGCTTCTAGCCTCTGCCCTCTGTTCTTCGTTGCGAGACCGAGGATCCGATGGTATACTGATTATCATGCTTTAATATCCAAGGAGGCTCGTACGCGCGAAACCGCTCTCCATGATTGGCATAAAGCGAAAGGCGCCAGGATGGCACCTTTCGCAGGCTACGAAATGCCGATCTCCTATCCAACGGGAGCCATCGAGGAACACAAGATAGCCCGTCGTTCGGTCGGGCTTTTCGATATTGACCATATGGGACAGTTCGAGGTGTCGGGGCCCGGTGCCGACGCTTTCGTGTCGAGGATGGCGAGTGCCAGAGTCTCTAACATGGTCCCTCCCATGGCGCGCTACTCCCTTCTTTTGGACGAGGAGGGCAAGGTGATCGACGATCTTTTTTTATACAGGATGGAGAAATCTTGGTGGATCGTCGTCAACGCGTCCAATAGGGAGAAGGACCTGACTTGGATGAAGGATCACCTGGTTCCCGGGGTCAGCCTCGAGGACAGGTCCGATGAGATCTATATGATCGCCGTCCAGGGTCCAAAGGCCCTGGCTCTCCTGAACGCTTTATCCTCGCCTAAGCCCTCGAGTGTGGACAGGTTCTGCTGGCTCAAGACTATCATGGCGGGTATCCCCGTCCTCTTCGGCAGGACGGGCTACACGGGGGAAGATGGGGGAGAACTCTTTTTCCCGACGGCATCGGCGCTACAGCTTTGGGAAGGACTTTTAGCCGAGGGCGAGCGACTGGGTATCGAGACCAAGCCCATTGGGCTTGCGGCGAGAGACTCCCTGCGCTTCGAAGCGGGCATGCCCCTCCATGGCCATGAGATATCCCCCGAGATAAACGCGATCGAGGCTGGTTTCCGCTGGGCCTGCGACTTCGACAAGGATTTCATCGGCGCCGAGACGCTCAAGCGGATTCTCGCCGAAGGCCCTTCTCGGCGGTTGGTCTGCCTCGATGTATCGGGTGGAGTCCCCAGGGAGGGCTACGAAGTCACTGATACTTCGGGCAGGATCGTGGGCCGCTGCGTAGCGGGCATGTACTGTCCGACGGTCAATAAATACGCAGCCAATGCCTTTGTGGAGCCACCCTTTTCGACGCCGGGCAGTTCGCTCCAGGTCATAATACGGGGCCAGGGGAAGCCGGCTGCCGTCGTCAAGCGGCCCCTTTACGTCCCAGCTTACCGCAGGTAGGGAGCCAGGGGGATTGGGGTTGGACAGGGGTATATCAACCGACCGGCCTCGGGCCGACGGTTATAGCAGTTCACTACAAGGAGTCCGAACATGAGCATCGATACAGCCGCCAAGTACGCTGAATCGCACGAGTACGCGAAGGTCGAAGGTGGTCTTGTCGTCGTGGGAATATCCGACCACGCGCAGGCCGAGCTGGGAGATATAGTCTTCGTGGAATTACCCGCTCTCGGCAAGGTCCTGGCCAAGGGACAGACTTTCGGTACCGTCGAATCGGTGAAGGCGGCGAGCGACCTCTATATGCCCCTTTCGGGCCAAGTGAAAGCGGTCAACGAGGCGCTTCAGGGCGATCCGGCACTCGTCAATAAAGAGCCTTATTTGGGTGGGTGGATGATTAAGATACAACCCTCGAATATCCTCGAACTGGAAACCCTGATGGATGCCAAGACCTACGCCGGCTCGATAGGGGAGGCATGAGCCCATGCCCTTCATCCCCAATTCGGAGGCCGACAGGGCCGCGATGCTCGCGACCATAGGCAAACCTAGCATCGAGGCCCTCTTCGCCGATATCCCGGCGGCCAAACGCTTTCCGTCCCTCAAGCTCCCCATGGGTATAGCGGAGATGGATGCCCTTGCCGAGATCGAAGCTCTGTCGGCCAGAAATCTCACGGCCAAGGACGGGGCGTGGTTCCTCGGAGCCGGCGCATATAATCACTTCATCCCTTCCCTAGTACCTGCCCTCGCGTCGCGGGGCGAATTCCTGACGGCTTATACGCCCTATCAACCCGAAGTCTCCCAGGGGACACTCCAGTCCATCTTCGAGTATCAGAGCATGGCCGCTGTCCTCCTGGGTGTGGCTGTGGTCAACGCCTCCCACTATGATGTGGCCACCGCTCTGGCCGAGGCCATTCTCATGGCATGCAAGCTGGACGAGGGCCGCAGGAAAGTGCTGCTGCCCAGGGATCTCAACCCCGAATACGAAGGGGTTGTGACGACCTATCTTTCCGCCCGCGATATTGTAATGGAAAGGTACGAAGGCGCCCCCGATACAGCCGGCGTCGACGCTTCCACATCCTGCCTTGTCGCTGGCTACCCGACTTTCTCGGGAGAAATCCATGGGCTCACGGCGGCAGCGAAGGCTGCCCATAAAGCTGGGGCTCTCCTCGTCGTCCAGGCCGACCCCCTCATGTGCGCCATACTTAATAGCCCAGGGATTCAGGGAGCCGATATCGTCGTCGCCGAGGGCCAGTGCCTCGGCAATTCCATGAACTTCGGCGGTCCATTCCTTGGCATGATGGGCGCCACCGAAAAACTGATGCGCAAGATGCCCGGAAGGATCGTCGGTGAGGCCTTCGATCATCAGGGCAGAAAAGGCTACGTCCTCACCCTCACGGCGAGGGAACAGCACATCAGGAGGGAAAAGGCCGTCTCCAACATCTGCTCGAACCAAGGCCTCACCATGCTCCAGACCTGCATCTACCTGGCCGCCATGGGTTCCGGGGGCCTTAAGACCGTGGCGAAGCTCTGCTGGGACAAAGCCCATTACGCCGCTGGTTGCATCGCCAAGCTGCCGGGGTATTCCATCCAGCCCAAGACTTTCTTCAAGGAGTTCCTTGTCTCAACGCCCCTGTCGGCCGAAGTCCTCTTTGATAGGCTGAGGAAGAAGCACATCGTCCCTGGCCTGCCCCTCTCCAGGTATTTCCCCGACAGACCGTGCGAACTCCTCGTCTGCGTCACCGAGATGAATAGGAAGACCGAGGTCGACGCCCTGGCCAGAGCTCTCGAGGAGGCCTCTCTATGAACCTTATCCCCGAATCCCTCCTCTTTGAACTCTCGAACCCAGGCTCGGTGGGCTGTTCCCTCCCCAAGTCCGACGTTCCGGAAGCTATTCTCCCTGCCGCCCTAGCGCGAAAGGATCTGGCCTTACCGGAACTCGACGAGTTGACGGTCGTGCGTCATTTCACCCGACTCTCCCAGAAGAACTACTCGATAGACAGCCATTTCTATCCTCTCGGGTCCTGTACGATGAAGTACAACCCAAGGGCCAACGAGACAGCCGCCGCTTTCCCGGGCTGGAGGAACGCCCACCCCCTTTCAGGGGACGCCAACAACCAAGGCTGTCTCGAACTCCTCTGTAAACTCCAGGAAAGCCTCGCCGAAATAGGTGGCTTCGACGCGGTTTCACTCCAGCCCGCCGCAGGCGCTCACGGAGAGCTCTCGGGTGTTCTGATGATCCGCGACTACCTCCAGTCGATAGGACAGGGGAAGCGTAGCGTGATGCTCATCCCCGACTCGGCCCACGGGACGAACCCGGCTTCCTGCGCCATGGCCGGTTTCACGACAAAGACCATCGTTTCCGGCCTCGACGGGAACATCGATCTCGGCGTGCTCAAGTCCGCCCTGGACGACAGCGTCGCGGGGATCATGATCACGAACCCCAACACCCTTGGCCTTTTTGAGCGCAGGATCGCCGACATAGCCAAGCTCGTCCACGAAGCGGGCGGTCTGGTATATGGGGACGGAGCCAACATGAATGCCCTGACAGGCGTTTTCAAGCCCGGGGTAAGCGGCATCGATGTCATGCATTTCAACCTGCACAAGACTTTTTCGACACCCCATGGCGGGGGAGGGCCCGGCGCGGGAATGATAGCCTCCTCATCCAAACTCGCTCCATTTCTCCCTGGACCGATCGCCGCCAAGACTGGGAGAAAATATGCTCTCGTGATGCCAGAAAAGAGCATCGGCCCCATAAAGGCTTTCTACGGTAATTTCGGCATCCTAGTCCGAGCTTATACCTACGTGCTGATGCAGGGACGGGATGGATTGAAGCGGGTAGCCGAGAATTCCGTCCTCAACGCCAATTACCTCAGATCTAAGCTTGAAAAAGTATACAAGCTCAAGTACCCCAAAACCTGCATGCATGAATTTGTGGCTATGGGTGACCTGGCTCCAGGTATCCACACCCTCGACGTCGCGAAGCGGCTCATCGACTACGGTTTCCATCCGCCTACCATCTATTTCCCCCTTATTGTTCCGGAAGCCCTCATGATCGAGCCCACGGAGACGGAGTCCAAGCGGACACTGGACGCCTTCGCCGACGCCATGCTGGCCATTGCGGAGGAGGCCAGGACAGCTCCACAGTTGCTCCACGACGCTCCTTCGACGACGCCTGTGGGAAGGCTCGACGAGGTGGCTGCTGCGCGCAACCCCGTTCTCTGCTACCGGGGCTGAATCTCGATAGAGGTTGAACCTCTATCGAGGTTCAACCTCAGCTGGCAGTGCCCAGACCCGAAGGGGGAGAGAGGAAACTTCCTCCTTTGGGCTTGGAGGTTCCCCTTTACCCATTAATGGTTTTATGGTTTACTTGCAAAAAGCGAAAGTTAAAAAAAAAGGAGAAATCGTGCCGATTGTAACCCTGCTTCTCGCTGGCGTCTTCTCCTCGGCGCTGATACCCCTCATCATTCGCTTTGCCCATAAACACAAGCTCTACGATAGAATCAACGAACGTAAAATCCATAACGGCAACATACCCCGCCTGGGAGGCGTGGGCATTACCCTGGCCTTCATGGGAGGCCTTCTCATCATCGTACTCATGGACATTGGTCAGGCCAACGATTTCTATGGGAGGTTCCGCGTCTGGCCCATCTTCGTCACGGGATCGGTCATCTTCCTCACCGGCCTCGTGGATGACTTCATCGACTTGAGGGCGAGCTTCAAGCTCATTATCCAAACCTTCGCCGCACTGGTCCTCATCGTCTACGGCCTCAGATTTGAAGTCATCATGGTTCCCTGGGGTGATGGAAAAGTCGATCTCGGCCTCTTTTCTTTCCCTCTCACCTTGGCTTGGATCATCGGAGTGACCAACGCCATCAACCTCATCGATGGTCTCGACGGGTTGGCTGCGGGAACCTCTATCATCGCTTCAATCACCTTCGGAATCTTCTACTGGACCCAGGGTATGGTACTTCAGGCGGAGATCTGTTTTACCATCGCGGGAGCAGCCATCGGCTTTCTCATTTTCAATTGGCATCCGGCCAAGATATTCATGGGCGATTCGGGGAGTCTCTTTCTGGGATTCAGCCTCGCCATGCTTCCCCTTCTGGGACAACGGCACGATAGGGCCGAAATTGGACTCATATCGGCGGCCACGACCTTGGCTATCCCGATATTCGACACTCTTATAGCCGTTTATCGCCGAAAAAAAGCTCACTTATCGTTCTTCATGTCCGATAAGAGCCATTTCCATCACATTCTGCTCGCGAAATACAATTCGACGACTAAGGCGGTGGGTACGATTTACTTCCTCAATCTATTCCTCTCCATCGTCGCCCTGAGCACTATCTATCTTGGCAAGGCCTGGAGCTTTCTTCTCAAGTTGGTCGTCATCATCACCGTTGGCACCCTTATATTCGTCCTTAACATGAAGCGCGAGCGGAGCGAGAAGACCTAGATTTCATTAAGCGGATTTATCCCGAATCCTTTTTATCTTTTTGCCCGGCGTTCCCGCCCTTGGCATAGAGAAACCGTTTTATCTTTTGGGTCGGAGTCTTCTCGAAGGGATCGGGCTGGAGCCGGATCGAACGGATCTTCGAGAAGGAGGCAAGCTTCTCGTTCGTATCCTTCCTGATGCTCTCCAAGAGCTTGACCGCCGATTTTTCAACGTCGGAGAGCGCATGCTCTATAGATTCGGCCATGGATTTCTCCGCGCTCGAGATGGCCGCTCCCAGCTTTGAGGTGATGCTTTCAGCCTCCTCGATCGTATCCTGTATCCGGGCCTCAAGGTTTTCCAGGACTTCGCTCTTGAGGTACACGAAGGCGGTGAGGCCTCCCTCGCCCTCGACGACGAGGGACTCGGCCACGTAGGGTGACTGGTTCAGGACAGCTTCTACTTCTTCTGGATAGATGTTCTCTCCCGAGGCGCCGAGGATCATGGTCTTGAGCCTACCCCGTACAGAGAGTCTGCCTTTCGCGTCGATGTATCCCAGATCCCCAGTTTTAAACCAGCCATCCTCGGTAAAGCTTTCCCGCGTCCGTACCTCGTCCAGGTAATAGCCCTTGAAAACGCTGTCGCCTTTCGCCTGGATTTCACCTTCCCCTGAACCAGGCTTAGGTTCGGCAATCCTCAGCTTCAGGCCTTTCAATGCCGGCCCCGTCGATCTGACCTTGGTATGTCTCGGGTTGCAGCCCGCGAGAAGGGGTGATGTTTCCGTGAGCCCATAACCTATGGCATACGGAAATCGGGCCTGCTTGAGAAAAGTTTCGACATCGGAGGAGAGCGGGGCTCCACCGATGCCGAAAAAGCGTATCCTGCCGCCGAAAGTTTTCATGAGCTTGAAGCCGGCGAAAAGGATGAGAAGGCGGCGGATTAAGGGGTTGGCATAAAGTCTCATCGCCTCGAGGCTGGGTTTGATATTGGATCTGTAGATCTTTTCGATGACGAGGGGAACGGAGAGCATGATAGTCGGCCTCACGGCCTTGAGAGCCGGCAGGAGGACCGTGGGCGAAGGGGGCCGGTCGATATAGCTGATCTCGGAACCAGCGAGGAAGGGGATGAGGAATCCGATGGTGAACTCATAGGCGTGGGCAAGGGGAAGGATGGAGAGGAGCTTGTCCGTTCTGTGGAGGACAATGATGGAATTGCAGGCCCGTGCGTTGGAGAGCAGGTTGCGGTGGCTGAGCATGACGCCCTTGGAAAGGCCTGTAGTGCCCGAGGTGTAGACGATCATGGCAATATCATCGGCCGAGACCGACGGGTGGAACTGCGCCGGTGCGGCTATTGAGGGATGCGTGCCGGGAAGGGAGGCCCAGGTCAAGCCATCCCTGGCTGAGCCGTCCTTTACGTCGAGGAAGCGCAGAGGCAGAGCTTGGGCTTTTATCCTCTGGAAGAGTCGCTCGGAGCAGATGACGACTGCGGCACCTGAATGTCTGATGATGTTGCCTATCTGCTCTCCCGGGAAATCGATGAGGATGGGGACAGCTACTGCGCCGGCGCGTATAATTCCCAGGTAGGCGATGCCCCAGCGCGGTGAATTCTCGGCTAGGAGGGCCACTCGGTCGCCTCGGCCTATTCCCTGGTTATAAAGCGAGACTGCCATGGCCAGGGAAGCCTCGGCGACCTCGGAATAGCTGTACGAAGCGCCTCCGACGAGGGAAAGCGCTGGGCGCTTGCCGTAGTGCTTTGAGCTTTTCTCGACCATCTCGACGAGAGTGAAACATTCAAGAGTATACATCTCTTCTCCTGTTCAACTACAAGAATACATCGATCTAGGGAGAGGCGCCAGCCGTGCCGGACTTCCGGAATATCACTCCGGCCCGAAAACCGACACGGACCCCGAGAGTCCCCCGCCCAGAATAAACCCACCCCGTACGTAGCAGGAACCCTCGGCCGTCGCGATACCGTCCGTCTGGGAAGGGTTGGGCTCAAGATCTATCTCGTCCAGGAGAGGGTTCAGCATCTGTGGGTTGATGAACTCAATGGTTTCGCCGCCGGCCGCGAAAAGAAGATCCCTGGCTCCTGCCGGATCTCTGCCCGCCGAGAGGGTGGTGGCGCCTATCGAGCCAGTGCTCAAAGGTATCGTTTGGGTCAGGGTAAAGGCGAATCCGCCTGAAGGTTCGTAGCGAAGTATCGAAGACTTGTCACAGAGCACGTAGAAACCGCCTGTCGACGGCGAGGCGGCAAGCGGCCCGGGATGATAGGGCCCCGATCCTCCCGACCTTGAAATCGTCGTCACTATGCCATAGCCCGATCCTCCATCACCGAGGATATAGATCTTAGAGGCTGTCGAGGCCGACACGACGACTTCTCCTGAATCGAGGACCTGGAGATCCTGAAGGGAAAGGTCATCTGAAGAATCGAGGGCAATTTTTGCTAAAAGCGTTAGGCCTTGGGGCGAGACATCGAAGATGAGGACGCTCTTCGACGAGGAGCAGAGGGCAAAGAGCCTCTCGTTCGACCCCTCCTGGAAGAAGCAAAGGGCTTTGATATTGTCCATACCCTCGAAGCCGGGGGTCAAGCTCGTGGCGTCGCTGGTCCGGATGATTTCACCGCCATATCCGAGGTTGTAGAGACGGAGCCAGTTGGACAAGGAAGACGCCGCCGCAATGTACTGGCCATCGCGCGAGACGGCGAGCCTGTCCGCTGTTTTTGCCGTTCCTCCCACCTTGACCTTGTCCTTCCAGAGTCTGATCCAGGATGTGTTCAGAGGCACCGTGTTCTGGTTGGAGATCGAACCTAAGGCAGCGCCGTAGGGTGCGGCGAGCGTGTGGATCGCCGCCTCTTCATCCAATCCTGAAATGACCACGAGCCCCGAAGGGGATCCTGCGACTGCTTTAACCCTGTAGCTTGGAGGCGTTCCCGAACATGTATCCTGAATACCGCTCAACGCCGGCGCCTTCATGATGTTCGAGTTGAAGCTCGCCCACCAGGTAAAGCCGCCTTTCGCGAATGCATCCCGCTGCTCGGCCGAAGTCGAAGCGGAACCAACTCGCGATTCGGCATCACAGGTTTCGACGAAGTCGAACCGTGCCCCATTCAGTCCGTCGGCCGCCAGACTGTGGTCCATAATGAACAAGTCCGAGGGTAGGGCGATGCATTGATCAGAAAGGAGGGATATGGCGTCGGCCGACTCGACTCCTCCGATGTACCAGGCTTTGGTCACGGGAGCTTGATTCACTTTTCTCGGGGCTGACCGCGCGATAGGTCTGAAGCTGCGCAGGTTGGAGACGAGACAGGGTACCGAGAGAATAGGCGCTTCAAGAGGCCCATAGGACAGCAGGGTGGCCTCCAGGTCGATTTCGGGCATTCCCAGTTCGATGAGACAGGTCCCTATGGTATCGTAGCCGGCCAGGATGAGGATGGTCTCGAAGCAGCCTCCGACAGCGCTTCCCTGGCCGTTGACGAGAGAGAGGGCGAGGGTATATTGGCCTGCCTCGAGACCTGAGTAGCAGATCCTCGGGTCCGATGTCGGGATGGAGAATTCAAGGGGACTCTGGGCAGGGGGATCGGTTCTGCCCGGCAGGCCGATGTAGGTTAGTGTGCCGAAGATGTTGCAGTCCGCCGAGACGGCTAAGTTTAACTCTATGGAAAGCGTGAGTGTGCCCTTGCCCTCGACTGGGCAGAGGGTTATCTGGGCTTGGGTCGACAGGTTGGGTTCGAGGACACAGCTCATTGTCCCGCTCGCCACGGTCGTCGCATTGGATGAGAGAGCCCTGACCTCGATGGTCCAAGAGCCAGGCACAAGCCGCTGCTTGAGGCTGGTTTTGGCGCTGTCGAGGGAGAAGGCCGCTCCATCGGGCCCTGTTCCCGAGATCAGGTAGCTTTGGGGAAGCCAGGGGACCGAAGGCACAATGCTCCGAGCCTTCCCTCCATCGGAGAGTGATTTTGGGGTTATGGATTCGTGGAGCTGGAATCGCAGGACCAAGGTCCCCGTCGCTGCTTCCTGGAAAAGCGCGCAGCCCGGGAGGAGGATGAGAATGAGGATTAGCGCAAAGGCTGATGGGCGAAGTCGTTTCATGGTTGACCTCCACCGCTAAAGCGCCTTCCAATCGGCGCTCCGCTTCAAGCTCCGGAGCTGAATCGGGTCCTCATTGCGGAACCAAGCCGTGGCCTGTATAATCAATACCTATCATCAAGCCTGGTCAGGGGCGCCGGGCTGGAAGCGATCGACCTACCATCTTGAAGCGGAGGCGCTGCTGTGAAGATTCTCATGATCACGAGCGAGGCCGTCCCCTTCGCCAAGTCGGGTGGGCTTGGCGATGCCGTATCGGCCCTTTCCATAGCCTTTTCGAGGCTGGGTCATGACGTCAGAGTCCTCATTCCACGGTATTACTCGATCGATCGGGATAAGCTTGAGGCTCTTCCCGATCCCTTGAGCGTCTGGGTAGGCGGGAGTGAGCATTGGATCAGGATATTCTCGTCCCAACTTCCTAATTCCAAGGTTCCCGTCTATTTTCTCGACTTCGAAAAGTACTATGGCAGGTCTGGCGTCTACGGTCCCTCGAGCCGCGAGGAATACGCCGATAACCCGGAACGCTTCGCTCTGCTTTCAAAAGCAGCCTTTCAACTCTGCAGGAAGCTGGAATGGTTTCCCGAAGTATTCCATGCCCACGATTGGCCTTCCTCTCTTGTCCCTGTCTATGCTTCCACCTTGGAGAGAACTGGCGAATTCAAGGACACGGCGACGATACTCACCATCCATAATCTGGGTTACCAGGGCGTCTATCCCAAGGAACATTTCTCCTCCCTCGGGCTCGACTGGGAGCAGTTCCATGGTGCTGGTCTCGAGTTCCACGATGATATCAACCTCCTCAAGGCCGGAATAACGACGGCCGACTGTCTGACAACCGTTTCCCCTACCTATGCGCGGGAGATCCAGACCCCAGGCTATGGTTTTGGCATGGACGGCCTTCTGCGGCACAGGAGCCGGGATCTCGTCGGCATTCTCAATGGCGTCGACACGGACACCTGGAATCCCGAGACCGATCCACTCATCACCTCTACCTACTCGGCGGGCGACCTCTCCGGAAAGGAAAAGTGCAAGCGCGAGCTTCAGGAGCTATTTGGACTGCCCATCGATCCGTCGGTTCCGCTTTTCGGTATGGTGGCCCGGCTGACCGAGCAGAAAGGCATAGGTGAACTTTTCGGCAAACACTACGGGGCGGCTGAGCATCTCTGCTCCTCCCTCATGGCACAGATCGCCGTTGTCGGCTCGGGGGACCAATGGTGCGAGGACGAACTCAAGCGCCTCTCATCCCTCTATCCCCAATTCAAGGCCAAAATAGGCTACGACGAAAGACTGGCCCATCTCGTCGAGGCGGGATCGGACTTCTATCTCATGCCCAGCCGCTACGAACCCTGCGGCCTCAATCAGATGTACTCCCTGCGTTATGGGACACTCCCGGTGGTCCACAGGACAGGAGGACTGGCCGATACGGTCGAGAACTACTCCCAGGAGACCGGGGAAGGTACAGGCTTCATGTTCGACGACCTGACACCCCGCGCTCTCTACAATACGATCGGCTGGGCTGTCTGGGCTTGGTATGAAAGGCCTGGCCATATAATTTCCATGAAACGAAAGGCTATGACGAGGGTTTTCTCTTGGGAGAAATCGGCGATGGAGTATGTGGCAGTCTATTCCCGTGCCCTGGGCAGGAGAAAGACAAGAATTTTTTGATTCCGGCCGGGCGGCTTAAGCCCCCGAATTCCAGAGGACAACGTGGCTGAGAATACTAGCGACAAAATCTATGATTACGACAGGATGAAGGTCAGGGAAAAGATCGTCTGGGGATTCAGACAGACGGGGACCGAATCGACAGTCGCCGACCTTGCTGGCCTCACCGGCCTTCCTCTCCAGCAGCTGGAGGCCGAACTGCCTGCTGTCTCCGATGAATTCGGAGCGCGGCTCAAGGTCACGGAAAAAGGTGAAATCCTCTACTCCTTCCCGAGGGGGATGAAGAGCCGTTTCACGGGCTTCGGCCCACGGATGAAAAAAATCCTCCGAGCCCTGGCTAAAGGCGCCGTCGAGGGAGCCAAGGCCCTCTTCAAGGTCTGGATTGTCGTCATGCTGGTCGGTTATTTCATCATCTTCCTCGGCATCGCCCTCTTCTCCCTCGTCGCCTCCGTGGCCGTTCAGCAGGGAGGCGGGGGAAGGAGCAGGAACGACAGGAGAGGAGGGGGGCTGGGAGGACTCTGGCTCACGACGAGGCTTTTCGATACCCTCATCCGGATATGGTTCTATTCCGAACTTTTCAAAGGGCCCGAACGCCGCGGCTTCTCCTTGGACAGGGGGAAAAAAAGACCACTGCACAAGGCCGTCTTCTCCCATGTCTTTGGCGACGGCGATCCCAACAAGAATTGGGCGACGATAGAAAAACGGGCGGTTCTCGCTTTCCTCCAGAGCCACAAAGGTCTGATCACCATGCCCGAATTCATGGCGATCATGGGGATGGAAGCCCCCGAGGCGGAAGCAGCCATCAATGCCTATCTCCTCGAGTTCGAGGGGAGTCCCGAGGTGTCAGATTCCGGATGTCTGTATTACAGCTTCCCGAAACTGCTCGCGAAGGCTGAACCAGGCATCAACGGGTCCGTCTCCCCCCTGCCTCTCAAACGCCTGGGCCTGTTCTCATCCAACAGTCCCAAGGCCGACAGGACTTTCAGGTTAATCAACGTCTTCAACCTAGCCTTCGGAGGGTATTTCTTATATAACGCCCTCACCGTTGGCTCCTCGATCTATATCAATACGGTGAAGGGGCTCGCCCTAAAGGGAGGCTTCGCCTTCATCTACTCTGCCGCGGGTTACCTCCTCCAGCTTCTTGGTTCGCTCAATCCCGTCCCAACGATGTTCTGGGGCCTGGGCGTCGTGCCCCTGATTTTTTCCGGTCTCTTCTTCGCCGTGCCAGTCCTGCGTTCTCTCGGGCTCAAACGCCACAATGAGGCCATCAAGTTTGAAAACCTGAGAAGGATCTTCTACGGCAAGGTCATCAAGACCTCAGGCGAGCTGAAACCCGAGGAAGTGGTGGCTCCGATGGAGGAGGCGAGACCTGCCGACCCCGCCGCCGCGGAGCGCATCGCGAGGAATCTCGCCGCCTGGTCGGAGGCCGATGTGACCACAACGGGCTATGAGTTCAAGGAGATAGGCCGAGGCCAGGCAGATATAGAAAGACTGAGATCGGCTGTGGACGAGGGCGGCTTCGCGCCCGGCAAGACCGTCTTCGATACGGAAGCCTGACAGTCTCTGTCAGGGTCGGGGCAGTTTTCTTAATGGAGCCACTTCCCCTTCGTCGAACTCCCCGGGGATGAAGGATGGTTCGCTATAGAGGGGAGAGATGAGCAGTCCAGCGGCGAGGCAGGCTTCGAACACTTCGGTGTGGGCTCTCTCGGCATAGCTGGGAATGAGCCAGGGGCCCTTCCGTTCGAAGAGCCCGGTTATCTGCTTGTCCAACCTTGACCAGTGATGTTCCCCAACTTCATGTTCGAATTCCCTGAATTCGGCTAGGGCTCGGGTTCCCAGGGCAAGTTTTATCGTCGCCTGGGGCGCCGGGCTGGGCAATCCCGCGAGACTGACGTCCTTTTTCGCCGCGAGGACGGTGAAGAACCAGGCAGACGCCAAAGGGAGGGTGACGAAGGCGAGATCGGCCTTCGATCCATCTCCGAGATAGGAGCCGAAAGGTCTTTCCCTGCCGAGGCTCGATTCTGGGCACCCGAGGATGGAAAGGACTTCGGATTCGGTCGGATAGAAGCGGAACGCGCTGTAGTGCGGCAGCCAGGAAGCCAGTTCCTTCAGGAGTCTTTTCTCCCAAAAAGAAGGGAAATCGGAGACGAGGCCACGGTCGAGGAGTTCCTTGGCGAGCCTTCCCTGGCTTCCCGTTCTGCGTCCAGTGACTGTTCTGCCTGCGTCGGCCCAGAGATCGAGGAAACGGCGCCCGTCCTCGCCATACAGGCGCCAGCCTCTCGCGCGGCGTATGCGGGGAAGTCCGGCGAGCAGGGAAACGGGATCTCCGACAAAAGCCTCGCTCATTCCTTTATCCTCTCGAGTTTCCTTGTGTACTTGGGGAAGAACTGCGCCACCTTCCCCGAATCGAACTGGACAATGACAAGTGAGCCGGAATTCTCGGTCTCACTCGATTTAATTATAACACCCTGGCCGTATTCGTCGTGGTAGACGGCCTGGCCTTGCTTCCAAACCGACGATTGAGGACGGATTTGCGTAGGCGGCTGCGGTCGGACGGCGAAGTCGCCGGAACGGGGAATCGGGCGGCTTTCCCTCGCCGTCTCGGCCTTCTTGCCAAAGGCGGCTCTTCTCGCGAAAGCCGAAGAGGATGAACTGTCCCCCCAGAACTCGTAGAGCGATGGATCGATCTTGGTGAGGAAGAGGGAAGGGCTGGTCTCGAAGATCCTTCCCCTCATTCTCCTCCATCTGCAGGCGGTGAGGTAGAGTCTGTCCTTGGCCCGCGTTACCGACACGTAGAAGAGCCTTCTCTGCTCCTCGATATCCTCGCCTTCCTCATCGTCCCTGGGGAAGAGCCCCTGCTCCAAGCCTGTGACAATGACGACGGGGAACTCGAGTCCCTTCGTGTTGTGCATCGTGATCAGATTGACCGCGTCCTTCTCGCCTGAAGCATCCTTGGCCTGGAAGCTCCTGTCCAGTTCGATGGTCTCGAGGAATTCAGCCAGGCCCTCCTGGGCAAGAGGGTAGAGAGAGGCCGCGCTGACGAGTTCCTCCATATTGGCGAGCTTCTGCGTGCCTGCGAATTCGTCCTGAGACTTGTGGTAGCTGGCCAGTCCGCTCTCCGCGATGATGAGCTCGAGGAGGGCGCCTAACGATTTTGACCCCCGGTCGCGGAGGGCTTCGCCGCCATCCGAGAGGGAGTAGGGACCTTCGGGTCCACCCGTGCCCGAGGAGAAGCCCGAACCCGCCCTGAGCTGGGCGCGGGCTTTTCCGAGGATGGAGAGAAAGGCATCGAGGCCGGCCCCCGCCTTGCCCTTCATGGCAGGCCGGCTCTCTTCGCAGGCATCAACTATGTTTAGGCCGAGTCTGGCTGCAGTCTCGAGTATGATCTCGACCGAACTGTCGCCCAAGCCTCTCGTGGGTTTGTTGACGGCGCGTTTGAAGGCGATCTCGTCTCTCGGATTTTGTATCAGGGACAAATAGGCGAGGATGTCCTTGACCTCCTCGCGCTCGTAGAACCTCAGGGCGCCTACGAGGCGGTAGGGGATGAGCTTGCGGGGGAATTCCTTTTCGAAGGAGAGGGATTGGGCATTCGTGCGGTAGAGGATGGCGACGTCGGATAGTCTCCCGCCATCATGGATATGCTGCCGGAGCAGCCGCGTGCAGAACTCGACTTCCTGTTCCTGATCATCCAGAAGGGCGAGCTGGGGCTTGTACCCGCCCGGCTTGGTCGCCCTAAGGGTTTTCCCCAACCTCCCAGAGTTATGGGAGACGATGTTGCCCGCGACATCCAGGATACTCTGGCTGGAACGATAGTTCCTCTCGAGCCGGATGATCTTGGTGCCCGGAAAGCGCTGGGGAAAGGAGAGGATGTTCTTGACTTCGGCGCCCCTGAATCGATAGATGGACTGGTCGTCGTCGCCGACGACACAGACATAGGTGGCTGGGCTAGTCAGCTTCTGGAGGAGGGAAAACTGGGCGACGTTCGAGTCCTGGTACTCATCGACGAGGACGACTGAAAAGCGCTGCCGCATTCGGAGGGCGATGGCATCGTCCTTTTCCAGGATTGCCTGGGGCAGGCCGATGAGGTCGCCGAAATCCACGTTGCCGGTTCTTCTGAGCCTCTCGGTGTAATCGTGGTAGATCCGCCTGAACTCCTCGTCATGGAAAAGCACCGACAGGTTGGGCGCATCGGGTTCGAGCCCGAAGTCCTTGGCTCGCGCTATCATCGAGGCATAGCGGTTGCATTCCTGTTTTGAGGCTTCGGGAAGAATGGCTCTGACTAGTTCACTTGAGTCGCCGTCATCGTAGATGACGAAGTTGGAATCGAGGCCGATGGCCGAGGCATTCCTCCGCAGGAACCAGGCGCCGAAGGAGTGGAAGGTCCGTATCACCGACCTTTCGCAGGAAATCTCGATGGCCGTGGCCCTCTCCCGCATCTCCCGGGCAGCCTTGTTGGTAAAGGTGACAGCGAGGATGGATTCGGGCGAGATACCACGCTCCTTGACCAGGTAGGCTATCTTTGTGGTGATGACCCTCGTCTTGCCGGTTCCCGCTCCCGCGAGGATGAGAAGGGGCGAGCCCTCGTGGAGGACGGCTTCGAGCTGCTCTGGGTTGAGGCTGGAGAGATAGGGGGGAAGCTGGGGTGTGGATAGGGTCACTTCCCGGGCTCCATAGGCTCGGCTTCGAGATCGATACCATTCACGGCGACTATCCTGGCACGGACGCGGTCAGCGGGCTTAAAGACCCCTTTGAGTACCGTCAGGCCGTCTACCTCGGGAGCCTGCATCCAGGCCCGGCCCAGACAGAGCTCCGAACCCTCCACGTTCTCCTCCACCAGAACTTCAACCTCTTCGCCGATAAACCTCTGGAGGCGTGCCGGACTGATCTTTTCCTGTTCCTCCTCGATGAGACGCTTCCGCTTCTCCGCCAGCTTCTTCGTCACCCGGGGCTTCATCGCGTAAGCCTGAGTCCCCTCCTCGCGCGAATAGGAAAAAACGCCCAGCCAGTCCAGGGCAGCGTCCCGCTGGAAGGCCGCCAAAAGGGCGAAGTCCTCGTCGGTCTCGCCCGGGAAGCCGACAAGGAAGGTGGAACGGATCATGGAATCGGGCAGGGCGGCTCTGATCCTTGCCACGAGGGCGAGGTATTCCTCGGCCGATCCTCTCCGGTTCATTTCCTTGAGAATTCTGCGAGACGCATGCTGGAAAGGCAGATCGAAGTAGGGAAGGATGCGTCTATCCCTGGTCATGACCTCGAGTATCGCCTCAGGGAAATGGTCGGGATGTATGTAAAGTACCCTGACCCAGAACTGACCTTCCATGGCCGAGAGCGCCGCAAGAAGCTTGGGCAGGCCGGGTCCTTTTGTCTCGGCCCCATAGGAACCCAGATCCTGGCCTATGAGGACAATCTCGGAAATACCCTTCGCGATGAGATCCGAGCATTCGGCGAGTATATCGGGCAGAGGCCGGGATCTGAGCCTTCCCCTGATGAGAGGGATAGCGCAGTAGGTACAGCGGTTGTCGCAGCCTTCGGTGATCTTGACGTAGGCAGTGCCGGGGAAATCAAAGATACGGGTACGGGCGTAATATTTCGGGGCCATGATCTCGGGCTGGGCGGGAACAAAAGCCTTCCGTGAGCCTGTTTTAAGACCGGCGACAAGGTCGGGTATTCCTGCCAAGTCGGCGTTGCCCATGAGGGCGTCTATCTCTTTCATCTCCGAGAGCAGTTCATCTGGGTAGCGCTGGGCGAGGCAGCCCGCCAGGATGAGTTTCTTGTCGGGCCAGAGTGCCTTGATACGTATGACGGCATCAATCGATTCGCGCTTGGCCGGCTCGATGAATCCGCAGGAGTTGACGATGACGAGATCGGCTTCCTCGCCCGAGGCGACATACTCGTGGCCCGCCGCCTCAAGCCGCGCCGAGATTTCTTCCCCATCCACCTGGTTCTTGGCACAGCCGTGCTGATCTATGAAGAATTTCATGGCGCCTTCAGTCGAGTGAGGAGGCGACGAGGGCCCAGGAACCCTCGGACGAGTCCCAGTAGATGCGCTTGACGGCAATCTCGCCCGGGGCTCCCAGCTCCAGATCGACGAGTTTGCTTCCCGATGCAGGGAAGCTCAGCTTCGCGGCCTGAGCGTTCGAGGTCCATATAGTGAGAGCCGAATTCACGTTGATCGTCGTCGATTCTCCCTTGCCGTAGTATTTCTCGACCCATTCCTTGCGGTCGGCCTCATAGCGGAAAAGACAACTTCCGCGGAAAGAAACCTGGACGACGAAGGGGTAGGGACCCCGGCCGGAACGGAGTATGACAGCCAAATCGGACTTGGCCTTGTCGGCGCCGCCGGTGATATCTGTTCCAAGGGCAGGGGCTTTGCCCGATATCGTTACCTCCCCTGAAGCCGCAGTCTCCACGGTCTGGGTTGAAAGGCTGACATTTACGAGGGCGCCCGAAGTCGGCCTGCGCTTCTCGAAATCGGCGATCGAAAGAGTGGCCTCGGCCGCTCCATCGGAGTTGGGGTCCAGGACTCCCGATTCGCCCAGCTTCAGTGATTGACGGCCGAAGGGTGTATCGAGTTCCACTTTATCTCCAATGTCGGCGATGACAATCTTGTAGACCTCTTCGCCTAAAGGGACAAGAAGGCTGTCCCCCACATAAAGACGCTTTTCGAAAGGAGAGCCTTCGACCCTGTACTCCACGGGGGCCTTGGAGTTTGGCCCGGATTTGGGTGTGGAAAGCACACCGCCCGCCAGAATCCAGAAGGCCGCCGCGACGACGATGAGGATAGCGAAGGCGGCGCCTAGGCGGATGAAGGTACGGATAGTCGGGCGCCGTGACGAGACACTCTTGCTTTCCAAAGGATTTTCCGAGTCTTTTCCGGCCCGATGCGCTTTACCATCCTTAAGCGGGGCGGCTTCGCCCTCAGGCGGAAGGGCCGTTGGCTGTTCGGTTTGGATAACCCCGGCTTGCGGGACCGTCTTCTCTTCCGACCCATCTTTCGCCGGGGCTTCATCGACGCCTCTGTAGGCCGCGACGAGCGGTTGAGGATCAAGACCAAGGTATTCGGCATAGTTGCGGATAAAGCCCACAATGTAGGGTTCACCGGGAAAGCCCGTGAAATCGTCGTTCTCAATCTTGGAGAGGAAGCGAAGCGCAATATTGGTATCGTCGGCTATGCGCTCGAGCGTCAAGCCTTTCTTGAGTCTCGCTTCTTGAAGTTTCGGTCCGATGCTCGCCATCAGCTCTCACTCACCTCACGCTATTGGAAAAGGAAATTATTGTAGATGTTGGCGCTCGCAGGAGCGTCGTAGAGAAACCTCGTCGCCGGTATGCCCTGGTTGAGGGCGATCGAGGTGAAGTCGAAACCTATCCTGTCATTGGCCACCGTCCAGCCTTCAATCCTCCGGATGAGAAGGGATGATGTCGAGACGGAGATGCGTATGGTTTTAAAACCCTCCGAGACCGTCTTGCGCGTCAGCATGAGCCGATATACGAGCTCAAAGGAGCCCGGATCGAGGGCTACGGTCTGGGGCGAAGACTCCCAGGCTATCGTATAGTTGCGCTTCATCATCGCCAGACCCTCGCGCGAGGCGAGGGCGGCCGCGCCCGCTCCGATGCCCGACGCTCCCGTCTCCTGTTGGAGAACAGCCCTGTACTGGGGAATGTAGACCTTCAGGGTCTCGCCGTCAAAGACGATGACCTGTTCGGGCGGCTGCGTGAAGTTGATGCGGAGGAGGGAAGGAGACTTGAAGTAGAGCGTCCCCTTCATCGTCTGGCCGGCGTTGGATATCCCAATCTGCGCCTCATAGTCCGTCACTGAAGCATAGGCCGCGGACACCTTGGCGAAGAGCTGTTCAGCCGTCAGCATCTCCTGGCCGGATACGAGAAGGGCCGATGCCAGAAAAAGGATGAGCGCGGGGAGGTTTTTTTTCATTCGTTTCAGCTCCGCTCCAGTTGGAGGATCATGCTCGGCGCGTCGGTGACGGCCGCAGGTCCGAAGTACTGAATGCTGCCGGGCAGCCTGTAATCGGAGGAAAGGGCCCAGGTTTCGCGCTGCGAGGCGAATGCCGCGAAGGGCTTGCCGTCCAGTTCGACCAGGGCCTTCCTAATGACGGGCTTGTCCGCCCCGTGGCGGCATTCGATGTTCATCATCGAGACGAGAGGAATACCCCCTGGTATCCATTCCGACGCAGGGGAGGCGAGGTTCCGTATCAAGGCGATGTACCCCGAACAACCCGCGCGAGCCAGAAGGCAGGCGGCGAAGCCCAGGGAATAGCAGTAGTCGGCGTCGAAGTTGGTTGGAAAGGCGCACCTGCCTTCGTAGCCCATGAAATGCGTCTGGAAGTCGAATTTGCCCTTGTAGGATCCATCGGCGGCAAGGGTGGCGAGTCTTTCCCTGACCATGGACACGAGGAGCTTCTCGGTCTCGATCCTGGAAACCTGGACGTTGCCGTGGGGGTCCCTGTCCCAGCAGAGCTGGGCCTGGATTTCGGCGGGGAGGGAAGCGAAAAGCAAAGCCGACGTTCCAGGAAGTCTTTCGGAGATAAAGGCGATCTGTCCAGACACACCAGGGAGGGATTTAAAGGCTTCGGCTTCCTTGGTGAGGAGTTCGTTGATCGCGGTTATGAGAATCTTCATCTCCGGAATGAATTCGATGAGACCTTCGGGGATGAGGATGACGCCGAAGTTCTCGCCTTTGGATGCCCTGGCCGATACGGAAGCGGCGATGATCTCGACGATCTGGGCGAGGCTCATCTTTTTTTCCTCGACTTCTTCGGAGATGAACGCGACATTAGGCCTGGTCTGGAGGGCGCACTCGAGGGCGATATGGGAGGCCGAACGCCCCATGAGTCGAATGAAATGCCAGTATTTCCTGCCCGAGGGGGCGTCGCGGCAGATGTTGCCGATGAGTTCGGAGTAGGTCTTGGTTGCCGTATCGAAGCCGAAGGAGGCCTCGATCCACTCGTTCTTGAGATCGCCGTCGATGGTCTTGGGGACACCGACGACGCAGATCGGCTCGGTGCATGAGGCGAAGTACTCGGCGAGAAGGGCCGCATTCGTATTGGAATCATCGCCGCCGACCACGACGAGGGCGTCGAGTCCGTGGCGCTTGGCTGTGGCCAGGGCCTTGGCAAACTGCTCGGGTGTCTCGATCTTCGTCCGCCCTGATCCAACCATATCGAAGCCGCCTGTATTGCGATAGGAGTCGACGAGTTCGGCCGTGATCGGCATGGACTTATCATCCACCAGGCCGCTCGGACCGCCCTTGAAACCCACGAGTCTTGATTCGGGGGATATCTTCCCAAGACAGTCGAAGAGGCCGGCGATGACGTTGTGGCCGCCGGGGGCGGGCCCTCCCGATAGAAGCACCCCCAGTTTGAGGGCCTTCGCCTCGGAAGGTTCTCCATGAATGAAGCGTACCGAGGGTTTACTGTAGCTGTGGGGGAATATCTTTTTCAGGCTTTCCATGTCGGTGGCTGGTTCGACTATGTCTCCGGGAAGCGCCTGGATTTCAGCCGTGGGGAGATTCAATATCTCCGGCACCTTCGGAATATATGCAAAACGAACATTGTGAAGGGGTGATCGTTCGGACATTGCTCTCGATCTCCTGGCGTGGATTGTTCTTTCAATAGTACTCGTTCGCGCCGAAAATGAAAAGCCTCGAATCGGGCGAGGCCGGGGAGTTTTACCCAGGAGCTGCTGTATGTTTTCTCTTTAGGCCCTCAACTGCCCGGGATCTCTGCCGATACATAGAGAGGATCACGATGAAGAAAGCCCTGCTTAAATCCCTCTGCCTCCTCATACTCCTCGCCGCGGCGATCTGCGCCACCTCGGCTCAAGTCGTCAAGCATACGCTCCAAAAGGGCGAGACCCTCTATTCGGTTTCGCGGCTCTACAAGGTACCCTATGAAGCCCTGGCCGCTGCGAATGGCATCACTGATCCTACGAAAGTGAAGATGGGGACTATCCTCATCATTCCCACGGCCCATACGGTTGCCAAGGGCGAGACCCTTTATGGCATCGCGAAGCAATACGGTATCGCTTTGAGTCAGCTGCTCTCTTCCAACAAGCTTAGCCCAACCTATGTCCTGAAGGTCGGAGATGTCCTCGTCATTCCCGCGGACGGCCCGAACGAAGCAGGGGCCGCCTATACGTCTTCAACTACGCCTGCGGCATCGGCGTCAACGACAAGCACGACCTCGGCTGCAGCAGCGACAACCTCGATTCCCAAGGGAAACGGGATGAGTTCAAGCGTCCTCCCGAAAACCTCGACGACGAATGTGTCGACGACGAACGACTCTGTCCCGCCGACGACTGTGCAAGTTCCCGTGTCGATGAGCAACGGGCCTTCCCCCTCGACAATCGTCCAGGGTCCCCAGAATCCAGGCCAGTTCAAGCAGGGAGGCTCGGCAGTGCCCCTGCCTGAACCTGTAAAAACCCAGGATCGAACCGTGGACGCAAGCCTCAAATGGCCTGCATCGGGCAAGGCATTGTACTTGGACGGTAAACTCGAGGGTATTATGATCCGCGTAAAACCCGGGGAGACGGCCAAGGCCATAGCATCAGGCACGGTAGTTTCGGCTGGGCCCTCCAGGGGATTCAGCCAGGTAGTATTCGTCCAGGCCAAATCCGGCTATGTCTACGTCTATGGAGGAATCGACAACCTCGGCGTCAAGACAGGCGATCACCTTGTATCGGGAGCGGAGATAGGCAGAATCGGCGTCGACGCGAAGGATGGAGCGCCGATAGCGTATTTCTTCGTTTTCAGGAACGGACAACCCATCGATCCCGCTATGGCACCGAGGGACTGAATCCTGCCAGCTATCAATACCGAACTTTTATAAAGATTTAATATTTGACTTTCATTCCTTGCAAGGCGGTGGTACTATACACAATTGTTGGTTTCTATAAAACGTCGTATTGCAAATAGTAAGGGCTGATGATGGGAAGTCGAGAGACGAAAGGCGCCTCAGGCAAAAACGATTCCCCCCTTCGCCGTGGAAAAAGTATCTTCGTCGGCTCCAGATTTGAATCAAAGAAAAAGAGACATTCAGCCGGCGAAGTAGATCCCCTATCTCTCTACCTCCTTCAGATCGCCCGCTATCCCCTCCTCGATGCCGAAAGCGAACACCAGGTCGCCAAGGAGATCCAGGACCTAAAAGCTGCGATGGAAGAACTATTGAAAGAAAAATCCGGCGGTGCCGAGACGATGGATGCAAGCGTCACAGAGCTGTCGGGCAGACTCACGAAGGTCAAGCAGCTGATGATCAGCTCCAACCTCCGCCTCGTTGTCTCCATTGCCAAAGGATACCAGCACCGGGGCTTGGGCCTCCTCGACCTCATCGATGAGGGCAACATAGGATTGCTGGAAGCTGTTGAGCGGTTCGACTCCTTGCGGGGATATCGGTTTTCCACCTATGCCACATGGTGGATACGCCAGGCTATCATCAAGAGTCTTGCCGATCAGGGCAGAGTCATCCGCATACCTGTCCATATGCTCAACACCATACGGAAATGTTATTACGCCACCAAACAGCTCACGCAGGAACTCGGACGCGAGCCTGAACTGGACGAGCTCGCCGAGCGTGTCGAGATGAGCAGACAGAAGGTACTTAAGGTGATGGAGTTTTCCCAGAAGACCGCGAGTCTCGATTCCGCCATCGACGAGGACCATTCAACCTCGCTTTCGGACATTATAAAGGACGAGACCGGCGTCGATCCCTATGTCGAGGCCTTTGGCTCCACCATGAAGGATCTTCTCGAATGTGTTCTCCAGGGATTAAGCGACCGCGAGACAACGATCCTCAAGCTTAGGTTCGGACTCTCGGGCGAATCGACCCATACGCTTGAGGAGACGGGGAAGGTCCTCGGCATCACCAGGGAAAGAGTGAGGCAGATACAGGAGCGTGCCCTGGAGAAGCTTCGCCAGAGCAATAAGCTCTCCGAGTGCGAATCCTAGAGCGTGGCCGTAACCGAGACCGTACGGATTGACGCGAAAGTCGCTTAGCGATATGTCCCGGAATCTCATGCAAGGAAAGGCCCGCCGACTCAAGTCGGCGGGCCTTTCCTTGCTTTGGGGAATTCGATGTTAGTTGAACAGAACCGATACCGCCTGGTTTCCCTTAGCCTGGGCTATGTCCATCGCGCTCTCGCCTGAAATGTTCCGGGCGTTTCTGTCAACCCCAAGATCGAGGAGAGTCTTCACGGCTTCGGCGCTTCCGGCCCTCACCGCATAGTGGAGGAAGGTTTCGCCGAGAGCGTCGGCCGTAGCGAGGCCGGCGGCCTGGGTGAAGTCCTTCAGCGCCGCCGTGTCCTTTAGGACGATGGCTAAGGGGGTTATCCTCTGTTGATTGGGGGCAAACGGGTCGGCTTTCGCCGAAAGCAGGAGGTTCGCGGCCGCGTAGTCCTTCTGCATCAGGGCGGCGTGAAGCGGCGTGTCGGCGAATCTATCCCTGCTGGAAGGGTCGACGTTCTCGGCGAGGACGAGCCTGAGCGTATCGAGCGAAGCTCTGGCTTCGACCAAGATGCGAAGGGGTGTCTTTCCCTCTGAATCAGCCTTATCGATGGCCGGGCTCCCAAGTATTTCCCGCACGAGGGACTGGCCTTTCTTGAGGGAGGCCAGGAGCGGAGAATCGCCGAGGGCGTTCTTGGCGAGAATGTCGGCGCCCGATTGGATGAGCATCCTGACAAGGTCGGGCTGTCCTTTTTCCACGGACACGGCGTAATAAAGCGGTGTCGATCCCGTGTAATCTCGTGCGTCGATCGCCGAACCAGCCTTGATCAAGTACTGGGCTATCCCTGTCTGAACTTCCCTGGCAGCCACGGCGAGGGGAGTGAGGCCCGTGTTGTCCCTGTACTCGAGGGCAGCGCTTCGATCGATAAGGTACGTCGCGAATTCGGTGTTTTGTTTCCTGATCGCCTGATGGAGAGCTGTTTCCCCCGAGTAGTTGCGGGCATTCAGGTCGATGCCAGGCAGGAGGACCAGCGCCTTGAAACAGGCCTTTGAGCCCGACAGCACCGCCACGTTGAGCGCCGCGTCGCCGTCGCGATTGCGCGCCGACAATACCGCACCTTTGTCGATGAGGTAGTAGGCAGCCTCCTTGGCGTCCGCCCTGACCGCAGTATGGAGAAGCGTCTCATTGGATTTATTGACCGCGGTCAAGTCCGCGTTCTTTCTGAAAAGGTAGTCGAGGCCATCGGCCAGGTTCTTTTTGGCGGCGAGATGCCCAATAGTGTTGTCCTGGTCATCTCGGGCTGCGATCACTTCTGGAGTGAAGAACCAGTCATAGGGACCGCCGGAAGCCATCAGGGCGAGGGAGACAGGAGTGTCCTGGGCGGAGTTTTCGGCGAAGATGCTCGCCTTCGCGTCGATGAGGATGAGAGACTGATCGATCAAGTTATTCCGCACGGCTATGTGGAGAGCCGTATCTCGGGATGTATTGGTAGTTCGGGGATCGGCGCCTTTTTTGAGGAGGCGGAGGACAATTTCTGGAACCGCTTTCTGGGAGATGGCGTACGCGAGGACGCTGTTGCCGCTCGATGCCTCTTGGTTGAGCACATTGGAGGGCAATATGATCTTGTCGACGGCGTCGACTCCCCGGCGAATGGCTATTGAGAGAGGCGTATCGCCCTTGTTGTTCAGACGGAACACGTCCGAGCCAGCGGCGATGAGGGACTCGGCATACTGGTAAGTGCCTGCCTTCACGCAGATCATCAGCGGCGTGTCGCCCTCCTTGTTCACCGCGTTGACCGGCGCGTCCGCCTTGATCAATTCCTTCACGATACTGTCATCCAAAGTGAGCTTCACCGCTTTGTGGAGGGGCGTATCGCCGTTGGAATCCGCGATCGCAGGTTTCGCCTTCTTTTCCAGCAGGAGTTTGGTCATGACGAGTCCGGAGGAAGAGGTCACCAGATGCAGAGGGGTGTTGCCGTTCCCGTCCAGGATATTGGGATCGGCTTGGTGATCAAGAAGGAGCCTCGCCCCGGCGACATAACCTTTCCGGACGGCGATATGCAGGGGAGCTTCTCCCAGATTATTTTTTGCATCGACGGCATTCGGTCCGAATACGGGCACGCCGGCGCTCAGTTTCTTGGAGAGAAGGAAATCTACGAATCCTGTCTGTTGGCGGGAAACAGCCTCATGAAGGGCGGAATTCCTATCGGTTCCAGAATTGCGGAAAGTGCTATAATCAGGTGAGTTCACCATGTCGACGAACCACCTGAAATCAGGGAAATTGGTCTTGGCGTTGCTCTTGTCTTTCTGGATAATTTTTTCGGCGATGACAGCCGCGGATTTGTCTTCAGAATAGAGCAAGGCCAGATCCAGAGGTGTCCGGTTCGCTTTGTCGAGGATGGTGATGGATGCCCCGATATCCAGGAGCGTCGAGACTTCATCGACCATTCGCTTGTCGCATGCTATATGGAGGGCGGTCCGTCCATCCTTGCCAGCGGCGTTGATGTTTTTCACGTTGAAGACAGCCTTGATCATCTCCGTACCCGCACTAAGGGCGGCCTCGGCTGGAGTCGAGTTGGACACGTCGGCGGCAAAGGGGTCGGCTCCTCTTGCCACAAGCATCTGGGCCATTTCCGCCTGTTTCCTGTCGATGGCATAGCGGAGAGGGGTCTTCCCCGTCGGATCCCTGTGGTCCAGTTCGGATCCGAACACGATGAGGATCTCGGCGATCTGGGAATTGCCTTGCATCACGGCGTGATGAAGCGGGTATAGTCCCTGTCCGTCCGGCGAGTTGGCTTCCTTTTTCAGTTTCTCCTTGTCCGCGAGAAGTTTATTGATGGAAGTCAGGTCCCCTTTTACCACAAGGTCGGTGAGACTGGGATCGTTCTTTTGGGCAGGGGAAGTCGAGCAGGAGAAAGCGAGGAGGGTCGCTGCCGCGAGTGCCGCGTACATCAGTCTTCGGGGTAGTTCGGAACGTCTCATCTGTCCACCTCTCCTTGGGTCGGCGCGAGGATACTACTATACATGAAACTATCGGCATCTTCGGCGCGCAAAAATATCTCTTTACTAATCTATATCACAATTCCACCCGCATGCCACGCTTCGCGTGCAGCCAGACAGTGACAGAGCGCTTGATCGATCCAAAGGCTAGGCCCTGACCCCCGATCGTGCGTGCTTGATCCCTCGGCTTCGATCAGATATCCTCGAACCAGACTTCGGTACAAGAGGCTCAGGATGAGAATTGGCTTTTTCATGCCGCCGCGTTCCGTGTGGGATGGACGCATCCAAGCGCTTCGGCTCGAATTTCCCGAACATGACTTTATCCAGGGATTATTGCCCGAGGCTCCAGAGCTTCCGATTCTGGACCTCATCGTTGCCATGAGCTTGCCTCGGGAATCCTATCTCGCATCCCCCTCGCTCAAAGCCATCTTCCAGCCGCTCACCGGCGTAAACCACCTGCCTCTTGCCGAACTGGCGGAACGGGGCATACGCGTCTTCAACGTGCACGCGAACGCCTTCGACGTCGCGGAACGTGCCTTGGCCATGACCCTCGCCTTCTACGGAAGGGTCGTGGAGTACCACAACGACCTCAAGGCTTCGGTCTGGCACGGTCTCTGGGTCAAGGGCGGAGCCAAGGACAACTGGGACTCGCTTCGCGGAAAGAGCTGCGCGATTCTGGGCACGGGGGCCATAGGCGTGGAGCTTGCCAAGCTCCTCAAGGCCTTCTCCTGTAAAGTCTATGGCTGGAGGAGAAGAACGGACCAAGGCATTCCGGAAGGCTTCGACGCCGTCCTGCCTGATCTTGTCTCGGTGATCGAAAAGGCCGAGATCGTCTTTCTCGCCCTGCCCTTGACGCCGGCCACCGAAGGCCTGATATCCAGGGAAGTCCTGGCCTCCATGAAGGGCAAATTCCTCGTCAACGTGGGGAGGGGCTCCCTTGTCGACGAAAAGGCCCTCTACGAGGCGCTCCGCGACGGCGTCCTTAAAGGAGCGGCCATCGATACCTGGTACCTTTATCCGCAATCCGGGAGGCTCGGGTCCCCTTCGCGCTATGCGATCCAGGACTTGCCCAACGTCATCCTCTCTCCCCATGTCGGAGGATCGACGAACCAGGCAGCGGCTCTGGCAGTCGACAGGACGATGGCGAACCTCATCGAATACTTGAGCACGGGGAACTGTTCCTGCGAGGTCGATCTCCGCGCAGCCTACTGACTAGAAGAGCTCCTCGGGCGCCTCGATCAGCATTTGGGGAAAATCGGCGTAGATGGAGAGCAGCTCATAGAGTCTGTCGAAGGGTATGCCCTCCCTGTCGAAAACGACGTAAGGCAGAAGTTCCGAAAGCCTCTCGGCGTTGTATCCCGTCTTTCCGGAAAGGATGATCATGGTCTCCATGTCCTGGGCTTCCTCGACCGCCCTGTATGCCAAGGTGAAGTTGCGGGTCGCGAAGAACATCCGAGTCTGGTAGCCCTCCTGAGGGTCGGGTGAAAAATAGTGCGACAGTTCGTAATAGTGGTCAGGATACAAGAAGGCATCCTGTATCCTTTCCACGAGTCGTTCCGAGGGAATCCGCGTATCGCTCGTGAGGACGATCTGGTAGATGGAATAGGGATTGTCCTTGCGCAGGTCTCGCGCCGCTCGCACGAGGCGCGAGAGGCTTTCGGGATCCTCGGCGTCCGCGAGGAGGGTGAGGGAGTTAGCGAGCCTCGCCGGGTTCATCCTCAGCCACTCGATGTTCTCGAGCTTGCGTGCATCGACGAAGGAGACGAAACCCTTCCGTTCCTTGGCGAAGTGGGGGGAGGGCGGGGCGGCCCACTCAACGTCGAAGCTCTCCTCGAAAGTCGCTACGGCGTCAATCAGGTCGTCCTGGGAAACCCAGTCGTTGCTCGTCACCCAGTAAGGCGGGAGCTCCATGCGGGACATCCTCCACTCGTCGGCCCGCTCGCGCGCGTCCGTGCCTGGGAGGAAGGACAGCGGGTAGAGTTCGGCCTCCTGGCCGAGCCCGTGCATGCCGAGGAAGTCGAAGGTTTCCTCGATCTGCTCGTAGCCATCGAAGGGCAGCCCCAGGATGAGTCCCGTCTTGACTATGATGTGCTGCTTCTGGAGGGCCTCGGCGCCCTTCGCGAAGCTGTCCTTGTCCAGGCTTCTGCCCACGGCCTCGAGGGCTTTTGGATTGATGCTCTGGAGTCCCGCCTCTATCGACGCTATACCAGCCGATTTCATGAGGGAGGCCAACTTGTCGTCCACAGATTCGAGGCGCATCTCGGTGTGGAGGGGCATGGCCGACCTGTTGGCCTCGGCGAAGGCCGCGAGCTTCTCAGGAAGGTCGGAGCCGTACTGGAACGAGGGATCCATGATGTAGAGTTCCGAAGCTCCGGCGTCCGAAGCCTTTCGGATGAGTTCAACCGCTTGTTCGGAAGGGAATCGCCGAATCAGGGGGAAGTTTTTCCCGTAATAGCAATAGGCGCATTTGTTGGGACAGCCCCTCATCGTCTCCATGTGGACAGGAGAATCTCTGAGGATAGAAAGGGTGCCGACCAGATAGGGATTGGGCAGGGCCGAGAGGTCAAGGAGCTGGGATTCCTTGTAAACTCGCGAAAGAGGGCGATGCTGGATGATGTCGCCAAGGAGCTTCTCGAAGGAGGATTCCCCTTCGCCGACGACGAGGGCGTGGAAGGGTGAGCGCTCCAGGATAGGCATGCCTTCGACGACCTCGGGTCCGCCGGCGATGAAACGGGCCCTCGACAGGCGCTCCCGTGCGGCGCCGGCTATAAAAAGGCTCCGTTCGAGGTTCCACGCGTAGAGGCTGAAGGCGACGATGTCGGGTTCGGAGGCGACGAGGCGCTCTATGACAGCCGAATCCGAACCATAATCGGCAAACGACTTGTCGAGAATGGACCATTCGGAGCGTTTGAGGAGGCCTTTCGACTCGGCGTAGGCGGTCAGATAGCCGGCAGCCAGGGGTACGTTGGCGACAGCGTCGTCCCAATCGGCTTCCATGACGGGCAGCTGGACGAATATGATCTTCATCGCTGGAATATCCTGCTCACGGCTCTACTGTAGGCGATTGTGCCAATTTAATCTATGCATCGGGCTGCCCTCAGGAGAAAGCCCTGGTCTCGAACTCGGGGAAGGACAGGTGCCAAAGCCCCCTTCGGTCCGGCTTTTCGAGAGCCTTGCCAAGCCGCCTTAAGTACTCCTTTCTCGGGATGCATAAGCCTCCCATCGAGGCTAGATAGTCTGTATGCACTTGGCTGTCGATGAAGTCGAAGCCTTCGGCGAAGAGCGCGGCGGAAAAGCTCAGGAATCCAAATCGTGAAGCCCCGCTCGCCCGGGTGAACATCGATTCGCCGAAGAAAGCCGAGCCCAGACTGACGCCGTATAATCCTCCGGCGAGTTCACCATCATCCCAAACCTCGACCGAGTGGGCGAAGCCTTGGCTCTTAAGTTCCACATAGGCATCAATCATCTCCGGGGTTATCCAGGTACCGTCCTGTCCTTTCCTGGGAGCCGCGGCGCAGGCTGTTATGACCTTGGGGAATGCCCGGTCGAGGCTCAAGGTGAATTTCCCCTTTCGAAGGGTCCGGGCAGCCCGGGCCGGTATATGGAGAGTGTCAGGGAGAACGACGAAACGGGGATCCGGGCTCCACCAAAGGATAGGCTCACCCTCACTATACCAGGGGAATATCCCCCTTCTGTACGCCGAGAGCAGCATGCCTGGCGAAAGATTGCCGCCATAGCAGACAATCCCCTCGGGGCTTGCTCCCTCGATATTGGGGAAGGGGTAATCGGTTTCGGCCTCCAGCCTGGGCCTGGGTCTGAGCATCGGGATCATGGTCGGTCCGAGGAAAACTTCCTCAGGCTCCGGCCTTTTCCGCGGCCGTCTGGACCCCCTTGAGTTCGGGGAGATCGGGCGGCTCGACGGTAAAGGCTACCTCGCCGTCGATGACATCGGCCTTGACGAGGCCTCCGTGCTCTAGCCTGCCGAAGAGGACTTCGTCCACGAAGAAGGATTTCACCTTGTCCTCGACCAGCCTGCCTATGTTTCGCGCGCCGAATTCCTTGGAATAGCCGCGTTCAGCCAGCAGCTTGATGACGGCCTCGGTCGTTGATAGCTCGACCTTCTTTTCGGCCAACTGGATCCTGAAATCATCGAGGGTTTTAACGACGATCTTCTCGATCATCTCCATGGGGAGATTGTCGAAGTGGACGACGGCGTCGAGGCGGTTACGGAACTCGGGCGTGAAGGTCCGTTCAACCGCATCGTCCAGGGCTTCTGCCGTGACCGAGCGTTCTCCGAAGCCGATGAGGTTCTTGCCTACCTCCCTGGCGCCCGCGTTGCTGGTCATGATGAGGATGACATTGCGGAAATCGGCCTTTCTTCCCTGATTATCCGTGAGGGTGGCGTAATCCATGATCTGGAGCAGAATATTGTAGATGTCCGAGTGTGCCTTCTCGATCTCGTCGAGGAGGACGACGGCGTGGGGAGTCTTCCTGATCGCGTCGGTGAGGAGCCCTCCTTCCTCATAGCCCACGTAGCCGGGGGGCGATCCGATGAGGCGGGACACCGTGTGTTTTTCCTGGTATTCGCTCATGTCGTAGCGATGGAGGACGACCCCCATCTGCTTGGCGAGCTGGCGGGCGAGTTCGGTTTTGCCGACGCCCGTCGGTCCCACGAAGAGGAAATTGGCCACGGGCTTGTCGGGTGCCCTGAAGCCTGCCCTGGAGCGTTTAACCGCCGAGACGACGATGTCAATCGCCCTGTCCTGGCCGAAGACTTCTTTTTTCAGGGAAGCCTCGAGCCCCGACAGTCTCTCCTTCTCCGAGGATGTGACGGAACGCTCGGGTATGCGGGCGATCTTCGCGACGACGATCTCGATCTCGGACAAGCCTATCGGGAGCAGGGAATTCTCGACATCGCCACCAAGCTTGAAGGCGTTCATCCTTGCCCTGGCGCCGGCCTCGTCGATCACATCGCTCGCCTTGTCGGGAAGATGCCGCTCGGTGATGAACTGGGCTGAAAGCCTCACGGCAGCCTCGAGGGCTTCCTCCGAGTAACTGACCTTGTGGTATTCCTCGTACTTGGACTTCAGGCCCTTGAGGATCTCGACAGTCTCGGCTTGGGTGGGTTCGACGATGTCGATCTTCTGGAATCGCCGGGAGAGCGCTCTGTCCTTCTCGAAAATCTTGTTGTACTCGTCGTAGGTCGTCGAACCGATGCATCGCAGCCTGCCCGAGGTGAGGGCAGGCTTGAGGAGGTTGGAAGCGTCCATGGAACCGCCTGTCACGGCGCCCGCTCCCACGATAGTGTGAATCTCGTCGATGAAGAGTATGGCTTTTTCTTTCTTCAATAAAATATCGACGACCTTTTTCACCCTATCCTCGAAATCTCCCCTGAACTTGGTCCCCGCCAGGAGGGCTCCCATATCTAGGTTGTAGATCGTGTAGTTCTTGAGAAGAGGAGGGACCTGACCCGCGACGATTCGCTGGGCAAGACCCTCCGTGATGGCAGTCTTGCCGACGCCCGCGTCACCCACATGGATGGGATTGTTCTTGAGACGCCTGCAGAGCACCTGAATCGTGCGCTCGATTTCGGCTTCCCACCCGATGACGGGTTCGAGCTTGCCGGCCTGGGCCATGGCCGTAAGGTCGGTGGCGAAGCGCTCGAGGGGGCTGGGTTTCGAGCCTTTCCTCTCCTTGCCTTCGCCTTCGAGCTTGGACTCGGCTTCGTCCATCCCGCCGAGGGGATCATCCTCATCGCCGTCATCGATCCCGTGGGAGAGAACCTCCAGGAGCTGGAGACGCTTGATCCCGATTTTCCTGAGGTAATATCCGGCATAGGTCCTCTCCTCGTCGTAGAGGGAGACCACAAGGTCGGAAATCTCCACTTCGTTCTTACCCGAAGCCTGCGACTGCATCACGGCCCGCTCGATGACGGCCTGGAACGACGAAGTCTGCACGGGTTCGGCGGCGTTTCGGACCACGGGAACCTTCTGTTCGAAGTAAGCCTCTATGCCACGCTTCAGCTGTTCCGTGTCCGCTTCACAGCCTTCGAAAACAGCTCGGATCTTCTCGAACGACAAACCTGCGTAGAGGATGTGCTCCGGAGTGAGGTATTCGTGATTTCGAAGCTTGGCTTCGTTGTATGCCGCGTTGAAAACGGCCTGAACTTCCTGACTGACCTTCATATCTAGACTCTCTCCATGGTGCACTTGAGCGGAAAGCCCATCTGCCTCGCGAGAAGATGCACCTGATTTATCTTCGTCGCCGCTATGTCGTAGGAGTACTCGCCTACGTTACCCCTGCCTTTCCTATGGACGTCTATCATGATTTTCGTCGCTTCCGGCAAGGTCTTGTGAAAAATCGTCATCAGGATCGATACGACGAACTCCATCGTGGTGAAATCGTCGTTGAGGAGGATGACTCTGTACTCCTCGGGTTCCTGAGGGACAGGAGTAGTCTCCTCGATAGCCTCCGTCTGCCCATCGCTCTGTTGTGATACGCTCATGCTGGATAAAACATACCCATGAAAGTCAGGATAAACAAGGTCCACAGAATAGCTGGGCTCCCGAGGACCGGCACTTGACATATCCTCGCCCAAAGTGGGATTATTCAAACGAAAGCAACGACGGAGACGAGTATTCGGCTTAAGGCCGTGCCGTCAGAGAGGGATCCCGCGGGGCCGCCAAGCGCCCTCAGGCTGAAAGGATCCCGGCACGGTACCGAAGAAAACCCCTCCCGAGCAGTCTCCGTGAAAACCCCCGATCCGAGGGCGAGTATCGGGGGCCGGCTGCCCGCCGTCAAGGGCGAAGAGAGCGGTCCCTGTCGAGGGGAGCCGAAGTAAGGTGGCACCGCGGATTGGCGTGCGGCCAGGAGACGGGGATTTTCCCTTGCGGGGAGTCCTCCCCGAGGCCCCCACGGAATTCGTCCTTACGTGAAGCATGGGCTTCCGTCCGGGCATATTCCGGCGGGGGCTTCGTCGTTTCCGGAACCTGCCGGCGGAGAAATCTCCGACCCGGCGAAAGGAGCTTGCCATGGCGATCGATGTCAACAAAGTGCGGCATTCGGCGGCCCACGTTATGGCCGAAGCCGTTCTCCACCTCTATCCGGGCACCCAGTTCGCGATAGGGCCGGCCATCGAGGATGGATTCTACTACGACTTTCTCCTGCCCAGGGCGATAGCTGCCGAGGATCTGCCCGGCATCGAGAAAGAGATGCGCAGGATCATCACGGGAGGCCATACCTTCGAACGCAAGGAAATATCCAGGGAAGAAGCGAAGGCGATCTTCGCCGATCAGCCATTCAAGCTCGAACTCATCGACGGACTTGAGGATGGAACTATCTCCATCTACACCCAGGACGGCTTCACCGACCTCTGCAGGGGCCCCCACGTTGAGAACACCAGGGAGATACGTCCCGACGCCTTCAAGCTCAGGGCAGTGGCCGGTGCCTACTGGCGCGGCGACGAGAAGCGCCCCATGCTCACCCGCATCTACGCCTGGGCCTTTGAGAGTAAGGCCGCCCTGGAGGCCCACCTCAAGCTTCTCGAGGAAGCCGAGAAGCGCGACAACCGCAAGCTGGGCAGGGAACTCGATCTCTTCTCGACCCACGAGGAAGCGGGCCCCGGCCTCATTTACTGGCACCCCAAGGGGGGCCGCTTCCGCGTCGCCCTCGAGAATTGGTGGCGCGACGAGCACTACAAGAACGGCTACGAAATCCTCTTCACTCCCCATATCGGCAAGAGCTGGCTCTGGGAAACCTCGGGCCACTTGGGCTTCTACAAGGCGGGCATGTACTCGCCTATGAAGATCGACGAGGACGACTACTACATCAAGCCGATGAACTGCCCCTTCCATATCATGATCTACAACACCAACAACCACTCCTACCGCGATCTGCCCCTGCGCTGGGCGGAGCTGGGCACCGTCTATCGCTACGAGCGGTCGGGCACCCTCCATGGCCTCATGCGCGTGCGCGGCTTCACCCAGGACGACGCCCACATCATCTGCACGCCAGACCAGATCGAGGGCGAGATCGCCGAGGTCCTGCGCTTCTCTCTCTTCATGCACAAAACCCTCGGCTTCAAGGAGATCAAGGCATACCTGGCTACCAAGCCCTCCAACCCCGAGGATTCGGTTGGCGCTCCCGAGATGTGGAGCACTGCCCTCGAGAGCCTCCGCAAGGCCGTGGACAAGGAAGGCCTTGCCTACGAGATCGACGAAGGCGGCGGCGCCTTCTATGGCCCAAAAATCGACCTCAAGGTCAAGGACGCCATCGGCCGCGAGTGGCAGCTGACCACCATCCAGTTCGACTTCAACGAACCCGAGCGCTTCGACATGACCTATGTCGACGCCGACGGCCAGCGCAAGCGGCCCTACATGGTGCACCGCGCCCTTTTAGGTTCCATCGAGCGCTTCTTCGGCGTCTACCTCGAGCATACAGCGGGCGCCTTTCCCGTATGGCTCATGCCTGACCAGGCCGCTGTCATTCCCGTGGGCGCCGACTTCGTCGACTATGCAAAGCAGGTGACGGCCAAGCTCAAGTCCGCGGGGATCCGAGCTTTACCCATGCTCTCCGACGAGCGCATGAACGCGAAAATCCGCGACGCCCAGAACCAGAAGATCCCCTATATGCTGATTGTGGGCCAGCGGGAAAAGGATGAGAGCAAGGTTTCGGTGCGGTTTAGGGACGGAAGGCAGGAGAATGGCGTCGAACTTGGGGCATTCGTCTCACAGGTCCTGGATAAAATAGCCACCAAGGCTCTCGACCTTCACTAGGCAAGAGCGGCTCAGCGAAAGGGCGCCCAGCAGCAGGCCGCTTCCGGGCACCCGCTTCGTGGCCCTAGCCCCAGCTTTTCAGTCTAGGTTCCTCCGCTGGGAGGTCGAGGTTCGGACGACGAGGCGAGGCTGGTATTCCACCCTCGTTATCACCTGCGGCCCCGCCTCGCCCGCCTTCGATCCATCCCTGATCCTCGCGAGGAGCATGGTGAAGGCGTTCCTTCCCTTTTCGACGATGTAGTTGTCCACCGTAGTCAGCGATATGGGGGCCAGACGGGAGGGAAAGATGTTGTCGAAACCGCAGACGGAATAATCCCTGGGTACCGATAGCCCCTCCGAGAGTATAGCGTCTATGGCCCCATAGGCGACCATGTCATTGATGGCGACTATGGCGCTGATTCCTTTGTCGGCGAGACATTCCTTCGTCAGGGCGAAGCCTACTTCGTGCTCGATGAAGAGATTCTTGAGTTCCTCCTCGGGCGTGACTTTCCTCGACTTGACGAGGACGCTGCCATGGGGGCAGGCGGCAAGGAAGCTCTCCTCGAGTCCTTTCAGCCTCCTTTGCCTCATATTGTTTGCGTCGTCGAGGGTGGTCGAGATATAGGCGATATGCTCGTGGCCGAGTTCGGCGAGATGACGGGCGAGGAGGGCACCTGCCCCAAAGTTGTCCATCTCAACGGCGTCAATACCCTGCGAACAGCCCCTGTCCCCGATGGCGACGGCCGGCATGCCCGTGCCAAGGAAGGCGAGGGGATCGTATACGAGGGGCTTCATGGCGAAGATAAAGCCGGAAACCTTAGCGGAGATCGCAAACTTGAGGTTGGCAGCCTCGGCCTCCATCGATCTGTAGGAGTTGAGGGCCAGGGCCAGGAAATTGTTCTCTCTGGCGGCACTCTCAATGGCTTGGAAGAGGGTGGCATAGTAGGGGTTGGAGATGTTAGGGCAGAGGACGGCCACAATGCCCCCCTCCCGTCCATCATTCTGTACCTTCTTGCCGGCCGCCCTGGCCGCGCGCCTTGAGTATCCGATACTGTCTGCCGCCGCGAGGACTCTCTCGACCGTCTCCCCCGAGAAGGACCTGTCGAATCCTCCATTGAGGATCATGGAGACTGATGTCGTAGAAAAGCCTGAAAGCTCGGCGACCTGCTTGAGGGTGGCCTTTTGTCGTTCGCCCATGGCCAAATCATAACATCAGATTTTGAATTTCGCAATTAATTTCAATAAAAATCGGCAAGATTCATTAAATACTCATAAACTATATCAAATTATCATCTATGATTCGACAAAATTTGGACAATGGTGTAGGATATAGAAGGGATTGGGTATTGAATATTTTATTGAAATATTGTCAATGAGTGAGAGATATTCAATATTTTCCCTGTTATGGAATAGCGGAAAAATCCGGGAGGAAAGGGGAGCATGAGGATTTCCTACTCCGAACTCTGCTTGATAGGCGGTTCGATCGAATCCAATGTAGAGAGGCTTCGCGCGTCTGGCGCCGAAGAGATCGAGCTGATACTTGACGGGGCCGGCTGGGACTCCTTCGAAATAAGGATGGCCAGGATCGCCGCCTCGCTTAAATCGATGTCTGTGGACTATTCCATACATGTTCCCGTGTGGGACCTCAACCTCGTCTGCGAGAACGCGGCGATGAGGGTTGCCGTCCTCGAAGCCTACAAGAAGACCATTGAGTTCGGTGCCCTTCTGGGCGCGAGACATATCGTCCTCCATACGGGCTGGAGTTCGGACAGGCATTTTTCGAAGGAAAAGGCGAGGGAAAGGGCGAAAGACTCCATCGAGGCCCTCTCCCGGTTCAATGAGGATTTTAGCCAGCTTCTCCTCGTCGAGAATATCGGGGGGCCAGGTGCCTCCCTCTTTACCCAGGATCAGTTTGCGGCCTTTCTCGAGGGCTGCCCAGAAGATCTGGGCTACATCGTCGACATCGGCCATGCCAACCTGAACGGCTGGGACTTAGGGGCGCTCTTCCCCGCCCTGGGCGCCAGGCTTCGCGCCCTTCATCTCCACGACAATGACGGAAGGACGGATTCCCACTTGCCGCTGTGCCGCGGCTGCGTAGATTGGAAGAAGACACTGGATCTCGTGGCTGAATTGGGTACCGAGCCTACTCTTATTCTCGAATACAACATTGGCACCGAACTTAAGGCCCTCGAAGAAGGGAAGGCCTTCCTGAAAGCGTGGATGGATGACAGGGCGCGTCTGGCCCATACATAGAGGCTCAAGACCGCAGGGATAAACCTGTGGATGATATATCTCCAAGGGAGGAAGGACATGAAGCGAAACAGGATAGCCATCGTTGCCTTAATTCTCATGACGGCGTCGATCCTCGCCGTCGGGGCGGCTGATACGGACAAGTACGCGGTTAAAGCGCCAATTAAAATCCAGTGGTGGCACGCCATGGAGGCTCAGTACAAACCGCTCATCGACAAGGTAGTGGCGGATTTTGAAAAGCAGAATCCCCTCATCGACGTAGAGGCTATCTACCAGGGCAGCTATGCTGACCTGAACGAGAAGCTCATCGCCGCCCAGGCGGCTGGAACCACGCTGCCAGCCCTCTGTGTCGCCAACACTCCCTATGTCGCCGGATACGGCGATTCAGGGCTTTGCGAGAACCTGGACCCCTACATCGCGGCCACGGGCTTCGACATCAAGGATTTCGGCGCGGGCTTGCGGGTAGCCTCAAGCTTCGGCGGCAAGCAGGTTTCTCTCCCCTTCCTCATCTCCACGCAGATCATGTTCTACAACAAGACCATGGCCGACGCCGAGAAGATCAAGCTTCCCGAAACCTGGGCCGACATGGATGAGTTCATGAAGAAGGCTTCCAAGATTTCGGGGGGGGCGACTCAACGCTACGCCACGGTCATCCCCGGCTGGGACCAGTGGTACTTCGAACCCTTCTTTCTCAACGCGGACGTCAAGATCATCAACGACGATAAGCAGACGACCGACCTCGGAAGCGCCAAGGCTATCGACATAGCCAAGAAACTCAAGGGTTGGTGCGACGAGAAGAAGACCTACTGGGCCTATGGCAAGGACGCCTCGGGCATCATGAGGCAGAACTTCATAGACGGAAAGGTCTTCTCCATCATCCACACGACCTCCCTCTACAATCTCTACGAGTCCAGCTGCAAGTTCGAGGTGGGCATGCACTACCTGCCGGGCAACGTCTCCAGGGACTCCGAGATCGGCGGCTGCGTCCTCCTCATCCCCTCCAAGAACAAACAGGACGTCAAGAACGCGGCCTGGAAGCTTCTCAGCTACCTCACCGGCAAGGACGTCAACATGCTCTGGGCGAGAGAGACCGGCTATATGCCCACGCGCAACTCCGTACTCGACACCTCCGAGGCCAAGGACTATCTAGCCAAGAAGCCGGCGTTCAAACCTGTCTTCACATTCCTCGACAATATCAACCCTCGTATCCAGCACCCAGCGTACAGCGCTCTGTCCAAGATTTGGATGCAGGAGATGGCCAAGGTGATCATCGAGGGCGGCGATATAAGCCCGGCCATGCAGAAAATGGCCAAACTTATCGACGAAGCCTTGCAGGACTGATTGTTTTCATGAGATTTTGACTCAGGACCGCCTCCATTTTTTGAGGGCGCGTCCCCTTTCCGGGGGGCGGCCGACGATACATTTGGGAGCTGGGAAAGTGAAAGGCAAGGTCACCACGAAAAAGGTAAAAAAGGGGAGGTCGACGGCGCGCCAGCGAAGGGAGAAAATCAAGGATTTTCTCTGCGTCGCCCCTGCGCTCGGGTTTTTCCTGGTCTTTGTTTATTATCCGATCGTTGACCTGTTCCGTATAGGTTTTACGAATTGGAACCTTATCAAAGATTCCTATAAATATGTTGGCCTCAAGAACTGGAAATGGCTTTTCGCCGGTTCGGGCTTCAACACCTGGCTCTCCTCGCTCAGGATCACCTTTACCTATACGTTCTGGGAAATAGCCATCACCTTGGTGGGGGGCATCCTCCTTGCCGCCCTCTTCAACAAGGAGAGCAAGGTCTTCTCGGGCCTGCGCTCGGCCATCTTCATGCCCAGGTACATCGGCATCTCTACTTCGGCCATAGTCTTCATGTGGATACTCAATGGCCAATACGGCATTCTGAACTACGTCCTGAGCCTCTTCGGGATAGGAAACATCAACTGGATGAACTCGGACAAAACAGCCCTTGCCTCGGTCCTCATCCTTACGGGCTGGCGGGTTGTCGGATACGGCATGATGATCTACCTCGCGGCCATGCGGGGCATCTCACCCGAATACTATGAGGCAGCGAAGCTCGATGGGGCCTCGGCAGTAAAGCGCTTCCGCTATATAACCCTGCCCCTGCTCTCGCCGACGACCCTCTTCCTTTTCGTCACTACCTTCATTGCCTCGATGAAGGTCTTCCAGTCTATCGACGTGATGACCTCGGGCGGGCCCTACGAGAGCACCAACGTTATAGTCTACTGGATTTATGAATTGGCTTTCGTGGAATTCAGGGTTGATAGGGCAGCCGTCGTGGCGACGATATTCTTCCTCATCCTCCTCGTGTTCACGACCGCCACCATGAAGCTCTCGGGAAAGAGCGTCCATTACGAGTCATGAGAAGGGGACTTCACGTGAAGAACGATGCTAGATCCGTCAACGAAAGGGCCCTTAAGGCCAGGGCGGTAGCTGTGGTATTCCAGTACCTGATCGCTGTGCTGGTTGCCCTGGTCGTGATATTCCCGATCTACTGGATGATCATATCCTCGCTCAAGTCCAGCGAGGAAATGCTGAGGCCCGTCCCGACCCTCTGGCCGTCTGAATTCCATTGGCACAACTATGTCGATGCCCTGAAGATGGCTCCGTTCGGAAGGTACTTTTTCAACACCATCGTCATGACCTGGGGAATCATGACTCTCCAGATCGGCATCGGATCCTTCGCCGCCTATGGCTTCTCCAAGGGCCAGTTCCCGGGCAGGAATGCCCTCTTCATCGTCGTACTGGGCGCTCTCATGATACCAATCCAGGTGACATTCGTGCCTATTTATGTCATGGTCGCGAAGCTGGGCTGGATCAATACCTTCGCCGGCCTGATCGTGCCCAATGCCGTCTCCGCCTATACGATCTTCATGCTGAGACAAACCTTCATGGCTGTCGACGACTCCTTCATGGAAGCGGCGAAGCTTGAGGGCATGGGGAGGTTCAGCCTTATATTCCGCATCCTCGTGCCCCTCTGCAAGCCTACAATGATAACGGTATCGATCATCACCTTCATAGACTCATGGAACTCGTACTTCTGGCCCAAAATGGTGACGACGACGGCCCTGAGAAGGACTATCGCCCAGGGCGTCTACGAACTGAAGCGCACTTACGCAGGCCTCGAGACGATGAACCAGAACCAGATCATGGCGGGCGCAGTCATGGCCATCGTGCCCATAATCATCGTCTTCGTCATCCTGCAGAAATACATCCTGACCGGCATGTCCAAGGTGGCCATGAAATGACCGGAAACCTCGTGTGGAGGAGAACGACTGATCTTCGTTTTTGGGCCAAGGCAAGGGCGGGGCTGTCCGTGGCTTTCGTCCTGGTTGCTCTCCTTGTTACGACAGGCCACGCGATGGGGCAGACAACCGTCGAGGAAAGCCCGGTCGACAGGAGCGCCCAGATCTTCGGCCAGGCGCCCGAAAAAGGCAAATTGACAGCCTATTTTTTTAAGATGACCCTGTCTCAGGACAGCTCGATCGAGGAGAAGTCGGGGGATTCGACCCTCCTCGTGTCGCCCGATGGCAAGACTATGCTTATAGATGGGGGCTCGACCGAGTGCTTCGCTCAGGTCTCGGGCTATCTCGAGGCTCTCGGCGTCAAGCGCCTTGACTGCGTCGTCGCCACCCATCCCCATATCGACCACATAGGAGGGCTTGTCGGCATCGTCGCGAAGTATCCGGTCGGAACCCTGTACATGAGTGAAGTGGCCTATCCAACGACGGTAAACGCCGTTTTCCTGGCCGCGGCGAGGAAGGCATCGATCCCCATCGTCAAAGTCCAGGGAGGCTCACAACTGTCCTTCGGCGATTTCGTGACCGTGAAAGTCCTCAATCCCGACCCAAACATCGTCTACTATGATGGCTATCCCGCCAACAGCACTCAATTCGTCAACAACCATTCCCTTGTTCTGAAGTTCATCTACGGCGAGGCTTCCATGCTCTTCATGGGAGATGTCTACTCCCCGCGGGAGGCTGAACTCTTGCAGAAATACGGCGCCGAACTCGCCGCAGACGTCGCCAAGGTCGGGCATCACGGGAGCGATACCTCGTCAAGCAAGTCCTTCATCAAAGCCGTATCTCCCAATATCGCCGTCATGATGCACGACAGGCTGGCGAGCCTTTCCGTATATAAGAATTACCGGAAGATCGGCGCCGCGGTTTTCCTGACGGCCATAGACGGCTGCGTCAAGGTCTCGGCTGGAGCCGATGGCATCTGGACCGTCGTCAGCCAGTTCAACAGGATCAGCGATTTCCTGAATTGACAGGGGCCGCGATGTTTGTCAAACTCAAATGAAAGGCCATTCCGGTCCCCTGAGCGGCAAGGAGGGAAGATGATCGATATCAGCACAACCTATATGGGTTTGAAGCTCGCCAATCCCCTGATCGTAGGCGCATCGGGCCTCACGGGCACGCCGGAAGGCATCCAGAAGGCCGCCGAGGCGGGCGCCGGAGCCATCGTCCTCAAATCCCTCTTCGAGGAACAGATCCTTACCGAACTGGGGGCCGAGGAGAAGGGTATCGACCTCGATGCCTATCCCGAGGCCGAGGCATTTATCTCGCGAACGGCCTGGGAAAAAGGTACGGAGAACTACCTCGAGATGCTGAACGAGGCTAAGGCCAGAGCGGCCGGAGTTCCTATTTTCGCGAGCATCAACTGCGTCGGATCGGGAACCTGGGCTTCTTTTGCTTCCCGGATCGAAAAGACCGGGGCTGACGGCCTAGAACTCAACATAGCATTTCTCCCAGCGACGACGTCTCTCGGTTCGAAGGACATCGAGGCCAAAGTCCTCTCGACCGTCAGGGAAGCGCGCCGTGCTACGAAGCTGCCCATCCAGGTCAAGCTGGGGCAGCATTACTCGAGCCTGCCCAATCTGGCCCAAGCCCTCTCGAAGGAGGGCGCCAACGCCCTCGTTCTATTCAACAGATTCTATCGACTCGACATAGATCTCAAAGGCATGAAACTCACTCGTGCCCAGCCCCTGAGTGGCCCCGACGAGTACCATGAGAGCCTCCGCTGGGTCGCCCTCCTTTTCCAGAGGGCTGGCCTCGAGCTGACCGGAGCCACCGGCATCCACGACGCCGAGACGGTGACGAAGTTCATCCTCGCGGGCGCGGGCGCCGTCCAGATCTGTTCAGCCATCTACAAGGGCGGCTGGAAGGTTATCGGCTCGATGGTCGAAGACCTGGGCAACATCCTGGACTCCATGGGCTTCTCCTCTCTCGACGCCATGAGGGGCAAGTTGTCGGCCCAGAATTCTGGCAAACCCGCAGACTACCTGCGGCTTCAGTACATCAAGGCGCTGACAGGGATCTATTGACGTTGCTGGAAGATCAGCCTCGCTCTTTCTGTTCAACCGAAAGCCAGTTCAGCGGAGGCTCTGCCAAGAAGACTACGGGGGAGCAGGACAGACGCTCGGCAGAATCTCGAGAACCGTGCCTTGGTTAAAAGGTCACAGCCAATGCAGTAGAGGACAACGAATTCCGGCTTGAGCCCCGCGATCTTTCGGGCTGCCATTTCGACCTCGGAATCCGACGAAAAATAGGGCGAAAGTGCTTCCACCCTAACATCGATCCCGTATGGATTTAACCTTTTCTTCATCGCTCTGGACGGCCGGGGGTATGACCGAGCAGACTATCGGTCCATCCAGGGCTCCGAAGGATTCAAGCACCGTGGTGGCGAAATAGGCGAGGAGGAGATCGAGCCTTAAAAGTGGAACCTCCGACCTGAAGGGCGGGAAGTGTCCCGTGCAGAACAGAACGATGAGAGATACCCGGGCCGCCGCGAGCTCTTCAAGCTTCGCACGCAGTAAAGGAATGATCTTGAATTCGTCGATCTTGACTTCCGTACCGTCCCTTCCATTCGCCAGGCAGGCCTGTACCGCGGCCGGACATCGAAGGCGCCAGGGCTGTAACCTCGGCAAAGGACAATCCGTCGAGGGCTCCTTGCCTGCACGAGTTCGATGGGGAAAGCGGCAGCGCATAGGGCTCGGCCGGGACGGCTTACGATCGTGTTGTCGGCTCTGTTGTTCCTTGCGGAAGGCCCTCCTCCGTGGTATCATTTCAATGATTAGAGCCAGAATAGCTAGGCTATCCCGAATCGAAAGGTGATATCCATGGAACTTGACCTCAGTCTTTCCAACCTCTCCCAGGCTTTTCCCGAAGACTTGAGCCCTGACCAGCGGGCCCGCGCCCAGACCATTTTCCTCAAGAAACTCTCGATTAAAGCCCATGAGTTCTACGGCGGCAAGATGCAGACCGTCCCCAAGGCTGGGGTCTACGGCTTCAACTGGTTCAATGTCTGGTACACGCCGGGCGTCTCCAAGGTGTCCACTACCATACGCGACGACAATGACCAATCTTTCGCCCTATCCAATCGGGGTAACTTGGTCGCCGTGGTGTCGGACTCCACCCGCGTCCTGGGCGACGGCGACTGCACACCTCCGGGAGGGCTGGGCGTCATGGAGGGGAAGGCCTTCCTCATGAAATACTTAGGTGGCGTGGACTGCATCGCTCTCTGCGTCGACTCGCGGGGCAAGGACGGAAAGCACGATCCGGACAAGATCATCGAGTTTGTGAAGATGCTCCAGCCTTCGGTCGGTGCCGTCAACCTCGAGGACATCAGCCAGCCCAACTGCTACAAGGTCCTGGACGAGCTGCGCGAAAGCTGCGAGATACCTGTCTGGCACGACGATGCCCAAGGGACGGCGAGCGTCACCCTGGCCGGGCTCATCAATGCCCTCAGCTTGGCGGGAAAGAAGATTTCTGAAGCGAAAATGGTGTTCCTCGGAGCAGGCGCATCCAATACAACCATCATCCGCCTCATCCGCACCGACGGCGGCAAGGGCGAGAACATGGTCATGTTCGACACGAAAGGTTCACTCCATCGCAACCGCAAGGATATCGAAAACGACCCCAGGCTTTACAGGAAATGGGAAATCTGTCAATCGACGAACCCCAATTGCGTCGCGACCGAGGCCGAGGCGATCAGGGGAGCCGACGTCCTCATCGCTCTTTCGACGCCTGGTCCCGACACCGTCAAGCGCGAATGGATCCGGTCGATGGCGCCTAAGTCCATCGTATTCTGCTGCGCCAACCCCGTGCCCGAGATCTGGCCCTACGCCGCGAAGGAAGAGGGAGCCTACATCGTGGCCACCGGCCGCGGCGATTTCCCCAACCAGGTTAACAATTCCATCTGCTTCCCAGGCATCCTGAAGGGAGCCCTGGCGGTCAGGGCGCGCAAGATCACCGACACCATGGCTATACGCTGCGCCCACTCGCTCGCGGACTTTGCCAAGGAGAAGGGCATAGATCCGGACCATATCGTCCGCACCATGGAAGATACCGAGATGTTCGCCCGCGAGGCTGCCGACGTCGCCATGCAAGCCATCGCCGACGGCGTGGCTAGGGTCGAGGATACCTGGCAGAACATCTACGACAAGGCCATGGCCGACATCAAGGCTTCGAGGGCCATGACCAAGGACCTCATGAATTTGGGATACATCAAGGAGCCGCCCAAAGCCTTGCTGCAGCAGATGCTGGTGGAGGCCGTAGCTGAGGTCAGATAAGCTGAATTATGACCTTGAATAGATGGTCTGAACCGTTTTGCTTGCGCTCTGAAGTAATGTGCCCTATACTCCAGAATGAAATCATTCCCAAGCTTCCCAAGGAGGTTTACGTGGAAAAGCGAACGATTTTAGTGGCACTTTCGCTGCTCATGGTGATAGTGGCAGGCGCCCAGGTAAAGAACGGTCCTATTGCGGACAAGGTTATCTACGATGTTCGCATGGATCAAACCATCGCCATCAAGGACACGGCTGAAGGCAAGACTGACGTTTTCTTTACCGGACTCGCGCCTGGTCTTTGCTTCTCAACCCTATCCCCAATAAGGCGCCCTATACATTCCAGCATAAAGATGGAAGAACCATCTTCAACCCGCTTGCGATCCGCGAGGTCCGCTTCGCCATCAACTGGCTCATCGATAGAAAGAAAATAGTCGACGAGATCCTGCTCGGTGCTGGCGATCCGGCTCTAACAGCAGAGACCCCGGGACAACCAGGAACCTACAAGTTCAATCTCATCCCCGCCAAGTTGGGTATGAGCGCCCGCGGCAATGAGAAGAAGGCTATTGACGACATTGACACCGCCATGAAGGCTGCAGCCGATCTACCCGAAAACAAGGGCAAGCTCGTTAAGGCTGGTCAGTTTTGGAACTACGACGGTAGCCCCGTGACTATTCGCTTCATCATCCGTGTCGACGATCCGACGGGACGGCTCCTGGAAGGTCGCTACATAGCCGATCAGCTCGAGAAAGCCAGCCTCAAGGTCGAGCGTCTTGAGTACGACCGCTCCAAGGCGAGCAAGCTGGCATATTCCGGCGATCCCGCTGCCTGGGAGTGGTCGATGTACACCGAAGGCTGGGGTGCTGGCGCGACCAGAGCCTGGTGGGACGTATCGATAAGCCAGATGTACGCTCCTTACTACGGTTATATGCCCGGAGGCATGACTGACGGGTTCTGGAACTACGAGAACAAGGAAATCGACGAAATAGCCAAGAAGAATATCAACGGCTGGTTCCTCACTTCGGATGAGTACTGGGAAGGCAACATGAAGGTACAAGAAATGGCCCTCAAGGAAGCGGTACGCATCTATGTATGTAGCCAGACCCAGTTCTATGTCGCTAACAAGGCGAGATTCAACAACAATTTCCTGTACGGACTCGGCGATGGACTTAATCACTGGTCGATCCGTTCAGCGGACGTAAAGCCGAACGAAAATGGCGAGAAAGTCCTGCGCGTCACGCAGTATTCGGCGCGTGGCGGCCTCTTCATGAGCTCCTGGGACCCCGTGGGTGTCGATGGATTCAGCGATGTCTATGCGTCTGCTATCGTGGAAGCCTGCTCTGATCCCTCGACCTTCGAGTCGCCCAACTCCGCCAAGGACACGCCCCTTCGTGTGAAGTATGACCTCAAGAACGTCGAGACCAAGGTAGTGGCCGGCAAGGACGGCAAGCCCGATGGCCAGATTGTAGTCGATCCGGCTTCTCTTATCTTCAATTCCAAGACGAAAAAGTGGGAAACTGGTGTGGAGTTCAAGGATATAGGAAACGGCAAGTACGACTATGTGAAGAATGCCGCTATAAAATCCTACAGCAAACTCGCCAACCTCCAGTACCTCTATGGCAAGTGGCATTCGGGACAGCCTGTTACCCTTGCGGATATAATGTACTCCACTGTCTTCGCCTACGAGTGGGCGAACAAGGACGACGGCAACGACAAGTACTACGACGAGGCCTATGCTTCACAGTACCAATCGACGCTGCCCATTTCTAAGGGAACCGTCCTCAACAAGGACGGAACCTTCACGACTTTCTATGACTTCAACTGGCCGATGGACAAGGATAGAGTCGCGGCAAGTGGGACGGTCAGCCCGAAAGCCGGCAACCCCGGAAGGCAGACGGTGGTCTCCTTCGAAATCTATGAAGCCCTCGCCAAGATGGTAGCTGAAGGATCGAAATCCGGCACACATTATTCTTTCTCCAATGATCCTTCGATGACGGAAGTCGATGTCATCAACCCGAAGTGCGTAGCAGACATCAGCGCCAAGCTTCAGGAATTCGTGGACGCCAAGTACGTGCCCGACAGCATCAAGCAGTGGCTAACTGCCGACCAGGCCGTCGCCCGCTACAAGGCGGCGATCAAGTTCATCGACACTTACGGCAACGCCTACATTTCGAACGGCCCCTTCTATATCAGCAAGGTCGACTATGCCAACAACTACATCGAGCTTTCAGCTTTCAGGGATTATCCCTACAAGTCGAATTACTGGCCTGTTGCCTTCAAGAGCACCATCACCCGCATCGACGACGTGAAAGTGCCCGCCATCGCACAGAGAACAGCGGATGTCAAGATAGACGTGGCTCTCTCGACCATGACTTATCCTGACAACACGGCCAAGCCCGCGGACAATAAGGCCAAGGTGACCGTTACCATCATCATGCCGGACAACACCGAGAAAGTGTACACCGCCAAATTCGTCTCGGCGGGAGCTTATCAGGCTGTTCTCCCGGCCAAGGATCTGGGAGCGCTCAAGCCGGGCGTCTACACGGTGGTCGTCCAGTCAGTACTCAGCACCGAAGCGCCAGCGGTAACACCCGCCGCGCTAGTCCTGTTCTGAGTTTCTGACTAACTGAGACAAGCGGCACCACTATAACGGCGGTGCCGCTTTTTTCATGTCAAGGGAAGAAACGATTGATTTTTATTTCCTTTCCCTATAATGTAAACCGATTTTCAAGGTAGTAGCACCCGAAAACAGGTGGTAGTATGTACAAGTGGTTCGCCATCAAACGAATCCTTAAGGGGATTTTCAATTATATCATCATCATTTTCCTCCTGTCCGCGCTCTTCAACACGGTCAATGAAAAGACCATGCGTTCGGAGATCGAGGAGCAGGTACACGCCGAGTCGATGCGACTTAAAAACATGCAGCCCCAGGCGATCCAGAAATTCCAAGACTCCAGACGAGGCGAACTCATAAGACTCTATAGGCTTGATCGGCCGCTCATGGAAAGGGTCCTCTATAGGAGCTGGAACACAGTCACCTTCAATTTCGGTAAATCGACGATAATAAAGTCTTCGAGGGGCGACAGGGAAGTCCTCACAATCATTGGGGAAGCGATCCCACGCTCGTTAATCCTCTTCACTCTCGCTGCGGCTATCGAAATCGTTGTGGGCATCTACCTGGGGCTCAAGAAGGCACAGAAGCCGGGAGGAAGTCTGGACCGAAGCACGAGTCTCATTACGATGATCGTGTACGGAATGCCCACTTTCTGGCTCGCCATGATCATGATCATGTTCTTTGTATACCAGATCAAAATCTTTCCTTCAGCGGGAATGCACTCCATACCGCCTCCCACGGGAGCTCTGGCGTACTTTTTCGACCTCTTGTGGCACATGTCCCTGCCTCTCCTCACCCTCGTCATCATTGGCTTCTGGGGAGTTTCCTACATTGTCCGCAACATAGTCCTTGGCATTCTGCAGGAGGACTATATCATGGCAGCGCGTGCGCGCGGTATCCCCGAGCGTTCTGTACTTTTCGGCCACACGTTGAGGACGGCAGCTCCGCCCCTTATCACGATATCCATACTCTCGCTCCTGAGTTCTATCGCGGGGGCCATCATATTCGAAGGCATTTTTTCATGGCCCGGCCTGGGCAACCTGTACTGGATTGCAGTCCAGCAAAACGATATTCCTGTGCTCATGGGTGACCTCGCCATCACGGTAGGCCTGTACCAATTCGGACTTATAGTGCTTGATCTCACGTACGGCTTCATGGATCAGCGGATCAAAGTGGGAGGCAAGGCATGAATCTCGGCGACGCACGATACAGGTTTTCGGAATTCTGGTCGGAATTCAGGAAAGAGACTTCGGGTCTCGTGGGGCTTGCGATCCTCATCATCTCCCTCCTCACCGTCATTCTCGAGCCCGCCATTCTCCCGTGGAAAGCGACGAATGGCAAATGGCGCAGCATCGACTACTGGCAGGATAACTCGTCCAGCGCGCCGCCAGCCTGGACAAACTGGTTCGCGAAGCTCAAGTCTCCCGTCACGCAGAAGCTGACCGTGGCCAAGCGCGATGAACTCGATCAGGACGGCGGCGTGAAGATGGTGACTTCCGTCCTCAGCTACGACTACCAGGCGGACAAGGCGCCGCTCGACGTGATATTCCACATCACGGGTACTGGCGACCTCCCGATAGCCTTCTCGATCGAAAGGCCGGACGGCCTGACGATCGATCTGGCCCAGCGTTTTGAACAGGGGCTTTCGGGCCAGGACATCCGTATTTCTACCGACAACGATGCCAAGGACGCAGCATTCGCTTTCGCTAAGCTGTACGAGTCGGAACAGGCTCTCGAAAATTCCTCGAGCAGGAGCATGAAACCCACGGAACTAATCTTCAATACGGCTGGAGCGGGCATGGCGTCGGAGTTCAAGCCGCTGAAGGGGCAATACAAGTTCATAGCAAAAACCATGATCCTGGACACGGTCAACTTCAAGGTCCAGGAGCCCACCGTTGTGGTGACAGGCTCGGTCTCGGGCATCCTGGGAACGGATGACTCGAAGCGTGACCTTTTCTCCGGGCTCGTGGCAGGGCTCAAATGGGCTCTCCTTATCGGCCTCCTGACCTCGGCCATTTCTGTCATCATTGGTGTCCTCTACGGCATCATCGAGGCGTATTTCGGGGGAATGGTTGATTCAGTAATGCAGTTCGTGTACCAGATCGTTAACTCCATACCTGTCCTGCCCGTGCTCATCGTCATCTCGGCTATCTTCAAGCCTAATATATTTTTCCTCATCCTAGTAATGGTCATTTTCTTCTGGACAGGTTCGGTCATGACGGTGCGGTCGATGGCCCTGCAAATCAAGGAAGAGACCTATATAGAAGCCGCTAGAGCCCTAGGCGCAAGTAACGGAAGGATCATATTCAAGCACATGATGCCTATCCTCATACCCTACAGTTTCGCCTCGATGGCCCTGTCGGTGCCGAGCGCGATAGTATACGAGTCCTCGGTGAGCCTCCTGGGCCTGGGCGATGCTACCATCGTGACATGGGGCCAGATACTTCACGACGCAATGCAGGGATCGGCGATACTCAATGGTCAATGGTGGTGGGTTCTGCCTCCGGGACTTCTAATCGCGATCATGGGCATGACATTCGCGTTTCTCGGTTTCTCTATGGATAAAATTCTCCATCCGAAGCTCAAGACAAGGTGAACATTATGGAAAGCGTGCTTAAAGTCGAAAACCTGAAGATGTACTACTTTACCTTGAAGGGCGCGGTAAAGGCCATCGACGGCCTCGATTTCTCACTTATACCGGGAGAGTCGCTTGGTCTCGTCGGCGAATCAGGATGTGGAAAGACGAGCCTGGGGACCTCCATCCTTAGGATGCCCACTCCTCCGGGCCGGATCGTTTCCGGCAGGATATTAGTAGAGGGCAAGGATATAGTCCCCATGCCTGAAAAAGAAATCAGGAAGGATATACGCTGGGGAAAGGTCGCGATGGTGTTCCAGGGTGCCATGAACTGCCTCACGCCCGTGTACACGGTCGGAAAGCAGATGCAAGAAACTTTGCATGAGCACAAGGTAATGGGAAAAAAAGAAACTGATGAACTAATACAAGAATACCTAAACCATGTCGGTTTATCTCCAGAGATCGTAACACGCTATCCACACGAGTTGTCCGGCGGAATGAAGCAGAGGGTCGTTATAGCCACTGCCTTGTTCCTCAAGCCCTCCATCATCATCCTAGATGAGCCGACAACAGCGTTGGATGTGATCGTCCAAGCGCAGATAATCAACCTGCTCAAGAAATTGAGAGAAAAGTTCAATCTATCCTTCATATTCATTACGCACGACCTCGCTCTCGAGGCGGAAGTATCCGACAGGATCTGCGTCATGTATGCGGGAAAGATCGTCGAGCTCGGAACGAACGCCCAGGTTTATTGTTCTCAGGGGCCGGCCCATCCCTATACCCAGCGGCTCTTGGCGGCGACCCCGCGCCTTTTCCAGAAGGTCGAGAAGCTGCATTTTATACCAGGCACGCCGCTCGACCTCATTGATCCGCCCAAAGGCTGCCGTTTCAACCCACGATGCGACAAGGTCTTCGACCGATGCCGCGAAGAAGAGCCGCCACTCGTCGAGATCGAGTCCGGCCACTGCGTGGCATGCTGGCTGTGCGGCAAAGCGTGAACAGGAGAAAGCCATGGCTGACGATATTATTCTGAAAGTTGAAGGCCTGCAGAAATATTTCGAACCGCACCTCAGTTTCGCCCAATCCGTCATAGGCAGAGGGGCCAAGAAACCCATAAAGGCTGTGGACGGCATAAGTTTCGAGATCAAGCGAGGCGAGATATTCGGCCTTATTGGCGAATCGGGCTCGGGCAAGACAACGACCGGCAAACTCGTGATGAAGCTTATCAACCCGACCGGTGGGAAGATACTATTCAATGGCGAGGATGTGACTGTACTCGACAAGGCTAAACTAAAGGAATACAGGAAGAAGGTCCAAATGATATTCCAGGACCCCTACGCTTCCATGAATCCGCGATTCAAGATCAGGGATGTCCTGGAGGAGCCGCTCATTATCCATAAGGTACAACCTTCCTTTGAAAAGAGGGAGAAAATGATAGTCAAGGCCCTGGAGGAAGTAAAGCTTACCCCGGCGCAGGAATACATGCAGCGATGGCCGCATATGCTCTCAGGCGGGCAGAGGCAGAGGGTAGCAACCGCTCGGACGCTTATACTAAACCCGATGATGCTCGTCGCTGACGAGCCGGTTTCCATGATCGACCTTTCCACCCGGGCCGAGGTACTTGCGATGATGAAGGAAGTCCAGATGGACCTTGGCCTCAGTTACCTCTATATCACGCACGACCTGTCGACGGCGCGGTACTTCACGGACAGGATAGCGGTCATGTACCTGGGGCGCATCGTCGAAATAGGCAAAGCCGACGATATAATCGACAATCCCCTCCACCCCTACACGCAGGCCCTCGTGCAGGCGGTGCCCGAGCCTGAGTCAGGCAAGGTCAAGGTGATAAAGGAACTGCCTATATTCGGAGAAATCCCCAGCCCTGCCAACATACCCACGGGCTGCCGCTTCCATACTCGCTGCCCTTACGCGGTCGACGAATGCTCGACCTTGCCCGAACCCGAACTCACCGAGTGCGGCGATGGCCACTGGCAGGCGTGCCGCCGCTGGAAGGATCTGAGGAAATAAAGGAAAGCCTAGGGCGCGAAGAGGGGGCATTCCCTTGTCTGGTTTCCCTCCGATTTAGTATTTAAAATCCGACTCGCCTATGAACTCTCTCAGTATGGAATCCTTGGGTACATGCTGGGCGGGGATGGGAGTGAAATTGTCCAGGAAGGACTGGATTCGCCTCGCCTCGGCGTATTCTTCCATGTTGGGCTTGATGGTGCGCAGGAGAGGATCGGCGAAGACCTTGAGGACGCCCAACTCGTAATCGAGGGCGGAGTTGAAGGCTTCGTCGGCGGTATTCTGGAAGGGGAAGATATGAGCCCTTTCACCGCGCTGGACCGAAGGCCACATGGACAGGGTGGCTAGGGCGCTGTGTCCCCTGAAATTGTAGTCCCTCACCATACGCCTCAACAGCCGGTAATCCGTCGTCGAAATCCTGTTGTGGTCATCCAGGTTGAGCTGAGTCAGAGCGGAGACGTAGATCTTGAATTTTTCCTTTCTGGGGATCTTCGGTGTCAGGGCGTCATTGAGGCCGTGAATGCCTTCGAGGATCAGAACTTCATTTCCCCTGAGCCGCAGCTTACAGCCTGAACTCTTCCTTGTCCCCGCCTTGAAATCATACTGGGGCAATTCCATCTCCTTCCCGGCGAAGAGGCCGAGGAGTATGTGATTCAAACCTTCCACGTCGAGGGCTTCAAGACATTCGTAGTCGGGTTTTCCCTCCTCATCGAGAGGAGTGGCCGCCCTGTCGATAAAGAAATCGTCCAGCTCGATCGGTAGGGGCAGGAAGCCGAGAACCTTGAGCTGGATCGCGATTTTCTTGGCCGTCGTTGTCTTCCCCGAACTCGAGGGTCCGGCTATGAGGATTATCCGGACTTCCCCCTTCCTGGCTGCTATGGATTCGGCGAGGGAGGCTATTTTCTTGTTCTGGAGGGCTTCGGCTACCTGAATGTATTCCTTTATCCTGCCCTCGGCTCCAAGCTTGTTCAAAACCCCTACGGAGCCTACCCCCAGGACCCTTCCTCTCTCCTTGTACTCCTCCGAAATCTTGAAGAGGAGGGGGACATCATCGAAGGAATCAAGGCTTTCGGGCCTGTCCTTGTGCGGATACCTGAGGAGAAGTCCCCCATGATAGAGAAGGAGTTCCCAGGTCTTGAGGACAGCGGTCGAGTTGACGAGGGGGGCGACATGTAGATCCCTGAACCCATCACATTCGTTCAGGGGTATGGTGGGTTCATTGACGTTCTCGATGAGTTCAAGGGTGTCGAGCTGGCCGCTCTCGCTAAAGTACTTCCTGGCCTTGTCCCAAGGCCAGCTCTCGAGGCGGATGGGGGTATCCTTGGCCATGAGTTCTCTCATCTTCGAAGCGAGGGTCTCGACTTGGACCTTTGTGAGCGGCTTTTCATCGAAGTAGTAATGATAGAATCCTGAGCCTATGGCCATTCCGGCTATCAGGCGTCGTTCGGGAAAGACCTCCCTTGAGGCTATCGCGAGGACGAAACAAAGCGATCGGCGATAGACCGAGGCCCCCAGGAAAGAGTCGGCGAAGACTGGCTGGATCCGGCAATCATACAAAAGCTCGGTGTCCAGGGATTTGAGTTCGTTATCGACGAGGACAGCTACGAGGGGATGAGGAAAGGTCTTTGGGCTTGGCAGGACTTCAGCCGCCCTTCTCCCCGCCTCGACGGTCTGCGTTTCCCCCGATATACCGATGATGGATATCAGCGCCATGCTGCATCCCTCCTCGGCGATCAATCTATCACCGAAGGATGATGGGGGACAGTCGTCCCGTGGACAGGGTCCTCCCCATGTAAAACGGTTTATCCCCCGGTTTGACCTTGCCAATAAAGGCGAGTAGAATGCATAGAGGATAAAATGCGTGCCACGATAAAGGATATTGCCGCGAGGGCCGGCGTCTCGAAGACGACGGTCTCCTTTGCCTTGAACAACCCCAAGCGTATTTCGAAAGTGACTTACGAGCGGATCATGGTCATCGTCCAGGAGTTGGGATACTTTCCCAACCCTGTCGCGCGGACCTTGACGACCAAACGTCTGGGAGCGCTGGGCCTTCTCCTTCCCCAGCCAATCAGCGAAGTGATGAACAATCCCCATCTCTGCGATGTGATTAGCGGTATAGGCGAGGAGTGCGACCGGCATGAGATATCCCTTACCATGCTCCCGCCGGTGCGGGGCAAGATCATCGAAGCAGCGCGGAGGGCCTTTGTCGATGCCATCGTCACGATAGGCGTCGGCCCCGAACATGAAGTGGTCGAGTTCATGCAGCGGCACCGAGTTCCTTTCGTAACGATCGACGGAGAGGAGAGCGCGACAACAGTCAACGTGGTCATCCAGGACGAAAAAGCGGCCTACGACCTCATGAAGTACATACTCAGCTTGGGCCACGAGAGGATAACCCTCCTGCGCCTTAGGCCCGACGCCAAGATAAAGGCCGAGCGCTCGCGGTCTGTCGTCATCGAGAAACGTACCGGGGGTTTCTCCCGTGCCCTCGCTGAATCGGGCTTGAGCCTGGATTCAGATCGAATATCGATGCTCGAAGCCGTGGGCTCCCTTGAGGGGGGAATGACTGCCGGCCTTTCTCTCCTCGCGGCGAAACCGAGGCCCGATGCCGTCGTCGCCATGTCCGACATCGTCGCTCTAGGGGTCTGTTCCGCCGCCGACGAACTCGGCATCGCGATACCAGGCGATCTATCGATTGCAGGCTTCGACGATATAACGTTTAGCAGGTACGCTCGCCCGCCTTTGACGACGGTCCGTCAACCCTCTCGGGAGAAGGGGCAGAAGGCGGCTTCCCTCGCTATTGAACTCCTGAATGGAGGCCAGCCTGTGCATTTTGAATTTCCCTACACCCTCGAGATACGAGGATCCACGGCCAAGAGGAGAAAATAGCATGGACAAGAAGATACCGGCGCGGACCGAAGTGGCGGCATGGGACCGTTGGGATCTCTCGGCCCTCTTCCCCGACGAGACAGACTGGGGAAAGGGCCTTAAAAGCCTCGAGACCATGGGCGGAAACACTGCCGCCCTTGCGGCTTCCTTCAAGCCCGAGGAAATATGCTTCCTTAAAACCCTGAGAGCCTATTCGGTATATCTCCAGCTCGATGAAAGGCTGGGTTACTACGCCCACTTAAGGTCGACCGAAGACGAGGGTGACTCGGACTCGAGAGGACGGTACGCCCGGTACATCGGGGTGTCGACAGCCGGCCAGGCGGCCTGGGCATGGCTCGCCCCGACCATCCAGACCATGCCGGAAAGCTTTACGCAGGGCTGCATCGCCAAACCAGCCTTCGCCGATTACGCCGTCTTCCTGGCCAAGCTCCTCAGGTTCAAACCCCATATCCTTTCCGAAAAGGAGGAAAGGCTTCTTGCCCTCCAGACCGAGGCCAACCAGACCTCCCAGGAAACCTTCGGCGTACTCACCAATGTCGACTTCAATTTCGGCAGCATAGGCACAACCGAGGGCGCGAGACCCTTAAGCCAGTCGACCTTTCCCTCCTTCATGCGGAATAAGGACAGGTCCCTGCGACGAAAAGCCTACCGCCAGTTCTACGCTGTCTACGAAAAGCACAAGAACGCTCTTGCGAGCCTCTATGCGGGTTCGGTGAAGCTGGACAAGTATCAGGCTCAGGCGAGAGCCTATGTCTCGGCCCGCGATCAGGCCCTCTTTCCCGACAAGGTCCCGGGCGCGGTCTATGACAATCTCGTCTCGACCATCGGCGAAAACCTGGACGTACTCCATGACTATTACAGACTCCGAAAACAGGTGCTCGGGCTGAGGGAGCTGCGGCATTACGACGTCTACGTTCCTCTCGTGGAATTAAAGGAGGGCAGGAGGAGCTACGACCAGGCTGTCGAAATCGTGACCTCCGCACTGGCGCCCCTTGGAAAAGAGTATGTCGCTACCCTTGGAGCCGGTCTGAAAGACGGCTGGGTGGACAGGTACGAGAACAAGGGCAAGCGTTCGGGTGCCTTTTCGGCGGGCAGTTTCTCGGGCGAACCCTATATCCTTCTCAACTACAAGGAGGATATGCTGAAGGACGTTTTCACTATGGCCCACGAGGGCGGCCACTCCATGCACTCCTGGTATTCGGCCCGATCGAACCCATTCCTGAGCTACAATTACACGATATTCGAAGCCGAAGTCGCTTCCACGTTCAACGAGCAACTCGTCTTCGCCTATCTGTACGACAAGTCCGGGACCGATGAAGAGAAGGCTTACCTCCTCTCCTCGAGGATCGACGATTGCATCGGCACACTTTTCCGCCAGACCATGTTCGCCGAGTATGAGGACAGAACCCACGCCATGATCGAGGCGGGCGAGCCGCTTACCGTGGATTCCCTGAGGTCGGAATACGGCAAGCTTCTCCGCAAGTACTTCGGCCCCACACTGGTCTTCGAGGAAGTTTCCGACCTGGAAAGCCTGAGGATCCCTCATTTCTACAACGCCTTCTATGTCTACAAGTACGCGACAGGCATATCGGCCGCCAGGGCATTGGCCATCAAGGTCCTGGGAGGGGGGAAGGCTGAGCGTGAAGCCTATTTCGATTTCCTGCGATCGGGGGGCTCGCGCTTCCCCATCGAAGCCCTGAAGGCAGCTGGCGTGGACATGGCCTCGCCCGAGCCCGTGCGCCTCGCCTGCGCGGGCTTTGCCAGGGACGTAACAGCGTTGAAGGGACTTCTGGGACGTTGAGTGCTAAAAAAGGCTCATTTGGAGCTTCGGCTCATATAGAGCTTCGGCTCACATAGAGCCGAGACGGGATAGGGCAATGGAGAGGGCCGCTACGGCGGCCGTCTCCGTCTTCAGAATCCGGGGACCGAGGCTGCAGAGCAGGAATCCCCGTTTCTCCAAGGCATCGAGTTCGGTCCGTGTCCATCCTCGCTCGCTGCCAAGGGCGAGGGTGAGCGGAAGAGCGGGGCAGGAGAGATCCGCTAGGGAGGGCAGACCGAGCCCGGGATGAAAGCCGATGCGGCGCGGCCCCTTGGCCGTAGCGCCGTCAGTGCTTGTCCCTTCCAGGGAAACGAGGGCTTCCAAGGCCCTGCCCAGGGACCAGAAGGTCCTCACCTCGGGCAGACGGGGGTTACCGCACTGCTCTGCTCCCTCGATGAGAAAGCCTTTATATTCTTGATCTTTAAAAAAATTCGATTCGGCATAGGATTTCTCCCCCAGCTCCGAGAGAGCGAACCAGACCGAGGCGGCGCCCAGGCTGGTCAGATCCTTCAGGATTCTTCCCGCCTGGATAGGCCGGGGAAATCCCATGAGCAGCCTGACAGGGAGGGGAAGGGGGGCTTCGCCCGAGACTTCGAAGCGCAGGACGAGGGTGTCTTGGTCGATCGATTCGATGTAAGCAGTGCCTAATGCCCCGTCCGAACGTCCCGCCTCAAGGCTGTCCCCCGCCTTCTTCTTGAGCACACGGAGAATATGTGTATAGCGGCGGTCGCTTCGGGGAATCGAGTAAAGCCCCCCAGATTCCTCGAGGTAGAGTCTGTTCATGTCAGCAAATCGACCTCGACCGAATAATCCACTCCGGGCACTTCAAAGCCGTGCGCCCTCAGGAAGTCCTGCCTGAAGCCGTCGATATCGGCCAATTCCCGCAAATTGCTCTCGTCTAGCCTGGAAAGCCGCGACGCAACCTCGTTCTGTACGGCGGCCTCCATCTCCAGATCGTCCAGCCGTATCCTTCCTCCGTCATCCAGGGGAAGAGGTCCGCTCCCGGGCCGATAGAGCCGTTCCGAGAAAAGGCGGAGCATCTGGTCCATGCAGTCCTCGTGGAGGCAGCGCTCCTTCATCACTTTAAAAAGGGTCGAGACGTAGAGGGGAATGACGGGGATGACGGAACTCGCCCGCGTGACCACGGCTTTATTGACGGAGATACAGGCTTGGAGGCCCGAAGTCCCGAGGCCAGCCGAAATGACTCGCGCCGCCCTCTCGAGATCCTCCTTGGCCTTTCCTATCGTTCCGTATCTGTAGATGGGCCAGGAGAGGGCAGGGCCGACATAGGAGTAAGCTACGCTCAGCGCACCTGGGGCGAGGACGCCGGATAAAGCGAGCTTGGTCATCCAGAGCTCCCAGTCCTCGCCTCCCATGACCTTCACGGTCTCCTCGATTTCGCTGGGCTCGGCCGGTTCGGCGTGGGCTTCGTTCAGCCTGCCTGTAAAGACATCGACCGTCTTCCCCGAGAAGCCGCTGCCGATGGGCTTGATAACCGACCGATACAGATAGCCCGTGTCGGGGTCGACGCGTACGGGGCTGGCAAGGGAATAGATGATGAGGTCGTAGGAGAAGCCGCCTTCGCGGGCAGCCTCCACCGCCCTATCCTTAGCGGCGTGGGAGAAGGCGTCCAGGTCGAAGGTCCGTGCGAAGATACCCTTCTCGGCGGCCGCGGTATCGAAAGCCCTGTTGGCGTACCATCCCGGTGAGCCTGTTTTCGTTCCACGAGGGGTCCGTTCCAGGGAAATACCCACAGTTGCCGCCCGATAGGCGAAGGCGGCCGTTAGCCTCGACGCCAGGCCGTAACCTGTCGAACAGCCAATAACGAGGACGGCCTTTGGACCTTTGTCCGATTTCCCGAGCTTTAAGGCGAAGGCTTCGGCCCTCGCCGCCTGGAGGTTTGCCTCGCGGGCGCAGCCTAAAGGATGGGCGTTCATGCAGATGTTGTTCCTGATCATTGGTACAAGAATCATTCCGGAACCCCCGAAGCCATGGCTATCCACTCCGCTTCAACCGCCATCTCGCCGCCCACGGTTCCCAGTCCCTTTTGGTGCAGGATGAGGGAATTCGATTTGAGATTCTCTATGCGAATCTCAAGGAGATCTCCCGGGCGAACCTGGCGCCTGAATCTAGCCGACCGGATCTTGGCGAAGACGAACATGCTCTGGGGCTCTATACCCAGCAGCTTGGCACCAACCCCGCCCGCCTGGGCCATCGCCTCCACGAGGAGGACGCCGGGTACGACGGGATACGCGGGGAAATGACCCCTGAAGAACCATTCGTCTGCCTGGAAGAGTCGGCTCGCAATAATGAAGGAGTCTTCAATCCTCACGTCATCGATGAAAAGGAAGGGAGGGCGATGGGGGAGGTATTTTTCTATATTTTCCATGGAAAAGCCTTTGGCTGATTCAGGGCCTTTTAAAAAGGGCCCGTCTTGAGTCGGTGACATGATAGCGCGGCGGACAGGCCTTGAACAGCCGTTCCGCGGCGCTGTTGCTGTCGCTATCCTGCTTCATATAGCCCTCCTGAAGACCAACGCTCCATTGTGGCCGCCGAAACCAAGGGAGGCTGAAAGCGCGGCCTCGACCTTGTGCTCGATGGCCATGTTGGGGATGTAGTCCAGGTCGCAGCCAGCCTCGATGTCCGGTCTGTCGAGGTTGATCGTGGGCGGAAGGATACCCGTTTCGATCGCCTTGACGCAGATGATAGCCTCGATGGCCCCGGCCGCGCCCAGACCGTGCCCAAGCATGCTTTTCGTCGAGCTGATCTTGAGACCGGCGACCGAGTTGCCAAATGCTCGTTTCACCATGGCCGATTCTATCGGGTCATTGAGCTGGGTTGAGGTTCCATGGGCGTTGTAGTAGCCTATCCCCTCGGGGGCCAAACCAGCGTCTTCCATGGCCAGCCTGAGGGCTCGCGCGCCCTGGGTCCCTTCGGGATGAGGTGCCGTGAGGTGGTAGGCGTCGCAGGTCGCCCCATAGCCCGAGGCGAGGGCATAGACCCTGGCGCCCCTCGATTTTGCCCGGTCGTAGTCCTCGAGGACGAGGACGCCAGCGCCTTCGCCGATGACGAAGCCGTCCCTCGAGGCCTCGAATGGCCTCGAAGCTGCCTCGGGGTTGTCGTTCCGGGCGGTTGAAAGGGCCTTGAGCTTGCAGAAGCCTGCCATGGCAAAGGGGGTGACGGCGGCTTCACAGCCGCCGGCGAGGACGATATCGACCCTGCCAGAGCGGAGGAGGTCGATGGCCAGACCAACGGCGTCGGTGCCCGAGGCGCAGGCCGTCACCTGGGTATAGGCCGGACCCTTGATTCCCAGGCGCAAGGCCACGTTGGCCGCCGCCTCGTTGGCTATCATCAGGGGAATGGTCATGGGCGGCAACCGGTCCGGCCCTGACTCGAGGAGCTTGGCATGGGATTCCTCGAATACGTCGAGGCCCCCGATGCCGTTTCCCAGAAACACGGCAACCCGCTCTGGATTGTAACCAGCCGCTCGGATGCACTCCTCGGAGAGGCCCAGACCTGAGTCCGAGCATGCCTGAACGGCGGCGGCCACGGCGTATTGGGAGAAAAGAGCCATCTTCCGCGACTCCTTCCTGTCCATCCAGAGGTTGGGCTCGAAGTTTTTCACTTCGGCCGCCACCCGCGAATCGAGCGAGGATGCGTCGAAGCGGGTTACGGGACCTACGCCCGATCGGCCCTCGACGAGGGCTGTCCAAAAATCCTTCAGGTTGTTTCCGACGGGGCTGATCACGCCCATGCCCGTGACGGCGATTTCTCGTTTCATGGTTCTCCTCCTACCAGCGTACAACGGAGGCGCCATACGTCAGTCCCGATCCGAAGCCGAGCAGCATGATGAGATCGTTCGGCTTGAGGAGGCCCTTGGCGTCCATCTCGGCCAAAGCAAGGGGTATGCTGGCCGTAGACGTATTCGCGTACTCTTCCACGTTCATATAAAATTTTTCCGGGGCTATCCCGAACCGCTTTCCCGCGGCGAGGACGATCCGCGCGTTCGCCTGGTGCGGGACGATCCAGGCGAAATCCTCCAGCCTGTACACGGTTGCGTGCATGATCCGCTCGATGAGGACGGTTATGGATCTTACGGCGAAGTCGTAGACTTTCTTGCCGTTCATGACGATCGCCGGGGTGACGGGAGCCAGACGATCGAAGGCTGAAAGGCGGGGGGCCTGGGCGAGATAGAGATCCATAGCTCCCGAGCCTTCGGCGCCGAGGATGAAGGAAAGGCACCCTCGCCCCGACTCCTCGATCCTAGAGATCAGCGCCGCGCCCGCCCCGTCCCCGAAGAGGACGGCCGACGCTCGGTCGCTCCAGTCGGTAATCCGCGTCAGCTGGTCGGCTCCGATCACGAGGGCGTTTTTACCCTGCCG
>JAPLSO010000055.1:31573-45834 GCA_026398595.1 Spirochaetota bacterium | reverse complement strand
GGGGGCATCGGACTTTTGTGTGGCTTAGATGCTCAAAAATGAAAACTATGGCACAATGAAAGAATGCAAGACAAGAAACTTTACGAGAAGTTGCTTGGGTTAAAAGCACCATGGCAGGTCGGCAAAGTCGATCTCCAGATGCAGGAATCCAAGGTCACAGTAACGCTCACGCATGAACCCCTGACACGATTTCCTTGCCCTATGTGTGGGCGTAAGTGCACGACCCATGATCATCGTCATCGCCAATGGCGCCACCTTGATACCTGTGGCTTTATCACCATGATCGAAGCAGATGTTCCACGGGTACGGTGCCAAGAGCATGGAGTTCTTCAAATCCCAGTACCTTGGGCTGAACCAGGAAGTGGATTTACGGCTCTGTTCGAGGCATTAGCCATCTCATGGCTGAAGGTCTCAACGATCAAGGCTGTATCCGAGCGGATGAAGATCAGCTGGGATGAAGTAGGTGGTATCATGGAGAGGGCGGTTCGCCGAGGACTATTGCGACGAGAAGCCTGTCCAATCGAAGAACTTGCGATCGATGAGACATCATTCCAGAAACGGCATGAATACGTCACGGTGTTGGTAGATCGAAAGAAAGGGACCGTCATAGATATTCTCAATGATCGCAAGAAGGCAACGCTAAAAACTTGGCTAGAAACGAATAAGGAGCAATTGAAAGAAGTGCTATCGGTCTCTATGGATATGTGGGAACCATTCATCAATGCGGTAAAAGAAGGCATTGATGACGCTGAGCGTAAGATCTGTTTTGACCGATTTCATGTTGCTGGTCATTTTGGAAAGGCACTCGACAAGGTACGTGCAACCGAGCATCGGGCTCTTTGTCTCGAAGGATACAGCCCCTTAACAAAGACAAAATATGACTGGCTTCGAACGAAGGCCAACGATGACTATAAAGATAAACGAGCCTTTCTTCGACTGACAAAGCTGAATTTGAAAACGGCCAGAGCGTGGCGGATCAAGGAAGCGGCAAACGGTTTGTGGTCCTATACCTATCGGGGTGCTGCACAACGAAACTGGGAAACGCTCTTGGGCTGGATTGCACGATGCCGGCTTGATCCAATGAAAAAAGTCGGGAAGATGGTTCGTTATTACTTGTGGGGAATCCTGAACACAATCATGAAACGAGTAACGAATGCAATCGCTGAATCCATCAATGCAACGATTCAAAAGATCAAAGCGAGGGCATGTGGATTCCGAAACAGGGTTCGGTTTAGAACAGCAATTCTCTTTCACAAGGGTGGGCTATCTTTGTTGCCTTCTGGTGTTTTAGACTACTGACCCACACAAAAGCCGGAAGCGCCATTATTAATTTCCTCTGCGCCCCCAGCCCGAACCCGTCGTTCTCGAACTTGAAGAACCCGATGGTCGAGGATCGCTTCGCCAGCTCCTTGTCCAGGATCAGGATCGAGGTCTTGACGCCCGAGTATGGCTGAAAGACGCCGGCGGGCAGGGAGACGACGGCGACGAGGTAGTCGTACACGAGCATCTTGCGCAGTTGGACGTAGGCGCCCTGGCTCTGGAAGATGATCCCCTCGGGTACGATGATGGCTGCCCGGCCCTTGGACGACAGGTGTTCGGCCATGTAGTCGACGAAGAGGACTTCGCTGCGCTTGGACTGCACGGCGAAGCGGTTGTGCGGCCGTATGCCGCCTTTGGGCGACATGAAGGGCGGATTGGCGAGGATGACGTCGGCGTACTCGTTCCAGCGTTCCAGGCTGGTAAGGGTGTCGTACTCGTGGATGTGCGGGTCGACGAAGCCGTGCAGGTACAGGTTGACGAGGGAAAGGCGCACCATGTCGGGCGAGATGTCGTAGCCCGTGAGGTTCTGCGCGAGGCGTCCTTTCTCGTCCGGCGTCAGGCGCGAGTTTCCCTTTTTGTCCTTGTTCGCGGCGAGGATGTGCTTGTACGAGGAGATGAGGAAGCCCGCCGTGCCGCAGGCGGGGTCGAGGATCTTCTCGTCCTTTTGGGGGTCGACGATCTTCACCATGAAGTCGATGATGTGGCGGGGCGTGCGGAACTGGCCCGCGTCGCCCTGGGAGCCGAGCACGGAGAGGAGATACTCGAAGGCGTCGCCCAGGCGTTCCGAGTGGTCGTATGAGAATTCGTCTATAACCTTGAGAAACATCCGCAGGGTTTCAGGGTCGCGGTAGGGTAGGTAGGCGTTCTTGAAGATGTTTCGGAAGAGTACCGGAATGCCGGGGTTCTCGGGCATCCGCGTGATGGCTTCGGCGTAGAGGTTGAGGGTTTCGTGGCCGCTCAGGCCCGAGCGCATCAGCTTTGTCCAGCCGTAGTGGGCGAAGTCGCCCGCGAAGAAGCTGCGCAGGCCGCCCAGCTCCTCGCTCTCCGCGTCCATGTCGTCCATGAACTTGTAGATGAGGGCTATGGTGATCTGCTCGACCTGGCTCTTGGGGTCGGGCAGCTTGCCGACGAGGATGTCCCGCGCGGTTTCGATTCGTCGTTTGGTGTCGGTATCCAGCATTGCTATTCCTTGAGTTGCTTGATCGTCGGCGTCGTGACCAGGATTCGCATCTGGCGAATGGCGATCTCGTTCAGGCGCCTGAGGCGTTCACCCTGGGCAAGGCCCATCCTGATGAACTCCGCGTTCATCCCTTCGATGTTGGCGAGCACGAGGAGCTGTTCTATGGATGCATGATCCCTGATATTCCCTTCCTTGTCGAGGTTGTCCTCGCGCCATTCCTTGGCCGTGAGACCGAAGAGGGCGACATTGAGCATGTCAGCCTCGTTCGCGTAGGTGATTGAATTCTGTTCGGACGATACTAGGGCCGGGATTAGCTTCTCTTTGATCGCGTCCGTGTGGATGCGGTAGTTCAGCTTGGAAAGAGTGCGATTGAGGTTCCACGACAGCGAAAGGCGACGGTTTTCATCTTCCTTGAGTCGCTGGAACTCCTTGATGAGATAGAGCTTGAACTCTACCGATATCCAGGCGGCGAATTCGAAGGCGATATCCTTGTGAGCGTAGGTACCGCCGTAACGGCCCGCTTTCGATTGGATCCCGATCGAATTTGTTTTCTCTATCCATTGTTTTACAGGAAGAATGAAGCTATTCAGCCCTGCCTGCTTTTTAAACCCATCGAATTCGATGGGTTTAAAACGAGGATTGTTCAGACTTTCCCAAAGGCCAAGGAATTCGATGGTGTTTCGATTCCTTAGCCAGTTCTGAATGATATAGTCTGTTCTTTTCGGGTCGCGATGCCGTGCGATATCGGTGAGTGAGATAAAATCCTCGCCTTCTTGCTGAATGATCGAGATTCCCGTACCTTGGACTTCCATCGTGGTCTTCTTCATACGTCCTCCTACGCTATGAACGCGTTGAGAGGTACGTAGTCCTTCACGTAATCGGGCACGAGGCGCCGGTACTTCTCCGGCACGGCCCTGAAATCCCGGGAAGAGAAGATCGATGTCGTGGCCAGCTCTGTGTAGCGTCTCGATTCGATGATGTCGCGAACCTTTCCCGAGGTGACGTAGGCTTTGAAATACGCCCTGATGGCGGGTATGGCGATCGCCTCTTTCTCGCTCGGCCGGGAATCGGCGACGAACTTCGCGAATTCCTCCTCCAGGAGCTCGTCTCTGGACTTGAAGCGGGGGATGAGGCCGAAGATTTTTTCGAGGATTTCACGCAAGCCGAGCCTTCGGTCCACGGCCGCCGCCTTCCTGAGCTTGTCGAGGCTGTAGTACTCCTCGGGCTTGTCGAAGACTTCGCGGTTGACGTAATCGATGACCCTGTCCCACTGGCCCGCCGCCACCGAGGCCGCTATGAAGTCGTTGGCGCGTACCGAGTCCTCGAAGCGCTCGAAGAACATGCGGGGTCGATCTTCATGCCTTCGAAGCCGACTATTCTTTCTTCGATGGTCGCGAGGATGTCCTCGCCGTCGTGGGTATAAACGCCGATCAGCTCAGGAGGATTCTCCTGGTCGTCGGTCTTTCTCTTAGCCTTGGACGCGGGCAGTTTCAGGATTTCGTCGTAGTTGAATTTTTCCTCGAAATACTCGCAGGTGTCGAAGAAGTCGAAGAGCTTGAAGGCCTTCTTCTCGGGTTCGCGGACGGCCTCGGTGAGCGCTGGATCGAAAAGCTATTCGAGGAAGTTGTGCTTCCGCGTGCCTCTTCCCTTGATCTGGATGAAGTCGGTGGGCGAGAAGATGGGCCGGAAGAGGCCGAGGTTAAGGATGTCCGTGCAGTCGTAGCCCGTGGTCATCATGCCCACGGTGACGCAGACGCGCGCCCTGCTTGTCTTGTAGGAAGGGACGAAGTTGCCAGATCCCAGGAGGTTGTTGTTCTTGTCCGAGAAATTGATCGTGAACTGCTGGGTGCCGGCGATTTGGGAGGTCACCTGGACGGCGAAGTCGGAATGGTATTTCCCGGGGTACATGATGTCGGCGATCTGATTCAAGATCTGCGTCAGCTTGACCGCGTGGTTCTGGCTCACGGCGAAGGCGATGGACTTGCCGATTTCCCCGCTCACCGGATCGCGCAGGGCGTGCTCGAGGAAGGTTTTGCAGAAAAGCTGGTTCGTCGCGTCCGAGAAGAATTTCTTTTCGAATTCGCTCTGCTTGAATGCCTCTTCCTTGTCCTCGCCGTCATCATCAGTGAAGGAGACGATGTAGCCTCGCTCAGAGAGCAATTCCGTCGTTATTTCGGTTCGGGCGTCGACAACGGTCGGATTGATCAGGTAACCCTCCTTGACGCCATCGAGGAGAGAGTATCTGAACGTGGGCTGGCTGTTTTCGCAGCCGAAGGTGCGGTACGTGTCGAGGAGCAGACGGCGCTCGGCTTCGCGGAGGTCGCGGGCGTTCGGGCTCGATCCCTTGAATCGCTTGAGGTAGTCCTTCGGCGTTGCGGTGAGGCCCAACTTGTATCCCACGAAGTACTCGAAGACGGCTCGGGCGTTGCCGCCGATGGATCGATGCGCCTCGTCCGATATGACGAGGTCGAAATCCGTGGGCGAAAAGAGCCGCTGGTATTTGTTGTCGAAGAGGAGGGACTGGACCGTCGTGACGACGATCTCCGCCCTTCGCCAGTCGTCGCGGTCCTCCTTGTAGACCATCGTTGTAAAATCATTCGAAAGATAAGCGATCAGGTTCTTCCTTGCTTGCTCTTCGAGCTCCAGCCTGTCGACCAGGAAGAGCGCTCTGCTCGCGTTCTGCGACTTGAGGAAGAGCTTGATGACGGCCGCTGCCGTGAGGGTCTTGCCCGTGCCGGTGGCCATTTCGAAGAGGAAACGGTCCTTGCCCTCGCGGACATCCCGCTGGAGGGCGTGGACGGCATCGAGCTGGTAGGGCCTGAGGAAGCGCAGCTTGGCGGCTTCGATGTAGGCGGGACGTTCGGCTTCGTTCTTCCAACCGGCTTCGGCTCAGTAGGTGGGCCGCTGAGTCAGGGCGATAAAATCATCTTCTACCGGGGTTTCCATGAGGCGTTTGGGGTCAGGTTCAATCCTGTGGTAGACGGCGGCGGATTGAGGCGTGGGAAAGCTCGTCACGAGATAGGGGTTCCCTCGCTCCAGATCCCAGAAATAATGCAGGTTGCCGTTGGAAAGGAGGATGAAGCGGCAGTTCAGGGATTTCGCGTACTTCCGCGCCTGTTCCTTGCCGACGAGCGGCTGCTTGTCCTCCGACTTGGCCTCGAGGACGATGAGGAGGAAGCCTTTTTCGTCCAAAAGGAGGAAGTCGACGAATCCCCTGGTGACCTTCTCGAAGTCGGTCCCGAATTCGTCGAGCGCTTTCTCCCTGATCTTGGTTCCCAGCTCCAGGCTGATGTTGACCGGTTTTCCGTCTTCCGGAAAAAACCTCCAGCCTGCCTATTCAAGGAGCTTGTTGATCTTGACGCGGGCAGTCGCTTCTTTTGAGATCATTTTGCCTCATGTTCCCAAGATGACTTTTGTCAGCATAGCACCCGACGGCGGCGGGGAATAGCGAAATGTAAGGGCCTAATGGCCGCGATCCCTGTTCACCGGATCGGTACCATCGATCCGACCGCCATCAGGATGTAGGCCGCGGCCGCGACCCAGCCGATCCAGGAGTAATCGAGGACCCCGGGAAGGATGGCCGGTTTTTCGCGGCTGCGCCTGTATCGCGCGTAGGTGGGGAGGATGAGAACGGCCACAAGGACGGCGATGCCGCCGCCGGCCGTGCGCATGAAGGCGAGGAAGCCGCCCAGGAAGGACAAAGCGAGGGTGGGGAGGGTCGCGGCGAGGAAGGCGGGGAACTGGCCTATGCACAGTCGTTCGCGCAGTATGGACGCGAGGGCCTGGGCGATGGACCAGTAGGAAGTGAGCATGGCGAGGATGACGGCGAGGTTGATGCCCAGTCCGGCGGCCACGGAAGGGACGATAAGCTTCGGCTTGTCGGCGAGGCCTCGGACAGCCTGAGGCACGGAAAAGAAGGCGGCGAAGGAGAACATCGCCATGCCGTAGAGGGCTAGTATCCTGTTCAGGCTGGGCGAGGCCGGTTCCCGCGGGACGATTGTCGCGACGGCCGCGGCCGCGTTGGCTCCCAGGCCTGCCTTCCACGCCAGCGTGATGCCCGCGAGCACGGCGAACACGACGACCATCCCGGCAACGGCCATGGATTCGGCCAGGCCGAGGGCGCGCAGACCCAGCGCGGCCACTACGGCCGCCAGGGCGTAGAACAGGATGGAGCCGGCCACGTCCCCCATCCCCAGGGCTGCGAAGACCTCGCGCCCGCCCGCCACATAGGCTGCCAGGTGGGCCAGGAAGGCGAGCCCCATCAGGACGAACAGTACCCAGGTGAGAGCCTTGCCGCCTTTGCCGGTGAAGAGGTAGCGGTCCAGCAACTCGATGATCTGGCAGCCCGAGCCGTCGCCCGCGGAGAGCTCGGCTATGATGAGATGGAGGACGAGGCTGAGGCAGTAGGAGGCGAGGATGCCGCCCCCTATGCCGTAGCCTGCGACGATGCTCGCCGCCTGCCAGAATCCGAGCCTCTCTCCATGTTCCATCGCTTTCTGTCCTTCCATCCTGCTCTCCTTCGGCGCTACAGCCTCGCGCCCGACATAAGCCCACGCAGCGCCGTGGCCGCCAGGGCCGGCAAGCCTTTCCCCTGAACCACAAGCGGACGTCCGTCCTTCCAGGTTGAGCTGACTTTCAGCGTGTGGAGCCGGTCGCGCGCCGTCTCGAAGGGGTCTTCGCTCATTGTTATGAAATCAGCCCGCTTCCCGACCTCCAGCGTTCCGCGATCGGCCTCCTCGAAGCCCGCGTACGCGCCTCCCCAGGCGTAGGCGCGCAGGGCATCGTAGACCGACAGCCGCTCGGCCGGGTTAGGGTGCATGACGGCTCCCACCACCTGTATGAAGGGATCGAAGCCCTGCACGGGCGCGTCTGTGGAGAGCGCGATGACGGCGCCCGATTCCGCCATCGAGCGCAGGGGACACATTCCTTCGACCGTCTTCCGGTCGAGGCAGCTCAAAATGCTCGATCCGCATGCGCAGGCGGTTTTCATGGTCCCCATCCTCGTCCAGGAGACGCTCCGCGGCAGAAAGCGCCGACTCGATTGCCCGTGGCCCGATCGCGTGCGCCGCGGTCTGAAAGCCGCGCGAATGGAACTGGCGCAGCAGGTCGTAGGCCTGGTTCGGGTCCCGGTACAGGCTGCCGAGCCCGCCTGAGTCCAGGTAAGGGCGGTCCAGGGCCGCGCTGCGGGAAGAGATGGAGCCGTCCATCTCCCAGGCCATGCAGCCTCCAGCCCGCGGATAGCGGAGTCGTCGCCCGACCTTAAGGATGCGGGCGGGATCGGTGTATTGCAGGTAGAGGGTAAGCCGCAAAGGCAGGCCCGGACCCAGCGTGGACATGATGGCGGCCGTGGGGTCGACGTTCGCGTCCTGGAACCCTTCCAGGCAATGTACGCCCAGGATCCCGCAGGCCGCGGCTTCCGCGACCGTCTCGTGAAGCCCCCGAGCTATCGTCCCCGCGTCGGCCGACCGCATCAGCCTGTCGTTCACCCTTCCCATGTTGAACTCGTGCGCCTCGCCTGAAAGGACGCCTTCGTTGGCCGATTCCTCGAGTCCGAGCGCCTTCAGCACCCGAGTCGAATAGGCGCTCAAGTGCCCGTCCATGGAGATGACGTAGACCTCCCTGCCCGGCAGGGCGGCGTCCAGCTCGACGCCGTGGGGCAGCCTGTGTTCGGCGAGGCCGGCCGGCAGCGCGCCGAAACCCACGACGGGACCCTTCGGCCTCGTAACCGCGGCTTGACGGAGAAGGTCGAGCAGGCCTTCCATGCGGACGGGAACCGGCCTGTCGCCCTCGAGGCTGACCAGCCGAGGCCCCAAGGCCGCCAGGAGCGCCTTTGAAAGGAAATGTGTGTGCGCGTCGGTGAACGCCGGCAGGACCACGGCTTCGCCCAGGTCCGTCCTGTCCCGCAAGCCAGGAGGCTCGGCTCCTTCCAGGACAAAGCCGGCGAAGCGTCTATGGGCGTCGACGATGAATCCGGAAAAGCGCTCGCCTGCCCGGGCGAGACTGTAGGCCCGGCAATTCCAGAAGAGACGTTGACCCGACATGATCCGATCATGCGCTACTGGAGGATCTGCGTGTAAGGTTTTTGCCATCGATCCATCATCCAGTATCGCCGAAAGCTGCCTCGTATTTTGTTGACTCCCCCAAATTACGGGATTACTATCATTTATTCTGGAAGCGATTGTCGATGCACGATCGATTTTTATGGGAGGAATATATGAAGCGAGGCAGACTGCTTGTCGTCATGGTTCTTCTGGTTCTCTGCTCCCTGACCGTCTTTGGGCAGGAGAAAAAACAGAGGGTGGTCATGTATCTCAACGGGACGCTCGGGGGAAAGACGATGTTCGACTCCGCGGCGCTCGGCGTGAACCAGCTTATCAAGGAGAACAGGATCACCGGAAAGATCATCGAGGGCGGCTACGACAAGACGCGCTGGCAGACCGACATAGCGACCCTCTCGGCCGCGCCCTGGGATATCATCATAACCGCGGGCTTCTCGACGGCTCCGTATGTGACGGAGCTCGCGCCTCAGCATCCCGAGAAGAAATTCATCATCTACGACACTTCCGTTGATTACTCCAAGGGGAATCTCGGAAATGTCTATTCCATTCTTTTCAAGCAGAACGAGCCGTCCTTTCTGGCCGGCGTCCTGGCGGCCATGGTCACGAAGTCCAAGATGCCCTTGGCGAATCAGCAAAAAGTGATCGGCTTCATCGGTGGAATGGATATACCGGTCATCAATGATTTCAAGGCGGGTTTCCTCCAGGGAGCGCGCTACATCGATCCGGAAGTCAAAGTCCTCGTATCATATTCCGGAACCTATAACGATCCTGCCAAGGGCAAGGAACTTGCTCTCGCCCAGTACAGCCAGGGCGCCGATATCATCTTCAGCGTCGCCGGCGGGACGGGCCTCGGTGTCTTCGACGCAGCCAAATCGGTAAAGGCCTACGCGATCGGCGTCGACACGGATCAGGCCGATATGATTCAGGATCAGGATCCCGAAAAGGCAAACCTGATTCTTACCTCGGTGATCAAGAACGCGGGAGCCGCGCTTTACAGAGCTGTCGTTCTGACTGCCAAGGACAGCCTGAAATATGGCACTGCGGAATATCTTGGCCTCTCCGACAGCAGCGTAGGCTTGGCGGACAACGCGATTTACCGGGCGCAGGTGCCTGAGGAGATACGCGCAAAGGTCGAGTCTCTCGAGAAAATGGTGCTCGCCGGAACTATCAAGGTAGATACGGCCTTAGGCAAGTAAGTTTAGCGAAGGATGTTAAAAGCGGCGCAGAAGGGTTTTTCTGCGCCGTTATTTTAAGCATAGAGAGCGATAGAGCTGAAATGGATGATGTAATTCTCGAGGTGAGAGGAATCACCAAAGTATACTCCAATGGTGTTGTGGCCAACCGAGATGTCTCTTTTTCTGTCGAGCGCGGCACTATCCATGCCATCGTTGGAGAGAATGGGGCGGGCAAGAGCACGTTGATGAACATTCTCTTCGGCATCGAACGCGCCCAAAACGGCGAGATTCTGCTGAATGGGAAACCCCTTGCTATTTCAAGCGCGGACGAGGCCATCAAGCTCGGGATCGGGATGGTGCATCAGCACTTCATGCTGGCGCCCGATCTGACGGTAGCCCAGAATATCGTTCTCGGACAGGAACCGGTCAGGCACTTGTTCTTCGATGGGAAAAAAGCGATAGAGCTTGTGGATGAACTCTCTTCGCGTTTCGAGCTGCGCGTCCCCGCCGACAAGAAGGTTAAGGATCTCTCGGTCGGTCTTCGCCAGCGGGTCGAGATACTGAAGGCGCTTTTCAGGAAATCGGACCTTCTGATTCTGGATGAACCTACGGCCGTGCTTACCCCCCAGGAAACCGATGAACTCTTCATGACCCTCCGCAGGCTCAGGGAAAGCGGTATCACGATATTATTCATCTCCCACAAGCTGAAAGAGGTAAAGGCCATTTCTGATCAAGTCACGGTCATGCGGCAGGGTCATATCGTCGTGACACGTAAAACCGCGGATCTCTCCGAGCATGAGATGGCCCAGCTCATGGTAGGCAGAGAGTTGTCTTTCGGCAGACTTCCCGGTTTTAAGCAGGGGCCGGTTGTCTTGAGCGTGCGCGACCTGGGCTCAAGCGCGAAAGACGGCGTCAGGATTCTCGATGGCGTCTCCTTCGACCTGCACCTGAGCGAAATACTCGGCATCGCGGGAGTCGATGGAAATGGGCAGACTGAGCTGGCGCAGATACTGGCAGGGCTTCTTGAGCCCAGCCTTGGCTCGGCAGAGATGAACGAGGAAAATCTTCTCGGTCTCAGCATCGCGGAACGCAGGCAAAAAGGGCTGTCGTATGTTCCCGATGACAGGCTGCGCGATGGTGTCGCGGTGAGCGAGACTATCGAGGATAATCTCATCGTGAATTGCTTTGGGTCAAAACCCTTTTCCGGCGGCTTTTTCCTTGACTATGGTTTTATCCAGAAACACTCGGCTGGAATAATGGCCCAGTACGGGATCCTGGCGGCAGGAAGCAAAGCCGCCGTCGAATCGCTTTCCGGCGGCAATATGCAGAAAGTTGTCGTCGGGCGGGAGCTTTCGTCCAACCCCAAGGTGATTGTCTTCAACCAGCCTTCGCGGGGCATCGATGTGGGCTCGATGGACCTGATCCATGACCTCATCCGGAAGCAGAGAGACTCGGGCTGCGCCGTTCTTCTCATATCGGCTGACATCGACGAGATACTCATGCTCTCGTCGCGGATACTGGTCTTCTACGGGGGCAGGATCACAGCCCAGTTCACGAACAACGAAGGTTTGTCTCCCGCGGATCTCGGCCCGTATATGCTCGGCGCGAAACATCAGGAGGCTGGGGTATGAAGGCCGGCGGCCGAAAGATGGATGATTTTATCCTGAAGCATTTCCGATCGATTAGGATCACGATAATCATTTTCCTGGGAGCGGCGATCGCCGCCCTTGTCATTCTCCTCGTCAGCAACGACAAAGCGGTCACTTTGAGCTCTTTCTTCCTCGGTCCTTTCATGTCGAAGGTATTGATTGGAAATCTCTTCGAAATAGCGACGCCGCTCATCTTCACGGGGCTGGCGATAGCAGTCCAGTTCCAGGCCAGGCAATTCAACATGGGGGCCGAAGGATCCTTCTTCATCGGCGCCTCCGTGGGTACCGCGTTCGCCCTCTCCACATCCATGCCCTTTGGCATCCATCAGGTAGCGATCATGATGGTTGGCGCGAGCGCGGGGGCCTTGTGGGGCTTTATACCTGGGTATCTCAAGGCCAAATACTCGGCCAATGAGCTTGTCTCGAGCCTCATGCTCAACTATGTCGCGCAGTTTCTCGGCATTTACCTCATCAATTATCATTTCCGCGACAAGGCCGCTGGAGAGATGACCAGCTATACCTTGGCTCCTACAGCCCAGCTGCCCAGGATACTCTCGGGGACGCGTCTTCATGTCGGCTTCCTAATCGCGATCGGGCTGGCCGTCTTCATCTGGTTCTGGCTGTATAAGTCCAAGGAAGGGTATCGTACCAGGATGGTCGGGGCGAATATCAATTTCGCCAAGGTCGGCGGCATCGATATACAAAAGACCATCATAAGGTGCCAGGTCCTGGGAGGCGCGATAGCGGGTCTGGGAGGAATCATCCAGATACAGGGCATCGACCACCGCTTTCTGTACGAGGGTCTGCCCGGTTTTGGATGGGATGGCGTCGTCGTCGCGCGGGTGGCGCTCAACAATCCTTTATTGGTGCTGCCAAGCTCCATCTTTCTTTCGTACCTCAAGGTAGGCGGTTCAGTGATGACGCTTATGGGCGATGTTCCCGCCGAACTCGTCAATGTCCTCGAAGGAATCATAATCCTTCTCATCAGCTCGGAGGGCTTTCTCGAAACCTGGCGGTACCGGATCATCCTGAGAAAGTCCGAGGCGCGCCGATGAACAGCAATATCGCCAGCAGCCTGCTCTCCATAGGTTTTTTAAGTTCATTGCTGCGCGTCACCACGCCTATCCTGCTGGCCGCGATCGGCGGATCGATTTCCTCGATGGCCGGCGTGAAGAACATAGCCCTCGAGGGAACGATGCTGGTAGCTGCCTTCGTCGGCGTCGCCGTCAGCGCCTTTACGCAGAATCTCTGGCTCGCGGTCGCGTCAGGCATTGTCGCGGGGGTCGGGATAACCTGTATTCTTGCCTGGTTCGCGCTCAAGCTCCGCGCCAATATATTCATCTCGGCGATAGCGCTGAACATGTTTGCCTCGGGAATCACGATCTTCATTCTTTCCCTCATTTCGCACGATAAAAGCGTATCCTCCTCGCTGAAAAGCCTCACTATCCCCAATTGGAACATACCCCTCGTGGGGAAGATACCTGTGATTGGCGCGATCCTGAGCGGCCACAATATCATGGTGTATGTCAGCCTGCTCTGCGTGGTTCTCTATTCCATACTCATGTACAGGACGCCCTTTGGACTCCGGGTGCAGGCCGTGGGGCAGAATCCCGACGCCGCCTCATCCGTAGGCATACGTGTTTTCAGGATCAAACTGGCCGCCCTCATGTTGAGCGGCGTGCTTGCGTCGCTGGGAGGTCTGTACCTGTCGATGGGGTATGTCTCATGGTTCAGCAGGGATATGACGGGAGGCCGCGGCTTCATAGCTGTCGCCGCCTCGGCTCTCGGCATGGCGACTCCCCTGGGGACGATGGGAGCCTCATTCCTCTTCGGAATTGTAATGACGTTTTCCATTTACCTGAGTTCGCTGCGGATTCCATCCGAACTGATACAGATTTGGCCGTACATCGCGACCGTCGCGGCCCTCGCCATCTATTCCGCGAAGGAAGAGCGCCAGGCAAACAAACCGAAGAAACTATGATTCCTTGGAGGTCATATGGGCCAGCGGCATCTTGATTGTGAAAGCAAGGACATCGCCCCGGTTGCCATGATCGTCGGAGACCCGGAACGCGCCACGCGCGCGGCCTTGCTTCTTGATGATGCCCGTCTTGTCAATTCAAAAAGAGGGCTTCTCGTGTATTGGGGAACCTATAAGGGTATCGCGGTCACCATAGCGACAACGATGATGGGAGCGCCCTCCGCGGCGATCGTGACGGAAGAATTGTGCAACCTCGGCGTACGCGTATTCCTGCGACTGGGTTCGGCAGGCGCGTTCAGCTCGTCCCTGGGCTCAGGCGATATAATTATCGCCAACGCGGCCATACGTGACGAAGGTACCTCGCGCGCTTACCTTGGACCGAATTTCCCGGCTGTTGCTGACCCCGATCTGCTGGATATCGTACGGCGGACCGTGGCGGGTTTTTCCCCCGCGGCGATGACAGGCATCATCCGCACGCATGACGCGTTTTATAGGGACAACAGCCCCGGGGAGCTGCGCGCTCTTGTCGACACAGGTGTCCTGGCGCAGGAGATGGAAACGAGCTGCATATATATCGTGGCTCAAGCGAGGAAGGTCAGGGCGGTTTCACTCCTCGTCATAGGCGGGAATATATTCAGGGAAAGCGAACGCTCTCTAGAGCGTTTTGAAAAAGGCGAGGCTCTTGCCATACGGGCTGGTCTCGAGGCGCTTGCCGCGGCCGCAGCTCTGCCTCCGCTGGCGTTATACGCTTCTTGAAATCGGTGCCCGTTCCTGATACCACGACGCCGTTCAGGTCAGCCCTGTCAGCCGGGGCCGGAAACTCGGCCCCTTCCAGGACAAAGCCCGATCGGGGCAGCTCTGTGGCTCTTTTGTCGGCGGCGAGGCCGTCCGCGCGGGGGC